>NZ_JBIVFL010000001.1:885187-1327338 GCF_044748125.1 Streptomyces sp. NPDC090025 | reverse complement strand
CGACTGGCTGCACACCTACAATCACCACCGCGGACACACCGCACTCACAGGCAAACCACCCGCCAGCCGCGTCCCCAACCTCACAGGGCAATACACCTAGCCCTTCGTCCGTACCCCGGACCCACTCCCCGACGCACCCCTCGCACCACTCGGCCCCGGAGGGCCTCCCGGGCATCGGGCCGCTGCGGCGGCCTCCGACCGCCGGGCTCAGCCCTTTGTCCGTACTCCGGTCAACGCCGTCACGACCGGGTCCAGCGCCTGCTGGATCTCCTCGCCGATCGAGCGGAAGAACGTGATCGGCGCGCCGTACGGGTCGTTGACCTCGTCCGCCTCCGCCGACGGGGCGAGCAGCCAGCCGCGCAGCGCCGCCGCCGCGCGGACCAGGGCGCGGGCGCGGTCGACCGTGTTGTGGCCGTCGCGGGGGTCCGGCAGGGTCGCCGGGTCTATGGCGCGGACGAGGCGGGTGAACTCCTTCAGGGTGAAGGTGCGCAGGCCCGCCGAGTGGCCCATCGAGATGACCTGGGCCCGGTGGTCCCGGGTCGCCGTGAGGACCAGGTCCGCGCGGATCACGTGCTCGTCGAGGAGCTCGCGGCCCACGAAGCCGCTGTAGTCCGCGCCGAAGTCGGCCAGGACCTGCTCCGCGTTGCTCTCCATCGGCGCACCCTCGTGCCCCCAGGTGCCCGCGCTCTCCACGATCAGGCCGCCGACCAGCGGGTCGTCGAGCCGGTGGATCAGGGCATGCCGGGTCAGCCGCTCGGTGATCGGCGAGCGGCACACGTTGCCGGTGCTGACGTGGAGGATGCGGAAGGTCTTGCCGTCGAACTCGTGCCCCGCTATGCCACGCCCCTCAGGGGCGGTCAATTCGCCACCTCGAGGTCGGGTACCACCTTCCGGAGCTCGTCCGCCGACAGTGCCCCCTCCCGCAGCAGCACCGGGACCTTGCCGGTGACGTCGACGATCGACGACGGCACGATGCCGGGGGTCGGACCGCCGTCGAGGTAGACGGAGACGGCGTCGCCGAGCATGCCCTGGGCCGCGTCGCAGTCCTCCGGGGACGGGTGCCCGGTCAGGTTCGCCGAGGACACCGCCATCGGGCCGACCTCGGTGAGCAGCTCGATCGCGACCGGGTGCAGCGGCATCCGGATCGCGACGGTGCCCCGGGTGTCACCGAGGTCCCACTGCAGCGACGGCTGGTGCTTGGCGACCAGCGTCAGGGCGCCCGGCCAGAACGCGTCGACCAGTTCCCACGCCATCTCGGAGAAGTCGGTCACGAGCCCGTGCAGCGTGTTCGGCGAACCGATGAGGACCGGCGTCGGCATGTTCCGGCCGCGCCCCTTCGCGTCCAGCAGGTCCGCGACCGCCTCCGCGCTGAACGCGTCCGCCCCGATGCCGTACACGGTGTCGGTGGGCAGCACGACCAGTTCGCCCCGGCGTACGGCGGACGCGGCCTCACGCAGACCCGTCGCACGGTCCGTCGCCTCGTTGCAGTCGTATCGCCGAGCCATCAGTCCCGGTCCTCCTCGTACACGTCGTGCCTGGTCATGGGGTGGCCTTGCGGGCGGTCGCGAAGCGCGGCCGGTTGTTCAGATCGGGGTGGTCGGCGGCGTCCGTCCAGCCGGCCTCCTCGTTGAAGATCCACGGCACCTGGCCGCCCTGCGTGTCCGCGTGCTCGATCACGACGAGCCCGCCGGGCCGCAGCAGCCGGTGCGCGGTCCGCTCGATGCCCCGGATGGTGTCGAGGCCGTCCTCGCCGGAGAACAGCGCCATCTCCGGGTCGTGGTCGCGGGCCTCGGGGGCCACGTACTCCCACTCGGTGAGCGGGATGTACGGCGGGTTGGAGATGACCAGGTCGACCTGGCCGTCCAGCTCGGGCAGCGCGCTGAGCGCGTCGCCCTGGTGCACGGTGACCCGCGAGCCCTCGGCGTTCTTCCGGGTCCACACCAGTGCGTCGTCGGACAGCTCGACGGCGTGCACGCGCGAGCGCGGCACCTCCTGCGCCATGGCGAGGGCGATCGCGCCGGAGCCGGTGCACAGGTCGACGATGAGCGGTTCGACGACGTCCATCGCGCGCACGGCGTCTATGGCCCAGCCGACGACCGACTCGGTCTCCGGGCGGGGCACGAACACGCCGGGGCCGACCTGGAGCTCCAGGTAGCGGAAGAACGCGCGGCCGGTGATGTGCTGGAGCGGCTCGCGCGCCTCGCGACGCGCGACGGCCTCCCAGTAGCGGGCGTCGAAGTCCGCGTCCTTGACGTTGTGCAGCTCCCCCCGCTTGACGCCGTGCACGAACGCGGCGAGCTCCTCGGCGTCGAAACGCGGTGAGGGAACGCCGGCGTCGGCCAGCCGCTGGGTGGCCTGGGCCACCTCGGCAAGCAGCAGGTTCACGCTGGTCCTCCGTGGTGCGGGTGGGGGCTTTACGAGGGTGACGCGGGGGTGACTCGGTGGTCCGGGCGGTGCTGACGGCCGGACCCTGACGGCCGGCACCGGACGCCGCCCGGTGCCGGCCGACGCCGACGGGCTACGCGGCGGCGAGCTTCGCCGCGGAGTCCGCGTCGACGCATGCCTGGATGACCGCGTCGAGCTCGCCGTCGAGCACCTGGTCCAAGTTGTACGCCTTGAAGCCGACCCGGTGGTCCGAGATGCGGTTCTCGGGGAAGTTGTACGTCCGGATCTTCTCGGAGCGGTCGACCGTGCGGACCTGGCTGCGGCGCGCGTCGGCGGCCTCGGCCTCGGCCTTCTCCTGGGCGGCGGCGAGCAGCCGGGAGCGCAGGATGCGCATGGCCTGCTCCTTGTTCTGGAGCTGGCTCTTCTCGTTCTGGCAGGAGGCGACGATGCCGGTCGGCAGGTGCGTGATGCGGACGGCGGAGTCGGTGGTGTTGACCGACTGGCCGCCGGGGCCCGACGAGCGGTAGACGTCGATGCGCAGGTCGTTGGCGTGGACCTCGACCTCGACCTCCTCGGCCTCGGGCGTGACGAGCACACCGGCGGCGGAGGTGTGGATGCGGCCCTGCGACTCGGTCGCGGGCACGCGCTGCACGCGGTGCACGCCGCCCTCGTACTTCAGTCGCGCCCAGACGCCCTGGCCGGGCTCGGTGGCCCCGTTGCCGCCCTTGGTCTTCACGGCGACCTGGACGTCCTTGTAGCCGCCGAGCTCGGACTCGGTGGCGTCGATGATCTCGGTCTTCCAGCCGATCCGCTCGGCGTAGCGCAGGTACATCCGCAGCAGGTCACCGGCGAACAGGGCGGACTCGTCGCCGCCGGCGCCGGCCTTGATCTCCAGGATGACGTCCTTGTCGTCGCTGGGGTCGCGCGGGACGAGCAGCAGCCGCAGCTTCTCGGTCAGCTCCTCGCGGTGCTTC
This sequence comes from Streptomyces sp. NPDC090025, assembly GCF_044748125.1. Lineage (NCBI taxonomy): Bacteria > Bacillati > Actinomycetota > Actinomycetes > Kitasatosporales > Streptomycetaceae > Streptomyces > Streptomyces sp. NPDC090025. The sequence continues at coordinate 1,323,979 of NZ_JBIVFL010000001.1, read as the reverse complement.
TCCAGCTCCTTGACCTCGGCGGCGAAGTCGGGGTCGTCGTGCATCAGCTCGCGCGCCGTCTCGATGTCGTCCCCGTCCTGCTTCCAGGAGCGGTAGGTGGCGACGATCGGGGTCAGCTCGGCGTACCGCTTGTTCAGCTTGCGCGCGTTCGCCTGGTCGGCGTGGACCGAAGGGTCGGCGAGCTTCTTCTCGAGGTCGGCGTGCTCGCCGACCAGTTCCTCGACCGCCTCGAACATCGGGGGCTCCTGGTCTTTCGTCAGTTGCTACGGGACGGCAAAGCGCCGGTCCCGGCCACCCCGCGCGGGGGCGGCCGAGAACCGGCGCAGTGGCTCGCTACTTCTTGGCGGAGCCGGCAGCCTTGCCGAAGCGGGCCTCGAAGCGGGCGACGCGGCCGCCGGTGTCGAGGATCTTCTGCTTGCCCGTGTAGAACGGGTGGCACTCGGAGCAGACCTCGGCACGGATGGTGCCGTCGGTCAGGGTGCTACGAGTGGTGAACGACGCGCCACAGGTGCAGCTGACCTGGGTCTCGACGTACTCGGGGTGGATCTCGCGCTTCAAGGTGTCTCCTAGTTTCGGGAGGGCTCCGGGTCGCCCGTGCGGGGTGCACATGCGTGAACCGGGGCCGACGTACCAGTCTGCCAGGACCGGCCGCATCTCCCAAAACCGGGGTCGTCGCGGAACTATTCCCGGCGGGTCCGCGGCGCCCCCGGGGTACGGCCAGGGGCGGCCCGGGGCGGCACGGCGGGCTACTTCACCAGGCCCTCGGCCTGGCCGGTGGCGGCGTCCTTGGTGGCGCTCGCGGGGATCGGCTTGTCGGCCTTGAGCGCCTTCCAGACCTGGTCGGCCTTGGCCTCGATGGGCCGGACCCGGTTGGGGTCGACGGGGTCGTACTCGACGGGCAGCGTGACCATCTGCACGTCCTTGGCGCCGATCCCGGACAGTCCCTTGGCGAAGCCCATCAGCTCGTTCACGGAGTCGAGCTCGGAGTCGGGCGTGATGGCCTTGGTGGCGGTGTCGGCGAGGTCGAGCAGGGTCTTGGGGTTGGTGAACACCCCGACGCTCTTGACCTGTTCGATGAACGCCTTCATGAACGCCTGCTGGAGCTGGATGCGGCCGAGGTCGCTGCCGTCGCCGACGCTCTTGCGGGTGCGGACCAGGCCGAGGGACTGCTCGCCGTCGAGGGTGTGGGTGCCCGGTTCGAGGTCGAGGTGGCTCTTGGAGTCCTTGATCGCCTTGGTGGTGGTGACCTTCACGCCGCCGAGCTCGTCGATGAGCTTCTTGAAGCCGGTGAAGTCGACCTCGATGTAGTGGTCCATGCGGATGCCGGACATCGCCTCGACGGTCTTCACGGCGCAGGCCGGGCCGCCGACCTCGTACGCGGTGTTGAACATGGCCCGGTGCTGGGCGGGCGTGGTGTTGCCCTTGTCGTCGGTGCACTGCGGACGGTCGACGAGGGTGTCGCGCGGGACGGAGACGACGGACGCCTTCTTGTGGCCCTCGTACACGTGCACGATCATCGCGGTGTCGGAGCGGGCGCCGCCCTCGTCCTTGCCGTACTCGTCGTTGGCGCCGGAGCGCGAGTCGGAGCCGAGGACCAGGATGTCCATCGAGCCGTTGTCGACGTTGACGGGCCGGTCCTTGCCGAGCTGCCCGTTGATGTCGACGCCCTTGATGTTGCCGTTGAGCTTGAAGTACACGTACCCGAGTCCGGAGCCGCCGACGAGCACGAGCACGGCGGCACCCCAGGCGACGGCGCTCGCGGCGCGGCGCCCCTTGGCGGGCGGCTTGCGACGGCGGCCGTTGCCGCGTATTCGGCCGCTGCTGTGCTGCTCGGTCATCGTCTCCCCTAGGGCCTGTGATTCACCTTGTGTGACGGCGAACCACCCAAAAGGGTTGCACACGACCCTGTGAGGTTTCGGTGAGCGACGGCCCGTAACACGACCGCGCCCACCGTGCGGACACGGCGGGCGCGGTCGTTTGCGCAGGTCACGAAGAGATCACGGGCCTGGGGCCCGGTCCCGGCGTGTGACCGAGGTCTCCCGGAGCGGGGAAACGTCAGTCGTTGCTGCCGCCGGGCGTCGTCTTCTGGATCTGGAGCAGGAACTCGGCGTTCGACTTCGTCTGCTTCAGCTTGTCGATGAGCAGCTCGATCGCCTGCTGCTGGTCGAGCGCGTGCAGCACACGACGCAGCTTCCAGGTGATGGAGAGCTCGTCGCTGCTGAGCAGGATCTCCTCCTTGCGGGTGCCCGAGGCGTCGACGTCGACGGCCGGGAAGATCCGCTTGTCGGCGAGCTTGCGGTCGAGCTTGAGCTCCATGTTGCCGGTGCCCTTGAACTCCTCGAAGATCACCTCGTCCATCCGCGAGCCGGTGTCGACCAGCGCGGTGGCCAGGATGGTCAGCGAGCCGCCGTCCTCGATGTTGCGCGCGGCACCGAAGAAGCGCTTCGGCGGGTAGAGCGCGGTCGAGTCGACACCACCGGACAGGATGCGGCCGGAGGCCGGGGCGGCGAGGTTGTACGCGCGGCCCAGACGGGTGATCGAGTCGAGCAGCACGACCACGTCGTGGCCCAGCTCCACCAGGCGCTTGGCGCGCTCGATGGCGAGCTCGGCGACGGTGGTGTGGTCCTCGGCCGGACGGTCGAAGGTCGAGGAGATGACCTCGCCCTTGACCGACCGCTGCATGTCGGTGACCTCTTCCGGACGCTCGTCGACCAGGACGACCATCAGGTGGCACTCGGGGTTGTTGTGGGTGATCGCGTTGGCGATCGCCTGCATGATCATGGTCTTGCCGGTCTTCGGCGGGGCCACGATCAGACCGCGCTGGCCCTTGCCGATCGGCGACACGAGGTCGATGATCCGCGTGGTCAGCACACCCGGGTCGGACTCCAGACGGAGCCGGTCCTGCGGGTAGAGCGGCGTCAGCTTGTTGAACTCGGGGCGGCCGCGGCCGGACTCCGGCGCCATGCCGTTGACCGAGTCGAGGCGCACCAGCGCGTTGAACTTCTCGCGGCGCTCGCCCTCCTTCGGCTGCCGCACCGCACCGGTGACGTGGTCACCCTTGCGCAGGCCGCTCTTGCGGACCTGGGCGAGCGAGACGTACACGTCGTTCGGGCCGGGCAGGTAGCCGGAGGTACGGATGAACGCGTAGTTGTCGAGGATGTCGAGGATGCCGGCGACGGGGATCAGCACGTCGTCGTCGGAGACCTGCGGCTCGCCGGTCGCGAAGTCGTCGCGGCCACGACGGCCACGGCGGTCGCGGTAGCGGCCACGACGGCCGCGACGGCCGCCGTCGAAGTCGTCGTCGTCCTGCGGGCCCGCGCCGCCGCCCTGCGGGCCGCCGGCCTGCCCCTGCTGCTGACCGCCCTGGCGGTCCTGACCACCCTGGCGGTCCTGCCGGTCCTGACGGTCCTTGCGCTGGCCGCCCTGGCCACCGCCCTGGCCGCCGGCCTGCTGGTCGTCGCCCTTGCGGTCGCGCTGCCGGTCACGGCGGTCGCGACGGTCACGACGGCCACGGCCCTCGCCGTCCGCGTCGGCCTGGGCGTCGCCCTTGGCCTCGGTGCGGGACTCGGCGGTACGGGTCTCGGTGGCGCGCGCCTCGGTCTTGACGGTCTCGGCGGCCTTGGCGTCGACGCCGTCCGGCGAACCGGCCGGGGCGGTGGCGCGACGGCGGCGGCGCTCGCCGGTCTGGGCGGCGTCGCCCGCGGGCTGGCCGGGGATCTCGATCTGCTGGGCGGCGGCGGGCTCGCCCTGCTCGGCCTTCTCGGCCTTCGGCGCGGCGGCTTCGGCGGTCTCGCCGGTGCGGGCCTTGGAGGTGGCGCGGCGCTTCGGCTTGGTCTCGGCGGCGTCGCCGGACGTGGCGGGCGCGGCGGCGGGGGCGCCGCCCCCGGCCTGCGCCTCCTTGATGACCTCGATCAGCTGGCTCTTGCGCATCCGCGCGGTGCCCCTGATGCCGAGGCCGGACGCGACCTGCTGCAGCTCGGCCAGGACCATGCCCTCGAGGCCGGTGCCGGAGCGGCGGCGCCGTGCGGTGGTGCCAGTGGCAGCACCTTCGGCGGGCGCGGCGGTGTCGACACTGTTGTCGGCAGTCACGCCCATCAGATCGGTGGTGTCGCTCACGAAGGGTCCTTCCCTGGAGCGGACGTCGGCCATCTGGCTCGGCGACCGGTTGTGCTGTCCGGCAGCGGTCCTGCTTGGCGAACCGTGTCGGGGCGGTGGTCCCGCCGGGTGTACGGCGGAAAAGAGAAAAGTGCTGTGTCCGGCCCGAGCCCCCTGCTCGGCCCTCAGCGGAGAAAGCGAGGGGTGTCGTGCCGGTTCCGGAGCGTGCTCGAATCTGCTCAGGCAGGCTGCTCAGGCAGTGGAGGAGGCTCCCGGAAGAATTGATGGTCCCGAGGGGGACACTGAGCACCGCGCCTTGAAGACGTCGGGTGCAGACTTGAGGTTAACACTACCGGCTCCAACAAACATTCCCCCTCTCCGTCACCGGCAATCCGTGTCCGCGCGGCCCCGGTCGGGGGGCCGCGCGGCTGCCCGTCAGGGCGCCAGCGGCAGCACGCTCGCGCCGGGCATGTCGAGGTCGAGCCGGTTCGCGGCCCAGCCGTCGCCCGCCAGGAGGGCGACCTTGTCGGCGGTCGCGGGCTCGGCGAGCGCGAGCACCGTGGGGCCCGCGCCGGAGATGACCGCGGGCACTCCGTCGGCGCGCAGCCGGTTCACCAGGGCGAGGCTCTCCGGCATCGCGGGCGCCCGGTACTCCTGGTGCAGCCGGTCCTCGGTGGCGGCGAGCAGCAGTTCGGGGCGGCGGGTGAGGGCCTCGACGAGCAGGGCGGCGCGACCCGCGTTGGCGGCGGCGTCGACGTGCGGGACGGTGCGCGGCAGCAGGCCGCGGGCGGTCTCCGTCAGTACGGGCTTCCCGGGGACGAAAACCACCGGAACGATGGAATCCGAGGGATCCATCCTGATCGCCCGCGCGGCGCCGGACTCGGTCCAGGCGAGGGTGAATCCACCGAGCAGACAGGCGGCGACGTTGTCGGGGTGGCCCTCGATCTCGGTGGCCAGTTCGAGCAGCGCCGTGTCGTCGAGGCGGGTGTCGCCGCCTATGGTCACGGCGCGGGCGGCGACGATGCCGGCGCAGATGGCGGCGGAGGAGGAACCGAGGCCGCGGCCGTGCGGGATGCGGTTGGCGCAGACGACCTCGAGGCCGCGGGGCTGACCGCCGAGCAGGTCGAACGCCGTGCGCATCGAGCGGACGAGCAGGTGGCTCTCGTCGCGCGGCAGGTTGTCGGCGCCCTCGCCGGCGATGTCGACGTGCAGCCCGGCGTCGGCGACCCGGACGACGACGTCGTCGTAGAGCCCCAGCGAGAGCCCGAAGGCGTCGAAGCCCGGGCCGAGGTTGGCGCTGGTGGCGGGAACGCGCACCCGTACGGCGGCGGCGCGGAAGGCGGGACCGGCCATCGCTCGATGACTCTCCTTGACGTGCGGACTTGCGGAATTGTTCGGAGGACGTACGGAGAACCCGGGCGCCGCTCGCCCCCTGGGGCGGCGACGGCAACGACACGACGCATATGCGTCGGGGCGGGTTCGGTACAGCCTATCGAAGGAAGGTTCTGTCGCGACATAGGGCGCACAGGAGGCGCACGATGCGTGTCGCGCGCCAACCTGTGCGCCTATGTAGGTTCCTGATCGGGTTTGACCCGGGGTCAGGTTCGGGGCCGGGAAGGCCCCGAGGCCCGGTGAAGCGATGTTTTCCGGCCGTTCTCACGACCGGAAATCATCGCCGGGGGCCGTGTCGTGCGTCGGTTCAGGCCAGCCCGAGGCGCTCGGCGGCGGCCGCCGCGTCGACCGGGACGGTGACCGGCTGCGGGGCACCGGCGACGGCCCAGTCGGGGTCCTTCAGGCCGTTGCCCGTGACCGTACAGACGATCTTCTGACCCGGGTCGACCTTGCCCTGCGCGACGGCCTTCAGCAGACCGGCGACCGACGCGGCCGACGCGGGCTCCACGAAGACGCCCTCCTGCGCGGCCAACAGGCGGTACGCCTGCAGGATCTCACGGTCCGTCACCTCGTCGATGAAGCCGCCCGACTCGTCGCGCGCGGCGATCGCCTGGCGCCACGAGGCCGGGTTGCCGATGCGGATCGCGGTGGCGATCGTCGACGGGTCCTTGACGACCTCGCCGCGCACCAGCGGCGCCGAACCGGACGCCTGGAAGCCCCACATGCGCGGGGTGTGCGTCGCGAGGCCGTCGGCGGCGTACTCGGTGTAGCCCTTCCAGTAGGCCGTGATGTTGCCCGCGTTGCCGACCGGCAGGACGTGGATGTCGGGGGCGTCGCCGAGCATGTCGACGATCTCGAACGCGGCCGTCTTCTGGCCCTCGATGCGCACCGGGTTCACCGAATTGACCAGCGCCACCGGGTAGTTCTCGGAGAGGCCGCGGGCCAGCGTGAGGCAGTCGTCGAAATTGCCGTCCACCTGGAGGATCTTCGCGCCGTGCACCAGGGCCTGGCCCATCTTGCCGAGCGCGATCTTGCCCTGCGGCACCAGGACGGCGGACACCATCCCGGCGCGCACCGCGTACGCGGCGGCCGAGGCCGAGGTGTTGCCGGTGGACGCGCAGATGACCGCCTGCGCGCCCTCCTCCTTGGCCTTGGAGATGGCCATCGTCATGCCCCGGTCCTTGAAGGAGCCGGTGGGGTTGGCGCCCTCGACCTTGAGGTGCACCTCGCAGCCCGTGCGCTCGGAGAGCACCTGAGCGGGGACGAGCGGCGTACCGCCCTCACGGAGCGTGACGACCGGCGTCGTGTCCGTGACCGGAAGACGGTCCCGGTACTCCTCGATGATGCCGCGCCACTGGTGGGTGCCCTTGCTGGTCATGGGTCCTTTACTCCCCTTCAACACGCATGATGCTGGCGACACCGTGCACGGTGTCGAGCTTGCGCAGCGCTTCGACGGTCCCGGAGAGGGCGGCGTCGGGCGCGCGGTGGGTGACGACGACGAGGGAAGCCTCGCCGCCGCCGTCGGGCCTGCCCTGCTGGCGGACCGTGTCGATGGACACACCGTGCTCGGCGAAGACCGTCGCCACCTGGGCGAGCACACCCGGCTTGTCGGCCACGTCGAGGCTGATGTGATAGCGCGTCACCACGTCGCCCATGGGGCTCACGGGCAGCTGGGTGTACGCGGAGTCGCCGGGGCCGTTCGCCCCGTTGAGCTTGTTGCGGCAGACGGCGACCAGGTCGCCGAGGACCGCGGACGCGGTCGGCGAACCGCCCGCGCCGGGGCCGTAGAACATGAGCCGCCCGGCGGCCTCCGCCTCGACGAAGACCGCGTTGTACGCCTCGCGGACGGAGGCGAGCGGGTGGCTGAGCGGGATCATCGCCGGGTGCACGCGCGCCGTGACGGAGCCGCCGTCGGCGGCCCGCTCGCAGATGGCGAGCAGCTTGATGGTGCAGCCCATCTGCTTGGCGGAGGCGAAGTCGGCGGCGGTGACCTCGGTCATGCCCTCGCGGTACACGTCGTCGAGCCGGACCCGGGTGTGGAAGGCGATCCCGGCCAGGATGGCGGCCTTGGCGGCGGCGTCGAAGCCCTCGACGTCGGCGGTCGGGTCGGCCTCGGCGTACCCGAGCGCGGTGGCCTCGTCGAGCGCCTCGGAGTATCCGGCGCCGGAGGTGTCCATCTTGTCGAGGATGAAGTTGGTGGTGCCGTTGACGATGCCCATCACCCGGTTGATCTTGTCGCCGGCGAGGGACTCGCGCAGCGGCCGGATCAGCGGGATGGCGCCGGCGACGGCGGCCTCGTAGTAGAGGTCCTCGCCGTGGTCGACGGCCGCGGAGTGCAGGGCCGCGCCGTCCTGGGCGAGCAGCGCCTTGTTCGCGGAGACGACGGAGGCGCCGTGCTCGAACGCGGTGGTGATGAGGGTGCGGGCGGGCTCGATGCCGCCGATGACCTCGACGACGACGTCGATGTCGCCGCGTTTGACGAGGGCGGTCGCGTCCGTGGTGATCAGCTCGGCGGGAATGCCGCCGCGCACCTTGTCGGGACGGCGGACGGCCACACCGGCGAGCTCGACCGGGGCGCCGATGCGCGCGGCGAGGTCGTCGGCGTGCGTCGTCATGATGCGCGCCACCTCTGAGCCGACCACTCCACAGCCCAGCAGCGCCACCTTCAGCGGACGCGTACGCATCATCCGACCTCGTCTCTCGTCTTTCTCGTCAATCATGTGGAGCTCGCGCCGCCCCGGCCGGGAGTTTCCGGCCGACACCGCGCCGGGAACCAGTCTCACTCACCGGACGGGCGATTCCTCACCCGGTCCGGATCGTGAGACATGAATTCCACCACCTGACAATTCCGTCACTCGACTATTTCATCACCCGACGTCGAGACGCAGGAGATCTTCCTCCGTCTCACGCCTCACGATGACCTGCGCGTCGCCGTCCCGCACGGCGACGACCGGCGGTCGCAGCGCGTGGTTGTAGTTGCTGGCCATGGACCGGCAGTACGCGCCGGTGGCGGGTACGGCGATCAGGTCGCCGGGCGCCAGGTCGGCGGGCAGGAACGCGTCCCGTACGACGATGTCACCGCTCTCGCAGTGCTTGCCGACCACCCGGACGAGCATCGGCTCCGCGTCACTGGTCCGGGACACCAGGGCGACGCTGTACTCGGCGTCGTACAGCGCGGTCCGGATGTTGTCGGACATGCCGCCGTCCACGGAGACGTACGTGCGCAGCCCGTCGAGCGGCTTGATGGTGCCCACCTCGTACAGCGTGAAGGCGGTCGGCCCGACGATGGCGCGGCCCGGCTCGACGGAGATCCGCGGCGTGCGCAGCCCGGCGGCCTCGCACTCGCGGGTGACGATCTCGGTGAGCGCCTTGGCGATGTGCTGCGGCTCGCGCGGGTCGTCGTCGGAGGTGTAGGCGATGCCGAGGCCGCCGCCGAGGTCGATCTCGGGCAGCTCGACGCCGTGCTCGTCGCGGACCTCGGCGAGCAGTCCGACGACGCGGCGGGCGGACACCTCGAAGCCGGCCATGTCGAAGATCTGCGAGCCGATGTGCGAGTGGATGCCGATGAGTTCCAGGCCGTCGAGGCTCAGCGCGCGGCGGACGGCCTCGGCGGCCTGCCCGCCGGCCAGCGCGATGCCGAACTTCTGGTCCTCGTGCGCGGTGGCGATGAACTCGTGGGTGTGCGCCTCGACGCCGACGGTGACCCGGATCTGCACCCGCTGGCGCTTGCCGAGCGACTGCGCGATGTGCGCGACCCGGACGATCTCCTGGAAGGAGTCGAGGACGATCCGGCCGACCCCGGCCTCGACGGCCCGGCGGATCTCGTCCTCGCTCTTGTTGTTGCCGTGGAAGGCGATCCGCTCGGCGGGCATCCCGGCGGAGAGCGCGGTGCTCAGCTCGCCGCCGGAGCAGACGTCGAGGTTCAGGCCCTCCTGGGCGAGCCAGCGGACGATCGCGCGGGACAGGAACGCCTTGCCCGCGTAGAAGACGTCGGCGTCCTTGCCGAAGGCGTCGGCCCAGGCGCGGCAGCGGACCCGGAAGTCCTTCTCGTCGAGGAAGTAGGCGGGGGTGCCGAACTCCTCGGCGAGCCGGGTGACCGGGATCCCGCCGACCGTGGCGACCCCGTCGGCGTCCCGGCCGACGGTCCGCGACCAGACCTTGGGGTCGAGCCGGTTGAGGTCGGCGGGCGGCGCGGAGTAGTGCCCCTCGGGCAGGACGTCGGCGTGGCGGGGTCCGGCGGGGTGGGCGGAGCGGCTCATGGGATGTCGTCCTTCAGATCTGTTCGGGTGCGCTGATGCCGAGCAGGGCGAGGCCACCGGCGAGCACCGTCCCGGCGGCTTCGGCGAGCGCGAGCCGGGCGCGGTGGGCGGCCGAGGGTTTCTCGTCGCCGAGCGGCAGGACGGTGTGCTGGTACGCGAGGAGCGCGTCGGCGACGACCTCGAGGTGCCGCGCGAGCCGGTCGGGCGCGCGGAGCCGGGCGGCGGAGAGGAGGACGGCGGGATGGTCCCGGAGCGCGCCGAGCAGTACGTCGCCGTTGTCGTCGCTCCGCCGCTCGTTCTCACTCTCGCTCTCGTACCCGTGCTCGTAGGCGGGGGTGAAGCCGAGCTGTGCGGCGTTCACGAGGAGCCGGCGGGCCCGGGAGTGGGCGTACCGGACGCGGAAGAGCGGGTTGCGCTCGTGCTGGACGAGGAGGGGCGGGAGGGCGAGCGCGTGGTCGTGGACGGCGGGCCGGAGGAGGGCCCAGCGGACGGCGTCGGAGTCGCCGTCGAAGTCGCCTTCGGGGGCGGGGGCGGGGGGTGAGGTCCGGCCGGGCGCGGGCAGTACGGGGAGGGGGTCGCCTTCGGGGGCGGGGGCGGGGGGTGAGGTCCGGCCGGGCGCGGGCAGTACGGGGAAGGAGGCACCGTCGGGCTCGGGGGCCAGGTCGGCGTCGGCGCCCTGGTGGCGGAGCAGCCGCAGGACGGTGTCGGTGACGACCCGGGCGCGGTGCTCGTCGGCGGGCCGCAGCCGGACCCGCTCTCCGGCGAGCGCGTCGGATGCGCCGTACGCCCGCCCGGCCTGCCGGATCTCGGCGACGACCTGCCGGCCGCCGCCCCCGTCGAGGGTGAAGTTGAGGAACCCGGGCCCGGTGATGTCGACGGCCTTGATCCCGGGGGCTCCTTCGAGCCGCTCCCGCAGGATCCGCGCGACCTCCCCGGCCGCCCGCCCGGCGGGCCCGGCGAGCCGCAGCGCGACGCTGGTCGCGTAGTCCCCGGTGCCGCCGCCGCGCGGCCGCTCGACCTTGACGGCGTCGGGCGCGGGCACGTCGACCCGCAGCGCACCGTCGTCGACCGCGCGGCGCACGGCGTGCAGCACGGTGAGGGAGAGGTCCGCGGGGGTCACGGGACCAGCGTAGGGGAGGAGGGGGGTGGGGAGGCGAACCGGTTTCGGCATGTGGGCAGGGGGTGCGGGCCCGCGACGGAGCCCCTGTTCGGGAACCCTCTCCGAGCCCTCTCCCTGATCTATGCCTGATCTATGCCTGATCTGTCTCTGGAACTCTCTGCAGAACCCTCTAGAACTCGCTGCGCGAACAGGTGGACCCGACTGCGGGCGGCTCCTCGGAGCCGTCGTGCCCGGTCCCGTCCCCACCGTCACCACGCCGGCGCCGCTCGCGGTGCATGAGCTGCCGGACGACCTGGACCAGCTCGGACGGCTCGAAGGGCTTGGCGAGAAACGCGTCGACGCCGGAGACCGCTCCCCCGCCGTCCGTCTCGTACTCGGTGCAGGCACTGATGATCGCCACCGGCAGATGCCGGGTCCGCGGATCCTCGCGCAGCCGCGCGGCCGTCCGCAGCCCGTCGAGCCGGGGCATGACGACATCGAGGGTGACGACGTCCGGCCGCACCTCGTGCACGACATCCAGACACTCGGCACCATCGGCCGCGGTCACGACCTCGAACCCCTCGAGTTCGAGATTGACCCTGATCAGCTGACGGATCACCCGGTTGTCATCCACAACCAGCACCCGCCCGGACACGCCTGACACCCCTCGAGAGTAGGTCGCCCCACCCACCGGCGTCCGGGTTTTGCCCACTTCTGACCCGTGCGAGCGAACACCCCCCTGGTGACACCACGGAAATACCTGTTCATGGGCACCCTCGGGGAGCTGGTAGGGTTCTACCCGTCGCCAAGAGAACGCGGCAGACGCCCCCGTAGCTCAGGGGATAGAGCAACGGCCTCCGGAGCCGTGTGCGCAGGTTCGAATCCTGCCGGGGGCACTTCGCAGGAAGTGCCACACAGACCCCGTGGTCAGCGGAAACGCTGAGTACGGGGTCTTGTTGTATGTGCGGGCGGTGATGTCGACGGGGCCGATGGACCGTCAGGCCGCCTTTTCGCTCTCCGGCGCCAGCCTGGATGTGACCAGCGCCAGGTGGTGGGAGGTCGCCCAGGCGCGCCACTCCGTGCCGCCGCCCGCCTTGGGGCGTCTTCCGGTCGCGCAGTCGACGAGCTGGGCGTCGTGGTGGATCACCGCTGTCGACCGACTTCTCGGGAACGCAGTCAGGTTGTGGCGCCAGCGCCACGGGCGCAGCGCGTGCAGGGCGAGCACCGCGCGATCCGCCAGTCTGTCCCGCTCGAAGTCCGAATCCACCGGGCCGGCGTCGAGGAGGAGGTCGACCTGCTCGGGTTCGAGGCGGAGCGCCTTGAGCAGGGCGCGGATCCTGGCGGGGTCCGGGAGCCGGTCGGACGTGTCGACGGCGACGGGGATACGCAGACAGGCCCCGTTCCGGTGGGCCGTCGCCGCCTGTGCGGCCTCGGCCAGCACGTCGTCCTCCCCCGGCACGGCCCGCGCCGGGCTTGAACTCATGCCCGCCCCATCGGAGTGTGACGAGAACCGGCCTTCCCGAAAAGCAGTACAAAAAGGCCACTTGGCCGATTCGGGAGTTGGGCCGGGCCTGCCGGGCCGTCCTGTCGGGCAGGGCGACCGGCACGGCGAGCGGCGCGGCGAGCGCGCGGTTTCGGACGGCGGGTGGGTGAGTTCGGCGTTCCCGCCCGGCGGGAGGGCGGGGAGGGTCACAATGCGTGCATGGGTGATGACGATCCGGTGGCGCTGGTGAGTGAGGCCGACGCGGTGCAGGCGGCGGTGCGGTATCCGTCGCTGGCCGTGCGGGGGGCCTTGTTCGGGATTGCGGTGTGCGGGGAGGACGGGGTCTGGACGCTGGTCAAACCGGTGCGGGAGCCGACCGCGCAGTGTGCGCGGGACTCGTTGAACTCGCTGCTGTGGTTCCGGGCCAAGGACGACACCGACGACCCGGCCGAGCGGCGGGAGTTGCTCGCCGCGGTCGACGTCCTGGAGCGGGAGACCGTCAACGAGGTGCGGGTGCTCGGGGAGCGGTTCCGGGTGGTGCGCGGGGACGAGGTGGCGCGGTCCGGGCCCGAGGGGCTCGAACCGCCGCGGCCCACCGACGTGGAGCCCCTCGACCCGAACTGGGACAAGCGCCGCCCCCAGCCCACCCCGCCCGACGAGGGCTTCACCCTCGACCCCGCGCGCAAGCTCGGGCGGGTGGCGGAGTCGCTGCGGTCGAGCCTGCGCGAGTTCAGCTATTTCGGCGCGCGCTACCCGGCCGAGGTCCGCGACGAGTCCACCGACGCCCTGCTCTCCCACCCCGATGTGGTGCTGCTCCCCACCACGTTCGGCATCGTCGAAAAGTCCGGCGCCCGCTGGGAGCCGCAGGGCTCCATCATGCCGACCCCGCACGAGGCCCGCGCCTTCCTCTGTGACGTACTCACCGAACTCTGGCCGATGATGTACGAGTTCGACGACGAGCGGCGAGCCCGCTACCAGCGCGCCGCCGACGAGTTCCGGGCCCGCGGCCGGTCCAACGAACTCACCCTGGAAGGCCGCCTGTTCCGTGTCTTCCGGGCCGAACGCATGGTCCGCTTCGGCCCCGACGGACCCGAGCCGCCGCGCTCCACCGACGTCGATCAGTACGGGCCGATGAAGCTCCACCCCACCATGGACGAGAACGGCGTCATCCACCACGAGGCCGACCCCGCGGGCGAGTAGGCCGACGGCGGTGCTCAGAGGCGGTGCACGGTCGGCGGCGGGCCCGCCGCCGACGCCACCGCCATCGCCCCGTGGTGCGCCGGGCCGCAGTCCACGTCGTACAGCGTCCAGCCCGGCGGGGGCGCCGCGGCCGACGGGCGGACGTCGTCCAGGTGCGGGGCGCGGCCCAGGCCGGTGCCGAGGCCCTTCAGGTACGCCTCCTTGCGCGCCCAGATCCGGCCGAACGCGAGGGCCTGCCGGAACGGGTCCCGCTCGGCGGCGAGTTCGGCGCGTTCGGCCGGGTGCAGGACAGTCGTCAGGTCGGGTACGGCCGCCGGGTCGGGCCGGGCCTCCACGTCCGCGCCCACCGGCACCGGCGCCGTCGCGATCAGCACCCGGCCGCGGGTGTGCGAGAGCGAGAAGTGCAGCGGCGGCTCGGTCAGGCCCGGTACGTCGAGCGCGGGGCGGCCGTGCGGCTCGCCGCAACAGGGGCAGGGCTCGCGCCGGAAGACCAGCTCCGCCGGGCGGACGTCGAGGAGTTCGCCCAGCACCCGGCGCAGTGCGACGTGCGCCGCCGTATAGAGGACACGGTCCTCGGCCCGTACGAACGCCGCCGCCCTGGCCCGCTCCCGCTCGTCCAGGACCGCCATCGCCCCGGCCGCCCGAACGGGGCCCGCCGCCGCCTCGTCCAGTTCCAGCAGCCAGGCTTCCGCCCCCGTCGCCCCCGTCGCCCGCATCGGGCCCCCTCCCACCTCGCCTCACCTCGTACGACCGTATCCCGTACCCGGGTCAGCGGTGGGCTCAGGCCGTGCGCTTGCGCGGGGTCGCCTTCTTCGCGGTCGTCTTCGCGGTCGTCTTCGCGGTCGTCTTCTTCGCCGCTGTCTTCTTCGACGTCGACTTGGCCGTCGGCTTGGCCGTCGTGGTCGATTTGGCCGACGTCGACTTCTTCGCCCCCGTCTCCTTAGGCGTCGTCCCGCGCGAGCGCGGCCGCAACCGCGTCACCGGCGCCGCCTCCCCCGCCTCCGCCGTCTCGCCCCGCGCCTCCTTCGCCGCCCGCACGCTGCTTTCGAGCGCCGCCATCAGGTCGATCACCTGTCCCCCGCCGTCCGCGTCCGCCTCCGGCGGGACCACCCCCGCGCCGCCCTCCGCCTTCGCCGCGATCATCTCCTCCACGGCCTCGCGGTAGTCGTCGTGCAGGGTCGAGATGTCGACTTCTCCCAGCGTCGCCATCAGCGCGTCCGCCAGGTCGAGTTCGGCCTCCCTGACCTGCACCGGGGTCTCCGGCGCGACGCCCTCGGGGGCGCGGATCTCGTCCGGCCAGAGCAGCCCGTGCATGGCGATCACGTCGTCGACCACCCGCAGCATCCCGAGCCGTTCCCGGCCGCGCAGCGCGTATTTCGCCACCGCCACCTTCTCGCTGCGCTTCAGCGCCTCGCGGAGCAGGGTGTACGGCTTGGCGGCGGGGACGCCGTTGGCGGAGAGGTAGTACGCGGCGTCCATCTGGAGCGGATCGATCTCACCGGCCGGCACGAAGGCCACGATCTCGATCGTCTTCGCCGTCGGCAGCGGCAGCGCCGCCAGGTCCTCGTCGGTGATCGGGATCATGGTCCCGTCGGCGTCCTCGTACGCCTTCCCGATCTCCGCCTGGGTGACCTCGGCGCCGTCCAGCTCGCACACCTTGCGGTAGCGGATCCGGCCGCCGTCCTCCGTGTGGATCTGCCGGAAGGAGACCGAGCGGCTCTCGGTGGCGTTGACCAGCTTGATCGGGATGCTGACCAGGCCGAAGGATATGGCGCCGTTCCAGATGGATCGCACCTTTATCCCCTTTCACGCCGAAGGTGGGGGAATCGTGGGATTCTCATCGTATGACGCCCATCACCGAGGTGGCGGGGCGGCGGCTGAGCCTCAGCAACCTCGACAAGGTCCTCCACCCCGCCACCGGCACCACCAAGGGCGAGCTGCTGCACTACTACGCCACCGTCGGGCCCGCGATCCTGCCGCACCTGCGGGACCGGCCGGTCTCCTTCCTCCGCTACCCGGACGGCCCCGACGGCCAGCTGTTCTTCACCAAGAACCCGCCGCCCGGCACACCCGCCTGGGTGACGACGGCCCCCGTGCCGCGCTCGGACGCGCCCCGGGCCCGGCAGCCGGTGATCCAGGACCTGCCGTCGCTGATGTGGGCGGCGAACCTGGTGGTCGAGTTCCACACCCCGCAGTGGCGGGACGGGGCGCCCGGCCTCGCCGACCGGCTCGTACTCGACCTCGACCCCGGGCCGCCCGCGACCGTCGTCGAGTGCTGCCGGGTCGCCCTCCACCTGCGCGAACGGCTGGCCGCCGACGGACTCACGGCGTACGCGAAGACCTCCGGCGCCAAGGGGCTGCACCTGCTCGTGCCGCTGGTCCCGGCGCCCTCGCCCGAGGTGTCGGCGTACGCGCGCGAGCTCGCCGTCACGGCCGAGGCCGAGCTGCCGCGGCTCGTGCTGCACCGGATGACGAAGGCCCTGCGCCCGGGGAAGGTCTTCGTCGACCACAGCCAGAACGCCGCCGCGAAGACCACCGCCACCCCCTACACCCTGCGGGCCCGGCCGCTGCCGGCCGTCTCCGCGCCGGTGACCTGGGACGAGGTCGAGGAGACGGCGGAGCGCGGCACGCCGGACCGGCTCGTGCTGCTGCTCGGGGACATGGCGGACCGGCTCGACCGGTACGGGGAGCTGCTCGCACCTCTGTTCGATCCCGAGGTGGCGGGCGCCCTGCCGGCCTCGGGGACAGGACGATCCTCATGAGCGGGTCCACCCGGGAGGACGGAACCGCCGCCCCCGGCGACATCGTGCTGCGCCCGCCCGTCGACGTCATGCGGCCCCGCGCCGCCGACCGGCTCCCCGGGCAGGGCTCGGTCCCCGGCGGCCTGCAGTACTCCCTCAAGCTGGACGGCTTCCGCGCCCTCGCCTTCGTCCTCGCCGACCGCCAGGTCTTCCTCCAGTCCCGCAACCGGCGCGACCTGGCCCCCGAGTTCCCCGCCATCGCCGCCTACCTGGGCGCGCGGCTGCCGCCCGGCATCGTCCTGGACGGCGAGCTCTGCGCGTACCGCGACGGACGGCTCAGCTTCACCGACCTGCTGCGCACCCACCGCGAGCGCGAGCGGGCGGGCGTGCCCGTCTCGTTCATCGCCTTCGACCTGCTCGCGCTGCCCGGCCACGATCTGCGCACCCGGCCGCTGCGGGAGCGCTGGGAGCTGCTCGGCGCGGCGCTCGACGGGACCGGGCCGCCGTTGCAACGGGTGCTCGCCACCGAGGACGAGACCACCGCCCGCGAGTGGTTCGGCGCGCTGCGCGACGCCGGGGTGGAGGGGGTGGTGGCGAAGGCGTGGAACTCGGCGTACCGGCCCGGCGGCGCCACCTGGGCCTGGCGCAAGGTCCGCCAGTCCGACACCCAGGACGCCCTCCTTGTCGGGGTGTTCGGGCCGCCGGACCGGCCGCACGCGCTGCTCGTCCGGCTGCCGGACGGGCGCGAACTGCGCACCACGCCCCGGCTCACCGGCGCGCAGGCCCGCGAGGTCGCCGAACTGACCGCGCCCGCGCTGCGCCCCGCCGCCGACGACGCAGCCGTACGACCGCCCGTACGGCCGCCCGTACGACCGCCCGTACGGCCACCCGTCGACCATCCGGAGCACGGCCCGGTACGGCCGCTCGACCCGCCCGCCACCGTGGAGCTCCTGCTCATCGCCGGGCGCCAGGACACCGCGCGCTTCGTCCGGGTGCGGGAGGACGCGCCCTGGCCCGAGGACCCGGCCGAGGGCCCGACCGGGGACCACGCCGGGAACGCGGGCCCGGCCGGGGAGCCCCCCGACCGCCCGGGCCGGGCCGCCTGACGGGCCAGGGCGCCCCGCCCCCGCGCGCCCCACCCCGCTCGCCCCCCGCGCGCCCCCTGACCGCCCCCGACCCACTCCCGACGCGCCCCACTGCGGGGCGAACTGGCCCAACGGCCGGAATTCGATTCCCCCGTCCCCCCGTTCCGTTCAGGACAAAGTGCCCGCGCGCCCTCCCCGCACCCCCGGTGCCGCCCCTCCGCGCACAACTGCCCATGTCCGCCGTCCCTTACGGGCGGCCCGGCGGCGGCGGAAGCGGGGCGGAAAGCGCCGTGGGCGGCGGGCCGGGGGGTCGGCGGGGCCCGAGGCGTGGCCCGGCGTGGCGCAAAGCGTGCGGCCGCGCGGGGCTCGCGGCGCCGCGTGCTGCGGGCAGGGCCTTGTTGTCGGCACGTTGGTGCACACTTGCTGCCTGGTACAGCGCTCACGGGGAAGGCGGGCTGGATGCTGACGGGGATCGAGGAGGTCGACTGGGCCTCGCTGGGCCATGCGTACGGCCCCGCGGACGACGTGCCCGAGCTGCTGCGGGGGCTCGCCTCCGCCGACCCCGCCGAGCGTGAGAACGCGCTCGACGGCATGTACGGCGCCGTGCACCACCAGGGCGACGTCTACGACTCCACCCTCGCCTGCATCCCCTTCCTCCTCGAACTCGTCGCCGACCCCACCGTCCAGGACCGCGGTGGCATCGTGGAGCTGCTCACCAGCATCGGCGGCATCGACCTGTGCGGCGACGAGGAGCTGGACGAACTCGACCCGGACGACGAGGAGTTCATACCGGCCGCGAACTACGCGATGGCCGCCGCCGCGGTGGCCGCCGGGTCCGACGTGTTCCTCGGCCTGGTCGACGACCCCGATCCGGAGGTGCGGCTGGCCGCGCCCTGCGCGCTCGCGTCGCTGCACGGCGATCCGGTACGGGTGCTCGACCTGCTGCGCGAGCGGCTCACCGTGGAGCGGGACACCGAGGTGCGGCTGGCACTCGTCGCCGCCGTCGGGCGGCTCGCGCTGCGGCACGAGACGCTGCGCGCCGAGACCGTCGACTGGCTGTCGTGGCTGTCCCGGGCCGCGCAGGCGCCGGGCCTGCGGCTCGCCGCGCTCGCGCAGCTCGCCCGGGTCGCGCCGGGCGAGATCCCGTACGACGTGGTGGAGCGGGTGACGGCGCTGCTCGACGAGGTCCGGACGGCCCCGGCGGACGGCACGGGCGGCGCGGGGTCCGGCCCCGGCGGCGCCCCCGACGAGTTCGACGGCTACGGCCCCTTCGATCTCGACCTGGAGCTCGGCCTCGACGTCGGCCTCGACGTCGGCCTCGAAGCCGAGGGCGAGGACGAGGGCGGGGCCGGGCTGCCCGCGCCGAGCCTCATCGGGCAGGTCAGGGAGCTCTTCGACGAGCAGGCCGCCGGCCGCCCCTCGCCATGGACCGAGGAGCTGCTCCGTACCCTCCACTCCGCCCTCGACGACCGGGTCGACGACCGCATCGCGCTGATCCTGGCGCAGCTGCGCAGCCCGGACTGGGGGCAGCGGTCGGACGCCATCTGGCTGTGCGGCGGTCTGATACGAGTCTGGCGCGGGCGGTACGACGAGGTGGTGCGGCTGGTCGGGGCGCAGCTCGCCGACCCCGACCCGAGGCTGCGCGAGGCCGCCACCTCCTTCCTCGAACGGCTCTTCGAGCTGGCCGGGCCCGCCGCCGACGCGCTCGCCCAGCGGCTGACCGCCGCCTCGGCGGGGCCGCTCGGGTTGCCCGGGCCCGGGGCGCGGGCCGGACGTGGCGGTGCGCTGCTCGCGCTCGCCCGGTGCGGCGACCCGCGGGCGATCCCGCTGCTCGCGCGCGCCCTGGAGGAGCGCGAGGTGCGCCGTGAGCTGCTGTACGCGGTCGACGCGCTCGGCCCCGCCGCGCTGCCGCTGGCGCCGGTGCTGCGGCGGCGGCTCGGTGAGGTGGAGCTCGACGACCTGCTGTACGACCGGGCGGCGCCGTTACTGTTCGCGCTCGGCGCGGTCCGGGGCACGCAGGCGCTGCCCGAGGTGCTGCGGGTGCTGCGCGGGGCACCGGCGAACCGGCGG
This sequence comes from Streptomyces sp. NPDC090025, assembly GCF_044748125.1. Taxonomy (NCBI): domain Bacteria; kingdom Bacillati; phylum Actinomycetota; class Actinomycetes; order Kitasatosporales; family Streptomycetaceae; genus Streptomyces; species Streptomyces sp. NPDC090025. Next base: position 1,304,555 of record NZ_JBIVFL010000001.1, on the reverse strand, counting down.
GACTGGGTGCGGGAGGCGTGTCTGCGCACCCTCGCGTCGTTCGGTCCGGTGGCCCGGGAGGCGCTGCCGGACGTGCGGCGGCTGCTCGGTTCCGAGTCGGCGGCGGTGTCGTCGATGGCGGCGCGCGCGATGTGGTCGCTCGACGGGTCCCTGGACGAGGCGCTGGACGCGGTCGACCGGTGGCTGCGGCCCGGCTCCACCTCGGCCGAGTGGTGTGCGGCGGCCCGGGCGGCCGGCGCGATCGGTCCGGCGGCGGCCCGTACGGTGCCCGCGCTGCGGGCCGGGCTCGGCTCGCGGGACCTGTGGGTGCGGGTGCGGTCGGCGGCGGCGCTGTGGCGGGTCGGCGGCGACGCCGAGGTCACCCTGCCGGTGCTGCTGGCGGCCTGGGAGGAGAACCGGCACACCCGGGTGGTGGTCGCCGAGTGCTTCGCGGAGATGGGTCCGTCGGCGGCGGAGGCGGAACCGGCGATCCGCGCCGAGCTGTCGCGGCGCCGTCGGCACAACGCCCGCGAGGACGGTGCGGGCTCCCACGACGTCCACGACGACGAGAAGCTGCTCACGCTGTGCCGGGCGGCGCTGGACCAGATGGAGCGGCGGGGGTTCTAGGACCGCCCGGGTGAGGCGCGCGGGGCGTGAGGCGCGCGGGGGGCGTGACGCGCGGGGGGGGTGGTGGACGGTTTCCGGCCGCCCGGCCGCGCCCAGCCCCGCCGCGTCACCGCCCAGCCGGCCGCCCGGCCCGGCCCCGTGCACGTACAGGCCCCGTACCGGCCCCGTACAGGCCATAAGTCCCGCCCGCCCCCGCCACCCGGCCCCCGCCCGGGCTCCATCAGGCCCCCGCCCGGCCCCGTGACAGCTCCGCCGTCACACCTCCGGCTCTCCGTTACACAACCGCAAAGACGGACATTTACCTTCGAATCCGGTCACCCCTCCCCCACCGACCGGATCGGAGCCCCCCATGAGCCGCACCACCACCCACCCGGACGGCCGCCAGGACCGCGCGGACCGTCCCCGCACGGAGCGCCCGCACCCTCGCCCGCGCCGTCGTGGCGCGTTCGTCGCCGGGGCGCTCGTGCTCGCCGTCGGGGGCGGGCTGCTCGGCTGCGCCGGGGTGTCCGGGGCGTCCGGGGCCGCCGGGGTCTCCGAAACGGCCGGCAACGGCGTGCCGGACCCGGCCGTGCACAACGCCGCGGTCAAGCGGGTCGAGCGGGATCCGGCCGCCCCGATGTCCGCTTCGGAACCGAATCGCCTGGTCATACCGTCTGCGGGAGTGGATGCCGGGCCCGTACTGAAGCTCGGCCTGGACGCGAAGCAGGAGATGCAGGTGCCGTCGGTCGATCAGGCGGAGCTCGCCGGGTGGTACACGGGCAGTGTCACGCCGGGTGAGCGGGGCGCGTCCGTGGTGGTCGCGCACTACGACACCGCGCGCGGTCCCGCGCTCATGAAGGACGTCGCCAAGGTGAAGCCGGGCGCCGTGATCGAGGTGGGCCGGGACGACGGCACGACCGCCCGGTTCGAGGTCCGCGAGATCCAGCAGGTGGACAAAAAGGACTTCCCTACGAATAAGGTCTATGGGAAGACCGACCGTCCCGAGCTCCGGCTCATCACCTGTGGCGGCCCCGTCCGGGACGGCCACCGGTCCGACAACATCATCCTCTTCGCCGACCTGGTGAAGTAGGCCCCGCCGAATCAGGCCCCGCCGGTTCCGGCCGGCGGCACGAACGGAGAACGACAGGGTGACCTCGCGCCGACGGCGGCTCGCCACCGCCACCACCACCACGGCCGTCCCGGTCGTGGGCCTCGGCGTGCTCGCGATCGCCTTCGCGGTCACCCTCAGCGGCTGCGGCGGCCAGGGCGGCCTGGAGAGCTCGGGCCGCACCCCCAGCGCCGTCGGCCCGGTCCGGCTCTGGCCCGACCTGCCGCCCGCCACCAATCCGCCGATCGACTACGGCGAGAACACCACCGAGCGGGTCCCCGGGATCACCGTGCCCGGCAACGACGTCCACGCCGTCGACCCGGTCGCCGTCGTCAAGGCGGAGGTGCGGGCCCACGAGGACGCCAGGTCCGGCGCCGACGGGCTCTACGAGGAGACCGTACGGGCCATCGAGGCGTGCCCGGCCAACCCCGGCGGCCGGGACCGGTCCGGCGTGGGCAAGGGTGACTGCCCGGTGCTCGCCCCGTACTACCGAGACCTCACCGGCAACGGCCGCGACGAACTGATCGTCGGCATCCGGATGCCCGACCAGCAGGTCGGCGTCCGGGTCTACCTCGCCGAGAACGGCGGCCTGACCCGGATCATGTCCACCGTCGACCAGGTGGTCAGCGTCGAGCTGGCCGGCCGGGACCTGATCATGCGGGTCAGCTCCGCCGGGATCCCCGGGTACGAGTACCGCACCGCCTGGTCCTGGGACGAGCAGCAGCGCACCATGCTGCCCGCCCGGGACGAGATCGTGCGGGTGAAGCCGCCGGGCGCGGGCGCCACCGTCGTACCGGCGCCCGCGTTCGTCAGCCCCACCCCGACGCCGGCCACGACCCCGCCGCCCGGGCCGCGCCCCGCACCCCCGGCCGACTCCTCGGCCGACTCCTCGGAGGGCACCCCGTGAGCAGACGGCGGCGCCGCTACCGGCTGCCCGCGTGGACCGCGACCCTCACCTGGAAGGCCGCGGTCTTCATCGCCGTGATGTGCTGCGCGCTCGCGGCGCTGCTCGGCGTGCTCGTCCATGTGTCGGTGGCGAGCCAGACCGTCAAGGACTCCCGCGACAAGGCGCTGACCCGGCTGGAGGAGATGAGCAGGCTGTACGAGTCGGGCGAGCCGCTCCCCCGGTTCGCCGCGGTCGACCCGCCCGGCCTGCCGCGCTCGCTGCGGGACCTGGCGGTGCGCGGCGAGCGGGGCACGATGGTCACCGAGTTCCAGGGCCGGCCGACGATGTGGGCGGCGGCCCCGGCGGACGGCCGGGCGCTCGCCGTACGGCTCGACTACAGCCAGGGCGCGGCCACCATCGACGGACTCGACCGCTCGATCCTCGGCTCCTCGGTGCTGGCCATCGGGGCGACCCTGCTGGTGGGCGCGTTCGCGGTCACCCGGATCACCCGGCGGCTGCACGCCACCGCCCAGGTGGCCCGGCGGATCAGCGGCGGCGATCTCGACGCGCGGGTCAACGACCCCCGGACGAAGGACCCTTCGCGGCCGCTCGACGAGGTGGCCACCGTCTCCGGCGCGCTCGACACCATGGCGTCCTCGCTGCAGCGCAAGCTGCAGACGGAGCAGCGGTTCACCGCGGACGTGGCGCACGAGCTGCGCACCCCGCTCACCGGCCTGTCGGCGGCGGCCGAACTGCTGCCCGAGGGACGGCCGTCGGAGCTGGTGCAGGACCGGGTGCGGACCATGCGGGCGCTGACCGAGGACCTCCTGGAGATCTCCCGGCTCGACGCGGGCACCGAGAAGGTCGACCTGGCCGTGCACGCCCTCGGGCCGCTCGCCGAGCGCGCGGTGCGCGCGGTCGCGGCGAGCGGCAACGCGGCCGGACCCCCCACCGAGGTGCGGGTGGTGCGGGACGTGACCGTGGAGACGGACAAGCGGCGTCTTGAGCGGGTGCTCGGCAATCTGGTCGCCAACGCGCACAAGCACGGCACCCCGCCGGTGGTGGTGACGGTGGACGGCCCGGTGGTGACGGTCCGGGACCACGGGCCCGGGTTCCCGGACTACCTGCTGGCGGCGGGGCCGCAGCGGTTCCGTACGGAGAGCGGCAGCGGCGGCAAGGGGCACGGCCTCGGGCTGACGATCGCGCTGGGGCAGGCGGAGGCGATCGGCGCGAAGCTGGTGTTCGGCAACGTGCCGGAGGGCGAGGGTGAGGGTGGCGGTGAGGGCGACGGTGGCGGTGGCGGGGCGCTGGCGCGACTGACGCTGCCGGAGTACGTACGGCTCGCAGAGGAGCCGGACGGGGACGAGGACGGGGACGGGAGCCCTGGAGGTGCCGGTCGCGATGCGGGCACAGGTGCCGGGTGAGCGACCCGGCGGCACACCGTCACACAAAAGGGACATAAGGCTTACTGCTTGCTACGTTGCGGTCCATGACCGCACCGCCGCCGACGGACGCGAAGGACCGTAAGGACGCGCCGCCGCCCGCGCTCCGGGTGCCGAAGCGGCGCGGGGTCGAGCTGTCGCTGCTGGTCGGCGCGGTGCTGATCTCGGTGCTCGGGTACGCGGAGGTCGGCATCGCCCGGGCGCACGCCGTGCCGCCGGACGCGGCCCGGTACGGCGCCGGGCTCGGGCTCCTGGCGCTGCTCGCGCATCTCGCGGTGCGGTGGCGGGCCCCGTACGCCGATCCGCTGCTGCTGCCGATCGCCGTACTGCTCAACGGACTCGGTCTGGTGCTGATCTACCGGCTCGACCTGGAGACGCCGGGCGAGCGGGCGGCGCCGGTGCAACTGGAGTGGTCGACGCTGGGGGTGGGCCTGTTCATCGCGGTCGTGCTGCTGCTGCGGGACCACCGGCTGCTCCAGCGGTACGCGTATCTGTCGGTGGCGAGCGCGCTCGGTCTGATGATCCTGCCGATCTTCTTCCCGGCGGTGAACGGCGCCAAGATCTGGATCCGGGTCGGCGGACTCTCCTTCCAGCCGGGCGAGTTCGCCAAGATCCTGCTCGCGGTGTTCTTCGCCGCGTACCTCGCCGCCAACCGCAACGCGCTCGCGTACACCGGCCGGACGGTGTGGAAGCTGCAGTTCCCCACCGGCCGGGTGCTCGGCCCGATCGTGGCGATCTGGCTGCTGAGCGTCGGCGTCCTCGTCCTCGAACGGGACCTGGGCACCTCGCTGCTGTTCTTCGGCCTGTTCGTGATCATGCTGTACGTGGCGACCGGGCGGACCGGCTGGATCGCGGTCGGGCTTGTGCTCGCGGCGGCCGGGGCGTTCCTGGTCGGCTCGCTGGAACCGCATGTGCACAGCAGGGTCACCGACTGGCTGGACCCGTTCGCGTCGATCCGGGCGGGCGACGGGCCCGGCCAGCTCGCCCAGTCGCTGTTCGCGTTCGCGGCGGGCGGGATGCAGGGCACCGGGCTCGGGCTCGGCCACTCGGTGCTGATCGGCTTCGCCGCGAAGTCCGACTTCATCCTGGCGACGGCGGGCGAGGAACTGGGACTCTCCGGGCTCACCGCGCTGTTCCTGCTGTACGCGCTGTTCGTCGCCCGGGGCTACCGGGCCGGGCTCGCGCTGCGCGATCCGTTCGGGCGGCTGCTCGCGATCGGGCTGGCCTCGATCGTGGCGCTCCAGGTGTTCGTGATCGCGGGCGGGGTGATGGGGCTGATCCCGCTGACCGGGATGCCGATGCCGTTCCTGGCGCAGGGCGGTTCGTCGGTGGTCACCAACTGGGTGATCGTGGCGCTGCTCGTACGGGTCTCCGACTCGGCGCGGGCGCCGCGGCCGGAGACGGCGGACACCGGGGTGATCGCACCGATCGCGGAGGACGCGACATGAGCGGAGGACGGGACATGGGCGGAGGACGGGACATGATCCGCTACATCCGGCGGGCCGCCGCGCTCTGCCTGGTCCTGTTGGTGGCGCTGCTCGTCAACGCGGCCCGGGTGATGGTGTTCGAGGCCGACGCGTACGACGACAATCCGGCGAACCGGCGGATCGCGATCGCCCGTTGGGCGCAGCCGCGCGGCGCGATCCTGGTGGACGGGCGGCCGGTGACCGGCTCGCGCGACAGCGGCCAGCAGCTGCGCTGGGAACGCACGTACACCCAGGGCCCGTTGTACGCGCCGGTCACCGGCTACGCCTCGCAGACGTACGGCACCACGCTCCTTGAGGGCGCGGAGGACGACCTGTTGTCGGGTACGGATCCGATGCTGGCGCCGCTGCCGCTGTGGAACGACGTGAGCCGGGGGCGGCAGCGGGGCGGCGATGTCGTCACCACGCTGCGGGCGCGGATGCAGGAGGCGGCGTTCCGGGGGCTCGACGGGAAGCGGGGCGCGGTGGCGGCGATCGAGCCGTCGAGCGGGCGGATCCTGGCGCTCGTCTCCTCGCCGTCGTACGACCCGGGGGTGCTGTCCGGTACGGGTCCTGGGGTGACCGAGGCGTGGCGGCGGCTGAACACCTCGCCGAACCAGCCGATGCTGGCGCGGGCGATCCGGCAGACGTATCCGCCGGGTTCGACGTTCAAGGTGGTGACGGCGGCGGCGGCGCTGGACGCGGGCGTGGTGACGGACGTGGACGCGCCGACCGGCATCCCGGATCCATTCGTCCTGCCGGGCACCCGTCAGGTGCTGCCGAACGAGGCGCGGGGCTGCGCGGACGCGTCACTGGCGTACGCGATCCAGTGGTCGTGCAACACGGTGATGGCGGGGCTCGGGGTGAAGGTGGGGCTCGACGACATGGTGGGCGCGGTGGAGAAGTTCGGCTTCAACGACACCGGGCTGCGCATCCCGTCCTGGGTGGCGAAGTCGAACTTCGACACCGACATGAGCGACGACCAGCTGGCGCTTTCGTCGATCGGCCAGTTCGACACAGCGGCGACCCCGCTGCAGATGGCGATGGTGGCGGCGGCGGTCGCCAACAACGGCGAGATCGCCGAGCCGCACCTGGTGGAGCGCACCACCACGGCGGGCGGCACCACCGTCGACACCACCGGCCGCCGCAGCTACCGCCAGGCGATGTCCCCGTCGACCGCGGTCCGCCTCCAGGACCTGATGGTCCGCGCGGTCGAGGACGGCACCGGCACGAACGCGGCCATCCCCGGCGCCCGGGTCGGCGGCAAGACCGGCACCGCCCAGCACGGCCTCGGCAACACCGGCACCCCCTACGCCTGGTTCATCGCCTGGGCCCAGGCCGCCGACTCGGCCCAGCCGGCGGTGGCGGTGGCGGTGGTGGTGGAGGACGCGGAGGCGAACCGCACGGACATCAGCGGGGGCGGCAACGCGGCGCCGATCGCGCGGGCGGTGCTGGAGGAGGGGTTGCGGGCGGAGCGGGAGGGGCGGGGTGGGGGGTGAGGGGCGGGGCGTGTCCCCAGGGGCGGAAACGGCGGGACGCCCGGCCGAGAAGACTCGGCCGGGCGTCCCGGATGTGCGGTTACAGCTGCGCGGTCAGAGCTCGCCGCGGCGGGCGAGCTGCTTCAGCGCGTTCTCGCGGACGATCTCGTTCTCGTCGTCACGCAGGTCCTCAAGGGCCTGCCGGGCCTCCGGCCCGGGAATGGCACCGAGTGCCCAGATCGCCTTCACCGCGAGGGCCCTGGACTCGTCGTAGTCCAGGTAGTCGGGGATCCAGCCGGTGGCCGCGACCAGTGCCGGAACCGTCCGGGTCGCGCGGTACCTGCCGAGCCCGGAGACGACGTCCTCGTGCTTGTAGTGCCAGTCGGCCCCGGAGAGCTCGATCAGCGGCTCGAGAAAGCTCTCGCCCGAAGCCTCGGCGGCGCCCTTGACGATCAACGCCATCTCGACGTCGTCGGCGTCCTGACGCTCCATGGCGTCCCGGAGGAGCCGCAGGGCCAGGATCTCGCCGTCGGACTCACCGAAGTGGGCCAGCACCTCGTCCAGCGTGCGCGTCGGCGGCTGCCCCGGGGCGACCACCAGACCCAGAATCAAATCCTGCTCATCAGGCGTCATCGCCTGATCACCTCCCAGGCGTCCGTGTTCTTGTTGAAGAGCTGAAGCGCCTTGCCGCCACCGAGACCGATGTTGATGTGCGAGTCGCCCTCGCCCTTGAAGAACGCGTTGTTCTTGCGCCAGCCCTTGCCGACGATCGGCATGTTCGGGTAGCGGCTCTTCGCCGCGCGGGACACGTCCCGCACGCCGATCTGTTCCAAGGCAGCCCTGGTACCCGGCTTCACCGTGAACTTGACGAGCACACCATCGTACGCCTCGGAGAAACCCTGCGTCGGAGAGATGAACGTCTCCGCCGTCGCCGACAGGCCGCCACCGTCCTTGAGCGTCTGATAGTGCTCCTCGCTCATCGTCCGGTAGAAGGTGGTTTCCCCGTCGGAATCGCCTCCACCGCCTCCGCCGCTGCTGCCGCCGTCGGCCTTGCCGGAGCCGCCGCCGCCGCTGGAGCCACCGCTGCTGCGGGAGGAGCCGCCGGACTTGCCGCCGCCGCCACCGCCGGAGCTCTTGCCGCTGGCTGCGGGCTTGCGCTGCGGCATGGAGGAGGGCTTGGGCGCCGCCTTGGCCTGGGCTGCCTTGTGGGTGTTGTTACCCGTCTTGCGCTTGGCCGCGGCTGCCGCGTCGGCCTTTCTCCTGGCTTCTTCGGCGGCCTTCTTCTTGGCCCGTTGCGCGGCCTCCTTCTTGGCCTTCTCGATGGCCAGCTTCTTGGCCTTCAAGGCCGCTGCCTCGGCCGCCTTGGCGGCCTTGAGGACGATCTCGGCGGCCTTCTTCGCCGCCTTGAACGCCTGGATGGCGTCGATGGTGCGGTTGATCGCCTTCAGGACCGACGGGATCTTGCCGAGCTTCGTCCATGGAATGGCGTCCAGGATGATGCTGCCGCACGACCACATGTCACCGCCGAAGCAGGCCATGGCGTCGGTGATGCCGATGAAGTCCTTCAGCGTCGACCAGGCGATCGACAGGATCACCGAGGACAGCGACTTGCCCATCATGGACTGCGCCTGGGCGACCTGCGCCGGGGACAGTCCCGCGCCCTTGAGCGCCGCGGCCTTCTCCGAGGCGTTCAGGGTGATCGCCATGCCGCTCGGGTCGGCGTACGTGAGCGGGTTGTTCTGCGCGTACGCGTACCCGTTGGACTGCAGCGGGTCGTTCAGGTCCAGCTCCGGGTCGACGGACAGGAAGCGTCCGACCACCGGGTCGTAGAGACGGGCGCCGAGCGGCTGGAAGCCGGAGGCGTCGTCGCGGGTCTGACCCAGGAAACCCTTGCTGGTCTGGATGTTCTGGCCTGCCCTGTCGGCACCGCGCTGGTTGCCGAAGGGGTCCTGCTTGCGCACCCGCACCGACATGCCGCCGGAGAGGGCGACCTCGGTGTACACGCTGCCCTGGTGGTCCGTGGCGAGCGCGGTGAGCGCCTCGCCGCCCGAGCCGTTGGCGTAGCGCAGGATCGCGCCGTCGGCCGTCGAGTAGGTGCGCTCGGTGCGGACCAGGATGCCGCCCTGCTGGACGGTGACCGTGGCCTCGCCCAGGTGCAGGGTCGCCTGCTTGCCCTGGATGGTCAGCAGTCGGCTGCCGTCGGGGCCGTAGATGTGACGGGTGTCGTTCTGCGGCAGCCACTGCTGGGCGGCCTGGGCCGCGTCACAGGTGGCCAGCACGATCGCCGTGCCGTTGACGTTCGCCGCGCCCTGCACCGCGAGGCACAGACCGGAGGCGACGTGCGTCAGCTGACCCGACGCGTTGCGCTTGAGCTGCTGCGCGGTGGTGCCGTTGCACTTCTGCAGCTGCGCGGCCGAACCCGCGGTGTTGGCGGTCGGCTGGACGCACCAGGTGTCGTACACCTCAAGGGTGCCGACGTTGGCGTCCGCCTGCGCCGGGGCGGGGTCGAAATGCCACGCCTGCGCCACCGTGCCGTTGCACTGGTACAGCTGGATGGCGTTGCCGGCGCTCGCGAGACCCGACTTCAGGTCGATGCACTTCTGGCCGAGCCCCAGGTACGGGGTCTTGCCGCCGGAGCCCTGACCGGTGATCCGGTCGACCTGACCGTCGTAGGTCCAGCTCAGCTCCTGCTTGTCACCGTTCGCGACCGAGCTGATCGTCTTGGTCTCGCCGGTCAGCTCGTACAGCCGGGTGGCCTCCGTCTTGACCTGCTGCCCCGCGGGGGTGGTGTAGGTCTTGGACACCTTGGTCAGCGTGTGCGGCTGGCTGCCGTCCGCCTTGCCGTACGCGTAGTCGGTCGTGGCGTCCTTGGCCGTGTTGCCCGACAGGTCCTTCTCGGTGAGCTTCTTGCGGTTGCCGAGCAGGTCGTACTCGTACTCCTGCCAGTAGCCGGAGCCGTCGGTGCCGGAGACGGCGTTGAGCGTGCCGTCGGTGTTCTTCGGCGTGGTGCAGCCCTGCGTCGCCGGTTCCTTGTTGGTCCAGGCGGACTTCAGCTGGCCCAGCGGGTCGTACGCGAAGCACTGGCGCTCCTCGATCCCGACGGACTTCTCCTGGATCGAGGCGACGTTGCCGGCCGGGTCGTAGCTGTACGCGCGGTCCGAGACCAGGGTGCCGCCGACGAGGGACCGGTCCGCGGTCGTGTCGTTGGGGCCGCCCTTCTCCCGGTGGACCGACTGCCCGGAGAGCTCACCGGTGCTCTCGTCGTAGGTGTTCTGCGTCCACACCCGGTACGGCATCGCGCCGAGGGTGGAACGGAGCACCTGGCCGTAGGGCGAGTAGACGGTCTCGGAGCCGTACCAGTCCTTTCCGGAGATCGAGAGCGGCTTGCCGTCCTTGTTGTAGCGGACGACGAGCTTCTCGCTGGCGAACTTGCCGACGGCGGGCAGCGTGCTCTCGTCGAGCATGCCGTTGTCGGAGTACGTGTAGTCGTACGTGTAGTCCTTGGCGAAGCCCCACGTGTCGGCGAGGGACTGCGGCAGGGACAGCGTGGTCGAGGTCGGCTGGTAGTCCTTGGTGTAGCCGTTGACCTTCTGGGTGTACGCCAGCGCGTCCGTGTAACGGGTGGCGGTGGCGGGCATGCCCTTGCCGCCCGGGACGGTGTCGTAGGTGAGGTCTTCCAGGAGCTTGCCGGCCGAGCTGGTCTCACGGGTCTGGGTCGGCCGCGACAGTTCGTCGTAGCCGGTCCAGGTCTTCACGCCACGCGCGTTGGTGGTGGTCAGCGGACGGTCGAAGGCGTCGTACTCGACGCGGCTCGTGCCCTTGTCCGGGTCGGTGGTCGTCTCCAGGTTGCCGCGGCGGTCGTACGTCCAGGACCACGGGTGGGTCGGGTCCGCCGAGGCGGTCGCCTTCACCGGCAGGCCCTCGGTGTCGTACTCGTAGCGAGTCGACGTGAAGCCGCCCGGCGCCGCCGGGTTGAAGGTGTCGGTCCGGACGGTGCGGCCCGTCGCGTCGGTCCAGACGCGGTAGGTCGAGTCGCCCTGCGGCTGGATGACCTTCGACCAGTCCGCGCCGTACTCGTAGCGGACGGCCTTCTCCGGGACCTCCTGCGAGATGGCCTCGGTGGTGCCCGGGGCCTTCACCTTGAGGACCGGCATCTCCTCGAGCACGCGGCCGAGGCCGTCGTACTCGTAGCGGGTGATGTTCGGGACCGTGGTGTCGGCCAGCGGAGTGAACAGGTCTCCGCTCGGGTCGTCCTGGTTCAGGTAGGCGTTGTTGGTCTGGTAGATCTCACCGGCGCTGTTGTACAGCGTGTCGGTGATCAGACGGCCGCCGCCGTCCGCCTCCTCCTGCGACTGCCGCTCGCGGCCCAGACCGTCGTAGATCGTGACGGACTTCTCGATCCGGTCCTCGTAGCCACGCGTGTACGTGACGACGTAGGGAGGCTTCCGGACCATCTTGCCGTCCGGGTCGTCCGGGTCGACCGTCTCCTTCGGGATCACGTAGTCGGCGCGGAAGTCCGCGACGCCCGAGCCCGGATTGCGGCCGACCGCCCACGCCTCGGCCATCCGGCCCAGCGGGTCGTAGACGGCCTGGCTGACCTGGCCGTTGACGTCGGTCGTCTTCAGCGCGACCGCGCGTCCCGGGTCCAGCTCCTGGATCTGGCTGTGGCCGAGGACGTTGGTCGTGGTGACCTTGAAGACCTGGCCGGTGGCCGGCCCGTCGGAGGCGTAGGTGATCGTGGAGGACTTCGGGGTGGCCTTGGCGAGCTGCTCGGCGTTGGTCTGCCGGACGACCCGGCCGATCTCGTCGAAGCCGCTGGTGCCGTTGGTCTGGAAGCCGGTGCCGGTGCCGTTCAGCGACCACGACTCGGTGGCCAGGCCACGGGTCGTGGCGCCGAGCGCCGTGCCGTACGCCGTGCCGTCGTAGGCCGTCCGCTGGCCGCCGCTGAGGGTGGCCAGGTTGCCCCAGTTGGCGTTCGCGCAGGTCGTCGGCGAGACCAGGACCTGCTTCGACAGACCGATCAGGTTCTTGTCCGTCTGGTGCAGGTACTCCAGCTTGGTGCAGCTGTCGTCCGCGCTCTTGTCCGCCGCGTCGTCGCCCAGCGACTCCACGAGGACGGGAAGCCCGTACGTCGGCTCGTACGTCGTGCTGGTCCGCACGGTCCGCAGGGTGCGCTTGTCGTCACCCGTGCCCGACGACTTCGTGTAGGCGACCTCCTCCGGCTCCGTGACCCGCCACGCCTTCAGCGGGGTCAGGCCGTCGCCGCGGTCGCGGCGCGCCAGTTCCGTCGCCTCGGGGACGGTGATGCTGCGGGTCAGCCAGTTGGTGTCGGCGTCCGTCGCGTTGGTGTAGGACAGCTCCTCGGCGATCCGGCCGGCGAAGGCGTCGCGGTCGTAGACCTGCTTGCCGTCCGTCGACTTGATCGGGTTGCCGTGGATGTCCGTCATGGGGACGGTGTCGCCCATGCCGCGGAAGAAGCGGGTGACGGCCTTGGTCTTGGGCGCCTCGGCGCCGGGACCGCCCTGGCCGGGGGTGTCCTCGCCGGGGGTGGAGCCCTCGCCGCTGTCGGATGCGGCCTTGCGCTCACCGGTGATGACGGTGGTCTGCTCGAAGCCCGCGAACTGCGAGTAGGTCCGGGTGGACTTCTTCGTGAACTCGGCCTCGGCCAGCTTCCAGCCGGCGTTCTTGTAGTCGTACCCGGTCGTCGTCGAGAACGAGCCGGCGACGTTCGGCAGCTCCTCGATCGAGTCGACCACGTACTTGTTGAACCAGTCGATGTCCTCGATCTCGGAGTCCGGGTGCCAGTACGAGGGGTAGCACAGACGCGTGTTGGACTTCAGCGCCGCCGTGTCGGTCTTGCCCGGCAGACCGGTGCCCGACAGGCACTGGCCCTCGCGCTTCTTGTAGCCGACGACCGTCTCGCCGCCGTACTCGTTGACGACGCGGGCGACGCGCAGGCGCGAGAAGCCCGGCCGCGGGTCGGTCATCTCGCTGCCGCCGCGCAGGACGCGGTTGGGCATGTCGTCGGCGTTGTACTCGAAGCGGACCGGGTTCAGCTCGACCTTGGCGTCGGTGGAACCCTTGCGGGCGTAGCCGGTGCGCTGGATCGACTCCAGCCACAGGGCCGTGTTCGCGCCCGTCCGCAGGATCGGGAAGCTCTGCTTGAGCTGGTACTCGTCGACGACCTGGCGCGCGCTGGTGGTGGTCAGGCGCTGCGCCGAGGTGGTGATCTTGTCCAGGCGCTTGGTGGTCCAGAAGGTCGGACCGGCGTTCCAGCACTTGCGCTTGTACGTGGAGGTGACGCGCTGGCAGTTCAGGTCGGCCGGGGTGTCGAACCAGGGCCGGTACTTACCGGGGTCGGTCGACGTGAAGCTCGCCTGGGAGCAGGTCGTCGTGTCCGACGGACTGTTGGGGTAGCAGCGTTCGGCGACCTCGAAGCCGATGCGCGCGGGCGCGGTGGCGGTGAAGAGGTTGTCCTTGCGCTGGCCGTAGTAGATGTGCGACAGGTAGCCGCCGCGGTCGTACTTGACCGGACCCTTGAAGTAGAAGTTCTTGGCGTAGTAGTTCTGCTCCTTCTTCCACCAGAAGGACATGGCGTTGCCGTGGATGTCCTCGACGTAGTCGAGGTTCCACTGCCAGGCCTGGGTGCAGGACGACTTCTTCCAGTCCTCCTTGGTCGGGCCCGCGTAGCAGGGCTCGTCCGCGTGGTTGCCGTAGACCGGGACCGTCAGGACGGAGTCCGTGGTCGGGTCGTCGGCGTCGGCGCCGTGGTCGGACCAGTTGGGGAGCTTGTTCAGACCGAAGTGGTACTTGGTGCCGTCCTTGGTGGTGACGATCCAGTACTCACCGTCCTTGGCACCGTTGCCGGTGGCCTCGCCGGTCTTCCGCTCGATCTTCGAGCCGTCGCCGTTGGCGGTGAACCAGTCCTTCTTGTCCGCGTCCCAGACCAGCTCGGTGGTCTGGCCGCCGAGCGAGAGGGTGGCGTTGTTGGAGCCCCAGCACAGGTCCGCGGTCTTGTGGTCCTTGTTGTTGGCGCCGGCCTTCTTGGAGTCCTGGCGGCAGTTGGTGTACGTCCGGCTGATGGAGCCCGGGTTGTAGTCCCAGCCGTCGCCGATCCAGGAGGCCTGGTTGTTCGTCGAGGAGGTGCGGCCGTCGACGGACTGCGAGTTGTACGACAGGTTCACCTTCGGCATCAGGCCGCCGGCGGTCTCCGGGGTCTGCACCTGGTACGCGTAGGTGAACGCGCCGTTCGACGAACCCGCGGCCCACGAGCCGGAGGACAGCAGCGGCGACGCGGTGAAGTCACCGGACGCGGAGGAGCCGGTGTCCATCGCGCCGACGACCTGGCGGCCGGAGCCGTCGACGACCTGCAGGCCGTCCGTCGCGGGCAGCGACGCCTTGCGCGCCGAGGCACCCGAGGCACCCGAGGTCTGCGAAGCGGCGTCGGCGTCCGGCAGCAGGTTCGCGACCGGAACGGTGCCGGACAGGATCTGCCGGGTCGCGGAGCTCTTCGCCGAGACCGGCTTGAGGCCGGCCTGGGCGGTGGGGACGTCCTTGACGGTGCTGCGCAGCCGCTCGACGCCGTGGTCCTGCTCGTCCGTCCCGGCCATGGTCTCGACGCCCTCGTCGGGGGCGCAGTCACCGGTGTCCGGGGAGTCGAGGACGCAGTTCGGCAGCAGCATCAGGCCGAAGCGCTCGGCGGCGAGCTGGCCGTAGCGGTCCTTGAAGCCACTGGTGTCGACGTCGAGGAGGACCTGTGCGGCGGGGTCGGCGGTCGCCGGGGGCACGATCTCCATGACCATGCCGGGGACGCCGGATTCCTCGGACGTGGTGGTCGACTTGATGGCGACCTGCCAGTCACCGGCGATCGACGCGGGGTCCTGTCCGACCGGGACGCCGACGCCGACCGGCAGCAGCGCCGAGGTGGCGGTGTTGGTGACCTGGACCGTCGTGCCGGGCGCCACCTTGGAGGGGTCCGCCTTGCCGGCGTCCGCCGCCCAGGGGTCGACCGCGACCGGCTTGTACGGGTTGACGTCCTGCGGCTGACCGGTGCTCAGGATCTTCTGAGCCTCGATGTCCTCGTCGAGGACGGTGCTCTTCGGGATGTCGGGGAGGTCGACCTCGGCGGTCGTCTCCTCCCGGCTCATCCCGTCCCCGGGGACGGCCAGGGCCTGCGAGCCCAGGCTGGTCACCGTCAATGTCGATGACAACAATAGGACGATCGCCGTGCGGCTTCGCCGACGGCGTCGTCGTTGTGACTCTGTCAGGGCGAGGCGATTGCGCCCCAGCCATGACAGTGGACCTGAAGCACGCATACGCGTCGACTCCCACCCAGACGAACAAGACAACGGATGAGGTGCGGAAACACCAAAGAGCACGCGCCCGGATCAGGCGCGTGCGTGCGCACTCTCTGTCATGCGGGCCGGGGATTCAAGATCGATGATCACGTCTGCAACTGCGCGAAGGTGAGCTTCACCACGGTGCACTCGCAAACAGACTGTCGCACTTTCAACCTTCGCGACAGATCGGGCACCTCGGACATCCGGAAGGTAACGCTCCATCAAATGGGCACAATCCGGCCATCCTGACGTCACGTCGAATTCTTTCACACTCCCTCATAACGTCTTCATAAAACTCTCAGATATGGACGTGGCTTGGTTGCCATGTGATCGTGTGCGCGCCTGTGCTGCCCCGTGGTCTGGACCGCGGGGCTGTCTGTGCTGTCCGAAATCCTCTGGTTCCCACGGGAGTAGACCGCCGTGCCCGCGCCGCCTCGTCTTCTCAGCCCATTCGTGCGCACGCGCACGCGGCTGAGCCTCACTCTCGGCCTCGTTCTGGCCGCCCTCACCGCCGCGCTCCTGCCCTGGTGGCAGCCGAGCGGCCCGACTGTCCCGGGTTCCCAGACCTCCACCGAGGCGCGCAACGCCTCGGTGGGTCCGCGCGACGAGGCCACCGCGGTGGCCGAGGCGAAGCGGACGGGCAAGAAGGTGCTCGTCGACACGGCGACCACCGCGACCCAGCTCCTCTGGGCCCAGCCCAACGGCAAGATGCTCACGCAGATCGACGCCCTGCCGCAGCGGGCGAAGAACGCCGAGGGCAACTGGGCGCCGATCGACACCACGCTGCACCGGTCGAAGGACGCCGGGCCGCTGAACGTCGTCCCGGCGAACGCGGTCGTCCCGGTCCGCTTCTCCGGCGGCGGCAAGGCCGCCCGCGCCGACCGTTCCTTCAGCCGCCTGCCGCTGGCCGAGGGATCGCCCGCCGCGGGCGCGTCGCACGGCACCCCGCTGGCCGAGGTCGACCTGGGCGGCCACACCGTCACGTACACCTGGCCGACGGCCCTGCCCGAGCCGGTGCTCGACGGTCCCCGCGCGCTGTACCCCGAGGTCTTCCCGGGCGTCGACCTGCTGCTCGTGGCCCGTGCGGAGGGGGGCTTCGGCCAGGTCCTGATCGTGAAGAACCGCGAGGCCGCGCGCCACGAGTCGCTTGCCACGGTGAAGTTCGGTGTGACGTCGAAGACCGCCGTCTTCCGGCAGAACGCCGAAGCGAACGTGATCCAGGTCCTGGACAAGGCGGGCGAGGAGATCGGGTCCATCCCGACGCCGTTCGCCTGGGACTCCGCGGGCCGTGACGCCGACGCGCCGGACAAGGCGCCGCGCACCGCGGCCGCCACCTCCGCCGACGTCCTCAAGCTCTCCGGCCTCACCGGCATCGAGCCGGGTGCCAACTCGGCGCAGCTCCCGGTGGCGCTCGACGGGGACGGCACCGGCGACCTGACCGTGGGTCTGAAGGTGGCCGAGACGGGTCTGCTGACCCGCGCCGACACCACGTACCCGGTCTTCATCGACCCGCCGCTCAACGCCGGCTGGCTCGCCTGGACGGTCGCGTACCGCAAGTACCCGAGCTCCAGCTTCTGGAACGGTACGAACTTCTCCTCCGGCACCTCGGACGCCCGGGTCGGCTACGAGAGCGACACCGGCGGTCTGGCCCGCTCCTTCTGGCGGATGAACTTCTCGTCCGGCTACAAGGGCGCGAAGTTCGACTGGGCCACCTTCAAGGTGAAGAACAACCACTCGTGGTCCTGCACCGACCGGCAGATGGAGTTCTGGCTGACCGGCTCGATCTCCTCGGGCACCACCTGGAACGCGCAGCCGAGCTGGGCGAAGGTGCTGCAGAAGAAGTCCTTCGCGCACGGCTGGTCGAGCTCCTGCCCGGACGAGTACGAGGCGTTCACCGTCACCGCCGCCGCCCAGGAGGGCGCGGACAAGGGCTGGCCGAACATCACCTTCGGCATGCGCGCCACCAGCGAGTCCGACACCCAGACCTGGCGCAAGTTCGCCGCCACCGGCGCGACCCTGACGGGCCAGTTCAACCGGGCGCCGTCCCAGCCGACCTCCGGCTCCTCCGTGCCCGGCGGCTCCTGCATCACCGGCAGCTCCGGCACCGGCGTGCTCATCGGGCGCACCAACCTCACGTTGAAGGCCAAGGCCGTCGACGTCGACGGCAACCTGTCCAAGCTGCGCTTCCGCTTCTGGAAGGACGGCGGCTCGGCCCTGGACCGTCCGCTGGCGACCCCGGACGCCAACGGCTGGGCACAGGTGATCATCCCGGCCACGGATCCGCTCCTGAAGGACCTCAAGACCAACACCACGTTCCTGTGGGACGTGCGGTCCGAGGACACCACGTACCCCGACGCGGGTTCGACCTCGTCGTACTTCCCGGACGGCAGCTACCCGTGCCGTCTCACCATCGACCCGACCGCGCCGCCGCAGCCCGAGATCACCAGCCCGGTGTTCGACGAGGCCACCCCGGACGGCAAGACCTGGGCGAAGGTGAAGTTCGGCAAGTCGGGTTCGGTCACCTTCGAGGCCACGGGCGCGACGCGCTTCTCGTACGGCTTCGAGGGGTGGGGGTACCAGGACTCGCCGAAGCCGGTGAACGGCAAGGTCACGTTCGACATCTCCCCGCCGCACGCGGGTCCGATCCAGCTCAACGTGTTCGCGTACGACGTCAGCGGCAACCAGAGCCTGCGCGGCGACTACAGCTTCTACCTGCCGCCCCGTGACACGGCCGACGGTCCGATGGACACCGGCGGTGACAACATCCCCGACCTGCTCGTCCTCTTCCCGGACGGCAGGCTGAAGAACTGTGTCGGCGCTCCCGCCGACGCCGCGGTCCCGGGCACCGGTGGTGAGCTCTACAGCTGCCTGGCCGCGTCCTACATGACCGCGGGCAAGAAGGTCGACCCGCCGAACCACTGGATCGACGCGGCGGGCACCGCCTCGCTGATCGCGCACTACAACGACGCCTACCCGGGCGACGGTTCGACCGATCTGTTCGCCGTCACCCCGGACAAGCAGTTCTGGCTGTACCCGGGCGACGGCTACGGCAGCTTCAACGTGGACGACCGGATCAAGATCCGGCTCCCGTCCAACGCGCCCGCGCCGAGCACCTGGACGCAGCTGAAGGCGATCGGCGACGTCACGGGCGACAAGCAGCCGGACCTCGCGCTGCGCGCCGGCAACGCCTTCTGGGTGCTGTCCGGTTACACCGGCGCCAGCTTCCAGACCGCCACGCTCATGGAGGGCACCGCCTGGGCCCGCCGCGACATCGTCAACATCGCGGACATGAACAAGGACGGCACCCCCGACCTGCTGTGGCGCAACCTGGACAACGGCAACATGTACGTCCGGCACGGCAAGCCCGGTGCGGTCACCGGCGCGGTCGACCTGGAGTCCATCAAGGTGGCGGCGAACTCGCTCAACGGTGATGTCGCCTTCGGCACCAACTGGACCGAGACGAACGTGACTTCCGTGATCGGCATCCCCGACGTCAACAAGGACGGAATCCCGGACATGTGGGCGCGCACCGGGGACACCGGCAACATCCGCCTGTACTACCCGTCCACCACCAACACCAACGGCCCGGCCAAGACCGTGCTGTCGGTCGACTGGCGGGACATCAGGGCCTTCGGCTGATCCCACCGGCCCGCACCACGGGTCATGACACCGAGCCCCCGGCGCCGCGCAGGCGCCGGGGGCTCACCCCTGTCCGCCGCGCCCGCCCCGCTACCCGTCCGTCTCCCCCGCCGCGATCGCCGCCGTCACCTCCGCCACCCGGGCCGCCTCCTCCGCCGCGAACCGCTCCCGGTCCAGGGCCTCGGCGATCTCCTCGTCCTGGGTCATCAGCAGGTCCAGGTTGGAGTCGCCGAGGTCGAAGACGCCCATGTCGAGGTACGCCTTCTGGAGCCGGGGGCCCCACAGGCCGATGTCCTTGACGCAGGGCACGATCCGGCTGAAGAGCAGCTTGCGGAACAGGTGCAGGAACTCGCTCTGCTCGCTGAACTCCTCGGCCTCCCGCTTCGGGATGGCGAAGTTCTCCAGGACCTCGACCCCGCGCAGCCGGTCCCGCATCAGATAGCAGCCCTCGATCACGAACTCCTCGCGCTCGCGCAGTTCGGCGTCGGAGAGCTGCTGGTAGTAGGCGCGCAGCGCCATCCGGCCGAAGGCCACGTGCCGGGCCTCGTCCTGCATCACGTACGCCAGGATCTGCTTGGGCAGCGGCTTGTCGGTGGTGTCGCGGATCATGCCGAAGGCGGCGAGCGCCAGGCCCTCGATGAGCACCTGCATGCCGAGGTAGGGCATGTCCCAGCGGGAGTCGCGCAGGGTGTCGTCGAGCAGCCCCTGGAGGTTGTCGTTGATCGGGTAGAGCATCCCGATCTTCTCGTGCAGGAAGCGGCCGTAGATCTCGGCGTGCCGGGCCTCGTCCATGGTCTGGGTGGCCGAGTAGAACTTGGCGTCGAGGTCGGGGACGGACTCCACGATCCGGGCGGCGCAGATCATGGCGCCCTGCTCGCCGTGCAGGAACTGGCTGAAGTTCCAGGCGGTGTAGTGCTGCCGGAGCTCGCCCTTGTCCTTCTCGGTGAGCTTGGCCCAGTGCCGGGTGCCGTAGAGGGCCAGGGCCTCGTCGGGGGTGCCGAGCGGGTCGTACGGGTCGACCTCCAGGTCCCAGTCGATCCGGGTGGCGCCGTCCCACTGCTTGTCCTTGCCCTTCTGGTAGAGGGCGAGGAGGCGCGGATTGCCGGCCGCGCTCAGGTCGTACTCCCAGGTGAAGCGGGCCGCGCCGGACGCCGGCACCTGCCAGAGGGGGCCCTTCGAGGGCTCGTTCGGGGTCTGGACGTAGAAGTCGTGCGTCGACACTGACGGCTCCTTCCTGCGGTTGGCAGCAGGCTCACACGTTGGTAGACGCGGGGTCAACAAGTCGTGCGGGAGGGATTGACGACGTTACTGACGGAGAGTCTGATAAGTGTCATGCCGCGCCTGACGGAACCCGACTTCACTCTGCTGCGGGACGCCCTCGGCCCGCTGCGCGACCGCGAACAGGTCGCCCAGCGCCTCCTGGAGTCCTCGCTCAAGCACTCCTTCGACCCCGAGACCGAACTCGACTGGGCGGCCCCCTTCGAGGACGGCAAGTGGTTCTGGCCACCCGAGCTGGTGTCGCTGTACGACACCCCGCTGTGGCACCGGATGTCCGAGGAACAGCGCCAGGACCTGGCCCGCCACGAGGCCGCCTCGCTCGCCTCGCTCGGCATCTGGTTCGAGATCATCCTGATGCAGCTGCTCGTCCGGCACATCTACGACAAGCCGCTGACCAGCGACCACGTCCGCTACGCGCTCACCGAGATCGCCGACGAGTGCCGCCACTCCATGATGTTCGCCCGGCTGATCACCCGCGGCGGCTCGCCCGCGTACCCGGTGCCGCGCGTCTACCACCAGCTCGGCAGGGTCCTCAAGACCGTCTCCACCACGCCCGGTTCGTTCGCCGCGACCCTGCTCGGCGAGGAGATCCTGGACTGGATGCAGCGGCTGACCTTCCCCGACGAGCGGGTCCAGCCGCTGGTGCGCGGGGTCACCCGGATCCATGTGGTGGAGGAGGCCCGCCATGTCCGGTACGCCCGCGAGGAGTTGCGCCGCCAGATGATCACCGCGCCGCGCTGGGAGCGGGAGTTCACCCGGCTCAGCTGCGGCGAGGCGGCGCGGGTCTTCTCCACCTGCTTCGTGAACCCGGCGGTGTACGACCACGTCGGCCTGGACCGGCGGCAGGCCGTCGCCCAGGTACGGGCCAGCGGCCACCGCCGCGAGGTGATGCGGACCGGGGCCGGGCGGCTCACCGACTTCCTGGACGACATCGGGGTGCTGCGGGGCGCGGGGCGACGGCTCTGGCGGTCGTCGGGCCTGCTGGCCTGAGCGGGCGCGGAACGGGCGCGGAACGGGCGCGGAACGGGCGCGACCCCGTCGGCCGTCGCCGGAGATCGGCCGAAGCGGCCGGGACCGGCCCGCGCCCCCCGGGGTTACGCTGCGGTCATGACCAGTGCCGCCTCCCCCGCGTACCGCAGGCTCGGCGTCGAGGAGCGGCGGCGGCAGCTGCTCGACGCCGCCCAGACGCTGTTCGCGCACCGGCCGCCGGAGGAGGTGTCGCTCGACGACGTCGCCGAGGCCGCCGGGGTCTCCCGCCCGCTCGTCTACCGCTACTTCCCCGGTGGCAAGCAGCAGTTGTACGAGGCGGCGCTGCGCTCCTCCGCCGACGCGCTGGAACGCTGCTTCACCGAACCGCCCGAGGGCCCGCCGACCGAGCGGCTGTCCCGGGTCCTGGACCGCTATCTCGCCTTCGTCGACGAGCACGACGCCGGGTTCGCGGCGCTGCTGCGCGGCGGGAGCGTGGCGGGGACCTCGCGGACCTCGGCGATCGTCGACGAGGTGCGGCGGGCCGCCGCCGCCGAGATCCTGTTCCACCTGGGCGCGGAGCGGCCGGGGCCGCGGCTCGGGATGATGGTGCGGACCTGGATCGCGGCGGTCGAGGCGGCCTCGCTGATCTGGGTCGACGAGGGCAAGCGGCCGGACCCGGCGGAGCTGCGGGACTGGCTGGTGGACCACCTGGTGGCACTGCTCGCGGCGACCGCGGCCGGGGACGCCGAGACGGCGGACGTGGTGACCCGGCTGCTCGGCCGGGAGCGGCCGGGCGGCCCGGTGGGACGGCTCACCCGGAACGTGATCCCGGTGATCGGCGAGGCCGCACACCTGCTGTGACCGGGGGCGGGCGCGCCCGGTGACACGGGTGGGGTGAGGGGCGGGTGACACTGGTGGGGTGAAGAGCGAGAACACCCCCTTCCGCGGCGGCCCCCTCGACGGGCGGGTGCTGCCCGTCCTGGTCGGCCCCATCGGGCACCCGCCGAAGTGGTACGAGGTGCCGGTCCCGGCCCACGACGGGCACCCGGCCACCGTCCACGCGTACCGCCGCGAGCCCGCCGGCTACACCAAGCGGCTCGGGCTGCAGCGCGGCTGGATGTACGTGTACGCGCCGGACGGGCGGGAGCGGCGGGAGCTGAAGTGGCCGTGGTCGAAGCCGACGGCGGCGCGGCCCGCTGCGCCGGACGAGTGAGAGCACGGCGGACCGCCGCGTAGGTCCGATCATCACACCATCGGCCGGGTCATCATCCGGACGGAGGTGATGACGTGCCGGGACGGCTGCTGCGCACGGTCCGTACGGGTGCCCTGGCGGGGATCCTGCTCGCGGCGACGGCGCTCGGGGCGCCGGGCCCGGCCACGGGCGCACCGGCGGCCCCGGCAGCCCCGGCCGACCCCACCGACTCGGTCGGCTCGCTGCTCACCCGGCTGCGCACGCTCTACCAGGAGACCGAGCGGGCCACCGAGGCGTACAACGCGGCCGACGAGGAGCTGAAGCGCCAGTCCGCCGAGACCCGCCGCACCGACGACGCCCTCGCCAGGACCCGCCAGGCGCTCGCGAAGGGCCGGGACGAGGCCGGGCGGCTGGCCAGGAGCCAGTACCGGGGCAGCGGCGACGAGCTCTCCCCGTACCTCGGACTGCTGCTCGCCGCCGACCCGCAGCGGGCGCTCGACGGCCGCCGGGTGCTCGACCGGGCGGCCCGCGAACGAGCGGCCCTGGTCACCCGGCTCCGGGACGCCGAGAGGAAGGCGAAGACCCTCGCGGACGCCTCCCGGACGGCCCTGGACCGGCGCCGGGAGCTGCTCGGCGGGCGGCAGAAGCACAAGGACACCGCGCAGGCGAAGCTCCGCGAGGTGGAACGGCTGCTCGCCTCGCTGTCCGCGGACCAACTGGCCCGGCTCGCCGCCCTGGAACGGACCCAGACGGCGGGCGCCCAGAGCGAGCTCCTCGGATCCGGCGTCCTGGACGGGCCCCGCACCCCGTCCGACGCGGGCGCGGAGGCGCTGCGCTTCGCCGTACGGCAGATCGGCAAGCCGTACGAGTGGGGGGCCGAGGGGCCGGACCGCTACGACTGCTCCGGCCTCACCCAGCGGGCCTGGGCGGCGGCGGGCCAGGAGATCCCCCGTACCAGCGAGGAACAGTGGGCCCGGCTGCGCCGCATCCCGCTCGCCGAGCTGCGCCCCGGCGACCTCGTCGTGTACTTCCCCGAGGCCACCCATGTCGCCCTCTACCTCGGCGAGGGCCTGGTGATCCACGCCCCCCGCCCGGGCGCCCGGATCAAGGTCTCCCCGATCGCGGCCAACCCCCTCCTGGGCGCCCTCCGCCCCGACCCCGAAGCCCCGCCCGCCGCGTCCTTCACCCCGCCGGAGCTGCCGGCGGGGGCGACGGAGGGCGGGGACGAGGGGTACGCGGGGACGGGGGGCGGAGCGGGCGGGGAGGCGGGGCCGGGCGGCGAGGCCGCGGACCCGCGGTGACCTGCCGTCAGAAGCACAGGCAGGGGTCGGTCTCCGCGCCGAGAAGCGGGATCTCCCGCTCGCTCAGGACACCGGCGAACGCCTGGACCTCGTCGACCGTGCCCTTCAGATACTCGCCCCAGCCGTCGGCCGTGCGGGCCCGTCCGACCTGGAACGCGCCGGTGCTCGGCCAGCCGTGCGGCAGCTGCGCGGTGGCGTCGGCGTTGGTGTAGCCGTCGACATACAGCTTGACCGTGTTGTCACGGTCGTCGTAGACGATCGCCAGTTGGGTACCGCTGCCCCTGCCGCCAGGTGCCGACACCTGGGAGACGACGACCTCGGGTGCGCCCGCCTCGTCCCGCTCCGGCATGACCAGCTGCCAGGCGTACAGCGCCGGGTCGTAGCGCAGCTTGAACGCGTCGGTGTGCGCACCGGCCTGCGAGAGGACGGTCATCGGCCGGGTGGCGTCCTCGTTCTCTATCTTGGCGACCACACCGAGGGTGAAGCTGTCGCCGGTGTCCACCAGCGGACCGTCGAGGGCCGCGTGACCGGTCACCCCGTCGAGGACCAGGCTGCCCTCGCCGACCAGCGGGTACGGCACGAACGGGCAGTCGGGGTCGAGGTCGGGGATGCAGCCGCCCCGCTCCGGGCCCCGGTTGATCGACGCTCCCGCACCGAGCCGCATCGGCGCACCGCCGCTGTCGCCGGGCGTGACGCCGTCGGTCGCGGTGCTGAACGACCAGTGGCCGAGCGGCTTCGCCTGGCGCTTCGCGAGGCCGGTCACCTCCTGCGGGACGACCAGCCGGTCGTACGCGCGGACGTCGCCGATCTCGCCCTGCCAGCGGTCCCGGTAGCCGAGCTTGCCGCGCACACGGCCGATCTGGAATCCGCCGTCGGCGGCGACCGGGGCGGCCTTGGCCTTGGTGCCGACCTCGCGGCCGTCGACGAACAGCTGGGCGTACCCGGTCTCGGTGTCGTACACCCCGAGCAGGTAGGCCCATTCACCGGCCCCGGGCGCACCGCCGCTGACCGTCGCGCCACCGAGCGTGAAGCTCCAGGCGGCGGGCTTCCCGGCGGCGGCCCGCAGGCCGAGGCTGTAGGCCGTGCCGATGCCGGTGTCCTGGCTGACCACCGTCATGGAGCTGCCGGTCCCGGCCGGGCGCACCCAGGCGCCGACCGCGAAGGTGCGGCCGCTGTCGACGGCCGGGGCGGGCGTGGTGAGGAAGCCGTGGCCGGTGCCGTCGAAGGTGGCCGTGCTGGTGAGCGCGGTGCCCGAGGGCACCGGGCCGCCGAAGGCGACGCCCCGGCCGGCCCGGGCGGGCTGTCCGGACTCGGGGGTCGCGGTGGTGGACCCGGCGGCGTCCGCGAGCTTCCAGCGGGAGACGGGGGCGCTCGCGGCCTTCGGGTAGAAGGTGTGGTCGGTGCGCGGGCTCGTCCGCCCGGCGCGGTCGACGGCCTGGACGCTGAGCGTCTGCGGGGCGTTGCTCGTGGGCACGTAGCGGACGGTGGCCGGTCCGCCCGGCTCGGCGGGGCGCACGGCGGCGTACGGGCCCCCGTTGAAGCTGTACTGGTACTCGACGACGTCCGCCGAGGGGCTGTCCATGGTGAAGCTGCCGTAGACACCGACGCCGCCGGACCCGCGCACCTCCGCGGGGTACTCCGGCGAGTTCACGACGGGGGCCTCGGGGCTGCGGTCGTCGCGGACGAAGCGGCAGGCCGCACCGGGTGCCTCGGGGCTCCAGGAGCCGCGCGTCCGGCCGTCATCGGCGCGGACATGCCAGGAGATCACCGTGTCGGCCGGGGTGTCGGACGGAGCGGTGACGCGGTGGATCCGGTCCGGATAGGCCGGGCGACTGGTGACGGTACGGCGCTGCTCGGTACCGGTCGCGTCCGTCCACCACAGCTCGAACTCGGCGGTGAGCAACTCCGGCTCACCGATCGGGTCGTCCTCGACGGGATCGGTCAGCCGCGCCGACAGGGTCGGAAGGCTGTCGACGTACGCCGGGGTGTCCCCCGTCGCGCAGTCCCTCGACCCGGTCTGCAGCTCCGTGGCCACGGGCGGCAGGTTCTCCTTCTCCGCCGCGTACGCGGTGCCCGGTGCGGTCGCCCCCACGACCGCCGCAAGGCAGCTGAGCAGCAGCACCCCTCGGGTTCTGAAACGTCCTGACATGCGTGGATCCCCTCCCTGATGAACGCCCGACCAGAGTTCGATCAAGCGGGAGGAGGCTAACAGCGGCCACCGACAATCCCCTTCGGATTTATCGGCGGCCGCTGTCGCCGCGGGCGCGGGTCAGGCGGGCGAGGCCGCCGGCGAACCGGCCACCGACTCCAGATACGCCGCCGTCTTCTCCGGCTCGTAGAAGAAGTTCTCGAAGTCCGCCGGGTCGTCGAAGCCGTTCGCGAAGCGGTCCGCGACCGGGGGGAGCTGGCCGGCCGCGCCGAGGAGGTTCAGGACGTGCTCCGGCGGCGGGGCCAGCATCGCGTTGGACCACTTGGTGACGGGCTGGGCGGTGGCCCAGTAGCGGTCGAAGGTGGCCTGCATCCAGCTCTCGTCGAAGGGGCGGTCGCCCTGTTCGACGATCGACGCCAGGTAGGCCGCGGCGCACTTGGCCGCCGAGTTGGAGCCCTGGCCGGTGATCGGGTCGTTGGCCACGACGACGTCGGCGACGCCCAGGACCAGGCCGCCGCCGGGCAGCCGGCCGATCGGGTTGCGGACCGTCGGGGCGTAGCGGCCCGCCAGGGTGCCGCCCGCGTCGGTCAGTTCGACCTTGGTGGCGCGCGCGTACTCCCAGGGGGTGAAACGTTCCATCAGCCCCAGGGTGAGGGCCAGGTGGTCGGCCGGGTCCTTCACGCCCTGGAAGACGTCGAGCGGGCCGCCGGGGACGCCCTCCCAGAAGAGGATGTCGGCGCGGCCCGAGGTGGTGAGCGTCGGCATCACGAACAGCTCGCCGACACCCGGCACCACGTTGCAGCGCACCGCGTCGAACTCGGGGTGCTCCGGGCGCGGGCCGAGGCCGTGCACGTACGACACCGCGAGCGCCCGCTGCGGCGCACTGTACGGCGAACGCGCCGCGTCCCGGCCGAACATGCCGACCAGCTCGCCCTTGCCCGCCGCGACCAGCACCAGGTCGTAGCCGCGCGCGAAGTAGTCGAGGTCGCCGACCGAGACGCCGTGAATGACCAGCTGGCCGCCGCGCTGCGCGAAGGTCTCCAGCCAGCCGGCCATCTTGACCCGCTGGTCGACGGACTGGGCGTAGCCGCCGAGCCGCCCGACCCAGTCGATCAGTCTCTGGGACTCCGGTCCCGCGACCGAGACGCCGACGCCCTCGATCCGCGGCGCCTGCGACTCCCAGAAGTTCAGGCCGAGATCCCGCTCGTGCTGGAGCGCGGTGGCGAACATGCACTGCGTGGACATCACCCGCCCGGCGCGGATCTCGTCCGCCGTCCGGTTGGACATCAGGGTGACCTCGTAGCCCTGCGACTGCAGACCGAGGGCGAGCTGGAGGCCGGACTGACCGGCCCCCACGATGAGTATCTTCCGCATGGGAGGGTGGTGCTCCTGTCGCACTATTCGGGGGTGGCTTCGAGAGCGTGCTCGACCATCGCGAGCAGGGTCTCCACCACGCTGTACCGCTTGCGCGCGTCCATGATCAGCACGGGCACGTGCGGCGGCACGGTGAGGGCGTCCCGGACGTCCGCCACCTCGAAGCGCTCGGTGCCCTCGAAGTGGTTGACGGCCACGATGTACGGCAGGCCGCAGCTCTCGAAGTAGTCGAGCGCGGGGAAGCAGTCGGTGAGCCGACGGGTGTCCGCCATCACCACCGCGCCGATCGCCCCGCGCACCAGGTCGTCCCACATGAACCAGAAGCGCTGCTGCCCCGGGGTGCCGAAGACGTACAGCACCAGGTCGTCGTCGAGGGTGATCCGCCCGAAGTCCATGGCCACGGTGGTGGTCAGCTTGTCGGGCGTGGCGGTGAGGTCGTCGGTCTCCTCGCTCGCCCGCGTCATCAGCGCCTCGGTCTGCAGCGGGGTGATCTCGGAGACCGCGCGCACGAAGGTGGTCTTGCCGACGCCGAATCCGCCCGCGACCACGACCTTGGTCGCGATCGGGGCCCGGGTGTGGTCCAGCTGCCAGTCCTGGGCGCCCTCTTCGGGGTCCGGCACGGCGGCCACCGCCGTCGCGGCGGGCGCGGCGGGCTGGGCGGGGACGCCGGCGATCGTCGTCGGCGGTTGGGCGACCGAGGTCGCCTCAGAGACGGCGGAGTCCACTCAGCACCCTTTCGAGGAGCGCGCGGTCGGGCTGGCCGGTGCCGTGACCGGTCCCGTACACACGGATCTTTCCCTGGTCGGCCAGGTCGCTGAGCAGCACCCGGACCACACCCAACGGCATCTTCAGGAGCGCGGAGATCTCGGCGACCGTCCGCATCCGGCGGCAGACCTCGACGATGGCCCGCATCTCCGGCATCAGCCCGCGCGGGGCCGGGCCGCCGCCCGTCAGCACCTTGCGGGCGGGCGCCGGTTCGAGGGCGGCCACGAAGGTCTCGACCAGCAGGACGTGACCGAAGCGGGTGCGGCCGCCGGTGAGCGAGTAGGGACGGACGCGGGAGGGGCGGCGCCCCTCCCCGCGTATCGGCAGCCGCTGGGCGGCGGAAGCGGCGGTCACCTGGCGCTCTCCGCGCTCCGCACGGCGCCCTGGGGCGCGCCGGTCGACGTGCCCTGCGGGGGCACGGTACGGCCCGGCAGCTGCTCCGGCAGCGGCTCCGCCGCCTGCGCGGACTTGGCCAGCTCGCTGCGGAGTTCGGGGGTGAGGACGTGTCCCGCGCGGCCGACGAACAGCGCCATGTGGTACGCGATGACGCTCATGTCGCAGTCGGGCGTGGCGTGCACGCCGAGCAGCGAGCCGTCGCTGATCGACATGACGAAGACGGCGCCCTCCTCCATCGCGACCATGGTCTGCTTGACCCCGCCGCCGTCCATCAGCCGGGCGGCGCCCACGGTGAGGCTGCCGATGCCCGACACGATGGTGGCGAGGTCGGCGCTGGAGCCGCGCGGGCCGTCGGTACGGTCCGCGGCGGGCGCCCCGGTGAGGGCGTCCGGGTCGGACGAGAGCAGGAGCAGCCCGTCGGACGAGACCACGGCGACGGAGCGCACGCCGGGTACCTCCTCGACCAGATTGCCCAGCAGCCACTGGAGGTTCTGGGCCTCCGTACTCAGTCCGAACGTTCCGGTTCCGGTCGCGGTCAACTGCGTGCCTCCTCGACTGTGTCCCCCGTCATCTCCTCGGTACGTGCTGTCTCAGCGGCGCGGATCTCGGCGGCCACGTCCCTGCGGCCGTCGTCTGCTCCTCGCTGGAAGCCGCCGAGCCGCCTGCGCAGCGCCTCGGCGTCCACGCCGCCGCGGCGTATCGGCGCGGCGGGGGCGCCCGCCGGTCGCACGATCCGCGGGGTGCGCTTGGGGAGTCCCTTGTCGGTGGTCCGCTCCCACTGTCCGGTCCGTGGCCCGGGGACGGCGTCCGTCACGGCGGTGGGCTCGGCCTCCGGTACGGGCGCGGGCTCGGGGGCGGTCGCGGGCTCGGGGGCGGTCGCGGGCTCCTGGACCGGCTCCTCGTCGGCCGCGTCGGCCGCCCGCCCGTGGGCGTCCGGCTCCGGGGGCGGGTCGGGCAGCCGTACCTGGAGGGTCGTCTCGGAGAGCGACTCGCCGAGACCGGGGCGCGTTCCCCGTACGGGCAGGGGCGCGGGCGCGTACTCCGGGGCGGGCTCCGGCTCGTACGCGACGGGCGCGGGCTCCTCGAACCGCTCCGGCTCCGGCTCCGGCGCCAGGGCCGCCTCCGGCACCGGCACCGGCTCCATCGGTACGCCCTGCCGCTCCGCCGCCATGATCGCCCGCTCGGCGGCCTCCACCAGCGGGTCCCGGTGCGGGTCGTGGTTCGGGTCCGACTGCGGGTCCGGCTGCGGGTGCGGGTGCCGGGACGGCAGGGCGTGGGAGTTGGCCTCGGCGACCGAGCCGGGCTGGGTGAGGACCGGAGTCTGGCCGGTGGTGGCGGCGAGCGTGACGGTGGGCGTCGGCGGCACGGTGGCGGGCGGCGCGGTGGGCAGCAGCGGCTGCGGCACGACGATGACCGCCGTCGTACCGCCCTGGGTGTGCTCGCGCAGTTCGACGCGGACGCCGTGCCGGGCGGCGAGCAGCGCGGCGACCCGGATGCCGAGGCCCTCGCCCTCCGGGTCGACGGCGGCGGGGTCGGCGAGCCGGGCGTTCAGCTCGGCGGTGCGGGCGGCGGAGATGCCGATGCCGCCGTCCTGCACGGAGAGCATCACCTCGCCGGACTCCAGGAGCCAGCCGGACAGCTGGACCTGGGTGTCGGGCGGCGAGAACGAGGTGGCGTTCTCCAGGAGTTCGGCGAGCAGGTGGCTGAGGTCGTCGGCGGCGAAGCCCGCGACCTGGGCGTGCGGCGGCAGCGCCTGGATGCTGACCCGCTCGTACCGCTCGATCTCGCTGACGGCGGCCCGCAGCACGTCGACCAGCGGCACCGGTCCCGGGTGGCCGTGGTGGTGCTCGTGCCCGGCGAGGACCAGCAGGTTCTCGCTGTGGCGGCGCATCACGGTGGCCATGTGGTCGAGCTTGAAGAGGGTGGCGAGCCGGTCCGGGTCCTGCTCGCGCTCCTCCAGCTTCTCGATGACGCCGAGCTGGCGCTCGACCAGGCCGAGGGTGCGCAGCGAGAGGTTGACGAAGGTGTGGTGGACGGTGCCGCGCAGCCGTTCGAGTTCGGCGGTGAGCAGGGCGTTGTGGCCCTGGAGCTCGGCGCGCTGGGCGGCCAGTTCGGCGGCGACGGCCTCGCGGGCGCCGGCCAGGTCGGTGCGGTCGGCGTCGAGCCGTTCGGCGTGCGCGGAGAGCGCGGCGAGCCTGCTCTGGAGGGTGTTGAGGGACCGTACGACCTGGGCGAACTCGTCGTTGCGGCCGGTGAAGCGGACCGGTTCCTCGGTCGCGGGCGCGGGCGAGGCGGCGAGCCGGGCGGCGCCGATCCGGACCGCGGCGAGCGGCCGGGTCATGGAGCGGGCGACGTAGGTGGCGATGCCGACGGCGACGAGGAGGCAGCCGCCGAGGAACACGATCCGCACTTCGAGGGCGGTGACGTCGTCGTCGCGGAGCGCGGTGAGCCGGTCCACCCGCTGGGTGGCGAGGGAGGACTCGACGGACCGCAGCTGCTCGATCCGGGCGGACAGTTCGGCGTCCAGCTTGACGGGGTCGGTGTCGCGTTCGGCCTCGGAGAGTTCGGGCCGGTCGGTGAGGGCGGCGAGGTGCCGCTCGGCGCTCTTGACCTCGGGTCCCGTGACGGTGGCGGCGAGCGAGTCGCGGGCCTCGGCGCCCGCGGCCTGGTCGAAGTCGGCGAGGGCGGCCAGTTCGCGGAGCCGGGCCTGCTGGGCGGCGGCGGTGAGCGCGTTGCGGGCCCGGTCGGCCTCGGCGGCGCCCTCGGCCTCCTCGGTGACGTAGGTGCCGGTGGTGGGGTCGTAGTGGGAGCGGCCGTCGGCCTCGGGGGTGGGGACGGCGAGCGCGGCGAGCAGCAGGCCGCGTTCGGCGGAGGCCAGTTCGGTGGCGCGGCCGAGCGCGGCGGGGGCGCGGACGGCCTGGGCGGCGCGGGCCGGGGTGCGTTCGGCGAGCCGGTCCGCGAGCGCCTGGAGCTTGCCGATGATCTCGGTGTAGGCCCGGTGGGCCTCCAGGGCGGTGCCCTTGCCGGTGAGCGCGGTGCGCCGGACGGAGGGGACGGCGGCGAGCTCGCTGCGCAGCTCGGCGGGGGCGGCGGTGTGGATCTCGTCGATCTGGCGGTCCACCCGGGCGGCCCTGGCCTCGGTGATCCGGCGCTTGTCGCGGTCGGCGCCGCTCTGGTCGTCGCGGCCCGCGGCGATGTACGCGACGACCTCGTCGCGCTCGTCGGAGAGCGAGTGGGCGAGGGTGACGGCCTGCCGGTCGAGGGCGGCGAGGGAGACCAGTTCGACGGAGTCGTCGAGGTCGGTGGAGGCGGTGAGGACCATCGGGGCGCCGGCGGCCAGCACGGTGACGCCGACCAGGGCGACCCCGGCGAAGAGCCGGCCGCGGACGCGCTTGGCGCGGCCCCGTCCGGCGGGGACCTCGGGGGCCGGGGGAGCGTCGGGTGTCTCGGCGGCCACGGGGGTGCCGGGGGCGGGGGGCGCGGGCACGCCGGGGTGCTGCGGGTCACCGGGGGTCTGGCTCCGCGCGCCGTTGTTGCTCCGAGGCCGCTTCTTCTGCACCGGTGCTCGCATCCTTGACTCGTCCGCCCATGAAGCAGAGGTGACGACCGGTCACATGTAAGAGCCCCCACCCCTGGTGTGTCTTCCGACCATTTCAGCGGTTCTGGTCAGGGGACTCGCATCGGCCGCTCCGCCACCCGAACGAGTGAACAACACTCCTGAGTTGGCGAACAACTCTCCCCCGTGACCGCCGGGGCGGCGGGATTACCGTCGGTTGGATCTTCCGTGCGGCCTTTGGCAGGATGCCCACCCGCAGCTTCCCGGAGGCCGGTCTTCCGCCCCCGATCCTCCTTCACCCTCCTTTGGTACAGGCCATTTTCGGCCAGCTGGACGTACGGTGAAGGAGCGGTGCGGATACGGCGCCGCGCGGGGCAGACTGGGGATCATGCGCACCGAAGCCGCGACCCTGCCCGGCAGTCCCGAACGCCCCAACGAGGACTGGGTGGCGACAGCTCTGCCCGCTGGGGGCTCGGGGGGCGTGATGGTGGTCCTGGACGGGGTGACGCCACCGGCGGGCGACGACGGATGTGTGCACGGGGTGCCGTGGTTCACGGCCCGTCTCGGGGGCGCTTTGACGGAACTATCCGTTTCGCTCCGCGAGCTGACGCTGTCCGAGATTCTGTCGCTCGCAATCCGGCGCACCGCGGACGCGCACCGTGACACGTGTGACCTTTCTCACGTGCGTACTCCGCAGGCCACGGTGGCCCTGGCGCGCTGGGACGAGGAGACCGTGGAGCATCTGGTGCTCTCGGACGCGGCGCTGCTGCTGCGGACGGCGGACGGGGCGGTCCGCGCGGTGCTCGACGACCGGCTCGACCGGGTGCCGGACGAGATCCTGCGGTCGCTCGCGGCGACCGACCGGCTGCGGAACCAGGAGGGCGGCTTCTTCACGGCGGCCGCCGACCCGTCGGTGGCGGCCCGCGCGGTGACCGGGACGACCCCGCGCGCCGAGGTGCGCGCGCTGGCCGCGCTGAGCGACGGGGCGACCCGGTGGGTGGAGCTGTTCAAGGCGGGCGACTGGGCGGATCTGTGCGACGTGCTCGCGGCGGACGGCGCCGAGGGGCTGCTGCGGCGGGTACGGGCGCTGGAGGCGGCGGACGAGCGGGCGGGCGGCGTGCGGCGCTGGAAGCTGCACGACGACGCGACGGCCGCGTACGCGGTGCTCTGAGGCCCGGCCGGCCGGGCCTGGCGCGCGGGTCCCGCGGATTCACGGGCTCGCGGGTTCGTCGGCCCGCCGCTCGCCCTCGCCCGCGGGTCAGCCCTCGGCGGACCGTACGTTGAAGTGGTGCAGCAGCCGGGCGAGTTCGGCGACCTCCAGGCGGTCCCAGTCGGCGAGCTTGCGGACGTAGCGCTCCCGGCGGGCGTCGCGGACGTGCCGGAAGCGGCCCTGGCCCTCCTCGGTGAGCCGGACCAGGGAGGCGCGTCCGTCGGCCGGGTCGGGGTCGCGGGCGACCAGGCCGAGGTCCTCGAGGGCGCGCAGCTGGCGGCTCATGGTGGCCTTGCCGACGCCGAACCAGCCCGCCAGGTCGGTGGCGCGCTGCGGCCCCGCCTCGTCGAGGCGGACGAAGAGTCCGTAGGCGGCGGGCTCCAGTTCGGGGTGGACCTCGCGGGCCATCTCGCCGGACTGGGCGCGGGCGCGGCGCAGGAACACGGCCAGTTCGCGTTCCAGGGCCAGGAATTCCTGGTCCACACCACTTCCGCCCTTGGGTCCGGATTCACTCCCCGTACCGCTTACGTGCACGTCAGCACCCCTCGCGCGCTTTCCGCTCGCTGAAAGTTTCCCGCGGCGGCCGGCATCGCCGCAGCTCCCCCAGTATTTCGCAGGAGTAGACCAACGGCAGCCCCGAGGCCCCCTTCCGTCCGGGCGGTCTACGTGCGTAGCGTCGTCCCCGGCACCACCGGCTGACATGTCCACACCATATCCCCGTGCCCGGACTCCGTGCCCGGACTCCTCGACCGGGGGTCCGGGTCCGCGCTCCGGACCCGGGTCCGTGGACCGGTCGGCCGCCGCACCCCGTACCGCCCCCGCTCCCCCCACCGAGCCTTCGGAGGCACGCGATGCGTGTGCACAGATCCCGGACGTCCCTCGCCGGCACCGCCCTCGCGGCGCTGGCCCTGCTCGTCCCGCTCGCCCTGTCCGGCACCGCCGACGCCGCCGCCCCCGCCCCGGGCGCGGCGAAGACCCCGGCCCGGGGCTCCGCGTACCTGGGCATGGGCGTGCTCGCCCACGACGGGCGGGGCACCGCGCCCGGCACCCCCTCCGGCGCGCGGGCCCTGGCCGGGCAGACCGAGGGCGTCGACACCTCCAGCCACAACGGCAACGTGGCCTGGCAGACGCTCTGGAACAGCGGCGTGCGCTGGGCCTATGTGAAGGCCACGGAAGGCACGTACTACAAGAACACGTACTTCACGCAGCAGTACAACGGCTCCTACGACGTGGGCATGATCCGCGGCACGTACCACTTCGCCACCCCGGACACCACGAGCGGCGCCGCGCAGGCCGACTACTTCGTGAACAACGGCGGCGGCTGGTCCAAGGACGGCCGGACCCTGCCGGGCGCGCTCGACATCGAGTGGAACCCGTACGGGGACACCTGCTACGGCAAGACGCAGTCCCAGATGGTGGCATGGGTCCGGGACTTCCTGAACCGCTACAAGGCGCGGACCGGGCGCGACCCGGTGATCTACACGGCGACCAGCTGGTGGACCCAGTGCACCGGCAACTACGGCGGCTTCGCCGGCACCAACCCGCTGTGGATCGCCCGGTACGCGGCCGAGGTCGGCGCCCTGCCGGCCGGCTGGGGCTACTACACGATGTGGCAGTACACCTCGACGGGCCCGACGGTCGGCGACCACAGCCACTTCAACGGCGACTACTCGCGGGTGCAGGCGCTCGCCAACGGCTGACGGCCGCCTGCGGCAGCCGTAGGGACAGTCGTACGGGCAGCCGTACGGGCATGCGCACGGGCGGGCCCCGGGGGTTGCGGACCCCCGGGGTCCGCCTTCTTCGTACCGACCCCTTGCCCATTGGTATGGACCAATGCGACCCTCGGGGCGGCGGGGAGCGCCGCAACTCCCCATTGCCGCAGGCCCGTTGCTCACCCCGTACTCCCCACGCACGAGAGAGAGCCTCCGCATGCCGTCCATCCGCCGCACCGCCGCCCCCGTCGCCGCCGCCACGCTCGCCGCGGCCTCGCTGATCGCCCTCACGCCGACCGCCGCCCAGGCGCACGGCGCCGTGTTCAACCCGGTCAGCCGGGTCGCGGCCTGTTACGCCGAGGGCCCGGAGACCCCCAAGTCCCAGGTGTGCAAGGACCTCGTGGCCGACTCGGGCACCCAGCCGCTGTACGACTGGAACGAGGTCAACATCGCCAACGCCAACGGGCAGCACCAGGCCGTCATCCCGGACGGCAAGCTGTGCTCGGCCAACCGCGACAAGTACCGGGCGCTCGACTGGGCCCGTACCGACTGGCCCGCCACCGCCGTGAACGCGGGCGCCTTCGGCTTCCGGATCCGGGTCACCGCCGCGCACTCCGGCACCATGACGATGTACGTCACCAAGCAGGGCTTCGACCCGACGAAGCCGCTGAAGTGGTCCGACCTCGACAGCACCCCGGCGGCCGTCTACAACACCACCCGCACCGCGACCGACGGCTTCTACGCCTTCAACGGCACCCTGCCCGCGCGCACCGGCCGCCACATCGTCTACATGGTGTGGCAGCGCAACGACAGCCCCGAGGCGTTCTACAGCTGCTCGGACGTCACCTTCGGCGGCGCCGCCAAGACCGCCCAGGCGCCGACCGAGGCGAAGATCGCGGCGGGCGCGGCGCTCTCCACCGTCAGCCACGCGGGCCACGGCGGCGACGAGCAGCCCCCCGCGCTGTCCGCCGAGACCGCCGCGCAGCCCGCCTCGCCGCTGCCGCTGGCCCTCGCGGGCGCGGGCGCGCTGGCCGTGTTCGGCGCGGGCAGCCTGCTGCTGACCCGGCGGCGCGGCCAGAACTGACGCGAACCCGTCCCGGAATCCGTCACACCAGGGGGCGCCCGTACCGGGCGCCCCTTTCCGGGAGGCATTTCCCGCCATCTGCCCGCCAACGGGCAGCGCGGGGCGGGCTGGTGGACACCCGTGGGGAAAGCTCTGTTCGAACGGCCGTCAGCGCACCGTCGTCCGACCGTGAAGGAGAGCGCTCCATGCGGAATGAGCAGCCGTGGGTCTACCACCGCGGAGAGGGGCTGCGCACGTTCGGAGTGGAGGAGGAGCTGATCCTCGTCGACCCCGGCAGCGGGGTCCCCCGTCCACTCGCGCCCAGCGTCACCGAGATAGCCGCCTGGCACGCCGACGTCCGCCCCCGGGGCGAGCGCGGCGAGCCGGTGAAGCCCGAACTGTTCTGCGAGATGCTGGAGATCGGCACCCGTCCCTGTCTGACGGCGGACGAGCTCGCGGAGCAGCTGCGCCAGGCCCGGATCGACGCCGCGGCCGCCGCCAAGGAGGCGGGGGTCGCGGTGGCGGCGCTCGCCACCGCGCCGGTGCGCTTCGATCCGGTGCTCACCCCGTCGGACCGCTACCGGACCATCGAGGACCGGTTCGGCCGGCTCGTCGAGGACAAGCTCACCTGCGCGTGCCATGTGCACGTCCACCTCCGTTCGGCGGAGGAGGGGGTGGCGGTGCTCGACCGGATCCGCCCCTGGCTCGCCCCGCTGCTCGCGCTCAGCGCCAACTCGCCGTACTGGCAGGGCATGGACACCGGCTACGCGAGCTGGCGCCACCAGTTGTGGTCGCGCTGGCCGATGACCGGGCCGAGCGAGCTGTACGGGGACGTCGAGGCGTACGAGGAGACCACCCGGGAGATGCTCGCGGGCGAGGTCCTGGTGGACGACCACATGGTCTACTTCGACGCCCGGCTGTCGCGGAGCTACCCGACGGTGGAGGTGCGGGTCGGCGACGTCTGCCAGCACCTGGACGACGGGGTGCTGCTCGCGGTGCTCGTCCGGGCCCTGGTGGAGACCGGGGCGCGGGCCTGGCGGGAGGGTCGGGCGGCGGATCCGGTGCCGACCGTGGTGCTGCGGCTCGCGGCCTGGCGGGCCAGCCGGTACGGGCTGCGCGGCAGCCTGCTGCACCCGCGGAACTGGCGGCCCGCGCCGGCGGCCGAGGTGCTGGGGGCGCTGCTCGACCACGTGGGCCCGGCGCTGCGGGCGGCGGGCGACTGGGAGCGGGCGGTGCGCGGCACCGAGGCACTGCTCGCCCGGGGCACCGGCGCGGACCTCCAGCGGGCGGCGCACGCGCGGGGCGCGCGGGGTCTCGCGTCGGTGGTGAGCGACGCGGTGCGGCGCACGCTGCCGGTGTGACGCGCGGACGGCGGGGCGCCCTTCGTCGTGAAGGGCGCCCCGCCGGGTCGTTCGGTCAGGCCGTGCCGGGTCCTGCCCGGTTCGGTCAGGCGGCGGCGCCGACCGGGACGGCCGCCGGGGTGAGGGCGATCTCCAGGACCTGGCGGACGTCGGTGACCGGGTGGACCTCCAGCTTGTCGAGGATCTCGGCGGGGACGTCGTCGAGGTCCGGCTCGTTGCGCTTGGGGATCACCACGGTGGTGATGCCCGCGCGGTGGGCGGCGAGCAGCTTCTGCTTCAGGCCGCCGATCGGCAGCACCCGGCCGGTGAGGGAGACCTCGCCGGTCATGGCGACGTCGGTGCGGACCTGCCGTCCGGACAGCAGCGAGGCGAGGGCGGTGGTCATGGTGATGCCCGCGCTCGGGCCGTCCTTGGGGACCGCGCCCGCCGGGAAGTGGATGTGCACGCCGCGGTCCTTGAGGCCGGTGACGGGCAGCTCCAGTTCGGCGCCGTGCGAGCGGAGGAAGGAGAGCGCGATCTGCGCGGACTCCTTCATCACGTCGCCGAGCTGACCGGTGAGGGTCAGTCCGGCGGCGCCGGTCTCCGGGTCGGCGAGGGACGCCTCGACGAAGAGCACGTCGCCGCCCGCGCCGGTGACGGCGAGGCCGGTGGCCACGCCGGGCACCGAGGTGCGGCGCTCGGCCGGGTCCTGGGCGGACTCGGGCACGTGGTGCGGCCTGCCGAGCAGTCCGCGCAGGTCGTCGGCGCCGACCGGGAACGGCGGCTCCCGGTCGCCGAGTTCGTGCTGGGCGGCGACCTTGCGGAGCAGCCGGGCGAGCGAGCGCTCCAGATTGCGGACGCCCGCCTCCCGGGTGTACTCCCCGGCGAGCTTGCGCAGCGCGGACTCGTCGAGGACGACCTCGTCGGCGGCGAGGCCCGCGCGCTCCAGCTGCCGGGGCAGCAGGTGGTCGCGGGCGATGACGACCTTCTCGTCCTCGGTGTAGCCGTCGAGGCGGACCAGCTCCATGCGGTCGAGCAGGGCCTCCGGGATGGCTTCGAGGACGTTGGCGGTGGCGAGGAACACCACGTCGCTGAGGTCGAGTTCGACCTCCAGGTAGTGGTCGCGGAAGGTGTGGTTCTGCGCCGGGTCGAGGACTTCGAGGAGGGCGGCGGCCGGGTCGCCCCGGAAGTCGGAGCCGACCTTGTCGATCTCGTCGAGCAGGACCACCGGGTTCATCGACCCGGCCTCCTTGATGGCGCGGACGATCCGGCCGGGCAGCGCGCCGACGTAGGTGCGGCGGTGGCCGCGGATCTCGGCCTCGTCGCGGACGCCACCGAGGGCGACCCGGACGAACTTGCGGCCCATGGCGTGGGCGACGGACTCGCCGAGCGAGGTCTTGCCGACGCCGGGCGGGCCGACCAGGGCGAGCACGGCGCCGCCGCGGCGGCCGCCGACCACGCCGAGGCCGCGCGCGGAGCGGCGCTTGCGGACGGCCAGGTACTCGGTGATGCGCTCCTTCACGTCGTCGAGGCCCGCGTGCTCGGCGTCCAGGACCGCCTTGGCGCCCTGGATGTCGTACGCGTCCTCGGTGCGCTCGGTCCACGGGAGTTCGAGCACGGTGTCGAGCCAGGTGCGGATCCAGGAGCCCTCGGGGGACTGGTCGCTGGACCGCTCCAGCTTCTCGACCTCCTTGAGGGCGGCCTCGCGGACCTTCTCGGGCAGGTCGGCGGCCTCCACGCGGGCGCGGTAGTCGTCGGACTCGTCGCCCTCGCTCTCGCCGTTGAGCTCGCGCAGCTCCTTGCGGACGGCGTCGAGCTGGCGGCGCAGCAGGAACTCGCGCTGCTGCTTGTCGACGCCCTCCTGGACGTCCTTGGCGATGGTCTCGGCGACGTCCTGCTCGGCGAGGTGCTCGCGGAGCTGGGCGGTGGCGAGCCGGAGCCGGTCGACGGGGTCGGCGGTCTCCAGGAGCGCGACCTTCTGCTCCAGGGTGAGGAAGGGCGAGTAGCCGGAGTTGTCGGCGAGGGCGCCGACGCCGTCGATCTGCTGGACGCGGTCGACGACCTGCCAGGCGCCGCGCTTCTTGAGCCAGCTGGTGGCGAGCGCCTTGTACTCCTTGACCAGTTCGGTCACCGCGCCGGGCAGCGGGTCGGGCAGGGTCTCCTCGACGACGGTGCCCTCGACCCAGAGCGCACCGCCGGGTCCGGTGGTCCCGGCCCCGATGCGCACCCGGCCGATCCCGCGGATGAGGGCGCCGGGGTCGCCGTCGGAGAGCCGTCCGACCTGCTCGACGGTGCCGAGCACGCCGGTCCCCGCGTAGGTCCCGTCGACCCGGGGCACGAGCAGCACCCGGGGCTTGCCCTGTCCGCCGCGGGCGGCGGCCTGGGCGGCCTCGACGGCGGCCCGCACATCGTTGT
Source organism: Streptomyces sp. NPDC090025 (assembly GCF_044748125.1). Taxonomy (NCBI): domain Bacteria; kingdom Bacillati; phylum Actinomycetota; class Actinomycetes; order Kitasatosporales; family Streptomycetaceae; genus Streptomyces; species Streptomyces sp. NPDC090025. The sequence goes on along the minus strand of NZ_JBIVFL010000001.1, from coordinate 1,264,895 downwards.
CGGAGAGGTCCAGCGGCACCACCATTCCGGGCAGCACGACCTCGTCGTCGAGCGGCAGCACGGGCAGAGTGAGCGGCACGGACGCCTTGGACTCAGAAGCCATGATCTCCCCTTCGGCAGTCAAGTTGAGCTATGCCGACTCAATGCATCTGCGCGGTCGAATGTTCCCCGAGTCGTGTTCGCTCTGAGCGATCACTCTCCCGCCGCAGGTGAAGACCCGCTGTAATACCCCCATGGATATTGCAGCCATTACATCGGCCTGGGTGGCCGGCTGGACCGTGTCCCGGGGAACCTCCGCCGCCGTCGTCGAGCCCTGGGGGTACCGGATCGACACGGGGACGCCGAAGGAGGCGTTCCGGCACGTGGTGACGTACCCGGACGCGGTCTCGGTGGGGAAGCTGTGCGGCGGGATCGACACGCCGAACGCGTGGCTGAAGGTGATGGCCGGGCCCGCGGAGGTCGCGGAGTGGATCACCGAGGGGTGGACGATCCCCGACGACCCCGGGTTCATGATGACCAAGCGGCTCGACCCGGCGGCGCGGCCCGCCCCGCCCGAGGGGTACGCGCGGACGACCGAGGTCACGGACGGGGTGATCCGGGTCCGGATCCTGGCCGCCGACGGGACGCTCGCCGCCTCCGGGCAGATCGCGCCCACCGGGGAGACGGCCGTCGCCGACCAGATCATCACCTCCGAGGCGCACCGCCGCCGGGGCCTCGGCGCCAATGTGATGCGCACCCTGGAGGCCGCCGCCGCGCAGGCCGGGGCCGTCACCGGGGTGCTCTCGGCGACCACCGACGGGCTCGCGCTCTACGACTCCCTCGACTGGCGCTACCACCACCCGCTGACCGGCGTCGTCCGCACCGGCTGAGCCGCGCGCGAGCGGGAAGGACGGAGCGGGGGCGGCGCGGGGCGGGAGGTCCGGCGCGCCGCCGCGGCCTCGATGGGCTGACCAGGCCCGGCCGGGGCGGCCACGCCGCCGGTGCTTCCGTCACCGCCACCACGCTGGGACGTGGCACCGGGGGGACGGGAGACGCCCCGGGCGGAGGTGGTGGATATCGAAGCGCCCGGAACCCTCCCCCGACCAGCCCGGAACGGGGAATTGAACCGGCCGGTCGTGCTCCGCCGCCGATTCTCGCCGTCGGTCACCGCCGATACCAGGAACAGAATCTGCAGATAATTGGCGCCCCGCGCCGACCCGTTGACCGGCGCCGCCCGGGCCACCGGCCCCCCGACCCCGACACCCCGACAGGAACCGACGTGCGACGCGCCGACCACGACCGCAGGGCCCTGAAGGAGTTCCTCCAGGAACGCCGTGCGGCCATCGCCCCGCAATCCGTCGGGTTCCCCGCGCCGAGCGGCCGCGGCCGCCGGGCCGCCGGGGTCAGCCAGGAACAGCTCGACCAACTCCTGTGCCGGGCACCGGGCACGTACAACCGGCTGGAGAACGGCCAGATGCCCAACCCCGCCGGTGAGCTGCTGAGCAGACTCGCCTGGCTGCTGCGGATGAACGAGCAGGACTGGGCGATCCTGTGGCGGCTGACCCGCCGCGAGCATCCCCCGTACACCCTCCACCGCGACTCCGGGCTCGCGCTCCCGGGCGTCTGGCGGGGTGTGGTGGAGGCCGTCAGCGGGGTGATGGCCTACGTCAACGACGCCGAGTGGAACGTGCTCGCGGTGAACGCCGAGTTCCGCGCGCTGTTCCCCCGGTGCGAGCCGCCTGCCAACACCATGCGGTGGATGCTGCTCGATCCGGAGGCCCGCACCGCCATCCTCACCGACTGGGCGACCCGCTGGGCGCCCGTCGTGATGCCGCAGCTGCGGCACGCGGTGGAACTGCGCCCGGACAACACGGCGCTCGCCGGGATCGAGCGGGACGTCCTCGCGGACCCGGTGGCGGGCCCGCTCTACCGGGAGTTCACGGCGACCCCGGTGCCGTACCCCGACGGCTCCGAGCGGCCGATCCACCACGCCGTCCTCGGCCCCGGCTGGATCGCCACCTGCGTCTCCGAGCCGGTGACCTCGCCCGGCGCCCGGGTCATGCTGCTCACCTTCACGCCCGGCGCCCCGCTCGTCGAGCGCCGCCCGCTGCTCCAGGCGCCGCTGCGCTCCTGACCCGGGCCCGGGCGGCGGCACGCGGCCCGGGGGCTCAGGACCCGTCGACCGCCCGGAGCTCCGCGTACTGCCGCCGCAGGAACTCCCGTACCCGCTCCGGCATGTCCATCGACTCCGGGTCCAGGGCCCACTGGATCTGCAGCCCGTCCATCACGGCCAGCTGCTCCTGCGCGACCGCCCGGCAGTCGATCCCGGGCCGCAGCTCGCCGCGCCCGGCCGCCGCTTCGAGCAGCGTGACGGTGTGGCGCAGCACGCGCGCGTAGCGCTCCTTGAAGTACTCGTGGGCGGGGTGGCCGACATTGCCGGACTCGCCGACCAGCACGTTGTACATGCGCACGATGCCGGGGCGCCGGGTGTTGTCCTCGATCAGCGCGACCAGGGTCTCCAGATAGGCCGCGTACGAGGCCGGCTCCTGGCCGAACAGCCGCTCCACGTCGTGCTGCTCGCTCTGCGCGAGGACCGACAGGAGCAGGTCCTCCTTGCTGCGGAAGTGGTGCAGCAGACCGCCCTGGGTGATGCCGCAGTCGTGGGCGATCCGGGCCAGCGAGGAGGCGTGGAAGCCCCAGCGCCCGAAGTGCTCGACGGCGGTGTCCAGGATCTTCTGGCGGCGCGCGTCACCGACCGCGTAACTGCCCCGGCCTGCGCCTTTGCGGACCGCGGGGACCTTGTTCTCCGGCATGCCGCCACCTTAGGCGGTGTCCGGCCGGTCGCGCCGGGCTCCCGCCCCGACCGGCCGGACACCGCCTTGGTCCCGGTCCGGTACGGGCCTTTCGTCACGTGATCCAGGACACATTCCGTAAACCTAGTACCCACTCGGTTTTCGCGTTTAGCCTGGCAGCGCCGAGGCCGACACCGTCGTCGGCCCGCGTGACCGATGGAGTCCCCCCTCATGGCCATCACCCACGACCCGGCGGACGTCACCCGCACCGCCCACGAGGTCAGCCCCGCATCCGAACCGTCGCCCGGCGCCCCGGGCTCCCCCACCGCCGGGCCCGGCAAGGCCCCCGGCAAGCTCGTCGCCGGACTGGCCTTCGCCCAGCTCGGCCTGATGGTCTCGGTGCTCACCCCGGTGATGGTCACCCTCGCCCTGCGGGTCGCCCAGATCGTCCCGGAGGCCGACCGCGGCGCCGCCCTCGGCAAGGTCCTCTCGCTCGGCGCGGTCCTCGCGCTCATCGGCAACCCGGTCTTCGGCGCCCTCTCCGACCGCACCACCAGCCGCTTCGGCCGCCGCCGCCCCTGGCTGGTCGGCGGCATGGCGGTCGGCCTCGCCGGGCTCGCGATCGTCGCCACCGGCGGCAGCGTGCCGGTCCTGATGGCCGGCTGGGCGGTCGCCCAGCTCGGCTGCAACGCCGCCCTCGCCTCGCTGACCTCCTGCATCCCCGACCTGGTGCCGCCGCGCCAGCAGGCCCGGGTCTCCGGCGTCGTCGGGATGATGACGTCGATCGCGATGATCCTCGGCACCTACCTCGCCAACGCCTTCCACCAGTCGCTCGCGCTCGCCTTCCTCGTCCCCGCGGTGGTCGGCCTGGCCTCGGTGCTCACCCTGGCCGCCGTGATGAAGGACCGCCCGGCCAAGCGCGGCGCCTTCGCCCCGTACAGCTTCCGCGAGTTCCTGCGCAGCTTCTGGGTCTCGCCGCGCGAGCACCCCGACTTCGCGTGGAACTTCGCCGGCCGCTTCCTGGTCTTCGTCGGCATCTCCTGCGTCACCAGCTACCAGGTCTACTTCCTGATGGACCGGCTCGGCTTCAGCCAGGAAGAGGTGTCGGGGAAGCTCTTCACCGGCACGGTCGCCATGGTCGTCGCGGTGGTCTGCGGCTCGCTGCTCGGCGGTGTGCTCTCCGACGGCTCCGGCCGCCGCAAGCCGTACGTCCTCGCCTCCTCGCTCGTCATCGGCGTCGGCCTCGCGCTGATCGCCACCGCCCACTCCTTCGGGATGTTCGTTCTCGCGCTGGTGGTCTTCGGCTTCGGCGAGGGCCTCTACCTCTCGGTCGACGTGGCGCTCGCCGCCGCGGTGCTGCCGAACCCGGAGGAGTCCGCGAAGGACATGGGCGTCCTGAACATCGGCAACGCCCTCCCCCAGTCCCTGGTGCCGATCATGGCCCCCGCGATCCTCGCGATCGGCGGCGGCGGCAACTACGGCGCCCTGTTCCTCTTCGGCGGCGTGGCCTGCGCGCTCGGCGCCATCGCCGTCCAGTTCATCCGTTCCGTGAAGTGAGCCCGTGAAGTGAGGCAGACCGTGACGACCCCCACCCCGCACAGCACGCACCCCTACCAGGACCCGGCCAGGCCCGTCGCCGAGCGCGTCGAGGACCTGCTCGGCCGGATGACCCTGGAGGAGAAGGCCGGCCAGCTCTTCCACTCCATGCTCACCATGAACGCGGACGGCACCCCGGTCACCGAGACCGACGGCTCGATGCTCCCGTTCACCACCCCCGAGCTGATCGTCGAGCGCGGCCTCACCCACTTCAACCTGCTCGGCACCTACGGCGCCCGCGAGATGGCGAGCTGGCACAACGCGGTCCAGGAGATGGCCGCGAACACCCGGCTCGGGATCCCGGTCTCGCTCTCCACCGACCCGCGGCACGCCTTCACCGACAACGTCGGCGCCTCCTTCAACGCGGGCGCGTTCTCCGCCTGGCCCGAGGCCACCGGCCTGGCCGCGATCCGCGACCCCGAGCTGGTGCACCGCTTCGCCGACATCATGCGCCGCGAGTACCTCGCGGTCGGCTTCCGCACCGCGCTGCACCCGCAGATCGACCTGGCCACCGAGCCGCGCTGGTCCCGCCAGTCCGGCACCTTCGGCGCCGACGCCAAGCTGACCGCCGAGCTGGTCGAGGCGTACATCCGCGGCCTGCAGGGCCCCGAGCTCGGCCACGACTCGGTGGCCGCCATGGTCAAGCACTTCCCCGGCGGCGGCCCGCAGAAGGACGGTGAGGACCCGCACTTCCCGCACGGCAAGGAGCAGATCTACCCGGGCGGACTGCGGGAGCACCACCTGGAGCCGTTCAAGGCGGCCGTCGCGGCCGGCTGCTCGCAGATGATGCCGTACTACGGCCAGCCGATCGGCACCGACTGGGAAGAGGTCGGCTTCGGCTTCAACAAGGGCGTCATCCAGGGCCTGCTCCGCGAGCAGCTGGGCTTCACCGGCATCGTCTGCACCGACTGGGGCCTGCTCACCGACTCGGTGATCTTCGGCGAGCCGCACGAGGCCCGCGCCTGGGGCGTGGAGCACCTGAGCGTCGCCGAGCGGACCGCGAAGGCGCTCGACGCGGGCGCCGACCAGTTCGGCGGCGAGCAGTGCCCCGAGGTCATCGTCGGGCTGGTGCGCTCCGGCCGGGTCTCCGAGGAGCGGATCGACACCTCGGTACGGCGGCTGCTGCGCGAGAAGTTCGTCCTCGGTCTGTTCGACGAGCGGCGGTACGTGGACCCGGACGAGGCCGCCGAGACGGTCGGCCGCGCGGACTTCACGGCGGAGGGCGCCGCCGCCCAGCGCCGTTCGCTGACCGTCCTGACGAAGGGGCCGCTGCCGCTCGCCGGACGCCCGAAGCTGTACGTGGAGAACGTCGACGCGACGGTCGCGGCGGGCTACGGCGAGGTCGTCGCGACCCCGGCCGACGCCGATCTCGCGGTGCTGCGGCTGCGCACCCCGTACGAGGAGCGCCCGAACCTCTTCGAGTCCTTCTTCCACTCGGGTTCGCTCGCGTTCCCCGAGGAGGAGCTGACCCGGATCCTGGCGCTGCTCGCGGCCGTGCCGACGGTGGTCTGCGTGAACCTGGAGCGGGCGGCGGTGCTGCCGGAGATCGCCGAGCACGCGGCGGCCCTGATCGCCGACTTCGGGGCGAGCGACGAGGCGCTGCTCGACGTGGCCTTCGGCCGTGCGAAGCCGGAGGGCCGGCTGCCGTTCGAGCTGCCGCGCTCGATGGCGGCGGTCGAGGCCGGCCGCCCGGACGTGCCGAACGACACAGAAGACCCGGTCTTCCCGTACGGGCACGGCCTGACGCTCTGACGTTCCGGTTACCCGTACGGGTACGGCCTGACGCTCTGACGTTCCCGTGACCCGTACGGGTACGGGCCGCGGCCACCGCGCCGCGGCCCGCCCCCTAGGGCGTGTGTCGAAAGTAGCGCCGGCTGCCCGAAGGGCAGGCCCGGCGGTGTCCGGTGCGTGCGATCGCAAGGCGGAGGGTCGCCCCGATACTGGACGTATCGGGGCGAGCCCGACAACGCGGCGAGCGTGCGTGCCGGGCGCCGCCGGGCAGGCGGGACTTTCGACACACGCCCTAAGCCGCGGGACGACCTGACACCGTCCCGCACCCCGATCCGGGGCCCCCTGGGGAGAGGGCCCCGGATCGTTTTTCCTGCCCATGTGTCATGAACCTGAAGGGACGCACCGCCATGCGTACGCCTCTGTCCACTCGGTCCATCCGGTCCGGCCGGGCCACCCGCCCGCTCCGCACCCGCAAGGGCCTGGCCCTGCTCACGGCCACCGCCGCGCTCGTCGCCGCCGGGGCCACCGCCTACGCGGCCGGGCCCGGCACGGCGGGCCCCGACCCGCACCGGGCGCCGCTCGCCGGGATGCGGATCCTGATCTCCAACGACGACTCGATGCGCGCCGCCAAGGCGAGCAACTCCGACGGCCTCGGCCTGTACGAGCTGCGCCGCGCGATGTGCGCGGCCGGGGCGGACGTCGTCGTGCTGGCGCCCTGGCAGGTGCAGTCGGGCAAGGGCACGGCCGTCACCAACGGCGGCACGGTCACCGTCCAGCGGCGGGCCGCCGCCGCGCTGCCCGACGGCTACCAGGGCGACTGCGCGGGCGCGCCCGCGCGGGGCGCGGTGTTCGGGGTCTGTCTGGCCACCGGCCCGTGCGCGCCCGACGCCCCGAGCGCCACCCCGGCGGACACCGTGAAGCTGGCGCTGCGCGGCGGGCTGAGAGCGAAGGTCGGCTGGGCGAAGGCCCCCGACCTGGTCCTGACCGGCATCAACTCGGGCCCGAACGTCTCGGCGAGCGTCAACGACTCCGGTACGGTCGGGGCCGCCGTCGCGGCGATCGACCAGGGCGTCCCGGCGCTCGCCTTCTCGTCGTCGGGCGACGCGAGCAACACGTCCTTCCCGCGTGCGAACTACCGAGCGAACGCCGAGTTCGGTGCCCGGCTGGTGGCGGGGCTGCGCGAGCGCGGGCTGCTGACCGCCGCTTTCGCGCTGAAGGTGGACTACCCGGACGTGAGCGCGGGGCAGCGGGCGAAGGCCCCGGTGTGGACCCGGGTCGGCGACGGCGCGGTGGTCTACCACGCCTTCGAGCCCCGCACCGGCGGCACCGGAACCGGCGGGACCGGCGGGACCGGCGGGACCGATGAGGAGGCCGACAGCACCACCTTCGACATCGCGCTCGGCCTCTGCCCGTTCGACGGCGGCGGCGAGGGCGAGTGCGCCGAGGGTCGCCGGGACGCGGACTCGACCTGGTTGCTCGACAAGGGCCATGTGACGGTCGCGCCGATCACCTGGGACCGCACCTACGGCACCCCGGTCGACGCCCGCCGGGCGCTGCGCGGCATCGAGCGCTACATCACCCAGGAGGCCCCGCGCCCGTAGCGGTGTCCGGCCGGCCGGGCCCGCCGGGGGTGGTGACGTGACGCACTACGAGATCATCGCGGGCGGCCGCTGCCCGCCGCGCGGACCGTGATCCTGCACACGGACCCGGCCGGCCCGCCCGGCACCGCCCCCGGCCTCGGCGGAAGGCCGCGCCCCGACCGTACCGGAGGGGTCGCGGCGAGGGCCGCCGAGGACGCCCAACCCCGTTGCCCCGCCGAGGGTTTGGCGCTCCGCGCGGCCCGCCGGGACCCCGGCCGGAGCCGTACCGTCCGGCCGGTCGGGAGCTCCGGCGATTTCGAAGGGTCATTGCGGAATGCCGGATTCCTCGGGGTACGGACGGAAGACGTCCCGGTTGCCCGGGGCGTCCCCGACGGGGCACGCCCCGGTGCCCGGCCCTGCCCGCCGGGTGCGTAGCCTTGGCGACTGCGATGCCTCTAGGCTGCTGCACCGACATCGGCGACGCGAGGCGGGGCAATGGAGCAGACACACACCACGAACCAGGGTGGGACGACTCCGGGAGCCCAGCGCCGGGTGCTGGTGGTGGAGGACGACACCACCATCGTGGAGGCGATCGCCGCCCGGTTGCGGGCCGAGGGCTTCCTCGTGCAGACCGCCACCGACGGCCCGGCCGCGGTGGACGCCGCCGAGGCGTGGCAGCCGGACCTGATGGTCCTCGACGTGATGCTGCCCGGCTTCGACGGCCTTGAGGTGTGCCGCCGGGTGCAGGCCCAGCGGCCGGTCCCGGTCCTGATGCTCACCGCGCGGGACGACGAGACGGACATGCTGGTGGGCCTCGGCGTCGGCGCCGACGACTACATGACCAAGCCGTTCTCGATGCGCGAGCTGGCCGCCCGGGTGCACGTGCTGCTGCGCCGGGTGGAGCGGGCCGCGCTCGCGGCCGTCACCCCGCGCAGCGGGATCCTGCGGCTCGGCGAGCTGGAGATCGACCACGCGCAGCGCCGGGTCCGGGTCCGCGCCGAGGACGTGCACCTGACGCCCACCGAGTTCGACCTGCTGGTCTGCCTGGCGAACACCCCGCGCGCGGTGCTCTCCCGCGAGCAGCTGCTCGCCGAGGTGTGGGACTGGGCGGACGCCTCCGGCACCCGGACCGTGGACAGCCACATCAAGGCGCTGCGCCGGAAGATCGGCGCCGAGCGGATCCGTACCGTCCACGGCGTCGGATACGCGCTGGAGACCCCGGCGCCGTGAACCGGCGGGGGGCGCCCACCAAGCGGCACCGGATAGTGATCACGATCATGACCAAGCTGGGCGCCCTGGTGGTCGGCGCGGTCCTGATCACCTCGGGTCTCGCCCTGGTGGCGATCCGCACCTCCACCGAGTTCCGCTACATCACCATCTTCGCGATGATCGCGACCCTGCTGATCACCCAGTTCGTGGCCCAGTCGCTGACCGCGCCGCTGGACGAGATGAACCATGTGGCCGGCTCGATCTCGCGCGGCGACTTCAGCCGCCGGGTGCGCGGCGCCGACCGCCGCGACGAGCTGGGCGACCTGGCCTCCACCATCAACCGGATGGCGGACGACCTGGAGTCGGTGGACCGGCACCGCAAGGAGCTGGTCGCCAACGTCTCGCACGAGCTGCGCACCCCGATCGCCGCGCTGCGGGCGCTCCTGGAGAACGTCGTGGACGGCGTCTCCGAGGCCGACCCGGAGACCATGCGCACCGCGCTGAAGCAGACCGAGCGGCTGGGACGCCTGGTGGAGACGCTGCTCGACCTGTCCCGGCTCGACAACGGTGTCGTGACGCTGCGGCGGGCCCGTTTCGAGGTGTGGCCGTATCTGTCGGGGATCCTGCGGGAGGCCAACCTCGCCGCCTCGCAGCGCGGCCTGTCGTCCACCTCGGGCCTGCACCGGCGCACCGACGTCCATCTGCACCTGGACGTGTCGCCGCCGGAGCTGACCGCGCACGCGGACGCGGAACGGCTGCACCAGGTGATGGCGAACCTGATCGACAACGCGGTGAAGCACTCGCCGCCGCACGGCCGGGTCACCGTACGGGCCAGGCCCGGCCCGGGTCCCGACGCGGTGGAGCTGGAGGTCGAGGACGAGGGCCCCGGCATCCCGGAGGCCGAGCGCCACAAGGTGTTCGAACGGTTCAACCGGGGCGCCGTGCGGGCCGCCCAGCAGGGCCCGGGCAGCGACGGCGGCACCGGCCTGGGTCTGGCGATCGCCCGCTGGGCGGTGGATCTGCACGGTGGCCGCATCGGTGTGGCCGAATCCGCTCGGGGATGCCGGATCCGGCTCACTCTCCCGGGCAGCCTTCCGTCACGCGATTGACGTAGGGTTCGAACCGGAAGCTCTCGTTCTGCGTGTTCTCGTACGACAGACGTACGACGGAGGCGCGTGACGTGGTCAGGGGTACGGTCGAAGGCGGCCGTGGCCGTGCTTTTCCGTACCCTCACAGGCACCGAACCCCGCTTGTTTCCCGCCATTCACGGCAGCGAAACGCCCCGTCAAGTGTGACTTGCGCGACGTTGGAGTGCCCGGCCTGCACCTCCCGGCCGGGGAGGCGTAGCCTTTATTTCCGCTGTCCATCACCTTGTGAAGCGGAAGAGGGCGGTTGCCGCCGTGTCGTCTCAGTCCCCCAGTACCCCGAGCTCCCCGACCCACCAAGACGGGCAGGGCAAGTCCCCCGCCGCCGCCTTCGGTGCCAATGAGTGGCTCGTCGACGAGATCTACCAGCAGTACCTCCAGGACCCGAATTCGGTCGACCGTGCCTGGTGGGACTTCTTCGCCGACTACAAGCCCGGTGGCGCGGAGACCCCCGCCGCCCCGGCCGCCACCACGCCGACCACCACCGCACCGGCCGCGAGCGCGCCGGCCGTGACGCAGGCGGGCCCCGCACAGGCCGCGCCTGCCGCCCCCGCGGTGGTCCCCGCTCCGGCCCCGGCGCCCGCCGCCGCGCAGCCGGCCCCCGCCGCTCCGGCGCCCGCCCCGGCCCCGGCCGTCGCGAAGCCCGCCGCCGCGGCTCCGGCCCCGGTCAAGGCCAAGGAGGCCACCGAGGCCCCCGCGGGCCCCGAGCTGGTCACCCTGCGCGGCCCCGCCGCCGCCGTCGCGAAGAACATGAACGCCTCGCTGGAGATGCCGACGGCCACGTCCGTCCGCGCCGTCCCGGTGAAGCTGCTCTTCGACAACCGGATCGTGATCAACAACCACCTGAAGCGCGCCCGGGGCGGGAAGATCTCCTTCACCCACCTCATCGGCTACGCCATGGTGCAGGCGATCAAGGCCATGCCGTCGATGAACTACTCCTTCGCGGAGAAGGACGGCAAGCCGACCCTGGTCAAGCCGGAGCACGTGAACTTCGGTCTCGCCATCGACCTGGTGAAGCCCAACGGCGACCGCCAGCTCGTCGTCGCCGGCATCAAGAAGGCCGAGACGCTCAACTTCTTCGAGTTCTGGCAGGCGTACGAGGACATCGTCAAGCGGGCCCGGGTGGGCAAGCTGTCGATGGACGACTTCACCGGCGTCACGGTCTCCCTGACCAACCCCGGCGGCCTCGGCACCGTGCACTCCGTGCCGCGGCTGATGCCCGGCCAGTCGGTCATCATGGGCGTCGGCTCCATGGACTACCCGGCCGAGTTCCAGGGCACCTCCCAGGACACCCTGAACAAGCTGGGCATCTCCAAGGTCATGACCCTGACCTCGACCTACGACCACCGGGTCATCCAGGGCGCGGCCTCCGGCGAGTTCCTGCGGATCGTCGCCAACTTCCTGCTCGGCGAGAACGGCTTCTACGACGACGTCTTCAAGTCGCTGCGCATCCCCTACGAGCCGGTCCGCTGGCTCAAGGACATCGACGCCAGCCACGACGACGACGTCACCAAGGCCGCCCGGGTCTTCGAGCTGATCCACTCCTACCGGGTGCGCGGCCACGTCATGGCCGACACCGACCCGCTGGAGTACAAGCAGCGCAAGCACCCCGACCTGGACATCACCGAGCACGGCCTCACCCTGTGGGACCTGGAGCGCGAGTTCGCGGTCGGCGGCTTCGCCGGCAAGTCGATGATGAAGCTCCGCGACATCCTCGGCGTGCTCCGCGACTCGTACTGCCGCACCACCGGCATCGAGTTCATGCACATCCAGGACCCGAAGCAGCGCAAGTGGATCCAGGACCGCGTGGAGCGCCCGCACGCCCGCGTGGAGCGCGAGGAGCAGCTGCGCATCCTGCGCAGGCTGAACTCGGCCGAGGCGTTCGAGACCTTCCTGCAGACCAAGTACGTCGGCCAGAAGCGGTTCTCCCTGGAGGGCGGCGAGTCCGTCATCCCGCTGCTCGACGCGGTCATCGACTCGGCCGCCGAGTCGCGCCTCGACGAGGTCGTCATCGGCATGGCCCACCGCGGCCGGCTGAACGTGCTCGCGAACATCGTCGGCAAGTCGTACGCGCAGATCTTCCGCGAGTTCGAGGGCAACCTCGACCCGAAGTCGATGCACGGCTCCGGCGACGTGAAGTACCACCTGGGCGCCGAGGGCACCTTCACCGGTCTCGACGGCGAGCAGATCAAGGTCTCGCTGGTCGCCAACCCCTCGCACCTGGAGGCGGTCGACCCGGTCCTGGAGGGTGTCGTCCGCGCCAAGCAGGACGTCATCAACAAGGGCGGCACGGACTTCACCGTCCTGCCGATCGCGCTGCACGGCGACGCGGCCTTCGCGGGCCAGGGCGTGGTGGCCGAGACCCTGAACATGTCGCAGCTGCGCGGCTACCGCACCGGCGGCACCGTCCACCTGGTCATCAACAACCAGGTCGGCTTCACCGCGGCCCCCGAGTCCTCGCGTTCCTCCATGTACGCCACGGACGTGGCCCGCATGATCGAGGCGCCGATCTTCCACGTGAACGGCGACGACCCGGAGGCGTGCGTCCGGGTGGCGCGGCTGGCCTTCGAGTTCCGCCAGACGTTCAACAAGGACGTCGTGATCGACCTCATCTGCTACCGCCGCCGCGGTCACAACGAGGGCGACAACCCGCAGTTCACCAACCCGCAGATGTACAACCTGATCGACAAGAAGCGCTCGGTGCGCAAGCTGTACACCGAGTCGCTGATCGGTCGCGGCGACATCACCCTGGAAGAGGCGGAGCAGGCGCTCCAGGACTTCCAGGGCCAGCTGGAGAAGGTGTTCGCGGAGGTCCGCGAGGCCACCAACGCCCCGGCCGCGACCCTGGTCCCGGACGCGCAGCCGATGTTCCCGGTCGCCGTCACCACCGCGGTCTCCCAGGAGGTCGTGAAGCGGATCGCCGAGTCGCAGGTCGACATCCCGGACCGGGTCACGGTCCACCCGCGGCTGCTCCCGCAGCTCCAGCGCCGGGCCGCGTCGATCGACGACGGCACCATCGACTGGGGCTTCGGCGAGACCCTCGCCATCGGCTCGCTGCTGATGGAGGGCACCACGGTCCGGCTGTCCGGCCAGGACTCGCGCCGTGGCACCTTCGGCCAGCGGCACGCGGTGCTGGTGGACCAGGAGACCGGCGAGGACTACACCCCGCTGCTCTACCTGACCGACGAGCAGGCCCACTACAACGTCTACGACTCGCTGCTCAGCGAGTACGCGGCGATGGGCTTCGAGTACGGCTACTCGCTGGCCCGCCCGGAGTCCCTGGTGGTCTGGGAGGCGCAGTTCGGTGACTTCGTCAACGGCGCGCAGACCGTCGTCGACGAGTTCATCTCCTCCGCCGAGCAGAAGTGGGGCCAGACGTCCGGCGTCACCCTGCTGCTGCCGCACGGCTACGAGGGCCAGGGCCCGGACCACTCGTCCGCGCGCCCGGAGCGCTTCCTGCAGATGTGCGCGCAGGACAACATGACGGTCGCCATGCCGACGCTGCCGTCGAACTACTTCCACCTGCTGCGCTGGCAGGTCCACAACCCGCACCACAAGCCGCTGATCGTCTTCACCCCGAAGTCGATGCTGCGTCTGAAGGCTGCGGCGTCGAAGGTGGAGGAGTTCACCACCGGCGGCTTCCGTCCGGTGATCGGCGACGCGTCCGTGAACCCGGCCGACGTCCGCAAGGTCGTCTTCTGCGCGGGCAAGGTCTACTACGACCTGGAGGCCGAGCGGGTCAAGCGCGGCGACACGGAGACCGCGATCATCCGCGTGGAGCGGCTGTACCCGCTGCCGGGTGCCGAGCTGCAGGCCGAGATCGCCAAGTTCCCGAACGCGGCGAAGTACATCTGGGCCCAGGAGGAGCCGGCGAACCAGGGTGCCTGGCCGTTCATCGCGCTCAACCTGATCGACCACCTGGACCTGGCGGTCGGCGCGGACATCCCGGCGGGCGAGCGCCTGCGCCGGATCTCCCGCCCGCACTCCTCCTCCCCGGCGGTCGGCTCGGCCAAGCGCCACCAGGCGGAGCAGGCGCAGCTGGTCGCGGAGGTCTTCGACGCGTAGTCGTCGCCGACCGTAGCGCCGGAGGCCCGGCACCCTTGAGGGGGTGCCGGGCCTCCGGCGTGTACGGCCTCCGGCGTGTGCGGTACGGGCCTGCGGCCTCCGGCGGCTCCGGTACTGGGCCTCAGCCCAGGTTGGCCTCGAAGTCCCAGTACGGGCGGTTGCGCTGGCGGGCCGAGAGGGTGTGCGGGTGCTGGGCGCCCAGGCTGCGGGTGAGGGTGAGCAGGGCGTCCTCCTCCAGCTTGCCCGCCTCCTCGTTCTCCCGCAGGCCGCGCAGGTCGGTGGCGAGGGCGACCTGGCAGGACAGGGTCAGCGGGTGGTCGTTGCCGAGGGTGTGCCGGGCCCGGCGCAGGGTGTCCCGGCTGAGCTCGGCGGCGTCGTGCACCCGGCCGTTGAAGTTGCGGGCGGCGCTGGCGTTGAGGGCGCAGCCGAGCACCCACGGGTGGTCGGAGCCGAGCGAGGCGGTGAGTCCGGCGAGCGCGGCCTCGGTGATGGCGAGGGCGTCGGAGCGTTCGCCGGACGCCTGGAGGACGAGCGCGGTGTTGGCGAGGACGCCGGTGGCGACCGGGTGGGCGGGACCGAGCAGGGCGCGGTAGCCCGCCTCGGCCTCGTGGCTGAGCTCGCGGGCGTGGTCGAGGTCGCCGTGCTCGCGCAGGTAGTTGGCGTAGTTGTTGATCGACGACAGCGTCACGTAGTGGGTGCGGCCGTGCACCTGCTCCAGCTGGTCGAGCAGGCTGGCCATGGTGGCGCCGAGGTCCTGCTGGAAGCCGCCCTCGCGGCGGCGGCAGAGCGCCAGCTGGGTGCGGGCGTACAGGGTCTGCAGGTGCTGGGCGCCGAGGATCCGGACGTGGACCCGGACGCTGGCCTCCTGCCGGGCCAGTGCCTCGCGGTAGTTGCCGAGCAGCCGCAGGTCGTGGGCGAGGTTGTTGCTGATGGTGAGGGTCTGCGAGTGGAGCGCGCCGAGGACGGCCTCGGCGCGGGCGAGGGAGGCGACGTCCTGGTCGTACGCCTCCTTGAAGCGGCCGAGCAGCCGCAGCGAGATGCCGAGGTTGTTCCCGGCGACCAGGGTGAGGAACTCGTTCTCGCCGAGCAGCCGTTGGGCCTCGGTGAGGACGTCGCGCTGCATCCGCTCGGACTCGTGGTACTGACCGAGGTAGCGCAGGTCGCTGGCGATGGAGACGGCGGAGCGGAGCGCGCCGAGCGGGTCGGGGGTGGGGGCCTCGTCGAGCCGGGCGCGCAGCGCCAGGTCGAGCTGGTAGGCGTCCCGGAAGCGGCCGTAGCGGCGCAGGATGTTGCTCTCCTGGTTGGTGAGCTCCTGCATCTCGGGGCTGACCGGGTCCATGAAGCCGGACCACTGTTCCCTGATCCGTTCGGAGAGCCGGACGCCCGCCTTGAACTCGCCGCTGCGGAAGCAGTAGCGCAGGCAGTTGAGGACGGCGGTCTGCACCCGGGGGTTGCGGCTGGCGAGCGCGCCGGAGGGTTCGAGGTGCGGGAGGAGTTCGGCGTACCGGGGCCAGTTGCGGCTGTCCAGCGGGTTGCCGGGGTCGGCCTCGGCGAGCAGGGTGCGGACGGCCTTGCGGTGCGATGCGCGGTGTTCGCCGTCGGTGAGCCGGGAGACGATGTCGTGGACGAGCCGGTGCATGTGCACGGACTCCTGGTGCGGCCCGAGTTCGCCGCCGGCCACCGGGCCGCGGGCCTCGCGGCTGAGCACCGAGTAGTTGACCAGGGTGTCCAGGGCACGGGACCAGGCGGCCAGGTCGGTGACCATCCAGCGCAGGTCCTCGGGGAGTTCGGCCTGCGGGTAGGCGCGGACCACGCCGAGCGGGATGCGTCCCGGCGCGAAGGAGGCGCACAGGCTGAGCACGTCGATGGCCTGCGGCTGGGAGCGGCGGAGCCGGTTGATCAGTATGGCCCAGGAGGTCAGCGAGGCATTGGGGATGCCGTCGCCGCCGGACGGCTCGTCGACGGCGGAGATGCGGCCGTCGCGGACCATCCGCAGGTACTCGGAGACCTCCATGCGGGACTCGCCGAGCCAGGCGGCGGCCTGCACGAGGGGCAGCGGCACGTCGTCGAACTCGGCGGCGACCTCGTCGGCCTCGGCGGCGGAGATGTGCGGGGCGCGCCGCATCAGATAGCCGGTGGACTCGGCCCGGACGAAGCCGGGCACCTCCAGGATGTCGGTGTGTTCGAGCCAGCCGCGGTTGCGGGAGGTGACGAGGACGTGGCCGGGGCCCTGGGGCAGCATCACGCCCGCGCCGTCGGTGTCGTCCCAGCCGTCGAAGACGACGAGCCAGCGGGAGTGCGGGTTGCCGCGGCGCAGTGCCTCGCGGACGGCGCGGATGCGTTCGCCGGGTTCGTTGCCGGTGCTGAGGCCGAGCTGGGCGGCGAGCTCGCCGAACCGGTCGCGCTGGACGTTGCGGTCGTCGGAGCTGACCCACCACACGACGTCGTAGTCGGAGCTGAAGCGGTGCGCGTACTCGGCGGCGATCTGGGTCTTGCCGATGCCGGACATGCCGAGCAGGGTGCAGGCGGCGCTGCCGCGTTCGGCGTCCATGAGCCGTTCCTGCAGCTCGGTGAGGAGGTCGTCGCGGCCGGTGAAGCGCGGGTTGCGGCGCGGCACCTCGCCCCAGATCTCGGGCGGGGTGTCGGGGAAGCGGACGAGCGCTCCGGCGGGCAGCCGGCGGCCGGTGGTGCGGCCCGGTTCGATGCCGAGCCTGCTGAGCAGCCGGACCTCGGCCTCCTCCTCGCCGACGCCCCAGAGGCTGACGGGTTCGAGGACGGCGGTGGCCGGGAGCAGGGTGCGGTTGGTGAGGTTGACGGCGGCGAAGCGCTCGGCGTGCCCGGCGACGAAGCCGCGCAGCACGTCGTTCCACTCCCCGGCCTGCCGGGGGCCGAGCTGGAAGAACCAGTCGTCGAGGACGAGCAGCACCTGGCCGCGGGCCAGCAGCAGGTCGCCGAGCGAGTCCTCCAGGGGGATCTCGCGGGGCGGGTCCCAGCGTTGCAGGCTGGCGCGCACCCCGTGGGCGTCGAGCCGCTGGTTGATCCAGGTCGCCCAAGGGCGGTGATAGCCGGGGAAGACCACGAGGACGTGCTCCGGCGCACTCCTGGCCCCGTCCGCACCGCCCGACCGCTGTTCCGCCATCTGTCGTGTCTCCCGTCCCGCTCCCGCGCGCAACGTCGTGTGATGTGCCGTGAGCACAGTGTTACCCAGCGGCGAGGGGTGTCGCGCCGAGGCTCGCATGGTGCTGCCGCATTTGGTGCGTGAACTCCCCTCCCTCTGCGGTCAGTTCATCGGATTCAAGCAGGATCGCCAGGGCCTCGCCCACCTGATCGTGGATGTCGTCGAACTGCTGCCCGGCCCCGGACCGCCAGGATCCGGGCACCCCGTCGGCGGTGGCGGCCCTGCGCCACAGGTCGGCGAGCGCGAGATGCGCGTAGGCGCCGTGCAGCACCCCGGCGACGGGCCGCGGATCGGGCCGCCAGCCGACCCGGTGCACGGCGTCCCCGCGGGGCCCGTACAGCGGTACGAGTTCGTGCAGGGTGGCGAGTTTGCTGTGGTGCAGTTCGTGCACCAGGGTCTCGGTCATGCCCTGGCCCTCGGCGGGCAGTGAGGTCAGTACGGCGCCGGGGGCGGCGCTCAGGGTGGCGCCGAGGTGCCGGGGGCCGCGCCGGACCAGCGGGACGACGACCCGGACCGCGCGGGCGACCTCGGCGGCCCGGCCGGGGTCGGTGCGGCGCAGCAGCTCCTGCGCGGCGCGCCAGCGGTCGGCCCAGGCGGCGTGGTCGGTGTCGGGGTGCTCCACGGGGGTGCCGACGGCGGCGCCGCCGGGTCCGGCCGGCACCCGGTACGGGTCGAGGTCGTCGAGCCGGGCGGCGGCGCGCGGCAGTCGGCGCACCGGGCTCCAGCCGGGCCCGTGTCCGGTCAGGGCGCCGCGCGCCGGGTCGGCGAGGATCAGCGTGGCGGGTGCGGGGTGCGCGGCGCCGTCCGGGTGGAACCGTACGGTCCGGCCGGACATGACGGCCCGCACCCGGGCGGCGCCGGTCCGCAGCCGTCCGGTGCCGGGCAGCGAGAGCAGCCCGTCGGGGGTCGGCACGGTCAGGTCGAGCGGGCCGCCGGAGCGCAGCGCGGCGGTGAGCGCGAGGGCGTCGAGCCGGGCGAGCAGCCGGTCGAGCGCGGGTCCGGCGGGCGCGGCGAGCGCGGCGGCGAGCCAGACGCCGGTCGACGGGTAGACGAGCAGGTCCCTGACCACGTCGGGGCGGTGGTGCTCGGCCTGTTCGAGCAGTTCCCAGGAGCGGCGGAAGCGGTCGAGTACGCCGGGGTCGACGTCCGCGCGCTGCCGCTGGACCCGGACCAGGAGCGCCTTGAGGAGCAGCAGCCGGCGGGTGTGCAGGGCGGTGTCGAGCAGGGCGAGCCCGGCCGGGTCGGGGCTGGTCCTGGCGAGCCGGGCGAAGGCGTCGGCGGTGAGCCCGCCCGGGTACGACGGCGGCGGGGTGTTCACTCGCGCCTCCCCCCGGGCCGTCGGGCCCCTCCGGCGGCAGGGCCGCTCCGTGGGGCCGGTCCGGCGGCGGACGGGCATCTGGCCGGAAACGAACGGCCGGGCGGGCCGGGCCGCCGACGGTCAGGCGGCCCGGTCCTCCATCCACGAATCGGCCAGGTCCCCCGTACGCCACAGCACCCGCTCGACCGCCGCCGAGAGCTCGGGATCGTCCATGAAGCGCAAGGTCCGCAGGTCCACGCCGGTGAGATCCGGCAGGGGCCGGGGCCGCCCGTCGGTCCTGTCGGCGCCGGCCACCCACTCCATGTGCTGCAACACCCTCGGCTCCTCCTCACCGGCCCTTGTCCCCCACGGTCGTAGCGGCGCAGCGGTTCTTCCCGACGGTGCAAACCCGGAAACCCGTTCGACTCAACTCCGCCCATGTGCGCCCCCGTTATCCAGCCGTCCTGTCAAGCCGCCCGGCGGCCGGTCCGGCCGCCGGTTCCGGTTCCGCCCGTCACGAGGGCGAGTCCCGCCAGGCCCACCAGGGCGGTGCGATCCGGCCGCGGCCCTCCGCCGTGTTCCGGTCGGCCACCGGGCGGGCCGGGTCGGCCAGTTCGGCGAGCAGCACCCGGGTCCGGTCGACGTCCGGCCAGTCCACGGCGACGAGCGCGCCGTCGAGCCGCCGCCACTGCTCGGCGGCGGCCTGAAGCACCGCCTTGGCCCCGGCGGGCCGGTCGAGCAGCAGCAGCACCGCGCCCTGTCCGTGCAGGGCCCTGGCCAGGGTGACCGTGCCGGGGTGCTCGCCGCATGACCTGCGGGCGTCGTCGGCCGCCGAGCGGTAGGCGGCGAGCGCGTCGGTGAGCCGCCCGTCCCGGCCGGACTCGCTCAACCGGACCCGCACCCAGCCGAGTTGCAGCCACACCTCGGCCCGGGCCGCCGGTTCGCGGGCGGCGCGCACCGCCTGTTCCAGGAGGTGGCGGCTCTCGAACAGGTCGGGCAGGAAGCCCACCCGGTCGAAGCGCAGCGCGAGCACGCTGCCGATCAGCACGACGGCCCGGGCGCGCGCCGCCGAGTCGGCGGGCAGACAGGTCAGGGCCTCGCGCAGCACGGACTCGGCGCGGTCGACGGGCGCCGAGCCGGTGCCGGTGGCGGCGCGCCGCAGCAGCGACTCGCCCCAGGTCAGCAGGATCCGGCCGCGCTGTTCGCCGTCGGCGGGGGTGAGCAGGGTGGCGCTCTCGTACGCCTCGTCGGCGGCCGGTCCGTCACCGGTGGACTCGTACAGCCGGGCCCGCGCGGTGGTCCAGCGCAGCCGGAGCGCGTCGGACTCGCCGAGCAGCGGGGCGGCCCGGTCGAGGGCGTCGGCGACCGACGCGGCGGGCGCGGCGGCGAGGTGCCGGGCGTCGGCGAGGTCGAGCAGCACGGGCGCGGTGGCCCGCAGCGCGAGGGCGGCGGTGAACTCCTCGGCCGCGGCGGCCCCGTCGCCGCGCGCGAGCAGCAGCCGGCCGCGCCGCACGCGCCGGGCGTGCCGGTGGCTCTCGGGCCATGCGGCATCGCCGTCGGCCGCGGCCCCGGACCCGCTCCCGGCGGCCGTCCTGGGGTCGTCGGTGAGGGCCGCGAGGGCCGCGTCGAGCCGTCCCGGTTCGCCGGTCTGCCGCCACAGGGCGTGCTGGGCGGCGGCGAGTTCGAGGCGGGCGTCGGCCCGGTCGGGGCCGCCGGGCGGGGCGAGTCCGGCGGCCAGGGTCAGCTCGGCCACCGCCCGCTCCAGGAGCTCCCGGCGCTCGCCCCGGTCGCGTACGGCGGCGGTCCCGGCCTGCGCGTACAGCACCCGGCCGAGCAGCAGCCGGGCGACGGCCAGGCCCTCGGGGCGGTCGGGCGGCTCGCCGCTCGCGCCGGTGAGCAGGGGTTCCACCAGGGCCCGTGCGGTGTCGAGCAGCGCCGGGTCGGACTGGTCGCGCCAGCGGTCGAACAGGCGGCGGGCGGCGTCGAGGGGTTCGGGGGTGACCAGGTCGGGCTGGTAGAAGCGGAGCACGCGCGCGGGGATGCGGGCGAACAGCTCGGACGCCACCCCGGCCGCGTACTCGTCGTCCTCGCCGGGCCCCGGCGACCCGCCGGGGCCCTCGACGGTGTCGGTCTCGCCGTCCTGCCCGGCGAGCCGGGCGGCGGCCAGGGCCGGGAAGTTGCGCATGCCCTGCCCGAAGTGCCGCTCGACGAACTCCGAGCAGTGCTTGAGGACGAGCGCGGCGGCGCCCCGGTCGAGCGAGCCGAGGAGGTGCTGCTGCACGGCGGCGGGATAGCTGAAGCAGGGGTACGGGGTGGGCCCCGGCAGTTGCCTCAGAAGGCCGCTGAGGAGCACCTCGGCCAGCTCCATGGGGCCGGTGTCGGGGACCATCGCGCGCTGCACGAGCTGCATCACGGGGAGGGCGAGCGGGGCGGCCGCGAGGTGGACGGCGAGCCGGACCGCCCCGGCGGAGGCCCCGGCCCTGAAGGCGCGCAGGAGTTCGTCGTCGCCGGGCCGCCGGGCGGGGGTTCCCGGGGCTCTTGGGGCGGCCGAGGTGTCCGGGGCGGCGGGCGGCCCGACGGCGGCCGCCCAGCCGTGCACGGTGCCGCCGCCGTGCCCGGTGAGCAGCCGGGCCCAGGAGGCGAACGCCTCGGGGGTGGGGGTGAGCACCGGCACCGCCCGTACGTCGGCGGCGGCCGGTTCCCAGGCCGGTTCGTCGGGTTCGAAGCGGACCTGCCCGCCGGGGCCCGCGGACCGCAGCAGGGTGCCGGGCTCGACGGACAGCGCGGTGCGCGGCCACAGCCGCGGCGGCAGCGGCTGGACCAGGGCGAGCGGCGAGTGCCGGGGCCACTGGTGGATGAGGCGCTGGGCGGCGCCGCGCCGCCACAGCGGGCCGACGCAGTCGCTGACGATCAGGGTGAGCCGGCGCCCGGTGGGATCGTGCAGCTGGTCGCCGGGCCGCAGCCGGGGGCGGCCGTCGGCGTCCGTGGTGGCGGTGACGAGCGGCGGGCCCTCGCCGCTGTCGTACAGGCGGTGCACCCGGACGTCCCTGAAGGCGCCGGACTGCTGGCACGCCTGCCGCAGTTCCTCGACCATCCGGGTCCAGACGACCATGGCCGGCCCGGTGTCCATCAGGAGCTGGATGTCGGGCCGCTGGACGGCGGCGGGGCGGAGCACGGGGGTGAGGATGCCGGAGGCGGCGCTGTGCTCGGCGGTGGCCTCCTCGTCGAGGCGCACCTCGCCGGGCCTGGCGGGCAGCCCCGCCGGGTAGTGGCGCAGCGGCCGGAGCGCCTTCTGCAGGCCGAGGAGGCCGGGCAGGGCGTTGGCGCCGGGCGCCCGCACGGGCAGCACGGCGCCGCTCCCGGCGCGGAGCGCGGTCGGACCGCCGGGGCCGCCGGGCGGGCCACCGCCGCCCGGGGTCAGATGGAGGTCGACGGTCTCACCGGGGCGGCCGCTCGTGACCGTGGGACCGGTGGGACCGGTGGGGTCCGTGGGGTCGGTCGTGGTGGGCGGGTCCGCCGGGCCGGGTGGGGAATTGGCCGGATCCGGACGGTCCTCGGGGGCGTGCGGCGCCCCGGGCGCACGGACCGGGACGGCGGCGCCGTCCTGTCCCGGCGCGCCCCGGGCGGGCGCCGGATCGGCGCGGGGCAGCCACTGGGCGAGCCAGACGGCGTCCGCGACCTCCTCGGCGGTCGGGTCCTGCCCGCCGGCCCGCAGCCGACGGGTGAGCTCTTCCAGATGCAGCTCGTGCATCCGGCCATCACCTCGGCTGATCGAGCGGCTGCATGAGCATGTCCGCGATGCGGTCCCTGGTCACCCGCTCGGCGCGGGGGGCGTGCTGGGTCAGGTAGAGCGCGTTCAGGAGCTGGTCGGTGGCGATGACCTCGCCCGGCTCGCGGTCCAGGAAGCGGGCGACGAGCCCGGGTTCGGCCGCCGCCGCGTCGGTGCCGAGGTGCGCCTCGATCATCGCGTTCAGCTGCTCCTCGCCGGGCGCCTCCAGTTCGAGCCGGATGCAGCGACGCAGCAGGGCGGCCGGGAAGTCCCGTTCGCCGTTGGAGGTGAGCACGATGAAGGGGAAGGTGGTGCAGCGGATCCGCCCCTCGTACACCGGGACCTTGCGCCCGTCGTCGGTGAGCACCTGCACCACCGGTTCGCGGTCGGCGAGCCGCTCCAGCTCGGGGATCGCGAACTCGCCCTCCTCCAGGGCGTTGAGCAGGTCGTTGGGCAGGTCGAGGTCGCTCTTGTCGAGCTCGTCGATGAGCAGCACCCGGGGCAGTTCGGAGGGCAGCAGCGCGGTGCCGAGCGGGCCGAGCCTGAGGTACGAGCCGATCCCGGCCGGACTCGCGGCGGCGCCGTCCGCGTCGGCGCGGGCGCGCTCCAGCTGGACGTCCTGGAGCCGTCCGATGGCGTCGTAGCGGTAGAGCCCGTCCTGGAGGGTGGAGCGGCTGACGATGGGCCAGCGCAGCACCCGGCCGAGGCCCAGCTCATGGGCGACGGCGTGGGCGAGCGTCGACTTCCCGGTGCCGGGGTTGCCGGTGACGAGCAGCGGCCTGCGCAGATAGAGCGCGGCGTTCACGGCGTCGGTCTCGGCGGGCCGCGGGTGGTGGTTCTGCACCAGCCGCCGCCGCACCCCGAGCCGCCGGCCGGCCCCGGCCAGGGTGTCGTCGGCGCCCCCGGCGGAGAAGTCGCGCCAGGGCGGCGGCGCGGGCAGCCGCCGTATCTCGTCGTGCGGATGGCCGGCCCCACGGTAGATCCGCCAATCGTTCACGCCTGACTCCTCCTGGCTGTGATGGCAACGCCGGCCCCGTCGAAGGTACCGCCCGGCGACCCGGTCTGCCGACGTTCAAACCGGTCCGGTTGTGGGGGAGTTGAGGGATCGAAGCACACGGGCCGCGCACGCGCCCCGTACGGGCGGCGGGGGCGCGGGATGAGCGCGCGGGGCGCACGGGAGCGAGCCGGGCGCGGGTGGGTACGGAGGCCCGACGCGAGGCCCGGCGCGCGGACCGGGGCCACCGGGGCCGGGCCCTGGACGGAGGCCCGGGGCGGTCTCGGACCAGCGGGTGCCGCCGGGGCGCGGCGGGCGGCGGCGCGGGGAGCCGGGCTCCGCGCGCCGCGCCGGGTGCCGGGCCCGGGGCCGCTCAACCGTCGTCCTCGCCGAGGAGCGGCGGGCCCTGCAGCGGGGGCTCGAACGGCGGGCGGTCCGGCGGGTCGTAGAGCACCGCCAGGTCCGCCGCCCAGGCGTGCTCGGACCGTTCGCAGGCGTCCGCCTCGGTGTCCCCGGTGCGCATCCGCAGGGTGCGCACCGGCCGGTGCAGTCCGTCGGCGTCGTCCACGCGCGCGAGGAGCTCCCCGGCCCGCCGGTGGAACTCGGCGCAGTCGTCGTGCTCACGCGCGGAGTGCCGCCACAGGGCGATCGGGTGCCCGGCGGTGAGCGCCGCCTCCATGGCCCGCTGGCCGTCGCCGCCGCCGACCGGGCCGCAGTACACCGGCACGCTGCCCTCGGCGGCCTCGTCGAGCCGCTGGTAGGCCGTCATCCGGCTCTCCTTGCGCAGCTCGCGCGCGTGCCCCCCGGCAGCGGCGGCGGGAGTGGCGGAGGCGGCGGAGGCAGCAGCGGCGGCGGTCAGCACCTCGGCGCGCAACGGCACCGCCCGCAGCGGCCCGTGCGCGCTGCCGCGCCACCTCCGCCGCCATTCCGGCGACGGCGAGCGGCGGCTGCGCACCAGGTCGCGGACGACGACGGTGCGCCGCTGCCCGAGCGGCAGCGACCATTCGCCGAACGCCTCCTCCTCGGGCGACAGCCGCCAGGTGTCGAGGGGTTCGTCGAACAGCTCGCGCGGCAGCACCACTTCCACGGCGGCCAGGTGGTCACCGCTGTCCCCGAGCCGCAGGGCCTCGGTCAGCGGGCCGCGCAGCACCGCCCGCAGCCGCTCCCTGGGCACTCCCCCGTCGTCGTCGTCCAGCGGGCTGACGGTGCGCCCGTCGAACAGCAGGGTCACCCGCCAGCCGTAGCGGGGCGGCTTGGAGTACGGCACGTTGTTGATCTCGATCCGGACGTCCGCCCGCGCGCCGGTGACCGCCGGTGCGGCAGGTGCGGGCGCGGTCGCTGTCGCGGTGCCCACCGGCTGCGGGGCGAGCAGCGCGCCGATCTCCTCGCGCACGGCGCCGTGCGCCCCGGCCGACTCGTCGGTGATCCAGTCGACGAGCTCCTGGACGGCGGCCGCGCCGCCGCCCGTGCCGTACCGCCGCACGACGTGCCGGACCACGTGCGCCGCGTACAGCAGCACGGCGTCGAGTCCCAGGTCGGTGCTGCCGGTGCCACCGGGGCCGGTGCCGGTACCGGTACCGTGCGGCTGCTCGCCGGAGTGGAGTTCGTGCAGCAGTCCGACGCCGTCCCGCCAGGTGCGTGCGTCGGTCTCCAGGACGGCCTGGTAGTCGGGGTGCAGCACCCGCCGCTTGACCGCGTCGACCAGCGCCATCACCTCGCCGGGCCCGGTGGGCGGCGGGAGTTCGGCGAACCGCCCGTACAACTGCACCCGGCGGGCCGGGTTCACCCCGCGCGCGGTGGCGGGCCACACCCGCATCTGGGCGGCGGTCCAGGCGGGCCGCCGGTCGTCGAACGAGCGGGCCCTGCTCCGGTGGTAGCGGTCGTGGGCGCGCAGCACCTCGTGCAGCACCTCGCCGCCGGGCACGTCGTGGAGCTCGCGCAGCGAGGTGAGCGGGACGGCGGCGCCCTCGCCGTCGCCGCGGCCCTTGTTGACGCCGATGACGGTGCTGCGGCCGAGGTCGACCACGGGCCCGCCGGACACGCCCTCGACCGGCAGGCCCCAGCGCAGCAGCAGGGCGCCGCCCTCGGAGCCGTACGCGGTGCCCAGCACGTTCCTGATCCGGACCTCGCCGGTCTGCCGGGCCCAGCCGTGCAGGCTGACCTCGGTGGGGGTGGTCGGCGGGCGGGCGCTGAGCGCGACGCAGTCGGCGCTCTCGGCGTTCTCCACCCGGACGAGGGCGAGGTCGGGGAAGTCCCAGAAGGCGAGCCCCGCGTCGGGGTCGGTGGGCCGCGGCTTGGCGAGCACGACCTGGCCGACCGTCCGGCCACCCTCCCAGGTGATGCCGACGGCCGCTTCCTTCCTCCACACCGCGCCACCCCCCTTGGCCACCACATGGGCGCAGGTCAGCACCCAGCCGGGGGCGATGAAGAAGCCCGTGCCCCAGAACGGGGCACCCTGCGGGTCATACCCGCCTTCGGGCGCGGCGATGCGCACCAGCGCGGGGCGCACGAGCGCGTCGAGGGGGCTCATACGGCGCCGGGGCCGGTCTCCGGGGAGACGGCGGGGGCGGGCACGGGGGCAGGGGCGGGCGGCGAGGTGGGCATCGGCGGCAGCACCGGGCCGTCGGCGGATCCCGAGGCGTCCAGGGCATCCGCGGCCGGGCCGGGCGCGGGGTCGGTCGCGCGGCCCGGTTCGGTCCACGTCAGGGAGACGTTGACGGAGGCCGTGCCGCCGCCGTCCGCCAGGACCCCGATCACCTTGCCCGCCTGCGCGGACAGTTCGATCCCGAAACTGACCGAAACCTCCACCGAGCCCTGCGGGTCGAGCCCCTGGCGCAGCGAGCCGACGACGCCGCGCACCACGTCGGTCAGTCCCCCGGCCATCGAGACCACCCGGTCGCCGATCCCGGTGTCCTGGAAGCCGCCGCCACGTCCGAGTTCCTCGGGTTCACTGACCCGGGCCCAGACGGCCGTGCCGTCGTCCAGTCGTATGCGAGCGATCCCATGCGTCACAGCGGCCCCCGCTCCCCGAAACGATGATGAAGAAGGCTAGACCGTGGGGCCGGGGAGGAACAGGGGACGCGGTCGGCTCCGCTGACCACGGCCTATTCTGATCGCATGTACTTCACCGACCGTGGCATCGAGGAACTGGAGAAGCGGCGCGGCGAGGAGGAGGTCACCTTCGAGTGGCTCGCCGAGCAGCTGCGTACGTTCGTCGACCTCAACCCCGACTTCGAGGTGCCGGTCGAGCGCCTCGCGACCTGGCTCGCGCGCCTTGACGACGACGAGGACGAGGACGAGTAGCCCCGGCACGCCGTACGGGCGAGGGCCCGGGCCGGGGTGCGACCCCGGCCCGGGCCCCTGCTGCTGCCCCCTCCTAGGAGCTAGGTCGCGGAGCCGCGCCGCCGGTTCGTCGCCAGGCCGAGCGCGCCGTGCACGACGAGCAGCGCGCCCGCCGTCGTCCAGCCGCCGCTGCGCCGCCTGATCCCGTAGCCGAGCAGCGGCAGCCCCGCCGCGAGCTGCGCGGTTCCGAGCAGCCGGGCCTTGGGTCCGTGTTCGACGGCGTCGAGTTCGGCGCGTACGGCGTCCCGCCAGCCGGGCCATTCGACCGGTTCGGCGCCCTGGGCGCGGGCCACCGACCGCAGCCGGTCGGCGCTCTCGCCGGGCTGGAGCCCGGTGGGCAGAGCGAGCCCGGTGCGGGCGAGCACGGCGGTCAGCCCGACCAGCCGGGCGTGCGCGTCGGCGTCCGGGTCGGGCTTGGTGAGCGGTTCGAGGGCCTGGATGTCGAGCACCGGGTCGAGCGCGAGCCGGGCGGCGAAGGTACGGACGGCCTCGTCCTCACCGGCCGGGGTGCCGTCGGCGAGCCAGGTGTAGCCGACGGTCCTGCGGAAGCCCGCGGCCAGGGTGAAACCGGCGCGGTCGGCGTCCCACCAGAGCGCGAGAACCGGCCAGGTGGCGGCGGACACCGCGAGCGCGGTGGCCCAGCCGGTGACCACCCGTTCGACCGGTTCGCCGTCGTCGAGCCACGGCTTGCCCTCGGGCACCAGCACACTCCAGTCGTCCCCCGCGGGCGCCAGCAGCATGCCCTCCCGCAGCAGCCGGGCCGATGTCCTGACGGTCTCCGGCTCGGCGTGGCACAGCAGCAACGCCCCGGCGGAACGGGACCCCGATGTCGCAATCATGCCCCTACGCTAGGCCAATTTGTCCTTGTACGACGCCAGATGCCCCTGCTCGCACCCCCGGAGCGCCCCCCGGGCGCCCCTGTCAGGGTCGGGTCGGGGTTGACTTGGGCGGACCGCGATATATCGTGTCTATCGGAAGACGCGATATGTTGCGTCGCATCGCGACGGAGCGGCCCCGCGCCCCACGCCTGCGCCCATACGTCCTTACGTCCGTACGTCCTACGGGAGGTCAGCACCATGACAGAGTGGTCCGTCACCGAGCCCCAGAAGATCCCGCTGACCGACCCGGTGACCACCCTTCGCGTGCGTGTGGTCAACGGAGCGGTGAACGTGGTGGGCACCGACGAGAGTTCCGCGCGCCTGGAGATCTCCGAGATCGACGGCCCGCCGCTGATCGTCTCGCAGGAGGGTTCCACCCTCACCGTGAGCTACGAGGACATGCAGTGGAAGGGCATCCTCAAGTGGCTCGACCGCAAGGGCCACAAGCGCCGGGTCGTCGTGTCCGTGGCGGTCCCCGCGGGCACCGAGGTCGAGGTGGGCGCGGTCGCCGCCGAGACGGTGATCTCCGGCATCAAGGGGCGGACGGCGGTGCGTGGCGTCACCGGTGACACCACGCTCGTCGGGCTCGCCGGACCGGTCCGCGCCGAGTCAGTCTCCGGCAGCCTCCAGGCCCAGTCGCTCACCGGCGCGCTGCACGCCAACTCGGTCACCGGCGACATCACGGTGATCGACGGCGCGGGCTCCTCCGTGAAGGCCGAGACGGTCAGCGGCGACATGGTCATCGACCTCGACCCGGCCGCCGAGCCGGCCGGACCGCCCGCCGACATCCGGCTCACCAGCGTCTCCGGCGAGGTCTCCATCCGGCTGCCGCAGCCGGCCGACGCCCGGGTCGAGGCGAGCACCACCACCGGCTCCGTCTCCAACGCCTTCGACGACCTGCGGGTCGGCGGCGGCTGGGGCGCGAAGTCGATCAGCGGCACCCTCGGCGCCGGCCGGGGCACCCTGAAGGCGACCACGATCTCCGGCGCCATCGCCCTGCTGCGCCGCCCCGAGCCGGAGCCGGAGCTCGACGCCGACCTCGACTCCGACGGCGGCTCCGGCCCCACCGCCGCCGCCGCTGACAGCACCGCCGACAGCACCGAGACCGCCACCCCCGCGTCCGGAAAGGTCCTCTGACATGCCGCCCGTCTTCGCCCACGGCCGCCTCCGGCTGTACCTGCTCAAGCTGCTCGACGAGGCCCCGCGCCACGGCTACGAGGTGATCAGGCTCCTGGAGGAGCGTTTCCAGGGCCTGTACGCGCCCTCCGCGGGCACGGTCTACCCGCGGCTCGCCAAGCTGGAGGCCGAGGGCCTGGTCACCCACGCCACCGAGGGCGGCCGCAAGGTCTACTCGATCACCGACGCGGGGCGCGCCGAGCTGACCGCGCGCGGCGGTGAACTGGCGGACCTGGAGGTCGAGATCCGCGAGTCGGTCTCGGAGCTGGCCGCCGAGATCCGCGACGACGTGCGCGGGGCGGCGGGCAAGCTGCGCAACGAGATGCGGGCGGCGGCGAGCGCCACCCGGGCGCCGAGCGGCTCGCCGTCGTTCGCCGAGGCCAAGGAGGAGCTCCGCAAGGCCACCCAGGAGTGGAAGGAGCAGACCCGCCAGGCCAGGGCGGAGGCGCAGTCGGCGCGTCGGCAGGCCAAGGAGTTCCAGCGGATCGCCAAGGAGGTGCAGGACCAGGTCCAGGACCGGGTGAAGACCGGGGACTGGCCGAAGGCCGTCTGGGAGGGCATCTCCGACATCACCGCCCAGCTGGGCAGCCTGGTGACCGGCCCGAACGCGGGCTCGGCCCACGGCACCGGCGCGGGCCGTCCGGAGACCCCGGAGCAGGCGGTCTCCGACTGGGCGAAGGACATCGACGTCTCGGCGGAGCCCGGCCGTGAGCTGGACCGGCTGCTCGACCGTTTCCGCGACGACGTCCGGGACGCGGCCCGCGACCACGGCGTCACCCGCGAGCAACTGACCGAGGCCCGCGGCCAGCTGGCGACGGCCGCGGACCAGCTCCTGGGCCTGCTGGCCCCGGACCGCGGCAAGCCCAAGCACTAGGACATGGGCCCGGGGGCGCGGGCCGGGTCGCCCGCCACCGGCCCCGGCCCCGCCGCCCTCCCGGGCCTCCGAGCCCGCCCCGATCCCCTCAGGGGCGCCGGGCGGTCACCGTGACCGTCACCCGCGCCCCGGGGGCGGCCAGGACGAGCGCCCGGCCCGGGGCGGGGCGCAGCACGATCGCCCTCCCCCGGGCCGCGACCTGCCACGCGCCCGGGGGCAGGGAGAGTTCGGTGACGCCGGGGCCGCGCCGGGCGGCGTCGTACTCAAGCCGGTAGCCGCCGGTCGCGGAGTCGTGGGCGGCGGTGCGGACGGTGCCCGCGACGGCCTCCGCGTAGGGCTCGGCGGTGAGTTCCTTGTTCGTACGGAAGGCGCCCTTGGCGTCCACCGCGCAGTAGCCGCCGCCGTAGCACCACTCCCAGCCGGCCCAGCCCGCGCTGTAGCGGCCGAGCGAGGCCATGGCCTCGCGGTAGAAACGGTTCATGTTCGGCCGGGCGTTGTCGAGCGGGCCCCACTCCCCCACGACCACCGGGACCTGGTACTGCCGGGGGTAGCCGGTGACGGCCTCCTCGTAGTTCTCGATCCAGCGGGCGGCCGGGTCGTAGTCGCCGCCCGCCTCCATGGCGCCGTTGTAGAAGTGCGGCGCGTACACGATCTTCGGGTCGTCGATCCGGCCGAGCCCGGTGGGCACGCCCTCGCCGACGATCGGGGTGGGTTCGACGAAGATCCAGCCGTCGCGGTCGACCGCGCGGATCGCGTCCGCGATCCGGTTGTACATGGGCGTGAGCTGCTCGCTCTCGATCCGCCGGGCGCCGGTCGCCAGGTCCTCGCCCTCCCGCAGTTCGCCCATGGGCTCGTTGATCGGGTCGTAGCCGAGGACGGCCGGGTGGTCGCGGAAGCGTTCGGCGAGCACCCGCCACATCCGGGTCTGGGCGCGGCGCAGGTCGGCGTCCTGGTAGAGGTGGGTGAAGGCGCGCTGCACGGCGGGTTCGAAGTACTCGGAGAACCAGTCGTCGGGGTGCGGGGTGAAGGGCAGTCCGTCGGTCCTGGTCGCCCAGGCGGGGATGCCCCGGTGGCCGAACGCGGGCCCGAAGACGTCCTGGTGGGCGTCGAGGACGACCTGCACGTCGTACTGGTGCGCCCAGCCCAGGATCCGGTCGATCTTCCGCAGATAGCTCTGGCTGTACTGCCCGGGCCGTGGCTCCAGGTCGTCCCAGAAGACCACCAGGCGGGCGAAGTTGAAGCCCTTGGCGCGCATGTCGCGGAAGTGGCGTTCGGTGATGCCGTCGAGGGCCTGGTCACCGCTGTGGGACTTGTCCGCCAGGTTCCAGCCGCGCAGCGTGAGGGCGCGGCCGTGGGCGTCGGTGAGGGCGGGTATCCCGGCCTGGGCCGCCGGGGCCGTGGGGACGGCAGGGGCCACCGGGGCCGCCCCGGCAGTGGTCGGGACGGTCGTCGGGGCGAGGAGCGCGGTGACGGCGGCGGCCGCCAGCAGAGTGGTGCGCAACAAGGAAGGACCTCCGGCACGGGGCGGGGACACACGGGGCAAGGACGTGAGCGTTGTTCACCTTTGCGTGTGCCGGAGATCCCATCAGCCCCGCCGCCACCGCATCAAGAGGTCGTCAGCACGATCTTTCCGAACAGGTCGCCGTCCGCCATCCGTTCGAAGCCCTCCCGGGCCCGGTCGAGCGGCAGCACCTCGTCGATCACGGGCCGCACGCCGGTGGCGGCGCAGAACGAGAGCAGGTCCTCCAGCTCGTCCTTGGAGCCCATGGTGGAGCCGACCACCTTCAGCTCCAGGAAGAAGATCCGGGTCAGTTCGGCGTGCGCGGGGCGGTCGCCGCTGGTGGCGCCGGAGATGACCAGGGTGCCGCCGGGGCGCAGCGACTTGATCGAGTGCGACCAGGTGGCGGCGCCGACGGTCTCGATCACCGCGTCCACCCGCCGGGGCAGCCGGGCGCCGGGCTCGAAGGCGTCGACGGCGCCGAGTTCGACGGCCCGCTTGCGCTTGGCCTCGTCGCGGCTGGTGGCGAAGACCCGCAGCCCGGCCGCCTTGCCGAGCACGATGGCGGCGGTGGCGACGCCGCCGCCCGCGCCCTGCACCAGGACCGAATCGCCGGGCCTGACCCCGGCGTTGGTGAACAGCATCCGGTACGCGGTGAGCCAGGCGGTGGGCAGACAGGCGGCCTCGGCGAAGGACAGCTCCGGCGGCTTGCGCAGCACGTTCCAGCGGGGCACGGTGACCCGCTCGGCGAAGGTGCCCTGGTAGTGCTCGGTGAGGATGGACCGCGGCTCGTCCGGGCCGACGCCGTGGCCGCTCTGGCCGATGACGGAGTGCAGGACGACCTCGTTGCCGTCCTCGTCGACGCCCGCGGCGTCGCAGCCGAGGATCATCGGCAGCTTCTCCTCGGGCAGCCCGACCCCGCGCAGCGACCACAGGTCGTGGTGGTTCAGGGAGGCGGCCTTGACGGTCACGGTGGTCCAGCCGTCGCGCGCCTCGGGCTCGGGGCGTTCGCCCAGTTCGAGGCCGTTCAGCGGCTGGTCACGGTCGATTCGGGCGGCATAGGCAGCGAACATGGCCCCGACCCTAGGCCCGCCGCCCGACCCCACGGAACCACACCCCACTGTGACGCGCGTCCCTCCGGCCCGTACGACAGAAGCCTTGGCCCGTACGGCGAAGAGCCCCGCCCGGGGCCGGTGGACCGGCTCCGGGCGGGGCTCGTACCGCACCTGCGACTACCGCACCATGCGCTACCGCACAGGCACTACCGCAACAGGCACCACGTCAGCGGCGCTCGTCGTCAGCGTCAGCGGCGCGCGACGCCCTCCGCACGGGCGGCGGCGGCCACGGCCGCGGCGACGGCCGGGGCGACCCGCTCGTCGAACGGCGACGGGATGACGCAGTCGGCGGCGAGCGCGTCACCGACGACGCCCGCGATCGCGTCGGCCGCGGCGATCTTCATGCCCTCGGTGATCCGGGCGGCCCGGACCTGGAGCGCGCCGGCGAAGATGCCGGGGAACGCGAGGACGTTGTTGATCTGGTTCGGGTAGTCCGACCGGCCGGTGGCCACGACCGCCGCGTACTTGTGCGCGATGTCGGGGTGCACCTCGGGGTTCGGGTTGGCCATGGCGAACACGAAGGAGTTCGGCGCCATGGACGCGACCGCGGCCTCGGGGACCGTACCGCCGGAGACGCCGATGAAGACGTCGGCACCGGCGAGCGCGGTCTCCAGCGGGCCGGACAGGCCCGCCTTGTTGGTGAGTCCGGCGATCTCCCGCTTCACGTCGGTGAGGTCGGTCCGGTCGCTGCTCACGATGCCCTTGCGGTCGGTCACGGCGACATCGCCGATCCCGGCCGACAGCAGGAACTTCGCGATGGCCACACCCGCCGCACCGGCGCCGGAGATGACCGCGCGCAGGTCGCCGAGGGTCCGGCCGGTCAGCTTCGCCGCGTTCCGCAGCGCGGCGAGGGTGACGATCGCGGTGCCGTGCTGGTCGTCGTGGAACACCGGGATGTCCAGGCGCTCCTGGAGCTTGCGCTCGATCTCGAAGCACCGCGGCGCCGAGATGTCCTCCAGGTTCACGCCGCCGAAGGACGGGGCGAGCCGGACGACGGTCTCGACGATCTCGTCGGTGTCGGTGGTCGCGAGCGCGATCGGGACGGCGTCCACGCCGCCGAACTGCTTGAAGAGGATGGCCTTCCCCTCCATGACCGGAAGCGACGCCTCCGGGCCGATGTCGCCGAGGCCGAGCACCGCGGTTCCGTCGGTCACGACGGCCACGACCTGGGACTTCCAGGTGTAGTCGTGGACCAGCTCGGGCTGCTCGGCGATCGCGGTGCACACCTTGGCGACGCCAGGCGTGTACGCGAGGGACAGGTCGTCCTTGTCGCGCAGCGGCACCGTGGCCTGGATGGCCATCTTGCCGCCGCGGTGCAGCGCGAAGGCCGGATCGAAGGGCTCGCCGGGAGCCCCTTCCGTACCGGCGTCGCTGCGAGGATTGACGATCTCCGCTGCCATTGGGTTGACCCCTTAAGTCTTCTTCATTTGAGGGTTGCCGCTCCTTGTGGGGAACGGATGGCGGGTCCCGCGGCCGCCTTGTCTGGCAGCCGCGCGGGCGCGCCGCACAACGCGCCCTGAGCCCCGGATGAGGGGTGTAAGGATCCTTCTTACCGGACGGAGGACTCCGGAGACGAGTCGATACCGCCTCGGTGACGTGACTCATACCGAGTGCTACCGGGCCCTCCTGGAGGACCTCTGGAGGACGGATAGAGAGCGACACGTCACTCGATGTCCGTATAGATGCTTCGAGCACCCGAATAGCGGGGTTTCTGTCGTCCGAATGGCGAGATTCGCGGGATAATTTGCGGCAGGGGCACCTTCCCTCGAAAGAAGGTTTCGCCATGGGGGGAACGGCCTGCGGGGACCGGTCGCGACCCGTTATCCGATTTTGACATCCGTGGCCGTCGGATTGAGGCAGTCCGAATGGCAAGATGCCGTAATCACACGAGGTCGCGGCACTCGAAGCTGCGTGCGCGGCCCCTTGGCAACTCCCTCACACGCCGGAGGAACCCGACCATGACCGCACGCACCACGCGCAGCTCGACCGCCGTCAAGACCCGCACGTCCCGTCTTGCCGCGGTCGCCGCCATCGCGGTCGCCGGCTCGATGCTGCTGACCGCCTGTGGCGACCAGACCGAGAGCGGTTCCACGAAGGACGGCGGCTCCTCCTCGGCGCCCGCGTCCGGCAAGGCCCCGCTGTTCTCGAAGCTCCCGGCCGACATCCAGAAGGCGGGCGTCATCAAGGTCGGCACGGACGCGACGTACGCGCCGATGGAGTTCAAGAAGGGCGAGCAGATCGTCGGTGTCGACCCCGACATCGCCGCGGCGCTCGGCAAGCAGCTCGGTGTGACGTTCCAGTTCGAGAGCGGCACCTTCGACACCCTCCTCACCGCCCTGCCGACCGGTCGTACGGACATCGTGATGTCCTCGATGACCGACACCAAGGCCCGTCAGGAGGGCCTGGACGACAAGGGCAAGAAGACCGGCACCGGCGTCGACTTCGTCGACTACTTCACCGCCTCCACCGGCATCCTGGTGAAGAAGGGCAACCCGGCGAACATCAAGTCCCTGGACGACCTGTGCGGCAAGAAGCTCGCCGTCCAGCGGGGCACCACCTACGAGCAGGCCGCCAAGGACCAGGCCGCGAAGTGCGTGAAGGACGGCAAGCCCGCCCTCACCTTCGAGTCCTTCCCGACCGACGCCGAGGCCCAGACCCGGGTGAAGGCCGGCGGCGCCGTCGCGGACCTCAACGACTCCCCGGTCGCGGCCTACATCGCCAAGACCGCCGGTGGCGGCAACGACTTCGAGGCCGTCGCCAACAAGTCGGACGCGGGCTTCTTCGGCATCGCCGTCGACAAGAAGAACACCCAGCTGCGGGACGCCCTCGCCGCCGCCCTGGACGCCGCCATCAAGGACGGCAGCTACAAGGCGGCCCTGGACAACTGGAACGCCGCCGACGGCGCCATCCCCGCGGCCAAGATCAACGGCGGCTCCTGACCCTCGTCCCGCAACACCGAAGGGCAGTCGCTGTGACTGACAAGATCGACAAGGTTCCGGCCGGGGCGTCGCCCGCCCCGGCGGGGCCCCCGCCCGAGACGATCAGGGCCATCCCGGTGCGCCACTACGGGCGCTGGGTGGCCGGAGTGGTGGTCGTCGCCCTGCTCGTCCTGCTCGGCTTCGCCTTCTCGCAGGGTGATGTCCGCTGGGCGACCGTGCCGGAGAAGCTGTTCGACCCGAGCATCCTGTCGGGTCTGTGGCACACCATCCTCATCAGCGTGGCGTCCATGGCGCTCGGCCTGGTGCTCGGCATCGTCTTCGCGATCATGCGCCTGTCGAAGAACCCGGTGACCAACGGAGTCGCCTGGCTCTACATCTGGATCTTCCGGGGCACCCCGGTCTACGTCCAGCTGCTGATCTGGTTCAACCTCGCCCTGATCTTCCCGATCCTGAACATCGGGTTCTACAAGGACGAGATGACCGACGTCATGACCCCGTTCCTGGCCGCCCTCCTGGGCCTCGGCCTCAACGAGGGCGCGTACATGGCGGAGATCGTCCGCGCGGGCATCCAGTCCGTGGACGAGGGGCAGACCGAGGCCGCGCACGCGCTCGGCATGTCCCAGGGCAAGACCATGCGCCGGGTCATCCTGCCGCAGTCGATGCGGGTCATCATCCCGCCGTCCGGCAACGAGTTCATCAACATGCTGAAGACCTCGTCGCTCGTCGTCGCGGTCCAGTACCCCGATCTGCTGCGGGCCGCTCAGGACATCGCCTCCACGTCGTTCGCGGTCATGGAGATGTTCTTCGTCGCCTCGATCTGGTACCTCGTCCTGACGACGGTGTTCAGCGTCGGCCAGTACTACCTGGAGCGCCACTACGCGAAGGGCTCGCTGCGCGCGCTGCCCCCGACCCCGTGGCAGAAGGTCAAGGCGAACCTCTCCCGATTCTCCAACCGTGAGGCGGTGGCCAAGTGACTGCCATGGTGAAGGCCGAGGGCGTCCACAAGTCCTACGGCGCCGCGCACATCCTCAAGGGCATCGACCTGGAGGTGCAGAACGGCGAGGTGTTCTGCCTGATCGGCCCGTCCGGTTCCGGCAAGTCCACCTTCCTGCGCTGCATCAACCATCTGGAGAAGATCAACGCGGGCCGCCTGTCGGTCGACGGCCATCTGGTCGGCTACCGCCAGAAGGGCGACAAGCTGTACGAGCTGAAGGACAGCGAGGTCGCCCTCCAGCGCCGCGACATCGGCATGGTCTTCCAGCGCTTCAACCTCTTCCCGCACATGACCGCCCTGGCCAATGTGATGGAGGCGCCCATCCAGGTGAAGGGCGAGACGAAGGCCGTGGCCCGCGAGCGCGCGGTGCGCCTGCTGGACCGGGTCGGCCTCGGCGACAAGGCGGGCAACTACCCCTCGCAGCTCTCCGGCGGCCAGCAGCAGCGCGTCGCCATCGCCCGCGCGCTGGCGATGGAGCCGAAGCTGATGCTCTTCGACGAGCCGACCTCGGCGCTCGACCCGGAGCTGGTGGGTGACGTCCTGGACGTCATGCGCGACCTGGCCGAGTCGGGCATGACGATGGTCGTCGTCACCCACGAGATGGGCTTCGCCCGGGAGGTCGGCGACTCGCTGGTCTTCATGGACGGCGGCGTGGTCGTCGAGTCGGGCCACCCGCGGGAGGTCCTGACCAACCCGCGGCACGACCGGACGAAGGCGTTCCTGTCGAAGGTGCTGTAGCTCTCCGAACATGAGGGAGGGGCGGTACGGGCTTCCAGCCCCGTACCGCCCCTTCGTCGTGCGCGGGCTCAGCGCACGGCGAGCAGCAGCGTGTCCGAGGGCGAGGCCCAGACCGGGCGGGCCTCGGCGAAGCCGGCGGCGCGCAGGGTGTCGGCGTGCCAGCGCGGGGCGGGCATGTCGCCGTCGGCGTGCTCGCCGTAGATCGCGAAGCGGCGGGCGGTGGGCTCGGCGAGGACCGGGTCGGCGGCGGCGAGCGCCCACCAGTCGGCCCAGTCGAGGACGCCCGCGGCCTTGTCCCGGTCCATCCGGGCGTGCCGCTGGGCGCGCTCGGCGGCGTTGATGAGCGGGGTGCCGGTGTCGATCATGTGGTCGGCGTTCATGAGGACACCGCCCTCCCGGACGAGCCCGGCGAGCTGCCCGTACAGCTCGGCGAGGGGTTCGCTGTGCAGCCAGTGGAGGGCGGTCGCGGTGAGCACGGCGTCGTACGTGTCGAAGGGCAGCGCCGACGCCCAGTCCGGGTCCTTGAGGTCGGCGGTGACGAGGGTGACCCGGTCGTCCCCGGCGAAGGTGCCCTCGGCGATCGCGAGGAGCGCGGGGTCGAGGTCGACGCCGGTGCTGGTGGCGTCGGGGAAGCGGTCGAGCAGCCGGGCCGTGATGGTGCCGGTGCCGCAGGCCAGGTCGAGCACCCGGGGCGCGCGGCCGACCAGGGCCTCGACCATGTCGAGCATCACCCGGAAGCGTTCCTCGCGGTCCGGCATGTACCACTCCTGCTGGCGGTCCCAGCTGCGCTGCCAGGCGCCCCAGTCGGCGCCGTACGGCGCTTCGGCGAGCGTGCCCACGGGCGTTCCGGCGGGCGTCCCGGTCGTGTCGCCGGTGTTCCCCGCCGGGCCCTCGGTGTGGTTCTTCTTGTCCTGGTACGTGGTGTTGTCCGTCATGCCCCGCCCTCCACCCTGTTCGTAATACCCTCGAAGGGCAAGCGTCGCTTACCCTCACCGCTGCCGACCCTAGCCCGCCGGAGTAAGGACTACAAGTGGAACTCGCCTATTACTCGGATTACGCCGTGCGTCTGGTCAACACCGAGGAACCGGCGCGCGGCAAGGACTCGCTGACCTCCGTCGAGGTGATCCGCGAGCTGTTCGGCGCGGCCTCGCAGATGGCCCGGCGGGCGAACGACTCCGACGTGACCCGTTTCCGGTCGGTACGCGCCCGGCTGCGGGCGGTGTTCACCGCGGCCGACGAGGGCGACCACACCGGGGCGGTGGACCTGCTGAACTCACTGCTCCTGGAGTTCCCGGTCAGCCCGCAGATCTCCGGGCACGACTACCTGGACGAGGACGGCAGGCCGCGCTGGCACATGCACCTCGCCGACCACCCCTCGAACGCGACCGCGGGGTACGCGGCCATCGCCGCGATGGGCCTGGCCTTCCACCTGACCGCGTTCGGCGCCGACCGGCTCGGCCTGTGCCAGGCCGCGCCCTGCCGCAACGCGTACCTGGACACCTCGACCAACCGCTCCCGCCGCTACTGCTCCGACCGCTGCGCGACCCGGGCCAACGTGGCCGCCTACCGGGCCCGCAAACGACTGGAGGCCGAGGCCGAGCGCACCGGCCTGACCGCCGAGAGCAGCCAGGAGACCACCGTCGCCGGCGAGCGCTGAAGCCCGGGCGTGACGGGCCGGTAGCGCAGCCGGACCCGGCCGAGGACGAGCTGCGGCGGCACCACCCCGAACACCCGGCTGTCCCCCTCGGCGTCCGGGTTGTCGCCGAGCACCCACCAGCCGCCGTCCCGTCGCCCGGCCAGCCGCTTCACGATGAGCAGATCCTGCTGCAGCGGATGCCGGAGCACGGCGACGTCACCGGGGCGCAGCCGCGCCCCGTAGTGCACGAACAGCTGATCGCCGTGGAGCAGGGTGGGCACCATCGACACCCCCGTGACCTCGGCGATCCCGAACGGGGCCCCGGTCTCCTGCCCGGCCTCACGCCCCGATTCCACCATCCGGCACCTCCCGGTCCGATCGTCCACGAGTCCCATCCCGACCCTGGACTTTTGTCCTAAGCACCAGGGGGCACTCGCGAAAACGCGCTTCTCACCGAGTAATGTCCCACCTTGAGAAGACGATCACGAGGAAGGACAGCAGCATGCTCTCCCGCCTGTTTGCGCCCAAGGTCAAGGTCAGCGCCCACTGCGACCTCCCCTGCGGCGTGTACGACCCGGCCCAGGCCCGCATCGAGGCCGAGTCGGTCAAGGCCGTCCAGGAGAAGTACCTGGCGAACGAGGACCCGCACTTCCGCGCCCGCGCCACGGTCATCAAGGAGCAGCGCGCCGAGCTCGCGAAGCACCACGTGTCGGTGCTCTGGAGCGACTACTTCAAGGCCCCGCACTTCGAGAAGTACCCCGAGCTGAACCAGCTCGTGAACGACACCCTGAAGGCGCTGTCGGCGGCGAAGGCGTCGACGGACCCGAAGACGGGCGAGAAGGCGCTGGAGCTCATCGCCGAGATCGACCGCATCTTCTGGGAGACCAAGAAGGCTTGATCCCGGCCCTCCCCGCCCTCTACTCAATGCCAGCTCAGAGGGCAAATGAAGCGGCCCGCCTCGGGATGACCGGGCGGGCCGCTCCTGTTTCCAAGATCCACTGGGAGAGGGATGGGAGACGCGGTGGGAGACGGTCACCCAGAACGACGGGCGGCGCAGGTGGAGCAACTGGGTGCGTCGCCGGTGGCGGGGCCGCCGGGGTCGCGTGGGCAGCCGGGGCGGACGGTGGAAGGCCCGCCGGGGCCGTCCGGGCCACCAGGTGACCCGGGTGGCATCGGGCCGTCGGGTTCGCCTGGCGCTCGGGGTCCGACCGGGCCGCCGGGACCTACGGGGCCGTCGGGGAGTCCGGGGGTGGCTGGGACGGACGGCGTGGGGGCGCCCGGACCCACAGGCCCACCCGGACCTCCTGGGCCGACGGGCGATCCCGGGCCGTCCGGTCCCCCAGGGAAGGACGGCCGTGACGGCGCCACCGGGCCGGCGGGCCCGTCGTGCCCCGACGGGTACACGCTGCAGCCGCTCGCCGACCACGACGACATCCTGGTCTGCCAACGCACCACCCCGCCCGCCCCGCTGAAACACCGCGCTCGATGAACGATGCCCCCACCCGCTCGAAGGCGGGTGGGGGTCCTTCGTCATGTGCTGGGGCGATCGGTCCGGGCGCCCTGCCCCGGTCTGCGGGCGGCGGTCTTTCGCACTTCGGCAGCGTCGTACCAGGCCATGGGGCGGCCGTTGGGCCCCGGCCGGTAGGTCGGCGTCAGGCCCATGCGGCGCACGACCTGCCGTACCGAGCCGGGGGCGATGCCGAGGTGCTCGGCGATCGCGTCCCGGCTCCACAGCTCGGGCTCGGTCATCAGCCGGTCGCGTAGACGGCGGCGAAGGCCGCGCGGATCGCGTCGGCGGTCTCGTCGCTAATGGTCAGCCAGTAGCGAATGTCGAGGTCACACGGGTTGTCCTGGAGGAGTTCGGGATTCGCGGGCTCACGCTTATGGCCTTGCCCTCTACGCTGGCAGGTGTCGAGTCTGACCAGAGATAGGGGCAAGGCCGTGTCATCTGATGCTACCCCGGACCCGTACGCCAACCCGCTGGTGTTCGGCCAGAGAATGCAGATCCTCCGCGAGCGGAAGGGCATGACCCGCGCCGTCCTCGGCGGTCTCCTCGGCAAGTCGGTGGACTGGGTGAAGGACATGGAGCGCGGCCGGATGCAGCCGCCGGGGATCGACATGGTCTACCGCATCGCGCAGGCGTTGCGGGTCCGGGACCTCTCCGACCTCACAGGACGCCCCGACGTGCACGTCGACCTCTTCATCGGCCCCGGCCACCCCCGCCTCGCGTCGGTACGCGCGGCCGTGGACACCCTTCAGATCGGCATCCCCACCGGGCCGCCGCCCCGGACCGCGCACCTCAAGGCGCGCCTCGCGAGCGCGTGGGCCGCCCGGCACTCGGCCCCCGACCACCGGGACAGGATCGGCGCACTCCTGCCCGACCTGATCTGCGACGCCCAACTCGCGGTGCAGCTCGCCGTCCAGCCGACCGAGTGGCGCGCCGCCCAGGCCGTCCTCGCCGAGGTGTACAGCCTCAGCCAGTTCTTCCTGTCCTACCAGCCCGACAGCAGCCTCCTGTGGAGGGTCGCCGAGCGGAGCATGGTCGCCGCCCAGCAGTCCGCGAACCCGCACTCGATCGGCGTGTCCACCTGGCTTCTCGCCCAGGCCCACCGCGACACCGGGCCCGACCACTACGACGCCGCCGACCAGATCACCCAGCAGACCCTTGACTACCTCACCCCGCTGCTGCCCGACGCCTCAGACGACGTCCTCGCGATCGCCGGAG
The DNA here is from genome assembly GCF_044748125.1 of Streptomyces sp. NPDC090025. NCBI lineage: Bacteria > Bacillati > Actinomycetota > Actinomycetes > Kitasatosporales > Streptomycetaceae > Streptomyces > Streptomyces sp. NPDC090025. The sequence continues at coordinate 1,223,645 of NZ_JBIVFL010000001.1, read as the reverse complement.
CACTCACCTTCGAGGCCGGATACACCGCCGCTCGCCGCGGCGACACCGCCGACGCCTGGCGGTACTGGGACGTCGCCAAGGGGATGGCCGAGCGGCTGCCCGCCTCCTACTACCACCCCGTGACCTCGTTCTCGCAGGCCATCATGGGCGCCCACGCTGTCACCGTCGCCGTCGAGCTGCACTCCGGCCACGAGTCCGTACGGCAGGCCGCCCGCGCGGACGCCGACATCATCCCGTCCCGCCCGCGCCGAGCCCGTCACCGCATCGAGCAGGCCCGTGGGTACCAGCTCGACCGGCAGCCCGAGGCGGCGATCGCTACCCTCGCGCAGGCGCACGCTGCGGCCCCGGAGACGATCCGCTACAACGGGTACGCCCGCGCGATCATCCTGGAGGAGGTTGAGTCGAAGGTTGCTGACCGTCGCCGCCGCGCCTCCGAACTCGCTGTGAAGGTCGGCCTGCTGGCCGCGTAACGGCGTAACGGAGGGGGGAGATTCTCCCCCTCTACCTCTCGCGCCGGGCCCTACCGTCGTACTGACCGCAGGTCACAGCGACGGTAGGGAGCGAGCATGCACGAGCAGCCGCAGCACGACAGGGCCGACGAGACGCTGGTCGCGGTCGACCTCGGCGCCGCGCTCGCCACGGTGGCCGACGGGATAGAGGGTCACGTCGAGGCGGAGGCCGAGCGGTACATCACCGCCGCCGTGAAGCTGGAGCACCACTGCCCGAGCGACGAGGCCATCGCCCAGATCACGGACAACCTGATCACGTACTGCTCGTCCCTCGCCATCGGGGTATCTCAGATCCCGGAGGATCAGCGGCCCGAGCGCGGTACAGCCGCCGTGCGGATGTGGACGGAACTCGTCGCGGCCGGACCGCAGGACGGCTCGCTCGCGAACTGGAGCTACGCGCGCCAGCTCGGCATCGCCGGTCGCGCTCTCCTCCAGGCCCTTCGCGACCACCAGCGCACCAGCAGGCGAGCCGCGTTCGTGGGCCGCGAGCAGCTCCCGCCGGTCCACACCAGCACGCCGTGACGGACCTCCTGCGCCAGGTGCTCTACGTCGTCATCGTCTTGAGCATCCTCGCCGCCATCGCGTACGGCATCACCATCACCACCCCCTAGACGCCAGCGCGGCTGTCCCTCGTACGGGTGGCCGAGCTGGTTCAGCACCACGCACTACCTGGCGTACGCGCCACGCTGGGCAGCGACCCCAAGGGAGACCCCACATGGTGCACACGCCGCCGTCATGCCCCACCTGCCCCCCCACCCCGCCGCTTCTGTGGAAGGACACCACGACCACGCTTCCCGGTGCTGATGACCGGTGGACGTGGTGGTGCGGCCGGTGCAAAGGGCGATGGGAACCGACCACGGCTCACAAGGAGATGTACACCTATGGGACACCAGCAGGACGTAGCCACACCGTGCGGTAGGCAGAAGCCCGACGGCACCGGGATGTGCCCCGGCACCCGCAGCACCGTGTACGTGTACGACGACCACGGCAACTGCATCTCGCAGCAGATGTACAGCTGCAACACCTGCGGGCAGTAACACCCCTGACCGCCCCGGCCGACTCGTTCCCCCGCGGCCGGGGCGGGGCTACCGCACCAGCTCGGCGAGGGGAACACCGATCGCATCGGCGATGAGCAGGAGGTCTCCGTAGCGCGGGTCGCTGGTTCCGGCCTCGATCCGCTGGAAGGTCCTGCGGTCGATATCGGTCATCTCCACGACAGCTTCTTGCGTGTGCCCTTGCTGCACTCGCAGGTCGCGGATGCGGCGCCCGAGGGCCCGTCGTCGATTTTGGACCCATTGGGGCTGTTCGGGAGGCACTCGACAACGCTGTGACCTGCATGGTCCGATGTCAGCGTCACCTGTGGCGCTTTTTGTGATCTTCGATTCCCACCCTGAGCGGGCCGTCCGCTCGCCGAGCACCCCCGGCGGGCGGGCGGCCCTTCCCTATGTCGCCGTCTAGGCCAGCCGGGGACGTGGGAGAAAGGATGGGAGATGATCATGGGAAGTTGATGCGTGACGCTACAAACTCCTGCTAGATACTGCTAGATACTGCTAGCGGAAAACCCCAGGTCAGACGAGAACGCGCAGGTCGCCAGGCCGCCAGCCACCTGTACCAACAGATCGACCGCATCTTCTGGGAGACCAAGAAGGCTTGATCCCGGCCCGGGCCACCTGCCTGCCTGTCCGCACCCGGTCCGTCATGGACGCCGAGAACGGCGTCGTGACGGACCGGGTGCGGTGTTTTCCGCCGGGCCGCGCTCCGGCCGCTCACCGGTGACCTCACCGGCGGCAGACGAGGATGCCGCCAAGGCACGTGATCTCGTACGCGCCATGGCGGGCGATGTGGTCTTCAACGAGCGTGCGGGCGCGGTCGATGGTCGCGTCGAAGGGCACGGCGTGCTGGTCGGCCCAGGCACGGTACGAGGCCATGTGGGCGATGACCGGCTCGGGGTCGTGGACGGTGATCGTTCCGGGCAGTTCGACGACCTCCACACGGCTGAACTCCTCGCCGAGGAAGGCCGGGGCCCTCTCCAGGGCGAAGCGGGCACTGAGCGAGATCCGGGCGGGACCCCGACCGGTGCCGAGGACGTCTCCGGCGGCCCGTTGCCAGAGGTCGTCGAGCTCGGTCTTGTCTCGGTCGCTGTTGGTGGAGGCGACCACCAGCCCACTGCGGGCCACGACCCGGGCCAGCTCCCTGACCGCCCGGGAAATGTCGGGCACGTGGTAGAGCATGTGGAGCGCGAGAGCGGCGTCGACGCTCTCCGTCGCCAGCGGAAGCCGGGTCGCGTCCGCCACGGCTACGGGGCCGGGAACGTCAGCCAGGATGCCTGGGGCGATGTCGAGTCCGAGCAGGGGCAGGTCAGGGCGGTCCTGCCGGAGCCGCCGGATGAACTTGCCGTTGCCGCAGCCGATGTCGACGACCCGTCCGCGTACGTCGCCCAACTGCTCGGCGACGAGTCCCGGCAGGTCGTACCGGGGTGTCTGCCACTGGTAGAGCGCCTGCCGGGCGGCGAGGTCCCGGTCTCCGTTGTACGCACTGCCCGCCAGGCGGGCCCGGTCGGTGACAGCGGCGTCGTGAGCGGCGGACAGGTCGGTCATGTCGACGACTCCGAGGTGTGGGCGGCGGACACGGACGCGCGGACGGCCGTTTGCTGGAGTCGTTCCGCAAGCACGCCAGGCGCGACAGTCCGATTCAGATCGTTCGCGCTGCGTCCCTGGTCTGCCTTCCACAATCAGGCGATGAAAATCGGCGATGGCCAACTCGGCCAACGGGCTGTCCTGCTGCTCGGTATGAACAGGCCCTTGCGGCGTCACGGCCCGGTGATCACGGCGCCAGTGCTGCGGCCACCCGAGCCAGGCGATCGGCTGGCGGCGCGAAACGGTTGGCGGGGTTCCGGAATGAGTAGTCGCCATCGCTGACGGAGAAACCATGCCCAGTCGTCGTCCAGCCCGCAGGGCCAGGAGCCCCCTGGTGATCAAGGAGGGCAACAGCAAGGAGCTCGGGTGATTCCACTCCTGTGAGGCCGCGCAGCGCTTCTGTCAGCCGGTCAACGGCGTCGTCGGGCAAATCGGTATCACCGAACGCAGGCAGCAAGAGCAGCAGACGGGCCGAGGGATCGGTGGTGCTTCCACCGGGCAGCCCGTTCTCCACAGCCGCCATGAGCTCGGACCAGGACAGGCCAGGACCCATGAAGTGTCCGTCGTCCTGAGCGAGGAGTTCGGCCTGCTCCCAGTCGGGATGGTGAAGGAGGTAGTCGATGCCGGTGTCGTCCGCGAAGGTTCGGTAGACGACGTGAAGACGGTGATCGTCGGCGAGCGGGACGGTGAAGGTCGGCCACTCGGCACGTTCCCACAGGTGCCGCTGGAAGTCTCCGGCCGCGTCGTAGTCCGCGCCGAACAGCAGTTCTTCAGCATCCTCGCTCTGGGCACACGAGTAGAGGTGTCCCAACCAGAACAAGGGCTCGTCCAGAAGTCCGGCCTGGTGAGTGAGGGGGTCACCCTCGTACCCGGGTATCCGGGCAGGATGCAGGTCTTCGCTGTTCGTCACAGAAATGTCCTCCATCGTGCCCTCCCCCTCCATGAGGATCGTATGTCCGACATTCCCCGCTCGGTCAGGCGGCATTCACGAGGTCAGTCAGTTCAGTCTCGGTAGCCCCCGCACTGAGCCGGACATCGAAGGTGTAACCCTCGTCGCAGAAGATCAGATCAAGGTTCCCCGGGGTGAGTCGGCGAAAGGCGGCTGCGAGCCCAATGGCGTCTTCCTGACATACATCCATGTACAGGGCGGTGCCGTCCTCATGCAGATATGCCTCGCCTGGACCGTTCTCGGTCTCCAGCTCCCAGAGGAAGCTCCGAACCTCGCTGTGATGCGTCGAGTCGACCACGACCTTCGCCCACCGAGCGCAGATCACTTCCGTCAGCGCTTTCCGATCGACACTCCAACCACCCGCATCGCCTTCGACGATCACCATGTACGTCATGTCCGGTGTCTACCAGAGGCCCCTGACAGCGTCCCGAGCGCCAACCGGATGTCAGTGGAACCAGACGACAAGCCGCACCGGGTCCGCGCCGTGGAGTTCGCTGAGCGTTCGCATCACGCTCCAGACCGGTCCCCGGCCGGTCTCGCTCCAGTCGGCGGCGACGAGCTCGGACCAGGTGATCCACGTTGTGCCGTGTGCGTCAGGAGGACCGCCGTAGGTCGCGTACTCGGTTCGCAGTGCCGCGGATGCGTCGGACGGAAAGCCGCGGCCTTCGGCCAGCGGACGGAAGTCAAAGGAGTTGCGGATGCCGAAGAGGCAGGCGAGGGCGCCATAGGCGTTGCCGTTGTTGAGGAGGAAGAGGTTCCCGGCCCGGGCCACCTGCCTGCCTGTCCGCACCCGGTCCGTCATGGACGCCGAGAACGGCGTCATGGCGGGCCGGGTGCGGTGTTTTTTCGCCGGGCCGCGCTCCGGCGGCTCACCGGCTCACCACCGGCAGAGCTTCATGATGGTGTCGTCGAAGTCGGGGAACTCGTGCGCGGCCCGCCCGATGATGTCCGCCGCCGACGCGCGACGGCCCGGGGCGAACTGCTCCGCGACGGCCGCCAGATCGGGGTGGGCCCCCGGCACCCAGTCCGACTCGGGGTCGGGCTCGGGGTCGTACAAGGTGACCGCCTCCCACGGGCCGAAGCCGTCCGCCAGCAGCCGCAAGAAGGCGCCCAGATCGCGTGCGACGACGCCGGTCTCCCCTTCGGACCCCAGAAACACCACGGGCTGCTCCCCCAACTCCCGCCCGGTCCGCACCAGCCACAGCGCCGCGTACCCACCGGTGCCGTCCTGGCCGAACACTCGGAAGTCGTCGCCGCTCAGCTCGGCGTTGCTGGTCCACGCGCGGATCCAGTCGGTGGTCTCCTCGGCGGTCAGGAACGACTCGTAGGGCTCGAAGTCGACACCGTCCTCGCCGATGCACCTGAGCCGGACCGCCATGGCGGCGGCGAGCGCGGCGGGGAACTGGCGGTCTTCGTTCGCGGTCATGCGAAGACGGTAGCGAGGGGCCAGGCGCGCTCCGGAGCCGCCTGGTTCCTCATCTCCTAGGTCAGCCGGGGTCGGCCAGGGTCAGCCGTCGTCGACCGCGCCTCCTCACCGTCTCCCTTCGTCGAAGCCGGCGTAGATCACCGCGATGCGGCCTCCGGGCCAGTCGTACGCCGTGGCCTCCCCGCTGTAGCGGGCCACCAGCGAGTCGGGCCCTCGCCACCAGGTGTCGGCCAGCCCCCTCACCTCGCGCATCGGCGCGAAACCGTTCAGGTCGAGGCCGTCGACGTCATCGCCGACGAGCCTGGTGACCTGCCGCGCCCCCAGGGATGCCTCGTGAGCCAGCGCGAGCGACTCCACCCAGCCCTCGATGGTCGCGTGGAGCGGCACCCACTTCCCTCCCTCTGCCTGGATGCCGAACTCTCCGGACGGACCGATCAGGAACGAGAAGGAGACTGCGGTCCGCTGCGTCCCGGCCTCGAACCACCACCCCGCGGAGTCCGCTTCGGGCGAATCCGGATCGAGGTACCTGGGGCCTCCGTCGTACTGCGGCGCGGGCGGCAGGGACAGACCGCCCCAGCGCTCCTGATAGGCCGCCATGCGATCGATCACCGCTGCCGGGACGCCCCGCTCGAGCCACCACCGCCGGTGCTCCTCGACAGGGCGGACGTCGGCCTTGACGCCATGCGCGGCGACGAAGGAACGAGCCCGTCGGGTCAGACCGTCGGGGACATCGCCGACTCGGTGAGGATTCACGCGGGGACGCCACCCGAGCATGCTCCGCACCGAGATCCGACCGGGCCTCAGCCCGCCGTCTGCGCCACCGGCACCGCCAACGCCTGCGCCAAGGCCGTGCGGAGGGCCGGGGTGTGGGTGGGGAGGTGGGTGGTGGACCAGGTGGTGGTGAGGTCGAGGAAGGCCCGTATGTCGTGCTCCGCCGCCGTCAGGAGGGCCGGGAGATCGGTGACGGGGAGTTCGAGGACCGGGGTGCCCGGGCGGTCGATGTCCGGGGTCAGGCGGACCAGGCCGCCGACGCGTTCGGCGAGCGGGGAGGGGTGGTGGCCGAAGGACGCCCAGCCGTCGCCGTCGATGACGCCCAGCCAGTCGCGCCGCTCCCCCAGCCAGTTGCAGCAGCCCGGCACCAGGACGGCGCCGGTCGACGTGTCGATCGCCCGCAGGCCGCCGGACGCGGCCGGGGCGGGCGCGGTGAGCAGCCCGTGCAGGAAGCGCCCCACCGGATCGGCCGTCGCGTCGGCCGGATCGGGCTCGTCGGACCGGTTGTACGCGGCGACGCACATCACCGCCGCCCCCACCTCGGCCGGGCTCAGCCCGCCGCCGAGCGCGAGGAAGTCGTACGCCTCGAAGTCGGCCACCGGCCACAGGTCGAAGCCCCCGGTGTCGCTAAGCTCCAGGACGGGCTGCAGGACGATCATGTGGAGAGTGTGCGGCAGAACGGCGGCCCGCCGCACCCGAATAGCCGCTTCCCCTTCCGCGCGCCCGGCGGCGTGATATCGCCCCTCCGTTACGCGAGCACGCCCGCGACCGGATTCCGCGCCCAGTCGAGGGCGAGGTCCGCCACCCGCTCCCAGCCGGGCTCGCCGCAGGTGTGGTGGCTGCGGCCCGCGAAGAGCTTGTACGCGGTGGTCGCCCGCGAACGCTTCGCGTTCTTCTCGTAGTTCTCGCGCTGCACGGCCGGCGGCAGGATGTGGTCGTTGCCGCCCGCGATGAACAGCAGCGGGGCCCGGCCGTCGTCGGTGAAGTCGTACGTCGTCGTCGCGCGCGGCGTGAGGTTCGCGAGGCCGCCCTGGAAGACCATGCGGCCGGAGACGGGCACGGCGTAACGGTCGTACACCGCCTTGGACTCCCCGGCGCTCAGGTTGTTGGTGAACGCGTAGTGGAACTCCTTCTCGGTGATCGGCACCGCGCGCCGCCGGTTGGCCGGATTGCGCAGCACCGGGAAGGTCGCCCTGATCTCGCTCGGCGGCAGCGCGAGCACCCCCTTCACCGGGGCGCCGTCGATCGAGACGCCCGCCGCGCCGAGGCCCGCGTCCAGGAGCAGTTGGACGAAGATGCCGCCGAAGGAGTGGCCCATCAGGATCGGCGGGGTGGCGAGCCCCGACACGGTCTCGGCGAGGTGGTCGTACACCTCGCGGACCCCGAGGCCCGCCAGCGGCGAGGGGTCGCGGCGCAGCGCCTCGACGCCCGCCGTGCCGGGCCCGATGCCCGGGTAGCCCGGGGTGACGACCTTCAGGCCGCGCCGCTCGTAGTGGGAGACCCAGTGCTCCCAGGACAGCGGGGTCATCCAGAGCCCGTGGATGAGGACGACCGTGTCGGCGGCGGCCGCCCCCCGGCCCTGCGCCTCCGCCTGCTCCCGTCCCTGTTCCCGCCCCTGACCCTGGCTCTGCGCCTGCGCCATGACCCGTACCGTCCGATCCGCCTGATCCGTGCTCGCTCGGCCGGCGAACCGCCGGCACCGCTCACGCTAGGAGCGCGGCGCGGTCGGGGACATGATCGAACCGCTGTCGTTCTTTGCCGTTCCGCTCGCCATTCAGCTCATCGTTCCGCTCGTCGTCCGCCAGGCGCGCGGCGAGCAGCCGTACGCGCGCGTGAACGCCCGGGAGAACGCCGCCTCCGACGCGTACCCCACCGTCCGGCCGATCGTCCCGACCGGTTCGGCCGTGGTCGCCAGCCGGTCGGCGGCCCGGGCGAGCCGCAGCCGGGCGAGGTGCCGGGCGGGCGGCTCGCCGACCAGGCGGACGAAGCGCGCCGTGAACGCCGCCCTGGACAGCGCGGCCAGGTCGGCGAGTTCGGTGACGGACCAGGGCCGCTCGGGGTGCCGGTGCAGGGCTCGCAGTACGGGCCCCAGGGGCCGGTCGAGGGCCGCCGTGAGGAGACCGGGGACGAGCGGGGCGGCGGACTCCGCCCAGGCGCGCAGCGCCCGGATGAACAGCAGGTCCAGGATGCGGGACACCATCACCTGCGAGCCCGCGCTCGGGTCGGCGACCTCGGCGGCGAGCAGGCCCGCGCCCACCGGCAGCCAGTCGAGGCCCGCCGCCGAGCCGCGCAGCACGATGGCCGGCGGCAGCACCGCGAGCAGCGGCGCCGCCTCCTTCTCCTCGACGAGGAACCGCCCGCTCAGCCACGCCCCCGCCCCCGCCCCGGCGCCACCGGCACCGGAGACACCGCCGGTCGCGCGCAGCGCGTGCGCCGCGCCCGTCGCGAGCAGCGCCAGGTCCCCGGGGTCGAGCCGGATCCGCTCGCCGCCGGTGACGGCGAGTTCCACCGGGCCCCGCTCGACCAGGTGCAGCACCCGCTCCCCGGCCCCGTGCCGGACCTGCTCGGCGCCCCGGGTCCGTACCCGGGCCAGTTCGCCGCCCCGCAGATGGATCAGTTCGAGCACGTCGGACAGCGCGTCGACGGACGCGTCCAGCGGCGTGGCCCCGCCGGGACCGGGACCGGGACCGGGACCGGGACCGGAACCGGAACCGGGGCCAGGGCTGGGACTTGGACCCGGACCTGGAGTGGTCACTCGGTGCCGCTCGTCGCGGGCAGCGCGTACCGGAGCTTCTCCTTCGAGGTGGCCCCGAGCCGGTCGTAGAACCGCCGCGCCCCCTCGTTCCACGTCGGCGTCTGCCATTCGACGTGCGCGAGCCCGAGCTCCCGCGCCTCCCGCCGCACGGCGGCCATCAGCAGCGCGCCCAGGCCGTGTCCGCGGGCGTCGGCGGTCAGATAGAGGCAGTCCATGTGCAGGTACTCGGTCGCCGTCCAGGTCGAGAACTCCGGCGCGCAGGTGGCGTACCCGGCCAGGGTCAGGTCCGGCAGCTCGGCCACCAGGCAGCGCAGCCGCGGCTCGGCCGTCCCGAACAGCAGCTTGTCCAGCCGTACGGCGAGATCCGCGGGCGGCGCGGCGGCCCGCTCGTACGCGGCGTGCTCCGCGGCCAGTTCGGCGACCCGCGCCAGATCCTCGGGGTGTGCCCGCCGCACCAGAGCCACGCTCACCATGCCTCACCCCGGCCGCCGCACCTGCTGCCACACCCGCTGCCACTCCTGATCATGGCGCCATCATGCAGCACCGTCGGCCGTCCCAGGGCGGCGGCAAGGCGCGGCAAGGATTCGGCAAGGCCCCCGCAAGCGGGCGCACATCGGCCCGGGGAAGGTCCGAGCGTGGCGCGGCCCCAGTCCGCGCCGCAGGACCAGGAAGGGAAGACGGGGACTCGAATGAACGTGGTGGACAGGAATCCGGCGCAGTGGCTCACCCTGACCGGCTGCCGGAAGGTACTGGTCGTCGTCCATACGGAGGTGTACGCGGGCAGGCTGCGCGACGTGCTGCCGTTGCTCGCGTCAGACCTGCGCGTCCAGGTCGCCTTCACCGTGGCGCCGCACGCGTTCAACGGCGGCACCCGCAGGGCGCTGCGCGACGTCGGGGAGGTCGTGCTGCCGTGGGAGGAGGCGGTGGGCACGGAGTTCGACCTCGCGCTCGCCGCGGGCGCCCAGGGCACCGAGCAGCTGCGCGCGCCGCTCGTCCGACTGCCGCACGGCGCCGGGCACATCAAGCTGTCCCGGGTCGCGGACGCCAGGACACCGGGCGATCCGCGGGCGGTCGGCGGCATGGGGCGCGCCTACCTCACCTGGAACGGGCGGGTGGTGCCCGCGGCCTACGCCGTGGCGCACGAGGAGGACCGCGCGCTGCTCCGGCAGTCCTGCCCGGAGGCCCTGCCGATCACCGAGGTGGTCGGCGACGCGGTGCACGACCGGATCGCGGCGAGCCTGCCGTTGCGCGAGCGCTACCGGCACGCCCTGGGGCTGCGGCCCGGGGAACGGCTGGTGCTCGTGTCCTCCACGTGGGGGCTCGGATCCGCCTTCAACCGGCTCGACGCGCTGCTGCCGCGGCTCCTCGCGGAGCTGCCGGGCCGCGACTACCGGATCGCGGTGCTCGTCCATCCCAACGTCTGGTCCGGCCACGGCGACTGGCAGGTGCGGGCCTGGCTCGGGGCGCTGCGCCACCGGGGCATCACGCTCGTCTCGCCCGGCGTCGACTGGCGGCCGCTCCTCGTCGCCGCGGACTGGGTGATCGGCGACCACGGTTCGGTCACGCTGTACGCGACGATGACCCCGGCGGCGATCCTGCTGGCGCGGTTCCCCGAGGAGGACGTGAACGCGGCCTCCCCCGGCGCCGAACTGGCCCGGGTCGCGCCCGCGCTGTCCCCGTTCCACCCGCTGGCGGAGCAGCTGGCCTACGCGGCGGCGGAGCGCCCGGCGGAGGCGTACGCACGCGTCGCCTCCCGGATCTCGTCCGAGCCGGGCCGGTTCAACGCGAACATGCGGCGACTGCTCTACCGGGTCCTGCGGCTCGGGGAGCCCGCCTACGCACCGGCGACGGCCCCGCTGCCGGACCCGCGCCCGCTCGACGCGGGGGAGCTCAGGGGCGGCGAGGGCGAGGGCTGGCACGAGGTGTCCGCGTGAGCGTCGCGGCGGCGTGGTGCGGTGACGGCGGGGACGAGCTGCTCTGTGTGGACCTGGAAAGCGCCACCACCGCCACCACCGCCGACGACCGCGGCGCGGGCCGTCCCGAGGCGCGCACGCTCACCGCTGCCTGGCATGAGTGCGCCGATCTGCTGCGGACCCGTCGTCCCCGGCCACATCGCACCGCCGTCCTGCTCGCCCGGTACGTGCTCGTTCGCTATCCCGGCTGTCTGCTGAGCGTCGTCGCCCGCAGCGAGGGCGGCAGCGTCGTGGGCGTCCGGCTGCCCGCCTCCGGCCGGATCGTGGTGCTCGTCGTCACCGGCGGGGGCCAAGGGCGGCGATCCGGTCGCGCAGCCGGGCCGCGTCCCGTGTGCTGACCGGTGCGTAGTGGGCCAGGGACCGCTCGTACCGGTCCCTGGCCTGCGCCGGGTCCTGGCGCAGTACGGCGACGTCCCCGAGCATCTCCAGGACCCGGCCCTGCCAGTGCGCCGAGCCGGTTGCCGCGAACTCGTCGAGGGCCTGCCCGAGCACGGTCTCACCGTCCTGCCCGGCTGCGTCCCTGGTGTCCGCCAGGGCCAGGGCGAGCCCGAGGAAGGCAAGCGCCCGTGCCGCGTCGTACGGGTCGGACACGGCGAGGAGTTCGGCTCTGGCCTCGGCGAGCGGGGCCAGGGCGCGCCGTGGTTCCTCGGCCGCCAGGGCGACGTCTCCGAGGCACACACGGGTCAGAGCGGCGCCGCGCCGGTGGCCGATGGCCTCGCGCAACGCGAGTGCGGCGGTGAAGTACTCGGTCGCGGGAGCGAGCCGCCCGGCCAGCCGGTGGGCCTGCCCGAGCCCGTGCAGGGCCTGGGCCTCGGCCTTGCGGTCGCCGTCCGCCCTGGCGCCCTCAACGGCTTGTCCGTACCACTCGGCGGACTCCTCGTACCGGCCGGCGTTACGCAATCCGGCGCCGCCCGAGGTCAGCATCCGGCTCAGGCCCTGCCGGTCCCCGGCGTGCAGGGCGGAGGCCCGACCGATCCGGTGCGCCTCGACCCAGAGGTCGTAGGGGCGCAGTCGGAGGAAGAGCGGCCACATGGCGTCGGCGAGCTGCCAGGCGGTGGCGTGCCAGCCCTCCTCCGCGGCGGTGCGCAGAGCGGCCATCAGGTGGAATCGTTCGGCGTCGAGCCAGCCGAGGGCGGCGGCCTGGCCGTCGAACGGGGGACGGTGGGCGGCCCACGGCTCCGGGCCGTCCGCGTGCGGTTCCGCTGTCTCCTGTGCGTAGTCACGGCGCAGGGTGCGGTGGCTGGGCGTGAGCAGTTCCTCCGCGGCGGTTGCGGTGGCGAGATAGTGGTCGACGACCCTGCGGACGGTCGCCCGGCGTTCCGCCGCGTCCTCGGTCGCGGTGGCGACCTGGCCGGCGTGGACGCGGACCAAGTCGTGGAAGCGGTAGCGGCCGAGACCCGTGGTGTCGTCGGGACCCAGGTCCTCCAGCAGGCTGACCTCGGCCAGGGCGTCGAGCAGCCGGTCTCCCTCGTCGGCCGCGACGGCGCAGGCCGCGGCGGCGACCGGACCGTTCAGGACGTCGACGGGTGGCAGCCCCAGCCTGCGGTAGCCGAGGGCGAGTTCGGGAGGCAGTTGCCGGTACGCGTCGTCCAGGGCGGTCCGCACGGCCCGCTCGCCGCCGAGGCTGAGGGCGTCGAGACGGGCCGCACCGGCGCCGCCGAGGGCCGCGGCCAGGGCGACGAGCGACTGCTGGGGGCGTGCGGCGAGCCGGGCAGCGGCGACGCAGACGGCGAGCGGCAGCCCTTCGCAGAGTGTCGCGACGGCATGGGCGGCGTCGGGCTCACGCTGCACTCGCTCGGTTCCGATCCTGCGGGCGAGCAGATCGACGGCCTCGTCGGTCGTCAGCAGGCCGAGCTGGTGGAAGGAGGCTCCGTCGATGCCGAGGGCGGTGAGCCGACTGCGGCTGGTGATCGTGACGAGACTGCCGGGTGCGCTCGGGAGCAGGGGGCGGATCTGGGCGGCGCTGAGGGCGTTGTCGAGCATGACGGCCAGCCGGAGTCCGGCCGTTCGGGAGCGCCAGAGGGCCGCGGACTCGGCAAGTTCCACCGGGACGTCGGTGACGCCGACGGCGCGCAGGAACCGGCCCAGGATCTCGCTGGGCGCGGCGGGCCCTGCCCCGGCGTCGGGGAGGTGGCCGCGGAGGTCCGCGTACAGCTGCCCGTCGGGGAAGCTGTCGGCCATTCCGTGCAGCCAGTGGGTGACGAGCGCGGACTTGCCGACTCCGGGTGGCCCGCTGACGACCACGAACAACGGCCGGGACCAGGATCCCGGCGCCGGAAGGAGTGCTTCGAGCGCGTCCAGGGCGTCGGATCTGCCGGTGAAGTGCTCTGGCAGCGGCAGCAGTTGCCGGGGTACGGGGACGCCGTCAGGCGCGAACCGCCCTGGTGCCCCGTGCGCGTGAGCGACGGAGGACAGCGGCGGCGCACCGAACGGCGCGGGTCCGGCCGCGCCACCGGGTGCTGTGGAGGGCGGCACGTGGATGTGCACGTCGCCCCGGATGTCACCGGCTTGCACCACGGCACCGTGCACGGTGGCGGAACCGGTCACGCCGTTCCTGGCCTGGACGCGGTATCCGCTCGATTCCGTGTCGGCTCCTGGGCACGCGACCGCTTGCTCCGAGACCGCTTCGGTCCAGCGGTCCAGCACCCGGCCGAGTTCGGGAGCGGTGTGTGCCGCGGAGAGCAGGGCCAGGGCCAGGGATTCGCTGATCAGGGGCGGGGCGTCGACCCCGCCGCGTAACTGCGCACGCAGCAGGTCGTCGACCGCGTGCATCCCGCGGAACCGCTGCAGTCCGTCGATGAGAACACGCCACAACGCGGGGCGCGACACCCCGTCGATGAGGGCGGTGGTGAGTTGTGCGGCCGTCACGGGTTCCATTTCCGCCGTCTCCCCCCGTATGTCCTACGACGCCTATGACACTGGCGCTTCCCATTGGCAAGTCCCTTACCCGCAATGATCTATATTGATCAATTTTCTGGATTGGCCGATCATTTTGGCCAAGTATTTTGATCGAGAGACGCCATCTTCTGACCTTCTTGACATCGTGTCATCCTTTGGCCCCTGAACGCGAGTACCTGCACAAGCAGGTCGCGCCGGCGATGGGGGACGCTGGGTGATGGACTTCGGAACGGACTTCGGAATACGCGTACTGGGGCCGGTGGAATTCGTGACGAAGGGCGTCCGCGCCTCACCCGGAACCCCGAAAGAACGTCTGACGATCGCCGCCCTGGCCCTGAACGCGGGCCGGCCGGTCCCGCTCGACACCCTGGTCCGACGCCTCTGGGACGACCAGCCACCCGCCAAACCACGGGCCAGCGTGCATGTGCACGCCACCCGGATCCGGAACCGCCTGAAGGCCGCGGACTGCCCGGCCCGGCTGATCCAGGAGGCCAACGCCTACACCCTGGACATCGACCCCGACCGCGTCGACTGGCACCGCTTCCGGCGACTGGCCGACGAGGCGCGCGCCCTCGCCGACAACGGGGACACCCACGCGGCCCTCGCCCTGCTCACCGAGGCGGACGCACTCTGGCGCGGCGAGCCGCTCACCGGACTGAACGGGCTCTGGGCCGAGGGGACCCGGGACCGGCTGCGCGAGACCCGGCTCGCCGCCACTCTCACCCGCATCGACCTGGAACTGCGCCTCGGGCGCCACGCCGCGCTCGTGCCCGACCTCAGCGCGCTCCTGGACGAGCACCCGACGGACGAGACGATCGCGGCCCAGCTGATGACCGCCACCTACGGCTGCGGGCGGCAGGCCGACGCCCTGCGCACCTTCGAGACGGTCCGCCGCCGGCTCGCCGACGAACTCGGCTCGGACCCGGGCGAGGCACTCGTACGGCTGCACCGCCTGATCCTCGGCCACGCGCCGCTGGCCGAGCTCCTGCCCGTGCCCGAGGCCGCACGCCCCGCCCACCCGGCCGCCCCGCACACCCTGCCCAGCCACGGCGAACTCGTCGGCAGGCGCCGGGAACTCGAGATCGTCGCCGGGAGCGGTGGCGTCATCGCGCTCCAGACCATCGCCGGGATGCCGGGCGTCGGCAAGTCCCTGCTCGCCGTGCACGCCGCCCGGCGGCTCGCCGACCGCTACCCCGACGGCCAGGTCCTCGTCGACCTGCGGGCCCATGCCCCCGGGCGGCAGGCCCTGAGCGCCCAGGCCGCCCTCTTCACCCTGCTGCGCGTCTTCGGTGTCGCCGCCGACGCCATTCCGGCCGACGCCGACGAGCGGACCGCGCTCTGGCGCACCCTGCTGCGCACCCGCCGCGCCGTGATCGTCCTGGACGACGCGGCGGACGCCGAACAGCTGCGCCCGCTGCTGCCGGGCAGCTCCCCCTCGCTGGTGATCGTGACCAGCCGCCGCCGGATCACCGGACTGCCCGGCGTCCGCTCGCTCTTCCTCGACGTGCTGCCGGCCGAGGACGCGGCGGCCCTGTTCCGCCGCCTCGTGGGGGACGAACGGGCACTGAACCAAGCGGACGTGGCCAGGATCGTCAGGCTCTGCGGACAGCTGCCGCTCGCGGTGGAACTCGCCGCCGGACGGCTCGTGTCCCGCCCCTCGTGGACGATCACCCATCTCATCGAGAAATTGCAGCGGACGCCGGGCCGACTCGCCGAGATCCGGGACGGATTCACGGAGATCGCGCGCGTCTTCGAAATGTCCTACCATTCGCTGACGGAAGATCGACAAGACGCGTTCCGGCTGCTGAGCCTGCACTTCGGATCTTCTTTCGGACCACACGCGGCAGCGGCTCTCGCCGGACTTCCGTTCACGGACGCAGAACGCACGATCGACGCACTCCTGGACGATCATCTGCTTTCCGAACCCCGGCCCGAACGCTTCCATTTCCACGACCTCGTAGGCGAGTTCTCCCGGATGCTGGCGGCCATGGAGGACTCCCCCGCCGAACGCGCCGAAGCCCGCGGCAGATTGATCCAATTCTTCCTCCAGGCGGCCACCCGCGCCGCCCGCCTGATCCATCCCCGCCGCTTCCGGCACGAGCCCGCCGACCACCCCACGTACGGGGCGCAGCCGTTCGAACTCCCGGACTGGCGCGACGCCCAGGAGGCCCGCGACTGGCTCACCGAGGAGCGTCCGGCCCTGGTCGCCGCCGAGCACCACGCCCGCACCCACGGCCACCCCCGCGAGGCCGCCCTGCTCGCCGCCGCACTGGGCGGTTTCCTGGAGGAAGACGGCCACTGGGGCGAGGCGCAGCGGATGCACGGCCCGGCCGCCCGGCACTGGAGCGCGACCGGCGACGTACGTGGCGAGATCTGCGCCCTGGTCGACCTCGGTACGGCCCAGTCCCGCGCGAGCCGCTACGACCGCGCCCTGTCGAGCGCCCACCGGGCCCTCGACCTCGCCCGCTCACTGGGCGACCCGGAGGCCGAGGCCGAGGTCCGCCATCTGCTCGGCGTCATCCACTGGCACCTCGACCGCCTCGACACCGCGCTCACACTCCAGAACGCGACGCTCCAGCTGCGCCGACGGACCGGGGACACCTGGCAGATGGCCCGCTGCCACAACAACATCGGGATCACCCACCTCTTCCTGCAGGAATTCGAGGAGTCGGAGAAGTCCTTCCGCGAAGCGCTCAGAACATTCCGCTCGTGCGGCGACGAAAGAGAGGTCGCCTGCGTCCTCAACAATCTCTCCGACTTATACGTCAATATCGGCGACATGGCCACAGCAAAGCGTACCTCCCTAGAATCTCTGGCATTGATGGAAAAACACGGGACGGAAACGGAGCGGGCGGCGGCCGAGGTGAATCTGGCGAACACGATGGAACCGGCGAGAGAAGGCGAGGAAATGCTCCGTCTCTACCGCCGGGCGCTGGCGACATTCCGCCGGGTCGGCGATCTCCGCAATACGGCGGCGGCCCTTCAGCAGCTAGGCGAGGCGCTTCGCGCCCTCGGACGCGAGGACGAGGCAAAGGTGCACTACAAGGGCGCACTTGAGGCGGCCCGGGGCATCGGGGCGGCGCACGAGGAGGAGCGGGCGGCGCGTGCTCTGAGGGACCCGGGATCGGAACGACCACTGCCAGTTTAATGCTCTTGGCATATGTCAAACTTCGATTTGCCATGATCGACCCGAGGCTGCTATTCCTTCCCTTCCCGGCCGTTCCGACCGGGTCTTAGCACAACGAGGAAGACAGCCAGAATGAAGAACAATTCCGTGCGCGCCGCCGCGCGCCTGGCCACCCGCATCGCGGGATTCTCCGCCCTCGCCACCCTGATCTGCATACCCCTCGTGGGGGCAGCGGATCACCTTAGGCCGAAGGCCGGCACCCTCCCCGTCACCAGTTCCGTCTGAACCACCGAACCAACCCGGGCCCGGAATTCTTTTCCGGGCCCCTCACATGCACGGCCCCGCCCGCCCTCCCGCGTTCAGCCAGCGGCGGTACGGGGCGGCGTGCCGGGCCGCCTCGCGGTAGGCGGCGGTGAGGTCGGCGTACGGGCGGTCCAGGGGGATGCCGGGGGCCGCGAAGAGCAGCAGGCGGACGGCCAGCGGGTCGCCGCGCAGCGGGCGGACGGCCATGTCGTGGCGCGGGCCCGAGGTGGGCTGGCAGGGGGCGACGGCCTCGCCGAGGGCGATCAGGGAGGCGGCCGTGTGGTAGTCGGCGTGCAGCAGGGGCGGGTCGAGGCCCGCGGCGCCGAGGACCCGGCGCAGGCCGTCCCATTCGCCGTCCACGGCCGGGTCGACGGTCCACCGGTCGTGAGCCAGGTCGGTGAGGTCCACGACCTCCTGGCGGGCGGCGGGATGGCTCCGGGCCATCGACACGAACTGCGGCTCGCGGTCGACCAGGACCCGCCGTTGGAGGCCGTCCGGGACCCGCAACGGGAAGCCCTCCACCTCGTGCACGAAGGCGAGGTCGAGCCGCCCGGCCGCCACCGTGCGCAGCAGGGTGCCCGCCGAGACGTCCACGCGCAGCGCGATGTCGGTGCCGGGCAGGCCCTGGCGGAGGCGGCGCAGCCAGCCGGGCAGGGCGCGGCTCGCGGTGGAGCCGACCCGGAGGGCGGGGCCCTCGGTGCTGCGGGCGGCGGCCGCGCGGGTCTCCGTCATCAGGGCGGCCATCCCGTCGACCAGCGGGCGGGCCCGGCTGAGCACCGAGCGGCCGAGCGGGGTGGGGTGGCAGCCGGTCCGGCCCCGGGTGAAGAGCTCGGCGCCGAGGGCGTTCTCGATCCGGCGCAGCTGGGTGGTCAACGAGGGCTGGCTGACGCCGAGTTGGCGGGCGGCCTTGTGCAGACTGCCGGTGTCCGCGATGGCGCAGAGCGCCCGCAGGTGCCTCACCTCCAGCTCCATGCACCGAGGTTAGAACCGCGACCGACTCGCACACCAGACCGCCCCGGCGGTTTCGGCCCGCCGGCGACGCCTACCCCTCGCCCCAACTGGCCCTCGATAGCGTCGCGTTATCGGGGGATGACATCATTCCCCGGCGTCCCGGCTCCCTCCAGACTCTCCTCAACCCCACAGGAGGAGCCCCCCATGCGACACCCGAAGATCCTCACGTCCGTGCTGGCCACCGCCCTCGGCGCCGGACTGACCCTCTCACTCGGCGTGGCCCCGGCCGCCGCCGGGCAGCCGGCCGAGCGGACCGCGGCGGGCACGCCGTACGCCGCCTACGCCGGTTCCGCCGAGGAGGCCAAGGCCAACCAGGCGTTCTTCGACGCGGTCGTGAAGTCCGTGGCGAAGAAGCGGGCCGCCGCGCCTGGTGCCGCCGCCGTGACCGTCGTGTACAGCGCCGCCAGCGCGCCGACCTTCCGCACCCAGATCGCCCGGTCGGCGCAGATATGGAACAGCTCCGTCGTCAACGTCCGTCTGGTGGAGGGGTCCAACCCCGACTTCGCCTACTACGAGGGCAACGACTCGCGCGGCTCGTACGCGAGCACCGACGGGCACGGCGGCGGCTACATCTTCCTCGACTACCGCCAGAACCAGCAGTACAACTCCACCCGCGTCACCGCCCACGAGACCGGGCACGTGCTCGGCCTCCCCGACCACTACAGCGGCCCGTGCAGCGAGCTGATGTCCGGCGGCGGGCCCGGCACCTCGTGCCAGAACCCCAACCCGAACGCCCAGGAGCGCGCCCGCGTCGACCAGTTGTGGCGCTTCGGCCTCGCCTCGGCCGTCAAGGTGGGCTGACCCGCACCGCACCGCGGACCCCACACCGCGGAACCCACACCGCGAAAACCGCACCGCACCACACCGCGCGGAACCCGCGCGGGACCCCGCGGAGCCCCACGGAACCCGCGGAGAACACGGAGGCGAGCGGCGGAGCCGCTTGGTAGCGTGACGGGCATGCCCGACGAGCGGAGCACCGACCGGAGCACCACCCTGTACGAGGCCCTGGGCGGCGCCGAGGCGCTGAGCAGGCTCTCGGCCACGTTCTACGAAGCGGTCCTCGCCGACCCGCTGCTCGCCCCCGTGTTCGCGCACTTCACCCCCACCCACGTGGAGCACGTGGCGGTGTGGCTCGCCGAGATCTTCTCGGGGCCCGCCGACTTCACCGCCCGCCACGGCGGTCATCACGCCCTGCTCACGGCGCACCTCGGCCTCGCCATCACGGAGGAGCAGCGGCTGCGGTGGATGGAGCTGATGACCGCGGCGGTCGAGAAGGAACTCCCGGACGACGCACTGCTCCGCCGCCGGGTGGTGGAGTACTTCGACTGGGGGACGAAGATCGCCAAGGACGTCTCCGCGTCCCCGCCCGGCACCGACCTGGGCGAGCCCGGCCCCACCCCGCGCTGGGGCTGGGACGGCCTCGCCTGAGCGACGGCGGACGACGGAGGGCGGACGACGGACACCCCGGGAGCGACCCGGGAGCCCCCCGAGGACGGCGTCTGGACGGCGTCTGACGGACGACGGGGGTACGGAAGCGGTACGGAAGCGATACGGGAGCGGGTACGGGCGCTGCGCCCGGTGCGGCGGCCGTCAGGCGGCCTGCAGCAGCTTGCGGCCGAACTCCGTGCCCGGCGGCAGTTGGCGCCGTACGCGCCCCAGCGCCTCCTCGAAGTCCCCTCCCGCGATGCCCGATTCGTAGGCCGTGCCCCCGTAATGGAGGGTCAGGCTGAGGTCACTGCGCTCGCCGAGGGTCAGCAGGCAGCTCAGCGTGGCCTGCTGGGCGACGCCGTCCGTGACGACGGGGAGCGGCAGGTCCCACTCCAGCACGCACCCGCCGAGGACCTGCCCGTCCTCGCCCGTGGCGCGCAGGGCGGCGAAGCTCGCGCCCGTGTACTCGATTCCCCTGATCCGGGTCGCCACATGGCGCCCGTCGGCCGTGATGACGATCGCTTCGGCACCACGGCGGTCCCGGTACCAACCGGTCCAGACTTCTGTCGACTCCGATGACATGCGCGGACTGTAGCGGTATGACCGGCTCCGGCGCGCGGCCGGTCACCCAGGGGCCGGACTTCTCCCGGTCTCGGCGTTCTTGCCGGTCACCTGCGTGGTAGAGGCGTTCGCGGCGTCCGTACCGGGATCGTCCGCATCGTCACCCGTGGGCGGCGGAACGTACCGCGGGCATTCCGGGTTCCGGCACGACAGGACCTCCCACTCGGGCACCCAGGCGCCGAGCACCTTGTGCCGTTGCGGCAGCACGTCGCGGAGGCGCCCGCAGGCCGGGCACGGATGCTCGGCCACGGGGTCCCTGGTGGTGCGGGGCGCCTCGCCGGTCATGGTTCCAGCGTAGGGCGCGGGCCCCGCCACCGCTCCTCGGTCACCGTCCTGGGCCGCCCCGGTCCGGGACGGCCACCGCTCCCCCGGTCACCGCTTCCTGGTGTACGTGCGCACGACGACGCCGTTGTCGAAGGTGCGCACCTCGTCGAGGGCGAAGTCGCGGGTGTCGAAGGCCGCGCCGCCGAACATCGGCTTCCCGGCGCCGTACACCTGCGGGTAGCTCTTGATGATCAGCTCGTCGACCTCGTCGGCGAGCGCACCGGCGACCTCGGAGCCGCCGCACAGCCAGATGCCGAGCTCGGCGTCCTCCGCCTTGAGCGCGCGGACCCGGCCGACCAGGTCGTCCGCGACCAGTTCGACGTTCGGGTCGGGCGACTCGGTGAGCGAGCGGGTCGCGACGATCTCCCGCAGATGGGCGTACGGGCTGGCGATGCCGGCGTCCAGGGCCAGGCGGTACGAGCCGAGGCCCTGGATCACCGTGTCGAAACGCTTGTTGGGCACACCGGCGAGCCCGACGGCCTCACGGAACGCGGTCGGGATCGTGTCGGGGTACTCGGTGTTCATGAAAGCGGCGTACTCCTCGTCCAGGAACAGGAACATGGAGGAGGCGTCGCCTTCGGGGTCGCCGATGAAGCCGTCGAGGGAGCAGGCGACGTAGTACGTGAGCTTGCGCAAGCCGGTTCTCTTTCACTGGGAGGCGTGGCGGGCGTTAACCACTTCGCACATAGTGCTCCATGCGTAGTGGTTACGCAAGCCCCCTTTTTCGGCTCCCTTTTTGGCTCCCCTCAGCGGCTGCGCCGGGTCACGAACTCGGCGAGCGCCAGCAGATCGCCCGCCGCCGCCAGATCGGGGACGGCGCGGGACAGTTGCTCGACCGCGCGGGCCATCCGCTCGGCCGCCTGGCTCTGCGCCCAGTCCCGGCCCCCGGCCCGCTCCACCGCGTCGGCGGCGGCCCGGACCGCCTCGGCGTCGAGCACCGGGCGCGCGTACAGCGCGGCCAGTTCCTCGCCCGCCGCCGTGCCGGAGCTGAGCGCCGCGACGACCGGCAGCGACTTCTTGTGGGCGACCAGGTCGGCCCCGGCGGGCTTGCCGGTACGCCCCGGGTCGCCCCAGATCCCGATCAGGTCGTCGATCAGCTGGAACGCCAGCCCGGCCTCCCGGCCGAAGGCGTCCATCGCCGCGACCGCCTCCTCGTCGGCGCCCGCGTAGAGCGCGCCGAGGGCGCAGGCGCAGCCGAGCAGGGCGCCGGTCTTGGCGACGGCCATGGCCACCACCTCGTCCAGGGCGACCTCGTGCGGGCCGCGCTGTTCGAAGGCGCAGTCCGCCTGCTGGCCCGCGCACAGTTCGATGACACAGGCGGCGAGCCGGGCGGCGGACGGGACGGCGGCCGGGTGCGGGTCCTCGGCGAGCAGTCGCAGCGCGAGCGCGTTCATGGCGTCGCCCGCGAGCAGCGCGTCCGGGATGCCGAACACCTTCCAGGCGGTGGGCCGGTGACGGCGGGTCGGGTCCTCGTCGACGATGTCGTCGTGGAGCAGGGTGAAGTTGTGGGCCAGCTCGACCGCCGCCGCGGCCTTCACGGCGGGCGCCGGGTCGGCGCCGAAGGCGCGGGTGGCGGCGAGCACCAGGGCGGGCCGGATGGCCTTGCCGCTCTGGCCCGCCGGGGACGGCGAGCCGTCCGCCTCCTCCCAGCCGAAGTGGTAGGCGGCGATGCGCCGTATGGAACCGGGCATGGAGTCGACGGTGGCGCGGAGCTGGGGGTCGACGACGCTGCGGGTGCGGTCCAGGAGCAGCACCGCGCTGGGCCCGGTCGCCCCGCCCGCGGTGGTGCCGGGGGCGGCGTCGTTCATGGGGGTGCTGGTGGTGGTCATCTTCTCGGTCACATTCCTCACAGCCGATCGGCACGGGGCGAAGGGCGCCGGAGGCGGGGGCCCGTCGGCCAGACCCCCGTCCCCGGCACGTCGGTCGCTCAGTGCCGGCGGCCGACCTCCACGTTCTCCAGCACTCCGAGCGCGTCGGGGACCAGGACGGCCGCCGAGTAGTAGGCGGTGACCAGGTAGGAGATGATCGCCTGCTCGTTGATCCCCATGAAGCGGCAGGACAGGCCGGGTTCGACCTCGTCCGGCAGCCCCGGCTGGTGCAGCCCGATCACGCCCTGGTCGCTCTCGCCGGTCCGCATGCAGATGATCGAGGTGGTACGGGCGTCGGTGACCGGGATCTTGTCGCAGGGGTAGATCGGGACCCCGCGCCAGGTCATGATCCGGGTGCCGTCGACGTCGATGGTGTCGGGCACCAGGCCGCGCCGGTTGAGCTCGCGGCCGAAGGCGGCGATGGCCTGCGGGTGGGCCAGGAACAGCTTGGAGTCGCGGCGCCGGGACAGCAGCTCGTCCATGTCGTCGGGGCCGGGCACGCCGTCGTGCGGCTGGATGCGCTGGCCGTAGTCGCAGTTGCTGAGGAGACCGAACTCCCGGTGGTTGACCAGCTCGTGCTCCTGGCGCTCGCGCAGCGCCTGGACGGTGAGCCGCAGCTGGTGCTCGGTCTGGTTCATCGGGTGGTTGTAGAGGTCGGCCACCCGGGTGTGGACCTTGAGCACGGTCTGGGCGACGCTCAGCCCGTACTCGCGCGGCGATGCCTCGTAGTCCACGAAGGTGTGCGGGACGACGGCCTCGCCGACATGGCCCGCGGAGAGGTCGATGACCGCCTCGCCGTAGGGGTTGGTGCGCTGGTGCGGCAGGGCCGCGTACTCCGCGAGGTGACCGGCCAGGGCGCCGGCCCGCTCCGCGAGGTTCAGCACGTCGGTGCGGCTGAGTTCGAGGACGGTGCAGGCGGTGGCGGCGCGCGCGGTCCAGGCCCAGGCGGCGTCCTCGGCGACCAGGGCGTCCTCGCCGAAGTAGGCGCCGTCGGCGAGGACCCCGAGCACGGTCTCGTCCTCGTAGGGGCCCGCGCCGATCTGCTCGACCCGGCCGTGCGCCAGCAGGTGGACCCGGTCGGCGGCGTCGCCGCGGGTGGCGATGACGGCGCCCGCCGCGTACTCCCGCTGGACGCAGCGGGACGCCAGCTCGGCGAGGACCTCGGGGTCCTCGAAGCCGCGCAGCGCGGGGAGCTCGCCCAGCTCGGCCGGGATCACCGCGACCCGCTCGCCGGTCTGCACGAAGGTGACCCGGCCGTCCCCCACCGCGTAGCTGAGCCGCCGGTTCACCCGGTACGTACCACCCTGGACGTGCACCCACGGCAGCGCGCGCAGCAGCCAGCGGGAGCTGATCTCCTGCATCTGCGGGGCCGACTTGGTGGTGCTCGCCAGGTTCCGCGCGGCGGCGGTGCCGAGACTCTGCTGCGGGGGCGTGCCCTCGCGCACCTCGTCGCCAACCGAACCAACGGACATGGAACTCCCTCTCGATAAGACAAAGCTGCGAGGGGAAGCCTTTCAGCACGGAGCGTGCCGACGCCATTACACAAACGAGTGGGACTTGACGGCCTCCAGCGGGGCATGGGGCTCGTTTTCCACTCGAACAGCCCAGTCGGGCGGGGGTGTTCGGCCGCCCGTCCGGCGAGATCGTCCGGATCGGCTCGCACACGATCCGAACGGATGGCAGCGGAGCGGGCGACTCCGGTACTCCGGTGGGACCGGAGGAGCCGGAGGAACCGGCGCCCCGTCCCCGAAAGGAGCCGGTCATGGCCACACCCATGTCCGCGGACCGCTTCCTCGACGCGCTGCGCGACGAGGGCCTGTCGGTCGTCGAGGTCGGCGAGTGGCGCACCCACAACCGCAACCACAAGGGCCCCTGGGGCCCCGTGAACGGCGTGATGATCCACCACACCGTCACCCGGGGCACCAGCAACACCGTCCGGATCTGCCGGGACGGGTACGAGTCGCTGCCGGGGCCGCTGTGCCACGGCGTGATCGCCAAGGACGGCACGGTGCATCTGGTCGGGTACGGCAGGGCGAACCACGCCGGGCTCGGCGACGACGAGGTGCTGCGGGCGGTGATCGCCGAGAAGAACCTGCCGGTCGACGACGAGGCCACCACGGACGGCAACCGGCACTTCTACGGGTTCGAGTGCGAGAACCTCGGCGACGGCGAGGACCCCTGGCCCAAGGTCCAGCTGGACGCCATCGCGAAGGCGGCGGCGGCGCTGTGCCGGGTGCACGGCTGGACCCAGCGTTCGGTGATCGGGCACCTGGAGTGGCAGCCCGGCAAGGTCGATCCGCGCGGCTTCACCATGGGCTCGATGCGCGAGCGGATCGCCGACCTGCTGCGCTGAGCCCGGCGGCGGGCGTGACGGCGGGCGGGGCAGCTGGCCCGCCCGGCGGCCCCGTGCCGCCCGCCGCGCCTGCCGCGCCCGCCCCGCCCGCCGCCAGGCCCCGTACCGGGCACGGCACCGCCGACCACCGCCGACCGCCGCCGACCGGCGACAATGTCCGGGTGAACGTGCTCGATCCCGCGATACGGCTGCGCCCCCGGCTCCCCTCCCCCCTGGAGCCGGTCGACGACGAGCGCTTCACCCGGCGCGGGCTCACCCTGCTGCTCAAGCGGGACGACCTGATCCACCCCGCGCTGCCCGGCAACAAGTGGCGCAAGCTGGCGCCCAACCTGGTGGCGGCGGGCGGTCGTCCGGTGGTCACCTTCGGGGGCGCGTACTCCAACCATCTGCGGGCGACTGCCGCCGCCGGGCGGCTGCTCGGCTTCCCGACCGTCGGCGTGGTCCGGGGCGACGAGCTGGCCGGCCGCCCGCTGAACCCCTCGCTCGCGCGCTGCGCGGCGGACGGGATGCGCCTGGTGTTCGTCGACCGCGCCACGTACCGGACGAAGCACGACCCCGGTGGTCCGGCCGCGCTGCTGGCCCGCGCCGAGGCTCCCGGGGACGCGTACGTCGTCCCTGAAGGCGGCAGCAATCCGGCCGCCGTGCGGGGGTGCGTGGCGCTCGGCGCGGAGCTGACGGCGGCGGGGGCCGACGTGGCGGCGGTCGCGGTGGGCACCGGCGGCACCCTGGCGGGCCTCGCGGCGGGCTTCGGCGGGCGGGTGATCGGCTTCCCGGTGCTCAGGGGCGGGTTCCTCGGCGACGAGGTCCGCGCGCTCCAGGCGGCCGCGTTCGGCGGGCCGCGCGGCGACTGGCTGCTCGACGAGCGCTTCCACGGCGGCGGCTACGCCCGTACCACCCCGGAGCTCGACGCCTTCTCCGCCGCGTTCGAATCCCGGCACGGGGCCCGGCATGGACTCGCCATCGAGCGGCTGTATGTCGCCAAAATGCTGCACGGTCTGGTGACGCTCGCCGAGGAGGGCGCCTTCCCGCCCGGCACCCGGATCGCCGCCGTGATCACCGGCGCCCCCGAACCGGACCCGGATCCCGCCCCCGTACCGGAGCAGCCGGAGCAGCCTCGGCGGCCCGGTCAGTCGGACTCCTCCCGGTAGGCCGCCGCCTCCTCCAGGTCGAGCCGCCGCAGCAGCGTCCGCATCATCTCGTCGTCGATCCGGCGGGCGTCCCGCAGCTGGACGAACACCTCGCGCTCGGCGTCGATCATCTCCCCGGCGAGCCGCCGGTAGGTGTCGTCGACGGTCTCCCCGGTGACCTCGTTGACCGTGCCGAGCCGCTCCCAGACGGCGTTGCGGCGGCGTTCCATGACCGCCCGCAGCCGCTCGGCGAGCGGGTCGGGCAGAGCGTTGCGGTCGTCGGCGAGGAGGGCGTCCAGGCGGGCCTCGGCGGCGGCCGACGCCTCGCTCTGGGCCTGCGCCTCGGCCAGCGTCTCCCGCACCCGGTCGCGGGCGGGCAGCCGCAGCGCGCGGATCAGCGGCGGCAGCGAGAGGCCCTGGACCACCAGGGTGCCGATGACGGTGGTGAAGGTGAGGAAGAGGACCAGGTTGCGGGCCGGGAACTCGACGCCGTCGACGGCCACCGGGATGGAGAACGCGATCGCGAGCGAGACCACCCCGCGCATCCCGGCCCAGCCGACGATCACCGGCGCCTTCCAGTCGACGCCCGGCTCGCGCTCCCTGATCCGGGCGGACAGCCGGCGCGGCAGGAAGGTGGAGGGGAAGACCCAGACGAAACGGACCACGACCACGAAGACGAAGACCCCGGCGGCGTACCAGGCGGCCTCGCCGATGCCGTACGGGCCGAGGCCCCGCACCACGTACGGCAGCTGGAGGCCGATCAGCGCGAAGACGGCGGACTCCAGGACGAAGGCGACCATCTTCCAGACGGCCTCCTCCTGGATCCGGGTGGCGAAGTCGACCTGCCAGTTCTTGTGGCCGAGGAAGAGGCCGACGACGACCACCGCGAGCACTCCGGAGGCGCCCACCTCCTCGGCCGCCGCGTAGGCGACGAAGGGGATCAGGAGGGAGAGCGTGTTCTGCAGCAGGGCCTCGCGCAGCCGGGTGCGCAGCCAGTGGATCGGCACCATCAGGATCAGGCCGACGCCGATGCCGCCGACCGCGGCGAGCGCGAACTCCTTCAGGCCGCCGGCCCAGCTGAGGCCCTCGCCGACGGCGGCGGCGAGCGCCACTTTGTAGGCGGTGATCGCGGTGGCGTCGTTCACCAGGGACTCGCCCTGGAGGATGGTGGTGATGCGGTTCGGCAGCCCGAGCTTGCGGGCGATGGCGGTGGCGGCGACCGCGTCCGGCGGGGCGACCACCGCGCCGAGCACCAGGGCGGCGGTCAGCGGCAGGTCGGGCACCAGGAGGTAGGCGAGCCAGCCCACCGCGACGGTCGCGAAGAGGACGTAGCCGACGGAGAGCAGGGCGACCGGCCGGATGTTGGCGCGCAGATCGAGGTACGAGGACTCGACGGCGGCCGTGTAGAGCAGCGGCGGCAGGATCAGCGGGAGCACGATGTGCGGGTCGAGGGTGTAGTCCGGCACCCCGGGCACGTAGGCGGCGGCGAGGCCGGCGGCCACCAGGAGCAGCGGCGCGGGCACCGGGGTCCGGCGGGCGAGGCCCGCCACCGCGGCGCTCGCCGCGACCAGCCCCACCAGTTGCAGTGCGTCCATGCCGTCCCCCGCTCCTCTCCGGTCCCGCGTGACGCCCACGCGAGTCCCGCGTGACGCCTGCGCGACTCCACCGTCACCACGCGACACCGTCACCACGCGACTCCACCGTCACCACGTGACGCGTGAAGGTCACCACGTAACCTGGCCATCATGAGCGAGTGCCCGCACGTTGCCGAAATGCCGCGCCCCGAACCGGCGCCGCTGAACGACACCTGCCCCGAGTGCCTGGCCGACGGCACCCACCCCGTCCAGCTGCGGCTCTGCCTGACCTGTGGCCATGTGGGGTGCTGCGACTCGTCGGCGGGGCGGCACGCGACGGCGCACTTCCACGGCACCGGCCACCCGGTGATGCGGACCTTCGAGCCGGGCGAGGCGTGGCGCTGGTGCTTCGTGGACGGTTCGATCGTCTGACGGCTGGGTACGTCACCCCTCCGCGGGTTCTCCGCGGCCGCCGGCGCGCACGGCGGGTCCCTCTGGGTCGGGCCCTCGGGGGCGGTCCTGCCGGACCCCTGGCGACACGGCGGGACGGATCGCGATAGCGTCTCGGCGGACTGCGCAACCGACTGCGCACCGCCTGGTTCGGGGGGCTCCCTCCTCGGACCCCGAAAGAGCTTGTGCCACCTTGGAGGTGAGGGTGTCCCAGATCGCAGGCGAGCCCGGGACCCAGGACTTCGTGGAAGTCCGGCTGCCCGCTGCGGGTGCCTACCTGTCCGTGCTGCGTACGGCCACGGCCGGCCTCGCGGCGCGCTTGGACTTCACCCTCGACGAGATCGAGGACCTGCGGATCGCCGTCGACGAGGCGTGCGCGATCCTGCTCCAGCAGGCGGTGCCGGGGTCGGTGCTGAGCTGCGTCTTCCAGCTCGTGGACGACTCCCTCGACGTCACGGTGTCGGCGCCGACGACCGACGGCCGGGCGCCCGAGCGGGACACCTTCGCGTGGACGGTGCTCTCGGCGCTGGCGGGCAAGGTGGAGTCGACCGTGGCCGACGACAAAACCGTCTCCATCAGCCTCTACAAACAGCGCGGCGCGGGGCCAGGCCCGGCGTGAGGCGCGGGGACGCGACGGCCGGCATCCCTGAGCAGCAGGCACGGCCGCATCCGGAGGCCGGCGCCCTGGCCGGCACCGAGCCCGGAATCGAGGTCGGAGTCGAGGTCGCTACGGATCACGCGGAGCAGGCGGACCAGATGAGCGAGCACGAACAGCACGAGGCGGTCCCCGAGGGCCCAGCGGGCGCCGAGGCCCCGGCGGGCCCCGAGGGTCCCGAGGCCGCGGCGGCCCCCGCCGAGCACACCCGTCATGGGCAGCATCACGGGTCCGAGCGGCCGGACCCGCACGACCGGAGCGGGGCGCGGGCGCTCTTCATCGAGCTCCGCGCGCTGCCGGAGGGTTCGCCGGAGAAGGCGGCGCTGCGCGACCGGCTGGTGCGGATGCACCTGCCGCTGGTGGAGCACCTGGCGCGGCGGTTCCGCAACCGGGGCGAGCCGCTGGACGATCTGACCCAGGTGGCGACGATCGGTCTGATCAAGTCGGTGGACCGGTTCGACCCGGACCGCGGGGTGGAGTTCTCCACGTACGCGACGCCGACGGTGGTCGGCGAGATCAAGCGGCACTTCCGGGACAAGGGCTGGGCGGTACGGGTGCCCCGCCGCCTTCAGGAGCTGCGGCTCTCGCTGACCACGGCGACGGCGGAGCTGTCGCAGCAGCACGGGCGCTCGCCGACCGTGCACGAGCTGGCGGAGCGGCTGGGGATCTCGGAGGAGGAGGTCCTGGAGGGTCTGGAGTCGGCGAACGCCTACTCGACGCTCTCCCTGGACGTGCCGGACACCGACGACGAGTCGCCCGCGGTCGCGGACACCCTCGGCGCGGAGGACGAGGCCCTGGAGGGCGTCGAGTACCGGGAGTCGCTGAAGCCGCTCCTGGAGGACCTGCCGCCGCGCGAGAAGCGGATCCTGCTGCTGCGGTTCTTCGGGAACATGACCCAGTCGCAGATCGCGCAGGAGGTCGGCATCTCGCAGATGCACGTGTCCCGGCTGCTGGCCCGGACGCTGGCGCAGCTGCGGGACAAGCTCCTCGTGGAGGAGTGAGCGGACCGGTCAGCGGACCGGTCATGGGTGTGGGGCCGGGGGTTCTCCCCCGGCCCCACACCCCTATGCGGTACGCGTCGCTAGGAGGCCGGGTCCTGACCCGGGCGGCGGATGCCGAGTGCCTCCGTCGTGGACGGGCTGACGAGCAGGACAAGGCCGGTCACCGCGAGGACCGCGAGGGCGATGCCCGCCGGGATCATCACGCTGTTCGCCTGGAGCAGCTGCCAGGCCACCGGCAGCGCCAGGATCTGCATGATCACGGCCGGGCCGCGGCTCCAGGACCGGCGCAGCCACAGGCCGCGGGCGGCGACCAGCGGGATCAGGCCGAGGGCGACCAGGGTGACCGCGCCCATCAGGGCCGAGGTGAGGTCGCCGGAGCGGTCGGTGAGGCTGGTCACCAGGAGCACGAGGCCGCCCGCCACCAGGGCCAGGCCCTCGACGCCGGCGACCGCGGCGGCGGCGGTGAGCCGCCCGGGCCGTACGGTCGCGTCGGCGGCCCCGTCGGTCCCGTCGGCGGAGCTTCCGGCGGCGCCCTTGGCGGCGCTCGTGTCGGCGTTACGCGTACTGCTCATGCAAGGCAGGGTAGCCGGGGCGCGGGCGGCCGGGGCCGGGAGGCCGGGACTGGGCCCGGTACCACCGGGTAGGTACGCTGGCGGTCATGCGCGCACTTCTCGTGGTCAACCCGGCAGCAACCACCACCAGCGCGCGTACCCGTGACGTCCTGATCCACGCGCTGGCCAGTGAGATGAAGCTGGAGGCGGTGACCTCCGAGTACCGGGGGCACGCCCGTGACCTGGGGCGCAGGGCGGCCGAGTCGGACGACATCGATCTGGTGGTGGCGCTCGGCGGCGACGGCACGGTCAACGAGGTGGTCAACGGGCTGCTGCACGCGGGGCCCGATCCGGAGCGGCTGCCGCGGCTCGCGGTGGTGCCGGGCGGCTCGACCAATGTGTTCGCGCGGGCGCTGGGGCTGCCGAACGACGCCGTGGAGGCGACCGGCGTCCTCCTGGACGCGCTGCGTGAGCGGCGGACCCGGACGGTGAGCCTCGGGCTCGCGTCCGGGACACCGGGCACGGACGACGAAGGGGTGCCGGACCGCTGGTTCACCTTCTGCGCGGGATTCGGTTTCGACGCGAGCGTCATCGGCCGGGTCGAACAGCAGCGCGAGCGGGGCAAGCGTTCGACCCATGCGCTCTATCTGCGCCAGGTGCTGCGCCAGTTCTTCGGCGAGCAGCACCGCAGACACGGCACGATCACCCTGGACCGGCCGGGCGAGGACCCGGTGCGGGAGCTGGTGTTCTCCATAATCTGCAACACCTCTCCCTGGACCTACCTGGGCAATCGTCCGGTGTACGCGTCCCCGGAGGCGTCCTTCGAAACAGCGCTGGACGTGGTCGGACTGACCCGTCTCTCGACCCCCGCGGTGGCCCGGTTCGCCACTCAGCTGCTCACCTCGACGCCCGAACGGGGCCCTCAGGGCAAGCACGCGCAGGCGCTGCACGACCTCACCGACTTCACCTTGCATTCGAAGGTCCCGTTGCCGTTGCAGATGGACGGAGACCACCTGGGACTGCGTAAGAGCGTGACGTTCACAGGCGTACGCCGGGCACTGCGTGTGATTGTGTGACCAGAAGGACCGAAAGTCCTTCTACTCGAACGTTTAGGCTGCCCTCCACCCCCTAGAAGTACGGCTGTGACGGAGCCGACACCGAGGAATCAAAAAAAACTTTCCAGAAGGGGTTGTATCCGCTGCCGAGGTTTGCGAGTCTCTTCTTGGCGATCGGGACGGCCCGCAACACCGGCCTCCACTGAAAGCCAGAACCCCTCCTCAAACCCAGGACCACACCAGTTCACCTGGCAGTCGGCCCTTCCCTTGCGGGGGGATTCGTGAAAGCGTTCACATTCACAAGCAATCCGCACGTCACACCAAGAGAGGTAGCAGCCATGGACTGGCGTCACAACGCCGTTTGTCGTGAGGAAGACCCCGAGCTGTTCTTCCCCATCGGCAACACCGGTCCTGCGCTGCTGCAGATCGAGGAAGCCAAGGCCGTCTGCCGCCGCTGCCCCGTCATGGAGCAGTGCCTGCAGTGGGCGCTCGAGTCCGGCCAGGACTCCGGCGTCTGGGGTGGCCTCAGCGAGGACGAGCGCCGCGCGATGAAGCGCCGCGCCGCCCGCAACCGGGCGCGCAACGCCAGCGCCTGAGCCACCTGCAACAGCCTGAGGCAGCGCGGCGCGTACACCGTGTACGCATTCACCGCCTTCGAGCCGCAGCGCGCGCAGTAACCCACAGCATTCGAGCCCCGGACCGAATTCCTTTCGGTCCGGGGCTCGCTGCTGTGCGCGCCCGCCCGGAATATCCGGCGGGGTGCGCCCCGTACGGCGAACTCGCCTTATTTCAGCGGCTGTACGGGAATGTCGAGCACCACCCGGGTGCCGCCCTCGGGCACCGGTTGCATGTCGAACGTGCCGCCCAACTCGCCCTCGACCAGGGTCCGGACGATCTGAAGCCCCAGATTTCCGGCCCGCTGCGGGTCGAATCCCTCGGGCAGGCCGCGGCCGTCGTCCTTCACCGTGATCAGCAGCCGGGCGTCGGCGCGGGGTTCGCCGCGGACGGCGGTGACCTCGACGGTGCCGCGCTCCCCCGGCGCGAAGGCGTGTTCCAGGGCGTTCTGCAGGATCTCGGTGAGCACCATGGAGAGCGGGGTGGCGACCTCGGCGTCCAGGATGCCGAAGCGGCCGTTGCGCCGGCAGCTCACCTTGCCCGGGGAGATCTCGGCGACCATCGCGATCACCCGGTCGGCGATCTCGTCGAACTCGACCCGCTCGTCCAGATTCTGGGACAGCGTCTCATGGACGATGGCGATCGAACCGACCCTGCGGACCGCCTCGTTGAGGGCCTCGCGGCCGCGGTCGGAGTCCATCCGGCGGGCCTGGAGGCGCAACAGGGCGGCCACCGTCTGGAGGTTGTTCTTCACCCGGTGGTGGATCTCCCGGATGGTGGCGTCCTTGGTGATCAACTCGCGCTCGCGGCGGCGCAGTTCCGTGACGTCGCGGAGCAGCACCAGGGAGCCGATGCGGGTGCCCTTGGGCTTGAGCGGGATGGCCCGGAGCTGGATCACCCCGCCGTTGCCCTCGATCTCGAACTCGCGCGGGGCGTAGCCGGAGGCCATCTTGGCCAGGGCCTCGTCCACCGGGCCGCGGGACGGGGCCAGTTCGGCGGTGACCTGGCCGAGGTCCTGGCCGACCAGGTCGGCGGCGAGGCCGAGCCGGTGGTAGGCGGAGAGCGCGTTGGGCGAGGCGTACTGGACGACGCCGTCGGCGTCGAGCCGCATCAGGCCGTCCCCGGCGCGCGGCGAGGAGTCCATGTCGACCTGTTCGCCGGGGAACGGGAACTCGCCCGCGGCGATCATCTGGGCCAGGTCGGAGGCGGACTGGAGGTAGGTGAGCTCCAGCCGGGACGGGGTCCGCACGGTGAGCAGGTTGGTGTTGCGGGCGATCACGCCGAGCACCCGGCCCTCGCGGCGGACCGGGATGGACTCGACCCGGACGGGGACCTCCTCGCGCCACTCGGGGTCGCCCTCGCGGACGATCCGGCCCTCGTCGAGCGCGGCGTCCAGGAGCGGGCGCCGGCCGCGCGGCACGAGGTGGCCGACCATGTCGTCCTGGTAGGAGGTCGGCCCGGTGTTCGGGCGCATCTGCGCGACCGAGACATAGCGGGTGCCGTCCAGGGTGGGGACCCACAGGACCAGGTCGGCGAAGGAGAGGTCGGAGAGCAGCTGCCACTCCGACACCAGCATGTGGAGCCAGTCGAGGTCGGACTCGCTCAGCGCGGTGTGCTGGCGGACGAGGTCGTTCATGGAGGGCACGTGTGCGAGCGTACCCGTGGAATTACCGGGCGGTGAACCTGGAGTTCCCGGCGCCCGTGTTGGAGGATGGGCCGGGAAAGGACCGGGTCCCCATGGATGGACAGACGAGAATGGTCTAGTCCACAATGAGGGCATCACAGTGACATCATGAACCTCCGTCCTCCCCGCACAGGAGGGCGGACGAGGTAACCCGACGCTCTCTGCCCTGACCGCGTCGCTACCTCCCACACGGCCGAGGGCACCGCACACCCCCGGCCGGGCAACTCCGGGCTGCGGTGCCGGACGGGTTGAGGGTCCCGTCCCGGCGCCGCGGCCCGCGGGTTTTTCCGGGCCTTCCCGGGGCGGGCCCGTACCGCCGCCCGCCCCGCCCCCGTACACCGCCCGAGTGGCCGGTGGGGCCCCGGCGGCCGACGATGAGAGGGGCTGCGTCCGGCAGCCGGAACGACATGGGGAAAAGGGCCCCGCTCTGCTAGATTTGCGCCTAGATTGGTCTATACCACCGGCTCCTCCCCAGCCCCTCACCAGATCGGCAGGCACAGCGTGGAAGTTGTCATCGTCAAGGACGCCAAGGCGGGCGGCGAGCTCATCGCGGACGGCATCGCCGACCTCCTGCGCCGCAAGCCCGACGCGCTGCTGGGCGTGGCCACCGGATCGACCCCGCTGCCCATCTACGACGCCCTGACCGCCCAGGTCGCGGCCGGCTCCGTGGACGCCTCCCGGGCCCGGATCGCCCAGCTGGACGAGTACGTGGGCCTGCCCACCGGGCACCCCGAGTCCTACCGGGCCACCGTGCTCCGCCAGGTCGTGGAGCCGCTCGGCCTGTCCGAGGACGCCTTCATGGGCCCCGACGGCTCCGCCGAGGACGTCCAGGCGGCCTGCCTGGCGTACGACAAGGCGCTGCGCGACGCGGGCGGCGTGGACCTGCAGATCCTCGGCATCGGCACCGACGGGCACATCGGCTTCAACGAGCCGTGCTCCTCGCTCGCCTCCCGCACCCGGATCAAGACGCTGACCGAGCAGACCCGGGTCGACAACGCGCGCTTCTTCGACAACGACATCGAGCAGGTGCCGCACCACGTCATCACCCAGGGCATCGGCACCATCCTGGAGGCCCGCCACCTGGTGCTGCTCGCCACCGGCGAGGGCAAGGCCGAGGCCGTGGCGCAGACCGTGGAGGGCCCGGTCGCCGCGATCGTCCCGGCCTCCGCGCTCCAGCTGCACCCGCACGCGACCGTGGTCGTCGACGAGGCCGCCGCGTCCAAGCTGAAGCTGGCCGACTACTTCCGCCACACCTTCGTGAACAAGCCCGACTGGCAGGGCATCTGATCCCCACGGATCCCTGACGGATCCCGGCGGATCCACGGCTTCCGGCGCCGCCAGGCGTACGGCGAAGGGCCCGGCACCCCCCACGGGTGCCGGGCCCTTCTTCGTACCGCGAAGCCGCGAGGAGGGTGCCTCAGCGGCCCGCGATGACCTCCGCGGCGGCCCGGCCGCAGACGCGGGCCGCACCGTGGGTGGCGATGTGCAGGGCGCCGCGCGGCACCGACTCGTTGAGGCCCATCTCCACCACGACCGTGTCCGGGCGGGCGGCGATCAGGGCGTCCAGGGCGCCGGACATCCACGGGTGCCGGTGGGCGTCGCGGACGACCGCGACCACCCGCCGCTCCCCCGCGGCGGCGAGCACCGCGTCGACCGAGGCGTCCGCCCCGTACGAGCCGGTCGTGGTGCCCGGCAGGAGCCGCTCCAGCTCGGCGGCGATGCCCCAGGGGGTCTCGTCGCCGACGGCGAAGTTGGCGACCGGGGTGAACGAGGCGACGTAGGGCGCGGCCGTGGGCGGCGTCGGGAGCGCGTCGGCGGTGGTGACCCGCAGGGCCCGGCGGGCGGCGACGAGGCCGACGTCGGTGCCGGGCGCGGTCCCCTCCTGCACTGCCGCGCCCGGCCCCGATGCTGCCCCCCTCGCCCGGTGCGCCTGGGTCCAGGCCGCCAGGGCGCGCACGCGCGCCGCGGCGTCGGCCAGCCGCTCCTCGGGCAGTTCACCGGCCCGTACCGCGTCGACCAGCGCGTCGCGCAGCCGCAGTACGGTGCCCTCGTCGGCCAGCCCGCCGCCGACGCAGATGGCGTCGGCGCCCGCGGCGATCGCGAGGACGGATCCGCGCTCGATGCCGTACGTCGACGAGATGGCCTGCATCTCCATGCCGTCGGTGACGATGAGCCCCTCGAAGCCCAGCTCCTGGCGCAGCAGTCCGGTGAGGATGCGCGGGCTCAGGGTGGCCGGCCGCTCGGGGTCGAGCGCGGAGAGAAGGATATGCGCGCTCATGACCGCCTTGGTACCGGCGGCGATGGCCGCGCGGAAAGGTGCCAGCTCACGGGCGTGCAGTGTGGTGAGGTCCACATCGATCCGGGGCAGCGCGTGGTGCGAGTCCACGTTGGTGTCGCCGTGTCCGGGGAAGTGCTTGGTGCAGGCGGCGACGCCCACGGCCTGCAGGCCGTCGACGTACGCCACGGTGTGCCGGGCGACCAGCTCGGGGTCGGCGCCGAAGGAGCGCACCCCGATGACCGGGTTGTCGGCGTTGGAGTTCACGTCGGCGGACGGCGCCCAGTTGAGGTCGACGCCGCACTCGGCGAGCCGGCGGCCGAGCTCGCGGGCGACGGCCCGGGTGAGCTCGACGTCGTCGACGGTGCCGAGGGCGTAGTTGCCGGGGAACGAGGAGCCCTGCCGGACTTCCAGGCGGGTGACGTCGCCGCCCTCCTCGTCGATGGCGACGAGGACGTCGTCGCGCTCGGCGCGCAGCTGCGCGGTGAGCGCGGCCAGCTGCTCGGGGGTGGCGATGTTGCGGCCGAACAGGCCGACCGAGGAGAGTCCCTCGCCGATGCGGCGCAGCAGCCAGTCGGGCGCGGTGGTGCCGACGAAGCCGGGCTGCAGGACGGTGAGGGCGTCCCGGGTCAGGGTGTCCGTGCCGGTGGTGAGCGTGGTCATGGGGCGGACGTCATCCCTTCACTGCGCCGGCCGTCAGACCCGCGGCCATCTTGCGCTGGACGAGGAGGAAGAGGATCACGATGGGGACGGCCATCATGGTCGAGCCGGCCATCATCGCGGAGTACTCGGTGCCGTTCTTGGTGATGAAGTTGCCGAGCCAGACGGTGGCCGTCTGGTTCTGCTGGCTCATCAGCATCAGCGCGTACAGGTACTCGTTCCACGCCTGGATGAAGCCGTAGACGGAGGTGGCGACCATGCCGGGGGCGAGCAGCGGGAAGACGACCCGCAGGAACGCGCCGGTCGGGGTGCAGCCGTCGACCTGGGCGGCCTCCTCCAGCTCCTTCGGGATGTTGACGATGAATCCGCGCAGCGTCCACACCGTGAAGGGCAGGATGAAGGTCAGGTAGGTGATGATCAGGCCGGTGAGCTTGTCGTACTGCCCGAGGTCGTTGAGCAGCAGGAAGACCGGGATGATCATGGCGACGAGCGGGACCATCTGGACGGCGAGGATGCCGACGATGACGATCTTGCGGCCGCGGAAGGCGAAGCGGGAGATCGCGAGGGCGGCGAGCAGGCCGACCGCGATGCCGATGACGACCACGACGGTGGAGACCAGGAGGCTGCGGCCGACCGGGCCCCAGAAGTCCGCGATGTTGAGCGCCCGGTCGAAGTTCTTCAGGGTGAAGGTCGACGGGAAGAAGTGCGGGTCCGGGTCGATCGCGTCCTTGGACGGCTTGAAGGCCGTGTTGATCATCCAGTAGACGGGGAATCCGGCGGTGACGAAGACGAGCAGACCGAGCAGGTTCCAGCCGAGCTTGGACTTGCGCGGCTTGCGCGGGGCGCGCACCTTGCCGGGGCGCTGGGCGAGGGTGCTCACTCGACCTCTCCGATCTTGAGCATCTGGCGCATGTAGACCGCGACGACGCCGAGCAGCAGGGCGACCGTGACGAGCGCGATCGCGGAGCCGGTGCCGTAGTCGTTGACGACGAACGCCCTGTCGAACGAGTACGTGGTGAGCAGCTGGAACTCGGCCTCGGGGTGGCCGTTGCGCATCACGTACACCTGCGGGAAGACACCCATGTCCCAGATGACCGAGAGCGTCGTCAGCATCACGATGATCGGCTTGAGGATCGGCAGGGTGACGTAGCGGAAGACCTTCCAGGCGCCGGCGCCGTCGAGGCGGGCGGCCTCCTCCAGCTCCTTGGGCACCTGGGTGAGGCCGGCGCTCAGCGTGATGACCACGAAGGGCACGGCGCCCCAGACCACCAGGAGCATGATCACGGCGAGGCCCTGGGGGCCGCTGGCGAACCAGTTGTGGCCGATCATGTCGACGCCGGGGAGCTGGCTGAGCAGCCAGTTCAGGACGCCGTAGTCGGTGTCGAAGAGCCACTTGAAGATGGCGGTGGCGACGATGATGGGCATGCCCCAGCTCGCCACGAGCACGATGTTGATGAGGACCTTGACCCAGCCGGAGACCCGCTGGAGCAGCAGGGCGATCAGCATGCCGAGGACCATGGTGGTGACCACGGCGCCGGCGGCGAAGATCACGGTCCGGAGCACGACGGCCCAGAACTCGCTGTCGCCGAGGATCTTGGTGAAGTTGTCGAAGCCGGCCGACTCGGGCGCCTGGAAGCCCCAGAGCTGCGGCTGGCCGAACTTCTGGAACGACAGGGTGACCAGCCGGATCAGCGGATAGCCGAGCACCAGGAGGAGCACGAGCAGACATGGCGCGAGGAGCAGCCATGGGACCCCGGCCCCGTTTCTGGACTTCCCGCCGCGGGGCGCGGGCTTGCCGGTCTTCTCTCCGGCCGGTGGTGATTGCCGCACCGGCGGCACCTTCGCGGTGGTTGTCTCTGCGGCACTCATCCCGTGCTCCTCGGCGGTCCCTCTTGTGGTACGGGCAGGCGCAGGGCCCCGCCGTCGCGCGGACGGGGCCCTGCGGCGCTAGGTCACTTGTTGTTGATGACCTTGTCGATCGCGGCGTCGGCGTCCTTGGCCGCCTGCTCGACCGACTTCTTGCCGTTGGCGATCTCGATGAGCATCGTCTTGAGGGTCTGGGCCTTCTCGACCTGGCCCCAGCCGGGGGCGGTCGGGACGAACCAGCTGGACTCGGCCGCGGTCGCCGGGACGACGGTGGCCGGGTCGTTCTTCAGCGGCGCGAGGTCCGCCTTGTTGTTGGGCAGGTTGCCCTTGGCGACGAGGCCCTTCTGGCCCTCGGCGCCGGTGAAGGCCGCGATCCACTCGGCCGCCGCGCCCTGCGCCTTGGACTTGACCGGGATGGCCAGGTCCGAGCCGCCGAGGAAGACGGGGAGGTTCTTGCCGGACGGGCCGGGCATGACGAAGTTCTCGAGCTTGTCCTTCAGCCCGCCGACCTTGTCGTTCTCCGGGGTGGCGGACGTGGCGCCCTCCCAGCCGGCCGCGAAGATCGTCGCGGACTTGCCCTGGCCGAAGACGACGGGACGGTCGGACTCGTCCTTCGTCTTGTCGCCGTGCATGTACTTGTCGACGATGTTCTTGTACTCGGTGAGGCCCTTGACGGACTCGGCCGAGGACAGGTTGGCCTTCCAGTTCTCGCCGTCCTGCTTGGCGATGGAGCCACCGGCCTCGTAGACGAACGACATCGCGGCGTACCAGTCCGGCGACGGCTGGTACCAGGCGCTGAACTTGTCGCCCTTCTTCTGCTGGATGGCGTCGAGCGCGGCGGTCAGCTCGGCCCAGGTCTTCGGGGCGGCCTTGACGCCCGCCTCGGCGGCGATGTCCTTGCGCCAGGTGCCCACGCGGCCACCGGCGTAGTAGGGGACACCGTAGGTCTTGCCGTTGTAGGTGACCGAGTCCTTGAGCGCGTCCAGCCACTTGTCGGAGTTCTCGAACTTCGACGGGTCGACCTCGGCGAAGGCACCCTTGGCCATGTACGAGATCATCTCGGAGTTGCCCATCTCGACAACGTCCGGGGCCTTGTCGGTCGCGAGCACCGCGTCGAGCTTGGTGTTCTTGTCCGGCCAGCCGTAGTACTCGTGCTTGATCTTGATGCCGGGGTGCTTCTTGGCGACCGCGTCATCGGCGGCCTTGACCAGCTCCGGCCAGTTGTTCTGCGCGTCGACGGTGAGCCAGACGGTCAGCTCCTTGGCGTCGCCACCGGCGTTCGCCCCACCCTTGTCGTCGGAACCACCACATGCCGCGACGGAGATCATCATGCCCGCGACGCCGATCGCCGCGATGAGCTTGCGCTTCACGCCACCCTCCTCAGGGATGCCTGCTCCCCCCTCCCACGGCGCGAAGACATACGTCGAGTGATGCTGTGGGGCTGGGACCTGGTCTTTAATGGTTTAGACCAGTACCCGGAGCTTGGCCTAGACCTTTAGGGGTGTCAAGGGTGTATAAGAAGGGCAGTCGGGTCCGTTATCGGACCGACACCTGAGGGAGGGCGACGACCCGTGACCGGTCCGTGCCACCATGTGAGCCGCGACAGACGGAGGAGCCGGTGACGGCAGCAGCGCAGCAGTCGGAGAGGCAGGTTATGGCCACGGACGCGGGGAGCACCGAACCGGAGGGCGCGATCGCCACCCGTACCGCGCGCGTACCCAAGTACTACCGGCTCAAGCGGCACTTGCTCGACATGACCGAAACTCTCCCCCCGGGCACCCCGGTCCCGCCGGAGCGCACCCTCGCCGCCGAGTTCGACACCTCCCGCACCACGGTCCGTCAGGCCCTCCAGGAACTGGTCGTCGAGGGCCGCCTGGAGCGCATCCAGGGCAAGGGCACCTTCGTGGCCAAGCCCAAGGTGTCGCAGGCCCTCCAGCTCACCTCGTACACCGAGGACATGCGCGCCCAGGGCCTCGAACCCACCTCGCAGCTCCTCGACATCGGCTACGTCACCGCCGACGACACCCTCGCCGGACTGCTCGACATCACGGCCGGCGGGCGGGTGCTGCGGATCGAGCGGCTGCGCCTCGCCAGCGGCGAGCCGATGGCCATCGAGACCACCCATCTGTCGGCCAAGCGCTTTCCCGCGCTGC
Organism: Streptomyces sp. NPDC090025; assembly: GCF_044748125.1. NCBI lineage: Bacteria > Bacillati > Actinomycetota > Actinomycetes > Kitasatosporales > Streptomycetaceae > Streptomyces > Streptomyces sp. NPDC090025. Next base: position 1,183,027 of record NZ_JBIVFL010000001.1, on the reverse strand, counting down.
GCCGTTCGCTGGTGAAGTACACCTCTCTCTACACCGCGCTCGCCGAGGTGTACGACGTCCACCTGGCCGAGGCCGAGGAGACCATCGAGACCTCCCTCGCCACCCCGCGCGAGGCCGGGCTGCTCGGCACCGACGTCGGCCTGCCGATGCTGATGCTCTCGCGGCACTCGCTCGACGCCAACGGCGAGCCGGTGGAGTGGGTGCGCTCGGTCTACCGGGGCGACCGCTACAAGTTCGTGGCGCGCCTCCAGCGGCCGAACGACTGAATTCCGGGCGGAATTCAGCTGCGACCCGCGCGGATCCGGGCGGAATTCAGCTGTAACCCGCGCGGATCCGGGCGGATCGCCGTGCCCGGTCGCGGCCGGTCCCGGCGGCTTCCGACGCCCCTGACCTGCCCCGACTGACACACTCGTATCCGTTATACGGACAGGGGTTCCTAACGGCGAGACCGTCGCCTACATTTCCTCGGCATTACGAGGTGATCAGCGAGGGGACGGTCTCACCATGTCAGAAGCCGCACAAGGGAAACAACCGGTCATCACACCGGTCAGAGTGGTGATCGCGGTCTGCCTCGCGGCGCCGTTCGTCGCGATGCTCTGGGTCGGCTCGTACGCGAAGGTCGAACCCACCTTCATCGGGGTGCCGTTCTTCTACTGGTACCAGATGCTGTGGGTGGTCATCTCCACCGCGCTCACCATGCTCGCCTACACGCTGTGGAAGCGTGACCAGCGCGCCCGCAAGGGGGGTGCGGCCCGATGAACGACGGCGTGAACGGTGTGGCGCTCGGCGTCTTCGTCTTCTTCTTCCTGGCCGTCACGGTCATGGGCTTCCTGGCCGCGCGCTGGCGCAAGGCCGAGAACGAGCACAGCCTCGACGAATGGGGCCTGGGCGGCCGCTCGTTCGGCACCTGGGTCACCTGGTTCCTGCTCGGCGGCGACCTCTACACCGCGTACACCTTCGTCGCCGTCCCCGCGGCGATCTACGCGGCGGGCGCGGCCGGCTTCTTCGCCGTGCCGTACACGATCCTGGTCTACCCGCTGATCTTCACCTTCCTGCCCCGCCTGTGGTCGGTGTCGCACAAGCACGGCTACGTCACCACCTCGGACTTCGTCCGGGGCCGGTTCGGGTCCAAGGGCCTGTCCCTCGCGGTCGCCGTCACCGGCATCCTCGCCACCATGCCGTACATCGCGCTCCAGCTGGTCGGCATCCAGGCCGTCCTGGACGTGATGGGCGTCGGCGGCGGCGAGGACACCAACTGGTTCGTCAAGGACCTGCCGCTGCTCATCGCGTTCGGCGTGCTCGCCGCGTACACGTACTCCTCGGGTCTGCGCGCCCCGGCGCTCATCGCCTTCGTCAAGGACACCCTGATCTACATCGTCATCGCGGTGGCGATCATCTACATCCCGATCAAGCTGGGCGGCTTCGACGAGATCTTCGCCAAGGCGGGCGAGGCGTACGCGACGGTCAACCCGGCCACCGGCAAGCCCAAGGGCGCCCTGGTGCCCGGCGAGGCGGGCCAGTGGACGTACGCGACGCTGGCGCTCGGCTCGGCGCTCGCGCTGTTCATGTACCCGCACTCGATCACCGCGACGCTCTCCTCCCGGAGCCGTGAGGTGATCCGCCGCAACACCACGATCCTGCCGCTGTACTCGCTGATGCTGGGCCTGCTCGCGCTGCTCGGCTTCATGGCCATCGCGGCCGGCGTCAAGGTCACCAACGGCCAGCTCGCCATCCCGCAGCTGTTCGAGAACATGTTCCCCGACTGGTTCGCGGGCGTGGCCTTCGCCGCCATCGGCATCGGCGCCCTGGTCCCGGCCGCGATCATGTCGATCGCCGCGGCCAACCTGTTCACCCGCAACATCTACAAGGACTTCATCAGGCCGGACGCGACCCCGGCGCAGGAGACCAAGGTCTCCAAGCTGGTGTCGCTCCTGGTGAAGGTCGGCGCCCTGGTCTTCGTCCTCACCATGGACAAGACCGTCGCCATCAACTTCCAGCTGCTCGGCGGCATCTGGATCCTGCAGACCTTCCCGGCCCTGGTCGGCGGTCTGTTCACCCGCTGGATGCACCGCTGGGCGCTGCTCGCGGGCTGGGCGGTCGGCATGGTGTACGGCACGGCCGCGGCGTACGGCGTGGCGAGCCCGACCCAGAAGCACTTCGGCGGCTCCTCCGCCGAGATCCCGGGCATCGGCGAGATCGGCTACATCGGCCTCACCGCGTTCGTCCTGAACGTCGTGGTCACCGTCGTCCTCACCTTCGTCCTGCGGGCCCTCAAGGCCCCGGAGGGCGTCGACGAGACCTCGCCGTCGGACTACACGGCGGACGCGGGCGACGCGGGCGTCACCGACCTGCCGAAGGTCGGCGCCGGGCACTGAGCCACGGCGCGCCGCACGGCCCAGGCCGCCGGGACCCCGCCAGGGGCCCGGCGGCCTTGTGCTGCGGGCGTACGGACCGCCGTGGACGTACGGACCGCCGTGGACGTACGGAGTGTTGCGGGCGTGCGAAGTCCGGCGGGAGCCGGGCGCGCGGTGCGGCGCGGGCGCGGCAGACTGCGGGCATGGACTTCACGATCAGAGCGGTACGGCCGGAGGAGTACGACACCCTCGGTGAGCTCACCGTCCGGGCCTATGTCGACGACGGGCACCTGGCCGCGGACGACGGCTATCTGGTCCACCTGCGCGACGTGGCCGCCCGGGCCGAGGTGGCCGAGGTGCTGGTGGCGGTGGAAGAAGGGGCGGTGTCCGAGGAGGACGAGAACGGGGCCGGGGCCGGGACCGTCCTGGGCGGCGTGACCTTCGTCGCGGCCCCCGGTCTGCTCGGCGAGCGGGCCCGGGCGGGCGAGGCCGAGATCCGGATGCTGGCGGTCGGGCACGCGGCCCGCGGCAGGGGCGCGGGCGAGGCGCTGGTGCGGGCCTGTGTGGAGCGCGCGCGGGCCGTCCCGGGGTGTTCCGCGATCGTCCTTTCCACCCAGCCGGGGATGCGCGGCGCGCACCGGATCTACGAGCGGCTCGGCTTCCGGCGCACGCCGGAGCGGGACTGGTCGCCGGTACCCGAGCGGCCTTCCTTCGTGCTGATGTGCTACGCCCTGGAGTTGTAGCGGGACTCGCGACACACAACATGTGGGGGGTGCCGCGATGGGCGCCCCCCACATGTATGCTCGTCCTCGCTGTCGTCGCAGGGGAATCCGGTGGAAATCCGGAACTGTCCCGCAACGGTGCACTTCGTGCGCTTTCGCACGGAGAGAGTCCGAAGACCTGCCGACAGCGCGCCCGGTCCTTCCGTTCCGGGTGCCACAGACGTCCGGGCCTCGCGGAGTGGGCCGGTGGACGCGGCGCAGCCCTGCCGGTTTCCGGTGGTGGCCGCCCGCCCTCCACCGCCCTTCCTCCTGGCCCCGAGCCGAGCGAGGGAGAGCCCCCACGTGACCATCGCGCCCGCCGATCCGGCCGCAGCGATCGAGAACGACGGACCCGGGACCGCGCTGCTGCGCACCCTGACCGATCTCACCGCCGATCTCCCGGACACCGACCCCGGCCGGGTCGCCGCCGCCGCCCTGCGCGGCCGCCACGCCGGCTCGGACGCGGCGGAGCTGCGCGAGCTGGCCACCGAGGCGGCCGCCGGTCTGATCGCCGAGGACCCGGCCTACTCCCGGCTCGCCGCCCGGCTGCTCACCCGCACCATCGCCGACGAGGCGGCGGGCCAGGGCGCGGTCTGCTTCTCCGCCTCCGTCGCCGTCGGTCACCGCGAGGGCCTGATCGCCGACCGCACCGCCGACTTCGTGGCGCTGCACGCCGACCGGCTGGACGCGACGATCGACCCGGCGGGCGACGACCGCTTCGGCTACTTCGGTCTGCGCACCCTCTACTCGCGCTACCTGCTGCGCCACCCGATCACCCGCAAGGTCATCGAGACCCCGCAGCACTTCATGCTCCGGGTCGCCGCGGGTCTCGCCGAGGACGACTCGGCGCGCGCCCTCGACGAGGTGTCGGCGCTGTACGGGCTGATGAGCCGGCTGGACTACCTGCCGTCCTCCCCCACCCTGTTCAACTCGGGCACCCGCCACCCGCAGATGTCCTCCTGCTACCTCCTGGACTCCCCGCAGGACGAGCTGGACTCGATCTACGACCGCTACCACCAGGTGGCCCGGCTCTCCAAGCACGCGGGCGGCATCGGCCTCGCCTACTCCCGCATCCGCGCCCGCGGTTCGCTGATCCGCGGCACCAACGGGCACTCCAACGGCATCGTGCCGTTCCTGAAGACCCTGGACGCCTCGGTCGCCGCCGTGAACCAGGGCGGCCGCCGCAAGGGCGCCGCCGCGGTCTACCTGGAGACCTGGCACGCGGACATCGAGGAGTTCCTGGAGCTCCGCGACAACACCGGCGAGGACGCCCGCCGCACCCACAACCTGAACCTGGCGCACTGGATCCCGGACGAGTTCATGCGCCGGGTGAACGCGGACGCCGACTGGTCGCTGTTCTCCCCGTCGGACGTGCCCGAGCTGGTCGACCTGTACGGCGCCGAGTTCGACGCCGCGTACGTCAAGGCCGAGGCGGCGGGCCTGGCCCGCAAGACCATGCCGGCCCGTGACCTGTACGGCCGGATGATGCGTACCCTCGCCCAGACCGGCAACGGCTGGATGACGTTCAAGGACGCCTCCAACCGGACCGCGAACCAGACCGCCGAGCCCGGCTCGGTCGTGCACTCCTCGAACCTGTGCACCGAGATCATCGAGGTCACGGACGACGGCGAGACGGCCGTCTGCAACCTCGGCTCGGTCAACCTCGGCGCCTTCGTGCTGGCCGGCACCGGCGAGCTCGACTGGGAGCGGCTGGACGAGACCGTCCGTACCGCCGTCACCTTCCTCGACCGGGTCGTCGACATCAACTTCTACCCGACCGAGCAGGCCGGGCGCTCCAACTCCCGCTGGCGGCCGGTGGGTCTGGGCGCGATGGGCCTCCAGGACGTCTTCTTCCAGCTGAAGCTGCCGTTCGACTCGCCCGAGGCGCAGGCGCTGTCCACCCGGATCGCCGAGCGGATCATGCTGGCGGCGTACGAGGCGTCCGCCGACCTCGCCGAGCGCTCCGGCCCGCTGCCCGCCTGGGACAAGACCCGCACCGCGCGCGGCGTGCTGCACCCCGACCACTACGACGTGGCGCTGAACTGGCCGGAGCGCTGGGCCGCGCTGCGCGAGCGGATCGCCGCCGTCGGCATGCGCAACAGCCTGCTGCTCGCCATCGCGCCGACCGCGACGATCGCCTCGATCGCGGGCGTGTACGAGTGCATCGAGCCGCAGGTCTCCAACCTGTTCAAGCGCGAGACGCTGTCCGGTGAGTTCCTCCAGGTCAACTCGTACCTGGTGGCGGAGCTCAAGCGGCTCGGCGTGTGGGACGCGCAGACCCGGGAGGCGCTGCGCGACGCCAACGGCTCGGTCGCGGGCTTCGGCTGGGTGCCGGCCGAGGTGCGCGAGCTGTACCGGACGGCGTGGGAGATCCCGCAGCGCGGTCTGATCGACATGGCGGCGGCCCGTACCCCGTTCCTCGACCAGTCGCAGTCCCTGAACCTGTTCATGGAGACGCCGACCATCGGCAAGCTGTCGTCGATGTACGCGTACGCCTGGAAGCAGGGTCTGAAGACGACGTACTACCTGCGCTCCCGTCCGGCGACCCGGATCGCCCGCGCCGCCCAGGCGTCGGCCGTCGCCGCCCCCGCCCCCATCCCCGTACAGCAGGCAGCGTCCGACGCCGACGCGCTCGCCTGCTCCCTTGAGAACCCCGAGTCCTGCGAGGCATGCCAGTAATGAGCTCCACCGACAAGAACCTCCTGGACCCGGGCTTCGAGCTCACGCTCCGCCCGATGCGCTACCCGGACTTCTACGAGCGCTACCGGGACGCGATCAAGAACACCTGGACCGTGGAGGAGGTCGACCTCCACTCGGACGTGGCCGACCTCGCCAAGCTGACTCCGGGCGAGCAGCACATGATCGGGCGGCTCGTCGCGTTCTTCGCGACCGGCGACTCGATCGTGGCGAACAACCTGGTGCTCACCCTCTACAAGCACATCAACTCCCCGGAGGCGCGCCTGTACCTGTCGCGCCAGTTGTTCGAGGAGGCCGTGCACGTCCAGTTCTATCTGACGCTGCTCGACACCTACCTGCCGGACCCGGCGGACCGCGCGGCGGCGTTCGACGCGGTGGAGAACATCCCGTCGATCCGCGAGAAGGCGCAGTTCTGCTTCAAGTGGATGGACTCGGTCGAGAAGATCGACCGGCTGGAGACGGCCGCCGACCGGCGCCGCTTCCTGCTGAACCTGATCTGCTTCGCCGCGTGCATCGAGGGCCTGTTCTTCTACGGGGCGTTCGCCTACGTGTACTGGTTCCGCAGCCGCGGCCTGCTGCACGGCCTGGCCACCGGCACCAACTGGGTGTTCCGTGACGAGACCATGCACATGAACTTCGCGTTCGAGGTCGTGGACACGGTCCGCAAGGAGGAGCCGGAGCTCTTCGACGCGCAGCTCCAGGAGCAGGTCACGGACATGCTGAAGGAGGCCGTCGAGGCGGAGCTCCAGTTCGGCCGCGACCTGTGCGGCGACGGCCTGCCGGGCATGAACACCGAGTCGATGCGCGAGTACCTCCAGTGCGTCGCCGACCAGCGCCTGGTCCGCCTGGGCTTCCCGCCGGTCTTCGGCTCGGCGAACCCGTTCGCGTTCATGGAGCTCCAGGGCGTCCAGGAACTGACCAACTTCTTCGAGCGCCGCCCGTCCGCCTACCAGGTGGCGGTCGAGGGCTCGGTGGACCTGGACGAGGAGTTCTAGGACCCATCGCCCGGCACGACCTGGGTACGTGTAGGGGCCCCGCACCGATGACGGTGCGGGGCCCCTACACGTACCCGGTCAGCTCCGGCAGACGAGGAGACCTCCGAGGCACGTGATCTCGTACGCGCCATTGCGGGCGATGTCCTCGGCGACGATGGCCCGGGCGCGGTCGATGGTCGCGTCGAAGGGCACGTCGTGCTGGTCGGCCCAGGCTCGATACGAGGCCATGTGGGCGATGACGGGCGCCGGGTCGCGGACGGTGATGGTCCCTGGCAGCTCGACGGCCTCGACGCGGCTGAACTCCTCGCCGAGGAAGGCCGGGGCCTTCTCCAGGGAGAAGCGGGCACTGAGCGAGATCCGGGCGGGGCCTCGGTCGATGCCGAGGACGTCTCCGGCGGCCCGTTGCCAGAGGTCGTCCAGTTCGGTCTTGTCGCGGTCGCTGTTGGTGGAGGCGACCACCAGCCCGCCAGAGGCGACGACCCTCGCCAGCTCCTTCACCGCCCGGGGGATGTCGGGTACGTGGTAGAGCATGTGGAGCGCGAGGGCGGCGTCGACGCTGCCTGTCGCCAGCGGCAGCCGGGTGGCGTCCGCCACGGCGACCGGCCCGGGGAGACCGGCGAGGATGCCGGGAGCGATGTCGAGGCCGAGCAGGGACAGGTCCGGGCGGTCCTGGCGGAGCCGCTGGATGAACTTGCCGTTGCCGCAGCCGATGTCGACGACCCGGCCACGTACGTCGCTCAGCCGCTCGGCGACGAGACCGGGAAGGTCGTACCGGGGTGTCTGCCACTGGTAGAGGGACTGCCGGGCGGCCAGGTCTCGGTCCCCGTTGTAGGCGCTGCCCGCCAGGCGGGCCCGGTCGGTGACGGCGGCGTCATGGGCGGCGGACAGGTCGGTCACGTCGGCAACTCCGGTGGGTGGGCGGCGGGCAGGGACACACGGACGGCCGTGTGCTGGAGTCGTTCGCGCAGGTGCGCTGCCTGGGCGGCTCCACCGTACTGCTGCCCTTCCAGCTCCCGCCCGAGAACGGTGAGCCGGCGCACGATACTGGCCGACATGCGCTCGGGCGAGGACTGGAGCACGAAGCCGAGCATCTCCTCCGTGCCCTCCAGGTCGCCCAGGAGCAGGTGCCCGCTGGCGAGATCGAGGTGCGCGGCGAACAGGTCACCGACCGACTGGTCGTCTCCGTCCGCGCTGCGGTAGAGGCGGATCGCCGTCTCCGCGCTGACGATGGCCCGCTGAACGTGCTCCTGCCCGCCCACGGCCAAGAGGGTCGTTCCGGCGTACGCGAACTGCTTGGCCGCGGGGAAGTCGAAGACTCCCAGCACCTCGTCCCGGCCCGAGATCGCCTCGCGCGATCGTTCGGCATCCGACAGGGCGGCGAGCGCGCCTGCCGAGTCGCCGACCATCGCCAACGCCCGCGCCTCCAGACTCGCCAGCCGTGCGCCGATGCTGCCGCTGACCCTGTGCCGCCGACCGGCCTGCGCCAGCCGGGCCGCATGCTCGTACCGCCCGGTCCAGTACGCGATCAACGACTCCACGGCCCGTACCCAGGCCAGCATCCCCTCGTGCCCGGCCGCCTCGGCACAGGCGCGTGCGGTGCGGGCGTGGGTGGCGGCGGAGTCGTAGGCGCCGAGGTCAAGGCAGACGTGCGCGGACAGGCCGCAGAGGCGAGAAGCGGAAAGGTAGAGGTCAGCGGTCTGCCGAGGGTGCTGGCGCCCGCGCAGCAGGTCGAAGATCCCGTCCCGTAACCGCCTGATCTCGACGTACTGCTCCATCAGCGGGTGGCTGACGTACATACGGGCGAGCCGGCCGACGTCTGCCTCCAGCTGCTCCACGACGAACTCGTCGGCGTTCCGCTGCGCGATGAAGCGGGCGAAGTCCGCCGAACGCACCGCGTCCTCCGAGAGTGGGCCGCCACGGGCGTGGGCGTCTTCGGGCGGCAGCACCGACGGCACGGTCTCGACCTCGGCGGCACCGGCCCCGTCCCGCTGCCCCTTGCTGATGGCAACGGCTTGGTCGAGTACGGCGACATCGACGCCGAAGACCTGCGCCAGGTACTTCCTGGTATAGGGAACGGGAACTCGCGCTTCGCGCTCGTACCGCCCGATCTCCTTGCCGGTCTTCGCGGAGCGCCCCTCCAGGGCGTTGTACTCGTCGGCAACCTCTGCTGGCTCCAGCCGCGCGCGGTACGCAGCCGGACGAGCAAGGCGCCGATCCCGGTGTCACCCATGCCGTCCCCCAGGAACACGTGACCACTGGCCCCCATAGTGGCCCCCGTCTTGGCCCACACGCTGGCTCCCGACCCAAATGAGTTAAATCGCTTTGCTGTTGACCATGGCAAGCAGACTCACGCCGCCTTCAACCGCGTCACCGAACCCAAGGGGGGCCATCTCGTGACCACGCACCCCGTCTCGCCGAACACGGTTCTCGCCAACGCCCTCCACCGTGCCGAGGACGTCCTGACCCCGCGCATCCTCGCCAGCCCGCCCGAGCGGATCGTGCTGGTCGTCGGCACCCAGATCAACGGCGCCCCGCACATCGGCACCTCGCTCGTGCAGTCCCTGGCCTTCGCCATGGCCGCCCGACTGCGCGACCGCTTCGAGCTCCCCGCCGAGGTGCTCTTCAGCGCCCTCGACAACGCCCCGTACGAGCTGACCACCGACCCGGTCAGCGGCCACCGCTACCAGCGCGCCTACGCCCAAGCCCTCGGCGAGCACACCCTGAACGACCTCGTCACCGCCCTCTACCAGCCCCTCTTCACAGCTCTCTCCAGGCGCCTGGGCATCCCGCACCGCATCGAGACGTACACCCAGCAGCAGGCCGGCGAGCACTACCGCCGCACCTGGCTCCGGCTCCTCCCCCGCATCGACGCCGCCCGCTGGTGGCTCGCCCCCTCCACCGGCACCCCGCACCTCCGTGTCCCCTGCCCGCGCCCTGCCTGCGGCTGGGCCGAGAAGCACGCCGAACGCACACAGGTCCATCTCACCGGGCCCGAGTCAGCGACGGTCTCCGCAACCTGCCTCCACCACGGCCCGTACGAGGCCACCGTCACCCCCGCTACCGGCGGCTACCTCGACCTGGCCACCCTGTACCGCAACCTGGTCAAGGAACTCGCCCTGACCAGCCCCAACGGCACCCTGCACGTCATGGTCAAGGGGGGCGACTGGGTCTTCGGTTCCCACCTCGTCGACGAGGCCCTCCATGCCTTGGGCCTCACCCGAGCCCAGCTACCGGCCCGCCTGTTCTGCCCCCAGGTCGTCACCGACACGGGCGCCAAGCTGTCGAAATCCCTCGTACGAGAAGGCCGAGCCCCCTTGCCCGAGGGCGCCGCCCCCTGGATGCTCGACACCCGGCAGTGGCCCGGTACCGCCACCGATTACGCCGACCGGCTCCTCGTCCTGAGCGAGGTCCTGCTCTCCGACCCCCGCCACTTCTTCCGCTCGTACTCGGCCGCCGAGATCGGCCGCCTGATCACCGCGCCCTCCCCCAGGAGTGATCGTCCCCGATGACCGACCGCACCACCCGCGTCCGCGAACTCCACCTCTACCGCCAGTACTTCGACCTCGTCGCCGCGGGCACCAAGACCATCGAGGTGCGGGTCAAGTACCCACACCTCGCCGACCTCACCGCCGGCGACACCATCCGCTTCCGCATCAAGGACACCGACGAGACCTGCGACGTCGAAGTCCTCCGCATCACCGAGTACCCCGACTTCGAAGCCCTCCTCGACGGCGAAGGCCCGTCCCACGTCAACCCGACCGCCACCCGCGACCAGCAACTCGCCAACATCCGCACCATCTACGGCCCCGAGAAGGAAGCCCTCGGAGCCCTCGCCATCGAGATCGAAAAGGCCCCGCACCGATGACGGTGCGGGGCCCCTTCGTACGGCTCCATGGCCGCTGCGCGCGGGCGTCAGTCGTTCGCGACGACCGGGTAGCGCGGGGTGCCCTCCGCCATCTGCCGGAGGGCGTCCTTGCGGTCGCGCTTCGAGAGGCGGTCGATGTAGAGGTAGCCGTACAGGTGGTCCGTCTCGTGCTGGAGGCAGCGGGCGAAGTAGCCGGTGCCGCGGACCTTGATCGGGTTGCCCTTCTCGTCCTGGCCGGTGAGCTCGGCGTAGTCCGGGCGGGCCAGCTCCGCGTAGGCGGTGGGCACCGAGAGGCAGCCCTCGTTGGACTCGTCCAGGACCCGGCTCTCGGCCGGGAGCTCCTGGAGGACCGGGTTGCAGACGACGCCGACGTGCCGGACGCCGTCGTCGTCCATGCAGTCGTAGACGAAGACCTTCAGGTCCACGCCGATCTGGTTGGCGGCCAGGCCCACGCCCTGCGCGGTGCGCTGGCTGGCGAACATGTCGTCGACCAGCGTGGCCAGCTCGTCGCCGAACTCGGTGACGTCCTTGCACTCCTTGTGCAGGACGGGGTTGCCGACGACGGTGATCGGGCGGGAGGTGCCGCGCTCGCGGAACGCGGTCTCGCGCTCCTCGGTCTCCGCCGTGTCGATGACGAAGCCCTCGTCGTCCACGGGGAGCACGCCGCCCCGGCCCTGCTCGGTGTCCTGCTGCGCCATGTCCGCCGTACGCCTTCCTCAAAACCGTGGTGTCACCGTGTGGTGTCGGCGTACAGCCTACGGGCAGCCGTCAGCAGACTTCTTCCAGATCACGCCATTCCCGGCTGTCCGGGGAGTCCGCCACCCAGCCGTCGAGCAGCCCGCGCACCAGGCCCGCCGGGGCCGCGATGCCGCACTCGCGCTCCGGCACCCACAGCTCACCGGGCGAGCGGTGCCCCAGCGGGCCCGGGTGCCCCGGCTCGCTGTGGTCGTGCGGGTCCAGGTGCTCGCCCTCGCCCTCGGCGCTCGGCATGGTCGACTCGGAGCAGGCCCGGCAGAGCAGCCGAACGGAGGACGACCAGTCCTCGGCGGCGAAGCCCGCGTCGGCCGCGAGCTGCTCCAGGGCGTCCCGGTCGGCCTCGGTGGCCGCCTCCAGGAGCACCACCCAGGTCGGCACCGGCGACGGCGCCCACAGCTCGATCTCGTCGAACACCGGGTAGGCGGGGCCCGCGCTGGTGGTGCGCTCGCCGTGCGGAACGCCGTCGTGCAGCACGACCTCGCCCCAGCGGCGGCCCGACGACGGCAGCGGGATGGACAGCACCTCGATCCGGGCCGGGTCGAGCCTGCGGCCCCAGACCACCTCGGCCTCGCCCTCCGGCGACAGCCGTACGGCGGCGCTGCCCAGCTCCATCCCGGCCGGCTCGCAGGTGCCCGACGCGGCGCCCGGCACCTTCAGGCCGTACGCCTGCCAGGCCCGCCGGGCCAGCGGCCAGTCCTGCAGCGCGGTCGCGGCGATGCCGACGTTCCACCAGTCGGGGGCGCCGGTCTCCTTGTCGAGCAGCGCCACGGCCCGCAGTCCCGCCGCCCTGGCCTGCTCCCAGTCGTGCCGGAACTTGTGCAGCAGGGCCAGGTTGAACCAGGACTCCGACAGCCAGGGCTCCAGATCAGCCGCACGCGTCAGAAGTGCGCCCGCGTCCTCGTACCGGCCGTCGCCGATCAGCGTGAACGCGCGGTCGGTGGCCTGCCGCCACGAGGCGGAGGGCCGATGCCGTACCTTCCCGAAGATCCTCACGATTCCCGCCTGCCGGTCGCTTCACCCTCTTGTTCGCATCCAACCATGCCCGGTCGGACGCGCGCTCATTACCCATGGGTTACCCCGGCGGGACGGGGGCGACGCCCCTGGTGACGGCGGTGGCCGCACCGCCCCGCGCCAGCACCCTGGCCAGCGATTCGACCACGTCGGGGTGGTGGTCGCGGGCAGTGCCGAGCCGCAGCCGCTCCAGGGCGCCGAGCCCGCCGCCCGCGCTGCCGGCCGCCAGTTCCTCGTACGCGTTCACGGTCCGCACGATCCGGGCGGGCAGCGGCTGCTCCCGGTACGGGTCTGCCTGCCGCTCGACGATCCGGGCGACGGCCTCCGGGACCCCGGTCTGCCGCACCACGGCGGCGCCGAGCTGCGCGATCCGCCGCTGCCGCACCTCGGGCAGGGCCGCGGTGGCGCCGCCGTCGACCGGGTCGACCAGCGACAGCTGGCCGATGTCGTGCATGAGCGCCGCGTACTCCAGGACGGTCAGCTCCTGCCCGGACAGGCCCAACTCGCGGCCGACCGCGCGGCTGAGCGCGGCGACCCGGCGGGCGTGCCCGGCCGGGGTGCAGCCCGCGATCTCGGTGGCGCGGGCCAGCGAGGCGATGGTCTGCCGGCTGGTGGTGCGCACGGCCGCGTACCGGCGGAACGACACCTGGGCGAGCAGCAGGGGTACGGCGAACACGGGCAGCGCCCACAGGCCCGCGACGGCCACCCCGAGGGCCATCACGGTGCCGGTGGCGCAGACGGCGGAGCCGATGCCGGGCAGCGCCCGCAGCTCGTCGCGGAGCAGCGGCCCGTAGGGGTGGCCGGTGCGGGCCCGGTGCAGCAGGGCGCCGAGGACGGCGTCGCAGAGCGCGGTGAGGACGAGCAGCAGGAGCAGGAAGAGGGCGTACGAGGGGCCCCGGCCGAGCCGGTCGGTGAGGGCGCCGGTGTTGTAGAGGGGCTGGAAGCAGAGCGCGGCGAAGCCGACGGTGAGGATCCGCCGGGCCAGGTGGTCCGGGTCGGGGCCGCGGCCCCGGGCGATGTGCGGCACGGTGCCGGCGAGACCGGCGGCGAAGGCGACGGCGACGGTCTGGAGCACGCCGTGAGTGGTGGGCGATCCGGCGCTCTGGCCGAGCAGGGCGTACGCGAGGGCGCCCGCGGCGGCGAGCGGAGCGGGTTCCCGGCCGCGCGGTTCGTCGAGCAGCGGCGGCTCCCCGTCGGCCCGGGCACGGGACCTGGCCAGTTCGCCGAAGGCGATGAGGACGCCGAAGGCGAGGGCGTTGCCGGGGTCCTCGACGCCGTGCCAGAGGGTGCTGCCGAGGCCGGTGAGGGTGAGCAGCAGCGCCGAGCCGTGCACCAGGCCGAGCACGGCCCGGGCGCCCGGGGTGCCGGGGAGCCGGAGGCCGCGGCAGGGCTGTCGGGGAGGGGTGCGGCGGGTCTGTCGGCGGGCGGTCACGCGGGCCCTTTCAGCGGGGCCGCCGGGGCGGGCTCGGCCCTGGGGACGGACTCGGCCATCGGGGCGGGCTCGGCCATCGGGGCGGGGGCCGGTTCGGGGCGGCGGGGGCGGTCGTCGTCCCGGTCCCGGCCTTGGTCCCGGCCCTGGTCCCGGCCCTGGCCCTGGCCCTGGCCCCGGGGTACCGGCACGGCGGGTTCGTCGGCGGTGACCTCGGTCTGCCAACCGTGTCGGCGCAGCGCCCGGACCAGCGCGCCGACCATCTCGGGGTCGAACTGGGTGCCCGCGCACCGCTCCAGCTCGGCGACGGCGACGGCGACCGGCCGGGCCCTGCTGTAGGAGCGGGTGGAGGTCATGGCGTCGAAGGCGTCGGCGACGGCGACCACGCGCGCGTACTCCGGGATCTGGTGCCCCTTGAGGCCGTACGGGTAGCCGGAGCCGTCCATCCGCTCGTGGTGGTGGAGGATCGCGGTGCGGGCCTCGCCGAGGAAGCCGATGCCGCGGACCATCTCGTGCCCGTACTCGGGGTGCAGCTCGATGATCCGGCGCTCCTCGGGGGTGAGCGGGCCGTCCTTGCGCAGCACCCGGGTGGGCACCCCGAGCTTGCCGACGTCGTGCAGGATCCCGGCGAACCTGACGACCTCCAGGCGGGGTTCGGCCATGCCGAGCTCGCGGGCGATCAGGACGGAGGCGCGGCCGACGCGTTCGCTGTGGCCCCGGGTGTAGCGGTCCTTGATGTCGACGGCCTGCACCAGGGCGCGGATGGTGGCCTGGTGGGCGGCGCGCTCGCGGTGGTACTGGGCGAAGCCCCAGCAGGAGATGTACATGGGGAGCAGCACGAACAGCGCGGCGACCGGTCCGTAGCTGCTGCGCCAGAGGACGGCCATCATGAGTCCGGCGAGGCCGTGCACCGCGTGCGGGGCGAGCGCCCGGCCGAGCAGTCCACGCCAGGCGGCGCGGGCCTGGACTCCTTCGGCGGTGGCCCGGATGCCGCCGTCGAGGGCGGTGAGCACCAGGCAGAAGGTGAGTGCGGCGGCCCCGGCGGGCAGCAGCACATAGGGGAAGTCGGGGGTGTCGAGGCCGAGGCCGAGGGCGTCGTGGCAGCGCAGTTCGCGGGCGACGAGGGCGGCGGCGCCGACGGCGAGGGCGAGTTGGGCGGCCCGCCAGACCCGGCGGAGCAGCGCGGGCGGCCGGTCGACGCGGGTGAGCACGGCGCCGGGCAGCGCGGTGAGCGCGGCGGCGGCGGGCGGCAGCAGCAGCGCGGCGGCGAGCAGGACGGGGAAGAAGGAGCCGGTGCCGAGCGGTGCGGGTCCCGGGCCGGGGCCGGTGCCCGCGCCGCCGGTGGGCGCGCCGCCGAGTGCCGGGCCCACGACCCGGCAGCGGGCGGGCAGTTCGCACAGCGGGTAGAGGGCGGCGAGCAGCAGCACGGTCCGCCAGGGGGTGTCGGCGCCGGGGCGCAGCGCGGGCAGCGTGGCGGTGGCCGCGGCGAGCCCGGCGCAGCCGACGTACACCCGCGCGGCGCGCGGGACGGTCGTCGCCCGCGGTCTGACCTTCACGCCCATCACGCCCGTCACGCTAGCGAGTTGAGGGGCCGGTGAGGGCGTGGCGGGGCCGATTCGCACCATCGGGTGATACAAGCCGATGGGCACACCGGGTACGGTGACGGGCCGGACCCCCTGGGGGCCCGGCCCGTCTCACGTACGCCTGACCATAGGTCCCGCTCGTACCACCGCTACGGCTGCGGCTGCGGTCACTGCTCCTGCGGCGCGGTCGCGTCGGCGGTGGTGACCGTGATGTCCTGCTCGGGCACGGTGTGGCCGGTGCGGATCAGGTCGATCCGTCCCATCACCTTGGCGCGCAGGTCGATCGGCACGTCGTCACTGCCGCAGCACCGCTTGACGAGCTTCTTCACGGCCTGCTCGAGCCCGTACTTCTCCAGGCACGGGGAGCATTCCTCGAAGTGGACCTCGAACTTGGTGCAGTCGTTGTCCGGCATCTCCCGGTCGAGGAACTCGTAGAGATGGTCGAGGATCTCCGTGCAGTCCGTCTCGTGCGGCTCTCCGCAGCTCATGAGCCCGAGCCTTTCAGATCGTGCGACGACTCTCCGGCGCCCGCGGGAACCAGCCCGCGCTCGCGAGCGTAGTCCTCGAGCATGCCGCGCAGCTGGCGGCGGCCCCGGTGCAGTCGGGACATCACCGTACCGATGGGAGTACCCATGATGTCCGCGATCTCCTTGTACGCAAAGCCCTCTACATCGGCGAGATACACCGCGATGCGGAACTCCTCGGGGATCGCCTGGAGCGCTTCCTTCACGTCCGAGTCCGGCAGGTGGTCGAGGGCCTGCGACTCGGCCGAGCGCAGTCCGGTCGACATGTGCGACTCGGCGCGGGCCAGCTGCCAGTCCTCGATCTCCTCGGCGGCGGACCGCTGGGGCTCGCGCTGCTTCTTCCGGTACGAGTTGATGAAGGTGTTCGTGAGGATCCGGTACAGCCACGCCTTGAGGTTGGTGCCCTCACGGAACTGGTGGAAGGATCCGTACGCCTTCGCGTAGGTCTCCTGCACCAGGTCCTCCGCGTCCGCGGGGTTGCGCGTCATGCGCAGCGCGGCCGAGTACATCTGGTCGAGGTAGCCGAGGGCGTCCCGCTCGAAGCGCGCGTTGCGCTCCACGGTCGTCTCCTCGGGGCCGTCGTCGGTCCCTGTGTCGGTCCCAGTGACCGGACCCACCTCCTCCAGCGCTGCGGCGAATCCGAACGCGGATCCACTCGCTTCGGAGGATAGACGAGGAACCGCTCCGCCCGCCGCCCGAACAGGGGCGACCCGCGCCGAGGGCAGCACGGTCCAGTCGAGGTCCGCGGCCCGCGGGCGCTCATGGCAGATGGCAGAACCCATGCGACGAACTCCCTCTTCCCTTGCTCCGTGCTTTCCGGCGCCCTTCCGGCGCCGCTGTCCCTCACAACAGCGGTGCCCCGCTCGTCATTCCCGGCCCCGCGGCGGGTTCCGCGGCGGGCTCCGTGACGGCTTGCGCGGCGGGTCGCGCGGGCGGTCTCGCCGTGGATCCGGCGGCCGATCCGGCGGCGGATCCGGCGGGGCGTCAGCGGCCGGTGCGGGGCAGTGACGAGGCCCACTCGGCGACGGCGTCGACGATCACCGCGAGGGCCTCGTCCTGGCCGATCGGGGCGCGCTTGGGCACGGCGAAGCCGTGGTCGGCGTACGGCACCTCGACGAGGGTGTGCGGGCCCGCCGGGAACTCGTCCGGCTTCCCGAAGGGGTCGTTGCCGCCCTGCACCACGAGGGTGGGCAGCCCGGCGGCCCCGGCGGACAGCAGCTCGTCGGCCCGGGAGCGCTCCGGCCGGCCCGGCGGGTGCAGCGGGAAGCTCAGCGCCAGCACGGCGCTCGCGCCGAGTCCGGCGGCGGTGCGGCAGGCGACCCGGGCCCCGGCGCTGCGGCCCGCGGCGATCACCGGCAGGCCGGGCGCGGCGAGCGCGGGCCACAGACCGCGCCAGCCGGTGTCGAGGGTCTTGGGGGCCGGGGCGACCTTCTTCCCGGCGACCCGCCAGGGCTGCTCGACCAGCGCGACGGTGACCCCGTGCGCGGGCAGCGCGGCGGCCAGCGCCTGGAGGTCGCGGGCCTCGATGCCGCCGCCGGCGCCGTGGCTCACGGCGAGCACGGCCCACGGCTCGGGTGCGGCGACCCAGCTGATCCGGGCGTCCCCGGCGTCGGTCGGAACGTTCTCGATCTTCGTCAGGTCGGTGCGGCCGGAGCGGTCCGTGGGGTCCGTGGGGTCCGTGGGGTCGGTGGGGTTCGTCTGGTCCTTGGTCACGGCCCCATCCTGCCGGGCCGGGACCGGCGCCCGGTGAAGGCGCCGGGCTTCGGAACAGCGGGGTTCGGAACAGCGGGGCTCAGAACAGCGTGCCGACCTCGGGCCCGGTGAGCTCGGTGAGCAGCTCGGGCCCGTTGTTGCGGACGTTGCTGACCATGGTCGGCACCGCGAACGCCCGCATCAGGCCCTCCGGCGGCGGTACGAGGAGTCCGCGCAGTTCGTCGGGGTCGGTGCGGGCCGGGTCGAGCCAGGCGTCCCAGCGGTCCGGGGTGAGCATCAACGGCATCCGGGGGTGGATCTCGGCGAGCGTGCCCGGGCCCTCGGCGGGGGCGACGCCGAGCGGTCCGGTCTCCGCCTCGGTGGTCAGTACGGAGCAGGTCGCCCACCATGCCTGCGGATGGTCGTCGGGCAGCGTGCGGTCCCGCCAGAACTCGTAGATCCCGGCCATCGAGAAGACCGAGCCGTCGGCGGGGGTCACGAAGTACGGCTGCTTGCGCGGCCGCTTCTTCTTGCCCTCGACCTCCAGGTCGCGCTCGTCGGCGCCGGTCACCCACTCGTAATAACCGTCGGCGGGCAGGATGCAGCGGCGGGCGGCGAAGGCGCGCCGGTAGGCGGGCTTCTCGTGGACGGTCTCCGCGCGGGCGTTGATCATCCGGGCGGCGCCCTCCGGGCTCTTCGCCCAGGACGGCACGAGGCCCCACTTCAGGACCCGCATCTGGCGAACCGGCCGACGGGATTCCGCGTCTTTGAGAGGACGCTCCAGGATCGCGTGGACCTCTTTGGTCGGGGCCACGTTCCAGTCGGGGGCCAGCGCCTCCGTCGGTTCCCACTTCTCGACCTCGAAGACGTCCACCAGGTCCTCGGGGCGTCTGCTCGCCGCATACCGTCCGCACATGAGTGCCACACTGCCACGGTCCCGTCCCCTTTCGAGGAGCCAGTCCAGGAAATGAGCCGTCGATGAGCCTCGATCCCGGCCTGCTCGGCACCCAGACCGCGCCCGCGGAGTGGATCGTGATCGCCACCGCGGTCGCCGCCCTCGCCGCGGTGCTGCCCCGCCCGATATGGCGGCTGTCCCGCAACGCCGTCACCATCGCCCACGAGGGCGGCCACGGCCTGGTGGCGCTGCTGACCGGCCGCAGACTGCAGTCGATCCGGCTGCACTCCGACACCAGCGGCCTCACCGTCTCGCGCGGCCGCCCCACCGGTCTCGGCATGATCCTCACCGCCGCCGCCGGGTACACCGCCGCCCCGCTGCTCGGCCTCGGCGGCGCCGCGCTGCTCGCGAGCGGCCGGATCACGCTGCTGCTCTGGCTGGCCACCGCGCTGCTGCTGGCTCTCCTGGTGATGGTCCGCAACGCGTACGGGATCTTCACGGTCCTGGTCACCGGCGGTCTGTTCCTGCTGGTGTCCTGGCTGACCGGCCCGGCCGTGCAGGCGGTGTTCGCGTACGGGGTGGTGTGGTTCCTGCTGCTCGGCGGGGTCAGGCCCGCGTTCGAGCTGCAGGCGAAGCGGCGGCACGGCGGTGCCGGTGACTCCGACGCCGACCAGCTGGCCCGGCTCACGCATGTGCCGCCGACGCTGTGGCTGCTGTTCTTCCACGCGGTCTCGATCTGCTCGCTGATCGGCGGCGGACGCTGGCTGCTCGGCGTGTAGCGGCCGGTTCACCGGGGCCGCTCGGCGTGTAGGCCGTGTCTTTGGGGTCAGGCCGGGTCAGTGAGCGGGGTCCGGTGCGTGCGATCGCAAGGCGGAGGAGGGAGTCAACGCGGAGCGTTGGCGAGTGACGACAACGCGGCGAGCGTGCGTGCCGGACGTCGCGAGCCCGGCCTGACCCCAAAGGCACGGCCCACCGGCCTGCTCACGCCCCCGTAAAGTGAGGGCATGACCGAAAGCTCCGCGTCCACCGATCCGCTCTCCGGCCCGCTCGCCGACCCGCTCACCGGGCTCTGGCCCGCCCCGTACGCGCGGGGTGCCGTCGACGCCACCGTCGCGGTGCCCGGATCGAAGTCGGTCACCAACCGGGCCCTGGTGCTCGCCGCGCTGGCCGCCGAGCCGGGCTGGGTGCGCCGTCCGCTGCGGTCGCGCGACACCGTGCTGATGGCGGACGCGCTGCGCGCGCTCGGCGTGAAGATCGACGAGGGTGTGGGCGCGGACGGTTCCGGCGAGGCGTGGCGGGTCGTTCCGGCCGGGCTGCGCGGTCCGGCCGCCGTGGACGTCGGCAACGCGGGCACGGTCATGCGTTTCCTGCCGCCGGTCGCGGCGCTCGCCGACGGTCCGGTCCGCTTCGACGGCGACCCGCGTTCGCACGAGCGCCCGCTGCACGGGGTGATCGACGCGCTGCGCGCGCTCGGCGCCCGGATCGACGACGACGGGCGCGGCGCGCTGCCGCTGACCGTGCACGGCGCCGGTGGCCTGGAGGGCGGGGTGGTCGAGATCGACGCCTCGTCCTCGTCGCAGTTCGTCAGCGCGCTGCTGCTGTCGGGTGCCCGGTTCAACCAGGGTGTGGAGGTGCGGCACGTCGGCGACCGGCTGCCGTCGCTGCCGCACATCCGGATGACGGTGGAGATGCTGCGCGCGGTGGGCGCCCAGGTCGACGAGCCGGAGCACGGCGGCCGCCCGGACGTGTGGCGGGTCGCCCCGTCGGCGCTGCTCGGCCGTGACCTGGTGGTGGAGCCCGATCTGTCGAACGCGCAGCCGTTCCTGGCCGCCGCCCTGGTGACCGGTGGCCGGGTGACCGTGCCGGACTGGCCGGCCAGGACCACCCAGCCCGGTGACGCGCTGCGGGAGATCTTCACCGGCATGGGTGGCGCCTGCGAGCTGACCGACGCGGGTCTGACGTTCACCGGCACCGGCCGGATCCACGGCATCGACGTGGACCTGGGCGAGGTCGGCGAGCTGACCCCCGGCATCGCGGCGGTCGCCGCGCTCGCCGACTCCCCGTCGACGCTGCGCGGGGTGGCCCATCTGCGGCTGCACGAGACGGACCGGCTGGCGGCGCTGACCAAGGAGATCAACGGTCTCGGCGGTGACGTCACGGAGACCGCGGACGGTCTGCACATCCGGCCCCGGCCGCTGCGCGGCGGCGTCTTCCACACGTACCACGACCACCGGATGGCGACCGCGGGCGCGATCATCGGCCTGGCGGTGCCGGGGGTGGAGATCGAGAACGTGGCGACGACGGAGAAGACCTTGCCCGACTTCCCGAGGATGTGGACCGAAATGCTCGGAGTCTGAGCCATGCGGCGTTACGGGAAGCACACCGACGAGGACGACATCCGCCAGCGGCCCAACCGCAAGGGCAACCGGCCCCGTACCAACATCCGTCCCAAGCACGAGGACGCCGTCGAGGGCATGGTCCTCACCGTCGACCGGGGCCGCCTCACCTGTCTGGTCGAGGACCGGATCATCGTCGCGATGAAGGCCCGTGAGCTGGGCCGCAAGGCCGCGGTGGTCGGCGACCGGGTGTCCCTGGTGGGCGATCTGTCCGGTGAGCGGGACACCCTGGCGCGGATCGTGCGGATCAGCGAGCGCTCCTCGGTGCTGCGCCGCACGGCCGACGACGACGACCCGTTCGAGCGGGTGGTGGTGGCCAACGCCGACCAGCTGGCGATCGTGACGGCGCTGGCCGACCCGGAGCCGCGGCCCCGGCTGATCGACCGCTGTCTGGTGGCGGCGTACGACGGCGGGCTCACCCCGTTCCTGGTGCTGACCAAGTCGGACCTGGCGCCGCCGTCGGAACTCCTGGAGCTGTACGGCGACCTCGACATCCCCTATGTCGTGGTGAACCGGGACGAGCTGTACGACGGCGGCGCGGCGGACCGGGTGCGCGAGCACCTGGGCGACCGGGTGACGGCGTTCGTCGGGCACTCGGGCGTCGGCAAGACGACGCTGGTGAACGCGCTGGTGCCGGAGGAGCGGCGACGCCTCACCGGTCATGTGAACGCGGTGACGGGGCGCGGCCGGCACACCACCACCTCGGCGCTCGCGCTGCCGCTGGACAAGGCGGACGGCTGGGTGATCGACACCCCGGGCGTGCGGTCCTTCGGTCTGGCGCACATCGATCCGTCCCGGGTCATCCACGCCTTCCCCGACCTGGCGGCGGGCACCGAGAACTGCCCGCGCGCGTGCAGCCACGACGAGCCGGACTGCGGTCTCGACGCGTGGGTGGCCGAGGGGCACGCGGACCAGGCCCGGCTGTACTCGCTGCGGCGGCTGCTCGCGACCCGCGAGCGGCGCGAGGGCGACTGATCCGGGCGGCTGAGCCGGGCCGCCGCCTTTCCGGCGTCCTGCCGCCGCCTTCAAGGGGCGGTCGCGACGCGTCACCCGAATCGCGCACGTTTGCGGGCACTCGCTCTTGGTAAGTGCATAATCGCACCAAGTGAGACGAAGCAGTCACCGACGGCGTGGGAGGCACTGACGATGGCGTGGCTGCTGGTGGTGGTCGCCGGGCTCCTGGAGACCGGTTTCGCGGTGTGTCTGAAGCTGTCGCACGGCTTCACCCGGCTGTGGCCGACGGTCGCGTTCGCGGCGTTCGCGCTGGGCAGCTTCGGTCTGCTGACCCTGGCGCTGCGCAAGCTGGACATCGGTCCGGCGTACGCGGTGTGGACCGGGATCGGCGCGGCGGGCACCGCGATCTACGGGATGATCTTCCTGGGTGACGTGGTGTCCACGCTCAAGATCGTCTCGATCAGTCTGGTGATCGTCGGGGTCATCGGCCTGCAGCTGTCCGGCTCCGCCCACTGACCCGGCGCGGGACGGTGGCGCGGGACGCCCGCCGGGGCGGCCGGGGCCGCCGTCACGACGTACGACAGGGCGAGCCGCAGGGCCAGTTCGCAGGCGTCCGGCGCGGCCCCGTGCTCCGCGAGCGCGGCGGCCCGGTCCGTGGCCTGGGCGAGCAGCTCGGCGGGGGTCGGCACCCCGGCGTCGGCCCGCCGCTGTTCCGGTACGACCGGGGCGCGGCCGCCACGGCGCGCGGCGCGCGGGGCGGGCAGCCGGTCGTCCCAGGTGCCGGTGAGCAGCGCCCGGGTGAGCGGCCGGGCGGCAGCGGCGGCGACGGTCCACTCGGCGGCGGCGGCCAGCCGGTGGGCGGGCGGTCCCGGCCGGGCGAGGGCGGCCTCGACGCCCCGCAGATAGTGGTCGGCCTCGCGCCGCACCAGGGCCCTGGCGAGCCCTTCCTTGCTGCCGAACTCGTTGTAGAGGGTCTGCCGGGACACCCGCGCGCGGGCGGCCACGTCGACCATCCGGACGGCGGACCAGGGCAGCGTGTCGAGGGCCGTACGGGCGGTGTCGAGCAGGGTCTCGCGGGCAGTCGGCACGGGCGCCTCCCAGCCGGATCGGTTCTGCGCTCAGCGTTGACGGACGGCCACGCACTGTCAAGGGCCGCCACCGGCCGACGCTTCTTCGGGGGATAGAGTTTCGACCATGGCCGACTACCACGATGATCTGCGTCTCGCCCACGTCCTCGCGGATGCCGCGGACGCGGCCACGATGGACCGGTTCCAGGCGCTCGACCTGAAGGTCGAGACGAAGCCCGACATGACTCCGGTCAGCGAGGCCGACAAGGCCGCCGAGGAGCTGATCCGCGGTCAGCTGAAGCGCGCCAGGCCGCGGGACGCGGTGCTCGGCGAGGAGTACGGCGTCGAGGGCACGGGCCCGCGCCGCTGGGTGATCGACCCGATCGACGGCACCAAGAACTATGTGCGCGGGGTCCCGGTGTGGGCGACCCTGATCGCGCTGATGGAGGCCGGGGAGACCGGCTTCCAGCCGGTCGTCGGCGTGGTGTCGGCGCCCGCGCTCGGCCGCCGCTGGTGGGCGGCGAAGGGCCTCGGCGCGTACACCGGCCGCAGCCTGGCCTCGGCGAGCCGGATCGGTGTCTCCAAGGTGAGCCGCCTGGAGGACGCCTCGTTCGCGTACTCCAGCCTGAGCGGCTGGGAGGAGCGCGGGCAGCTCGACGGTTTCCTCGACCTCACGCGCGCGTGCTGGCGGACCCGGGCGTACGGCGACTTCTGGCCGTACATGATGGTCGCCGAGGGCTCGGTGGACCTGTGCGCGGAGCCGGAGCTGTCGCTGTGGGACATGGCGGCCGTGGCCGTCGTCGTGCAGGAGGCGGGCGGCACGTACACCGGCCTGGACGGCCGCCACGGCCCGCACAGCGGGAACGCGGCGGCCTCCAACGGGCTGCTGCACGGGGAGCTGCTCAGCTACCTGGGCGGCTGAGCCGCCCAGGGACCGGCGGCCGTCAGCCGAGCTGCCACCACTGGCCGGCGTCGTTGCCGTCGCAGGTGGCCATGGAGTTGAGGTAGCCGACGCCGTTGCTCTTCAGGCACTTGCCGGTGACCGTGTTCTGGGCCATCCGCCAGCCGTTGCCGCCGTCGAGCAGCCGCCACTTCTGGGCCGGGTTCACCCCGCCCCAGGGGCTGTTGAGGCCGTCCCGGGACGCCGAGCCCAGCTGCGGTATCGCCAGGTCGTTGGTGCCACCGGCCTCCAGGACCTTGTCGTAGCCGTGGCTGATGGCGCTGGTGCCGTCGCAGTAGCTCCAGACCGTCCAGGTCTGCGCGGGCGAGCCGTTGGGCGTCCAGGTGCCGACCCGCTGGCCGACGGACTCGTTGTTGTTCGGCAGGTCGAGCGCGCCGCCGCGGTAGGTCGTCACCTCGACGTGGGTGGTGATCGGCGGCGGCAGTTCGCCGCATCCGGCGCTCTGCGCGGCCTGCGCCGCCGGGGCGGTCGCCAGGGCCGCCCCCGCGACGGTCACGGCGGCGCCGAACGCGGCGGCGAGGGTACGGAGGGTGGTCATGGTGCGGGTCCTCTCGGTTCGTTGGGTTCGATCGCTACGGGTGGTGCGAGTGGTGCGAGTGGTGCGAGTCGTACGCGTGAGGTGTGCGCTCACCCGGTGACCTGGAAGCCGTGCGCCTTGCCGAGGCGCTCCAGGGTGGTGCGGCCCGGCATGCCGTCGGCGTCCGCGCCGCCGAAGCCGCAGCGCCGCTGCCAGGCGGCGTACGCGCTCACCGTCTTGGTGCCGAAGGAGCCGTCCGCCCACCCCGCGGGCAGCAGCCCCTCGGCGGCGAGCGCCTTCTCCACCGGGAGCACGTCGGCGCGGTGCGCCGCCGCCCCCTGCGCGGCGGCCGGGTCACGGCGGGCCGCGTCCAGCACCCGGGCCAGGCTGACCACGGACCGCGGTCCTGGCCGCTGCCCGCCCGGGGCCGGGGCGGGCGCCGTGCCGCCCGCGGCGGCGAACAGCGCGCCCGGGTCGATCGCCCCCGGGTCCCAGTGGTCGTTGCCCGGCACATGGGCGTGCCCGAAGTGGCCGCCCTTGCCCCGCCAGTCGGTACGGGACCGCTCACGGCCCGCCCACACGTCGGGCACGCCCCAGGATCGGGCGGCCGCCATGATGGCCCGCAGGTTGGGGCCGGGGCTCCAGTAGCCGGTGAACGGCTTCGAGGCGCGGGCGAGCACCTCGATCTGCACACAGACCCGGCCGGTGCGGTTGGTGCGGGTCTCGCCGTCGTTGCGCAGCGCCCGGGCGCTGCGGTCGAGCGGCCCGAACTGGCCGAGCCGGTCGGTGGTGGGGTCGTACAGGAGGTGCGGTTCGCTGCCCTGCCGGATCAGGTACGCGCCGACGGCGTCGAAGGCCGCGTTGCCCGCGCCGCTCTCGGTGGTGTGCCAGACCACCCGGGGCGGCAGCGCGGGGGTGTCCATGGCGCCGCCGATCGCCCCGTCACCGAGGCGGACGGCGCCGGGGATCCAGACCGTTCCCATCGGGCTCAGCTCCCGAAGGTCTGGACGTAGCGGCCCCAGTTGCCGCGCTGGCGGGGCGCGTAGCCGACGCCGAGGTTGCGGTAGGTGCCGTTGAGGATGTTGGTGCGGTGGCCGGGGCTGTTCATCCACATCCCCATGGCCTCGGGGACGCTGTTGGACGGGGTGACGTTCTCGGCCTGGGCGGTGTTGCCCGGGTATCCGGCCTCCCGGATGCGGCGGCCGAAGTCGGAGCCGTCGGTGCCGTTGTGCTGGGTGAGGTCGTTGCGGGCCAGGTCGTTGGCGTGGCGCTGCGCGGCGGCCGAGAGCCGGTCGTCGAGCCGCAGGTCGGGGACCCCGGCCCGGCGCCGCTCCTGGTTGACCATGGCGAGCATCTCGCCGAGGAAGCCGCCCTGCCCGGGCTGCGGCTGGGGCTGGGGCTGGGGCTGCGGCCTGCCGCCGCCCTGCTGGCCGCCGCCGGCCTGGCCCGCCGGGACCAGCTGCCAGAGCTGCCCCTGGTTGGCGGGGTCGCGCCGCCACACGCCGAGCGCCGCGCCCTGCGCGTCGGCGGTGAGGTAGGCGGCGCCCTCGTCGGGGCGGGCGCTGCGCAGCAGGACCCGGTCGTTGCCCGCGTCCTCCAGGTGCCAGCGCTGGTTGTTGCCGCCGTGCTCGCGGACCAGGTGGGTGGTGAAGTTGGAGAAGTTGTAGTCCATCACCATCGCCTGACCGGGGGCGTGGGTGTGGTGGGTGAGCCGGGTCTCCAGGAGCCAGGAGCCGTTCTCCTTGGCCCAGAACACCCAGCCCTGGGCGCCGGAGCCGTTGGGCGCCCAGGCCTGGATCCGGTTGCCTTCGGTGGCCTGGCTCGCGTTGACGTCGGCGGCGCGGCCGTTCGCGGCGACGAGCGCCCAGACCTGCCCGTCCTGCGGCTGAGTCGTCATGTCGTGATGTCTCCTGTCGTGTCGCCACCGGCGCCGGTACCTGGACCGGGGCCGGTGTACGTACCGGTGCCGGTGCACGTACCGGTGTCCGTGTCGGGTCGGTGACCTGACGGGGAGTACGGTCACCGGCCCCGGTAGACATCCGGTCAACGCGCGTAGCGCACAGGCCCGGCGGGCCCGGCGGGCCACGACAGGGGGCTCACCGCTCGTCGGTCACGCCAGGGCGGTCACGGCGTCGGCAGGGCGGCGAGCAGGACCCGTACCGCTGCCGCCTCCTCCGCGATGCCGAGGCGGCCGTACACCTCCGCCGCGTCCTCCAGGCAGGCGCGGGCCTGCCGGGGCCGGCCGAGGGAGCCGAGGGCGGCGCCCAGGGTGTGCAGCAGGGCCGCCTCCAGGGCGGCGCTGGTGCGGCGGGCGAGCGGCAGCGCCGCCTCGGCGGCCTCCGCGGCGAGCGTCGCCCGGCCCGACTCGGCGTGCAGCCGGGCGGCGAGGTCGCCGGTCGCCGCCTCGAACACGGCGACCTGGAGGCGCGCGAACTCCTCGCGGGCGCCGGTCGCGTGCGCGAGCGCCGCCTCCGGGTCGCCGCACAGCCGCAGCACCCGGGCCAGGTAGTAGCGGCCGGTCGCCGCGGAGACCGGTCCGGCGGCGCGCATCAGCCGTGCGCCGCGTTCGGCGGCCCGGCGGGCCTCGTCGAGGAGTCCGGTGTGCGCCGCGTTGAACGCGAACTCGCCGAGCGCGCTGCCCTCGGCCCGTTCGGCGCCGAGCGCCCGGAACGCCTCGGCGGCCCGGCCCGCGTGCTCGGCCGCCTCGGCGTGCCGCCCGTGGATGCGGGCCCGCCCGGCCAGGATGATCAGCGCCTTGGCCAGGACCCGGGCGGCCGGATCGGGGCGGCGGCCCGCGGGCCCCGGGCCGCTTCGGCGCTGCCCGTCCGCGAGTTCGGCGCAGAGCGCGACCGCGCGGCCGATCTCCGCCTCGCACTCCTCGTACCGGTTGACGTGCCAGAGCATGTTGCCCCGCACGTACCGGGCGAGGGCCTGCGGGGCGTGGTCGCGGCGGGTGGCGGCGGTGTCGGCGACGCGGGCGGCGAGGTCGGCGATGACGCTGGTCTGGGTGCGGTCGAAGAGGACGGAGCCCATCTTGTCGACGAGTTCGGCGGCCTGCGCGAGCGGCAGCGCCGGGTCCGCGCAGGCCAGGGCGACGGCGGCGGCGTGCACCGGCGCCTGCTCGCGCATCCAGCGGACGGCGTCCGTGCCGGTGCCGGAGCCGGTGCTGGTGCTGGTGCCGGTGCTGGTGCCGGTACCGGTGCCGGTGCCGGTGCCGAAGGACCGGCCGGTCCTGGCCACGGGTGTGTCGAGCAGGCTCTGTTCGGCCGGGTCGACGGAGCGGGCGGCGGTGTCGGCGTTCCGGGCGGTCGCCAGGCAGAAGTCGAGCAGCCGGGCGGCGGCGGCCGCGCGCTCGGCCGGGCCGTCCTCGTCGGCGAGCCGGGCGCGGGCGTAGGCGCGGACCAGGTCGTGGAAGCCGTAGCGGCCGAAGCCGGGCGAGTGGAGGAGGTTGAGGTCGACGAGCCCTTCGAGGAGTTCGTCGGCCCGCTCCTCGGTGCGGTCGAGGAGCGCGGCGGCGCAGGGCAGCGCGATGTCCGGCGCGTCGGGCAGCGCGAGCAGCCGGAAGGCGCGCGCGGCCTCGGGGGTGAGCCGGTGGTACGACAGCGCGAAGGTGGCCTCGACGGCCCGCTCGCCGTCGTCGAGGGCGGCGAGCCGCCGTTCGTCGCGCAGTCCGTCGGCGAGCGCGGCGAGGGTCAGGTCCGGGTCGGCGGCGAGCCGGGACGCGGCGATCCGTACGGCGAGCGGCAGCCGCCCGCACGCGGCGACGATCTCCTCGACCCGGCCCGGTTCGGCTCCGGTCCTGGCGGCGCCCACGATCCGGGTGAACAGTTCGGCGGCCTCGTCGGCGGGCAGCGGGTCGACCCGCAGGTGGTGGGCCCCGGCGAGGCCGGGCAGCCGGGTGCGGCTGGTGACGAGCACGGCGCAGTCGGCGGAGCCGGGCAGCAGCGGCTCGACCTGTTCGGGGGCGGCGGCGTTGTCCAGGACGACGAGGACGCGGCGCCCGGCGAGCGCCGAGCGGTAGCGCGCGGACCGCTCGGCCGCCCCGGCCGGCACCTCATCGGCGGCGACGCCGAGCGCGCGCAGGAACTCGGCGAGCACGGCGGCCGGTTCGCGCGGCGCCCGGTCGGCGCCGCGCAGGTCGGCGAAGAGCTGCCCGTCGGGGAAGCGTCCGGCGGCGCGGGTGGCGGCGTGCACGGCGAGCGAGGTCTTCCCGACCCCGCCCATCCCGTCGAGCGCCGACACGACGACGGCCCGCCCCCCGGCCCCCGCGAGCCGGTCCGCGAGGGCGTCGACATCGGCGCCGCGACCGGTGAAGTCGGGCAGGTCGGCGGGCAGTTGCGCGGGCGCCTGCCAGCCGGTCCCGGCGGACTCGACGGACGCGGCGGAGTCGGCGGACTCGGCGATGTGCGCCGGGGCGGGCAGCAGGGTGGGGTCGTCGCGCAGGATGCGGAGGTGGAGCCCGGCGGGCGAGTCGGGGTGGGGGCTCGGCCCACCCGCACCGACCGTCCCTCCCCACCCGTCCGGCAGGCCGCCACGCGCGTCCTCGAAGACGGCCAGGGCCTCGGCGGTGCGGCCCGCCCGGTGCAGGGCGCGCATCAGGACGGCGACGAGGCGGGGGCGGTCGGGGTGTTCCAGACAGAGAGCGGCGGCCTCGGCGGTGAGGTCCGCGCGGTCGGCGAGCTCGGCGTCGAGTTCGAGCCGCTGTTCCAGGGCGCCGAGCCGCTCCTCGGCGAGCCGGGCGCGGACCGCCTCGGCGTGCGGGCCGCCGAGCCCGGCGAGCGGTTCGCCGTCCCACAGCCGCTGCGCGGCGCGCAGGGGTTCCCGTACCTCCGCCGCCCCGGCGTCCGCGGCCCGCAGCCGCGCCGCCTCGGCGAGCAGCCGCCGCCATTCGGCCAGGTCGGTGCCCGCCCCCGGGGCGCGCAGCACGTACCCCTCCCCCACCCGGACGATCGGCGACTCGTCGAGGTACGGCCGGAACGCGGACCGCAGCCGGTAGACGAGGAGTTGCAGCGCCTTGCGCGGATCGGCGGGCGCGGCCCCCTCCCCCCAGATGCCCTCCGCGAGCACCCCGTGCCCGACGGTCCGCCCGGGCGCGTCGAGCAGCACGGCGAGCAGCGCCCGCTGCTGCGGCCGCCCGAGGTCGACCTCGTCCGCGCCGACCCAGGCCCGCAGCGGCCCGAGCAACGCGAACCGCAGCGCGGGCGCCGGGGCGCCACCCGGCCCCGTACCGCTCCCGCCCCCGGCGCCCGGGGCGCCCCCGTCCTCACCGTCTCGCCCCAGGGTTCCCCCCAGCTCCGCCTGCCCTGCCTGCCCTGCCTGCCCTGCCTGCCCCACGATCCCCCTCGTTCCCCTGCCGCTCACGGCCCCCGTGACCTCCCCTTTTCCCCTCCGGCGCGGGACGCGCCCGGCCCGCCCGACCCCTCGGGGCGGCGCGGTCCGGCCGCCTATGATGCGGCACGCAAGCCGGGACGGACTCATGGCTTACGGGGGTGTCATGGGAATCGAATTCGCCATTCTCGGCGCGCCGCGCGCGTGGCACGGCGGGCGGGAGCGGGCGCTCGGGCGGCCGCAGCAGCGGGCGGTGCTGTGCGCGCTGCTGCTCGCGGCGGGTGAACTGGTGCCGACGCCACGGCTGGTGACCGCCGTGTGGGGCGAGGACGAGGAGGACTGGCCGAAGGATCCGTTCGGCCAGATCGGCACCCACGCCCACCGGCTGCGCCGGGCGCTCGACGCGCCCGAGGCCGTGGTGGCCTCGTCGGGCGGCTACCGGCTGGCCGTCGCGCGCGAGGCCGTGGACGTGTTCCGGTACGAGGACGACACCGCCCGGGCCGGCGCGCTGCTGCGCCAGGACCCGGCGCGGGCCCGGGAGTTGCTGGTACGGGCGCTCGGCCGGTGGCGCGGCGAGGCGCTCGACGGGGTGCCGGGGCCGCTGGCCCGGCGGGCCAGGGAGCGGCTCGCCGGGTCGCGGCACGCGGCGGAGATGACGCTGTACGAGGCGGAGCTGGCGCTCGGACGGCACGCCGAGGCGCTGCCCGCGCTGCGCGCGCTGGTGACGCAGCGCCCGGACGACGAGGAGGCGCACCGGCTGTGCCTGCTCGCGCTGTACCGCTGCGGTCTGCGCGCGGAGGCGCTCACCCTGTTCGAGGGGCTGCGGGACCGGCTCGACCGGCGGCTCGGCCTGGATCCGGGCGGGGCGGTGACCGAGCTGTACGGGCGGATCCGGCGCGGCGACCCCGCACCGCCCCCGGCCCCGGTCCCGGTCCCGGCCCCGTCGGCCGCGTCGCCGCGGCCGTGCCAGCTGCCGCCGGACATCCCGGACCTGGTGGGCCGGGGGGCGCAGGTCCGGCAGGCGGAGGGCCTGTTGCGGGCGGACCCGGGCGGCAGCCCGGTGGTCGCGCTCTCGGGGCCGTACGGCACGGGCACCTCGACGCTCGCCGTGCACCTGGCGCACCGGGTGCGGGACGCGTTCCCGGACGGGCAGTTGTACGCGCGGGGCGACGCGTCCTGCGACGTACGGGAGGTCCTGGCGGGGTTTCTGCGGGCGCTGGGCGTGCGGCCCGCCGAGGACGCGGGGGCGGCGCGGCTCGCGGCGCGTTACCGGGCGGCGCTGGCCGGGCGGCGGGTCCTGGTGCTGCTCGACGGGGTGCCGGAGCCCGCGCCGCTGCTGCCCGGGGTGGCCGGGTGCGCGGCCCTGGTCGCGGAGGCGGAGGCGGGGACGGAGGCGGACCAGGAACCGTGGGCGGGAGCGGCGGCGGCCCGGCTGCGGCTCGGTCCGCTGGAGCCGGACGACGCGTACGAGCTGCTCGCGCGGATCGCGGGTCCCGACCGGATCCGGCGGGAGTCGGGGGCGGCGCGGGAACTGGCCGTGCTGTGCGGCCACCAGCCCGCCCGGCTGCGGGCGGCGGCGGCCCGGCTCGCGGCCCGGCCGCAGTGGTCGGTGGCGGATCTGGTGGGGCGGCTGTCGGCCTGAGCCGGGCGGCGGCCGGGGGCCGTCCCGGTGGCGGGTACGCGGAAGGCCCCGGCCGGAGAGGGGGTCCGGCCGGGGCCACGTACCGCGGAGGGAGGGTCAGTACAGGTCGGAGTAGAGGACGGCCCTGTCCTCGCCGGTGCTCCGCGCGTCGAGCCCGCTGAAGGTGCCGCAGGCCCGGTTCGTGTACCAGATGTGCAGCCCCTGCTCCTGGGTCACCTGGAGGCAGGCGTTCGCGTAGCCGTCCTTGCCCTGGCGGCCCACGGAGGCGCACTCCCGCCCGTTCGCGCCGCGCACGACGAGGCGCCCGTCGCTCTGCATCGTGGCCTGGCGGCCGCAGCCGTAGGTGTTCGTGTGCCACTTGGGCGTGGCGTGCGACCAGTCGCCCGCGCGGTCGGTGCGGTAGAAGACCAGGTTGCCGTCGGGCTGCATGATCAGCCGGGCGTAGTCGGTGCTGACGTGCTGGCCGTCCTGGAGGGTCGCGCCGTCCCACAGGGTGTGCGTCCGCTCGACGTACGCGGCCTGCGCGGTGCCCGCGCCCGCGAGCGTCCCGGCCAGCGCCAGCAGTCCGGCCGCCACCGCCCCCGCCGTCCGGTGCGCGAACTTCTTCGTGAGGAGCTTCTTCGCGGTCATCGTCCCCGTTGCCTTTCTCGGTCCTGCCCTCGGTGCTGCTTGCGCGACCGATCTTCCGAGGCGGCGGTAGACAAACGATGAACGCCCGCGGCGGGGACGACCGCGGCGGCGAACGTCCGCCGGGCGCGCGCGTGTCCCGCTCCGCACGCTCCGCGCGCCCCCTTGTCGCACCTCTCCCCCGCTGCCACTCTGAGACTCCCCCCACTTGTGAACTTGTGAATGAGTTCTCGAGAGGTTCGCGAGGTTCTCGACCAGGAGGTGGTTCCCTCCATGCTCGTCCGTGACGCCATGAGCACCGTGGTCCTCACCATCGGCCCCGCCCACACACTCCGCCAGGCCGCCCGTCTGATGTCGGCCCGCCGGGTCGGCGCCGCCATCGTCCAGGACGGTGATTCCGGCGGCTTCGGAATCCTGACCGAGCGCGACGTCCTCAACGCGGTCGGCACCGACCGGAATCCCGACCATGAGACCGCCGACGCCCACACCACCCGGGACGTCGTGTTCGCCGCGCCGACCTGGACGCTCGAGGAGGCGGCCGAGGCGATGACCAGGGGCGGCTTCCGCCATCTCGTGGTGCTCGACGACCACGGCCCGGTGGGCATCGTCTCGGTCCGCGACATCATCCGCTGCTGGCTGCCGGTGCACAGCGCCGCCTGACGCGCGGAAACGGGGCCGGGTCCCGTACGCCTGCGCGTACGGGACCCGGCCCTTTCCGCTCTTCTCTCTTCTCCGGCTCGCGGCCGTCAGCCGCGCAGGGCCTGGACGGCGGCCTCCAGCCGCTTGCCGAAGTCCTCGTCCGCGCGCCGGAAGTTGTCGATCGCGCGCGCGGCGATGTCGTCGCGGGAGACGGGGGCGATGGCCCCGGCGAGGTTGTCGACCAGCCGCGCCTTCTCGTCCTCCGCCATCAGCCGGTACAGCTCACCGGCCTGCGTGAAGTCGTCGTCCTCGGCGTGCGCCGGGGTCGGGTGGTCGCCGGTGACCCCGGTGACCGGCAGCGGCTGCCACAGCGGGCGGCCGGTCTGCTCGGGCCCGCCGAAGCTGTTGGGCTCGTAGTTCTTGGCGCCGCCGTGCCGGCCGTCGTACAGGAAGCCGTCCCGGGAGTGGGTGCGGGCCTCGGTGGCGTGCGGGCGGTTCACCGGCAGGTGGTCGGCGTTGATGCCGACGCGGTAGCGGTGGGCGTCGCCGTACGCGAACAGCCGGCCCTGGAGCATCTTGTCCGGGGACGGGCCGATGCCGGGCACGAAGTGCGCCGGGCTGAAGATCGACTGCTCGACCTCGGCGAACACGTTCCGCGGGTTGCGGTTGAGTTCGAGGGTGCCGATCTCGATCGGCGGGTAGTCGGCGTGCGGCCACACCTTGGTGAGGTCGAACGGGTTGAAGCGGTAGGCCGCCGCGTCGGCCGCGGGCATGATCTGCACCTGCACGGTCCAGGTCGGGAAGGCGCCCTGCTCGATCGCGGTGCGCAGGTCGCGCTGGTGGGAGTCGGGGTCCTCGCCCGCGAGCCGGTTGGCCTCGGCCTGGGTGAGGTTCTTGATCCCCTGGTCGGTCTTGAAGTGGTACTTGACCCAGAAGACCTCGCCCGCCTCGTTGTTCCACTGGTAGGTGTGCGAGCCGTAGCCGTTCATGTGCCGGTACGAGGCCGGGATGCCGCGGTCGCCGAACAGCCAGGTCACCTGGTGGGTGGCCTCCGGGCTGAGCCCCCAGAAGTCCCACACGTTGTCCGCCTCCTGGGAGCCGGTGTACGGGTCGCGCTTCTGGGTGTGGATGAAGTCGGGGAACTTGATGGCGTCCCGGATGAAGAAGACCGGGGTGTTGTTGCCGACGAGGTCGTAGTTGCCCTCCTCGGTGTAGAACTTCAGCGCCCAGCCGCGCGGGTCGCGCACCGCGTCCGCCGCGCCGAGGCTGCCCGCGACCGTGGAGAAGCGCAGGAAGGTCTCGGTCTGCTTGCCGACCTCGGAGAGGAACGCGGCCCGGGTGTACGGGGTCACGTCGGCGGTCACGGTGAACGTGCCGTAGGCACCGGCGCCGCGCGCGTGCACCACGCGCTCCGGGATCCGCTCGCGGTTGAAGTGCGCCAGCTTCTCGAACAGGTGCTGGTCCTGGACCAGTCCCGGTCCGCCGGCGCCCGCGGTCTCGCTGTTCTGGTTGTCCGCGACCGGAGCCCCGGCCTCGGTGGTGAGCGGTCCTCGCGTCGACTCCTGCGTCGGTCCCTGCGTCATGCTGCGCCTCCTGCCGTGGCGGCCTGTCCTGCCGCCCTGCCGGTCCGTCCTGTTCGAACTCGATCCTACATTTGACATTGTCTAAGTCAAGCTGTCATCCAAACTCACACCGGTTCGGGATTTGACGTCGGCGACTGTTACTCTGACCCCCATGAGTGACCTGTTGGAACGACTGCGCGGCCGAGGCTGGCGGATGACCGCACAGCGTCGCGTCGTGGCCGAGGTGCTCGACGGGGACCATGTGCACCTGACCGCCGACGAGGTCCACGCCCGTGCCGTGGAGCGGCTGCCCGAGATCTCCCGGGCGACCGTCTACAACACGCTGGGCGAGATGGTGACCCTCGGCGAGGTGCTGGAAGTCGCCACGGACAAGCGCGCCAAGCGCTACGACCCGAACGCCCACCGCCCGCACCAGCACCTGGTCTGCGCCCGCTGCGGCGCGATCCGCGACGTGCACCCGGCGGGAGACCCGCTCGCGGACCTGCCGACGGGCGAGCGCTTCGGCTTCACGATCTCCGAGGTCGAGGTCACGTACCGGGGCATCTGCCCGAGCTGCGCGTCGACCGCCTGACGTAACCGACGCACCTGAAGGCATGTGAAAAGGCCGCCACCCGAGGGGTGGCGGCCTTTTCCGTGCCTGCTCCGTGCCGTTTCCGCGCCGTTTCCGCGCCACTTCCGTGTCATCCACTGCCGTCGGCGGATACGACGGTGGATACGACGAAGGCCCGGATCGTCGAGACGATCCGGGCCTTCGTGCTACTGAGTAGCGGGGACAGGATTTGAACCTGCGACCTCTGGGTTATGAGCCCAGCGAGCTACCGAGCTGCTCCACCCCGCGTCGGTGAACACAACCTTACGGGACCGTTCGGAGTACAGCAAATCGGTAACTCGGCCACCTCCCGTCACACGTGAGCTGCCGTTACGCGGTGAGCTCCTGCTGCAGCGCCTCGCTCAGCCGGGCCGCCCGCTCGGCGACCTCCGCCGGGCCGAGCTCGACCGCGCGGGCGCACCAGCGGCGGCCCTCGGTGAGCTCGCCGCGCCGGGCCGCGAGCAGCGCGAGCCGCAGCGCGGCCCGGCCGTGCCCGGCGTGCGCGGCGCGGGTCCACCACAGGGCGGCCTCGCGCTCGGCGCCCTCGCGGGCGAGCAGCAGTCCGAGGTTGAAGGCGCCGTTGCGGGAGCCCGCCTCGGCGGCCTCCCGGTACCAGCGGGCCGCCTCGGGGACGTCGCCGCGCCCGGCGGCGAGCATGCCGACGCGGACCTGGGCGCGGCGGTGCCCCTGCTCGGCGGCCCGCTCGTACCACTCCTCGCACTCGGTCTTCTCCTCGCGCGGGGCGCCGAGGACCGGCGGGCCCGGCGCGGGGCGGCGGGCGTCGAGGACGGTGGCGAGCCGGTAGGCGGCCTCGGCGCTGCCGCCGCCCGCCGCGCAGCGCAGGTGCCGCTCGGCGGCCTGCTCGTCGCCGTCGCGCAGGTGCGCGATGCCGACCTGGAGGGCGGCCTCGGTGTGGCCGCCGGCCGCGGCCCGCTCGTACCAGGCGAGCGCGGTGCGGTCGTCGTCGCGTCCGGCGTGCAGGATGCCCAGGTTGAAGGCGGCGTCGACGCTGCCCGCCTCGGCGGCCTTGGAGAACCACGGCTCGGCGCCGCCCGCGTCCCCGGCCTGCAGGAGCAGCACGGCGAGCGCGTTGGCGGCCTCGCGGTGCCCGGCGTAGGCGGCGCGCCGGTACCACTGCTCGGCCTGCGCGGTGCGCTCCTGGGCGGCGCAGAGCAGCCCGAGGTTGTAGGCGCCGTTGACGTCGCCCGCGTCCATGGCGGCGCGGTACCAGCGCTCGGCGGTCTGCTGCTCGCCGCGGGCGGCGTGCAGCGCGCCGAGCGCGTTGGCGGCGTTGCCGTCGCCGTCCTGGGCGGCGCGCAGCCACCAGACGGCGGCGCTCTCCTCGTCGCCCGCGTCGCGCAGCAGGAAGCCGAGCGCGCAGGCGGCCTTGGCCTCGCCGTCCTTGGCGGACGTGAGGTACCAGCGGCCCGCCTCCTTGAGCTCGCCGCGCTTCTCCAGGATGGCGCCGAGGTGCAGCGCGGCCCGGCGGTGGCCGCGGGCGGCGGCCTGCCGGAACCACTGCTCGGCCTCGGCGAGCCAGCCGTCGGGCGTACGGGGCCCGGTGGCGGCGCCCGCCGCCTGGCCTGGCGCCTTGGCCACGGCCTTGCCTGCGGCCTTGCCCACGGGCTTGCCGGCCGTGGCGCCGCGGCCCGCGCCCTGGCTCCGGCCGGTGACGGGGCCGGTGAGCGGGTCGTGGGCGGGGGCGTGCGGGCCGCGCGCGGCGGGCTCGGTGCCGCGCCGCTCCAGGGCGAGGGCGAGCCGGTACGCGGCCTCCCGGTGGCCCTGTTCGGCGGCGGCGCGCAGCCAGCGCTCGGCGCCGACGTCGCTGCGGTGCTCCAGGAGGTCGGCGAGGGCGTAGGCGCCGAGGGCGTGGCCCTGTTCGGCGGCCTGGCGCAGCCAGTACTCGGCGGCGGGCTCGTCGCCGCGCTCGCGGTGGTGGCGGCCGAGGGCGTGTGCGGCGGGGGCGGAGCCCGCGACGGCGGCGACCCGCCACCAGCCGGCCGCCTCGTCCGGGTAGCCGCGCTGGTGCAGCAGGACGCCGAGGTTGTTGGCGGCGGCGCGGTCGCCCTGTCCGGTGGCGCCGCGCAGATACGGCTCGGCGGCGTCGAGGTCGCCGCGGCGCAGCAGCAGCGCGCCGAGGACGCTCATGGCCGGGGCGTCGCCGCGCTCGGCGGCGAGGCGGTGTCGGGCCTCGGCCTCGGTGTCGGTCTCCTGCTCGGCGGTGGTGTCGACGGCCGCATCGACGGCCCTCACGGCCTCGATGATCTCGTCTGCGGCGTTTCCGGCATGCCGCTGCACAAACCGCCCTGTCTCCAACAGAGTTGCCCTGTCCCCCATAAATACCATCGTCGCACCACCCGCAACCCGCGTACACCTGGTATCCGCGGCCAGTGAGGTCACTTCAGCGTTTTGTCGACATGCCCACAGAGAGACAAGTCAAACACGACTCGTGCCAACTCACCCCTTCCGTACCGCGCTTCGCGCACGCGTCGCCCTCCCCTGGCGCCCCCGGACCCGCCGCCCGACCCGGCCCGGCCCACGTCCCGAACCGTGGCCGGACACGACGAGGGCCCGAATCCATCTGGATCCGGGCCCTCGTCGATCAGTAGCGGGGACAGGATTTGAACCTGCGACCTCTGGGTTATGAGCCCAGCGAGCTACCGAGCTGCTCCACCCCGCGTCGGTTCCTGAACAGTATCACGACGCGGGGGTGGGGCTTGTCCGCCGGTCAGCCGCCCGGGCTGGGCGGGCTGCTCGGTGGCGTGCTCGGCGTGCCGCCGGGCGGTGCGCTCGGCGTACCACTGGGCTTGCCGCCGGGTGTCGAGCCCTGCGTCGCGCCCGGGGCCGGCGTCTGGAGCTTCGCCCCGGCGTCGGCCGCGCGCTGCAGGGCGTCCTGCAGCGCCTCCTGGGACTTGCCGTAGGCCGCCCAGTCACCCTTCTGCAGCGCCGCCTCACCGTCGTCGTACGCCTTCTGCGCGTCGGCGATGGCCTGCTTCAGCGCGGCGTCGTTGGTGGTGGGCGTCGGCGGCTTGGTGCCCGGCGGCTCGGTGGTGGGCGGCTTGGTGGTGCCCTCCACCCCGAAGACCGCGTTGAGGGCGCCCGTCAGGTTGTCCGCGAACACCGTGGTGTCCTTGGTGGTGTCGCCCTTCGGCTGGTCCGCGTCCACGTACGACACGGCGACCTTCTTCAGGAGCGGGTACTGGGCGTTGCGGCCCTGGGCGTACACCGGTTCCACGTACAGGAAGCCGCCGTCGAGCGGGACGGTGAGCAGATTGCCGTAGATGATGTCGGAGTCGGCGCCCTTCATGTCACGGACGAACGTCGCCACCGACGGCAGGCTGTTGAGCTTGTTCTGCACCTGTTCGGGTCCTGGCACGTCCTCGGTGACCGACAACAGCCTTATGCGGCCGTAGTCCTTGCTGTTGGCGTCGGCGTCGACTGCCATGAACGCCCCCAGGTTCGGCCGCCCGTTGGGCGTGAACGTGGTCGTCAGCGAGAAGTTCTGCTTGTCGTCCCCGGGCATCTTGATGCTCAGGTAGTACGGCGGGACCGCGTTGCCGTCCTTGTTGGTCGGGTCGTCCGGCACCTGCCAGGCGTCCGAGCCGCTGTAGAACTGCGCCGGGTCCTGCACGTGGTAGCGGGTGAGCAGCTCGCGCTGGACCTTGAACATGTCCTGCGGGTAGCGCAGGTGGGCCAGCAGGTCGGGCTTGATGTCGGCGCGGTCCTTGACCGTGCCGGGGAACGCCTTCATCCAGGTCTTCAGGACCGGGTCCTCGGTGTCCCACTGGTACAGGTTGACCGTGCCGTCGTAGGCGTCGACGGTGGCCTTCACCGAGTTGCGGATGTAGTTGACCTGGTTCTGCTGGGCGACGACCGCGCGCTGCTGGTTGCCGACCGTCAGGGCGTCGGCCGTGGACTCGCCCAGCGTGGTGCGCGACGCGTACGGGTAGCCGTTGGTGGTCGTGTACGCGTCGACGATCCACTGGATGCGGCCGTCGACGACCGCCGGGTAGGCGTCGCCGTCGATGGTCAGCCACGGCGCGACGGCCTCGACCCGCTCCTTGGGGGTGCGGTTGTACAGGATCCGCGAGCCGTCGCCGATGGCTCCCGAGTAGAGGATCTGCGGCTCGCTGAACGCGACCGCGTAGGCGGCGCGGTTGAAGGCGTTGGAGAGGCTGACGCCGCTCTTGCCCTCGTAGCTGGTGGTCTTCTCGCCGTTGTCCTCGTAGTCGAGCTCCTTCTGGGGCCCGCCGACGATCGAGTACTGGTCGGTCTTCTCGCCGTAGTAGATGCGCTGCTCGTACTTCGGGAGCATCCCGGTGGTCGGCAGGCCCTGCTCGGTGAAGACCGGGGAGCCGTTGGCGTCGGTCTGGGTGCCGGTCGCCATGATGGCGCCGTACCCGTGGGTGTAGGTGAAGTGGTCGTTGATCCAGTTCCGCTTCGGGATGCCCTTGATGTTGAGCTCACGCAGACCGACGACGGTGTCCTTGCCGTTGTAGCGGTCGACGTCCAGGGTGAGCGGGAACTGGTAGTACTTCCGCTTCTGCTCCAGCTGCTGGAAGGTCGGCGAGACGACGTTCGGGTCGATCAGCCGGTAGCTGGCCGCCGTGTCCGCGTCCGCGCGCAGCTGGTCCTTCGCCTTCACGGTCGACTTGCCCGAGTAGTCCTCGGCCTTCGTCGAGTCGATCGCGTACGCCTTGCGGGTCGCGTCGATGTTCTTCTTGATGTACTCGGCTTCCTTGGCCTGCTCGTTCGGCTGGACCTGGAACTTCTGCACGATCGCCGGGTACAGGCCGCCGATGAGGATCGCCGAGAGCACCATCAGGCCGAAGCCGATCACCGGCAGCTGCCAGGTGCGCCGCCACAGGGTGGCGAAGAACAGCACGGCGCAGATCGCGGCGATGCAGAACAGGATGGTCTTCGCCGGGAGGTAGGCGTTGGCGTCGACGTAGCGCAGTCCTGTCCAGTTGCCGGTGGCCTTGAAGTCGCTGGACTTCACCGCCAGGCCGTACCGGTCGAGCCAGTACGCCACCGCCTTCAGGGTCACGAAGACGCCGAGCAGCACCGACAGGTGGCCGGTCGCGGCGGCGGTCGCGCGCGCGCCGGGGCTGGTGATCCGCAGCCCGCCGTACAGGTAGTGGGTGAGCGCGGCGGCGATCAGCGAGAGCACGGTGGCGGCGAAGCCGAACGCCAGCAGGAACCGGTACCAGGGCAGGTCGAACGCGTAGAACGCGACGTCGAGCCCGAACTGGGGGTCCTTCTGGCCGAACGGCACCCCGTTGACCCACATCAGCCAGGTGCGCCACTGGCCGGACGCGGAGGCGCCGGCGATCAGGCCGACGAGGACGGCGACGGCGAGCAGCACCCACTTGCGGTAGGGCGCCACGCCCATCCGGTAGCGGTCGAGGCTCTGCTGCTCCAGCGACATCGCGCTGAGCGGCGGCCGCAGCCGGTGGGCCAGCCAGATGTTCAGGCCGACGGCGAGCGCCATGAGCAGGCCGAAGACCAGGAAGAGCCCGATCTTGGTCCACAGGGTGGTGGTGAACACGGACGAGTAGTGGACGGACCTGAACCACAGCCAGTCGGTCCAGAACCCGGCGAACATCACGAACGCCATGGCGAGGACCGCCAGCACACCCAGCGTCATCAGCAGGGTGCGGGCGCGCCGGGACGGCCGGCCGACTCTGATCCTCGGTCCCGAAGGACCTGTGCCGCCTCCGCGGTCCGGCATCTGGAAAGCCAACGTGCGCCCCTCGGGTTGATGCGTCTGGTCGTGTGCGTCATGTGCGTCGTGTGACGCGGAAAGCAGGCTCCGCGATCGTAGAGCCCACTGGTGCAACTTACTGAGGCTTTACCTAGTTCCCGTCCTGGGGGGAAGAGGAGGCAGGATATTGGTCATGTCCAACCTTTCCCCCTCCGGCCCTCCGATGGCCACGAGCCCCCTCACCCGTGCCGTGCTCGAGATCGACGAGTACGCGTCGGGTCTCGGCTGGGACCGGCCGGCCCGGCTCTTCGCCCTCGTCGACACCGCCCGGCTGCGCGCCCAGGAGCCCAAGCTGGCGGCCCAGCTGGGTGCCGGGGGCGCCGAGACCACCACGTACACCCCTATCGAGCAGGAGGAGCTGCCGCGCGGCAAGGCCCTCGACGAGTTCCTCGGCACCATCGCCTGGCCGGCCGGTGTGGCGGGCTGCGCGCTGACGGTGGAGCGGCTGATGCTGCCGCCGTCGGCGGAGGCGGCCGTGCCGAAGGGCCTGAAGGAGGCCGCCCTGGCGAAGTGGGTGGCCCGTCACCCGGACCGCCAGGAGGTGCGGATGACGGTCGCGGTGCTGCGTACCGGCGCCCGTGAGGCGGCGATCCGGCTGCGCGAGAAGGACACCGCGACCGAGGTCCTGACCGGCCCCGACCTGGTGCCGGGGCTCGCGGACGCGCTGGCGGCGACGTTCGAGTCCTGAGGCCGCGGGGATCCGGGCCCCAGTACGCGGGGCCCGGGACGCGGGGCCCGGGACGCGGGGCCCGGGACGCGGGGCCCGGATATCAGATTTCGGATATCCGATATCGGATCCGGGACATCGGATCCGATATCCCGGATATCAGACCCCGGACCCCGGACCCCGGACCCCGGATCCCCCGCTCCGGTCCCGGGGCTCAGCCCTTGGCGCAGCCGGTGAGCGACTTCGTGTCCCCGGCGCGGATCTTCTCAAGCGCCTTGGTGGCGTCGTCGATGGTGTTCACCTTGATCAGGGTGAGCCCGTCGGGGGTGTCGGCGGCCGCGGCGGCGCAGTTGTCGGCCGGGGTGAGGAAGTACTCGGCGCCCGCCTTGCGCGCGCCGACCAGCTTCATCTCGATGCCGCCGATCGGGCCGACCTTGCCCTTGTCGTCGATGGTGCCGGTGCCGGCGATGAACTTGCCGCCGGTGAGCT
The DNA here is from genome assembly GCF_044748125.1 of Streptomyces sp. NPDC090025. Classification (NCBI taxonomy): domain Bacteria; kingdom Bacillati; phylum Actinomycetota; class Actinomycetes; order Kitasatosporales; family Streptomycetaceae; genus Streptomyces; species Streptomyces sp. NPDC090025. Next base: position 1,141,242 of record NZ_JBIVFL010000001.1, on the reverse strand, counting down.
GTCCCGGCGTCAGCTTGTCGACGATGCCGAGCGCGAACATCAGACCGGCGCTGGGGCCGCCGACGTCGGCCAGGTTGATGTCGATGGTGAACGGGAACACGTGGTCGGTGCCGGCCTGGATGCCGACGATGGCCCGGTCGCCCTCCTCCGACTTGACCGTCCTGATGACGACCCGCTGGGTGGTGGTGGCGTCCTTGTGGGCCTTCTCGGCGGCCGCGGCCTCCTTGGCCGGGACGACGGTGAAGACGACCTCCTGGCCGGGCTTGCGCTTGGTGACCTGCTTGGCGACGTCGCCGGGTTCCTTGACGGCCACCCCGTCGACGGCGCGGATCACGTCACCGGCGTGCAGCTTGCCCTCGGCGGGGGTGCCCTTGACGACGGTGGCGACCACGACCCGGGTGGTGACCGGGATCTTCAGCTCCTTCAGGGCGGCGACCTTGGCGCTCTCCTGCGACTGACTGAACTCCTCGGCGTTCTCCTGGCTCGACTGCTCCTCGGTCTTGCCGTCCGGGTAGAGGGTGTCGTGCGGGACGACGACGCTGTCGTGGGCCAGCCAGCCGTAGACGGCCTCGAACCCGTTCATCCGGTAGTCCGCGCCGGTGACCCGGACCGTCGTCATGTTGAGGTGCCCGGAGGTCGGGTAGGTCTGGTGTCCCGAGATCTTCAGCACGGGCTCGCCGCGCGCGTCGCCGAGGGTGTTCACCGTCGGGCCGGGGCTCATCTCCGCGTACGGCACCGGGATGAGGACGCCGACACAGAGCAGCGTGATCAGGACCAGGGTGGAGGCGAGCATCGTCGCGGTGCGGCGTGGCATGGAACGACAGTACGGGACCGGCCTGTGAGTGCACCCCTGGGGCGGTCCGTACGAGAACCGGGGCCGCGCCGAGGACCGTTACGGCGTCACGCGGCGGGGGTCGACGGGGCGGTGGCGGCGGCCGGTGCGACCGCGGCGGGGGTGACGAAGTCACGCTCCGGCCGGGCCGAAGCGGAGGCCGGGGCGGCCGCTGGGTCGGAGGTGACGTGGGTGCGCTCCATGGCGTCCCTGAACCGCGCGTAGCCCGCGAGCTCCGCGACGTCACCGATGGTCTTGTTCCGTGATGCCCAGCTTCCCCATATCGCCGCGCCGATGACGGCGAAAAGCGGAATCAGCAACCAGGCCAGCGCCGCCATCCCGACCTCCCATCCCCAGTGGTCCCCAGTGAGTGGATCAGCAGATTATTCATCCGCGAACCCAACGCTCCTGCCTGGGGGGCGGTTACGCAAATCGGGGCGTTCGACTACCCCTCGTCGGCGTGGCGCCTTGCCACCGGCCGGTCACCCAGCGCAGCGACAACACCCTCGGGGAGCCGCCCGCAGGCCCTCCGCGGGCCCTCGTCGAACCCTCGTCGGGAACCCTCGGTGAACCGGTGCGGGAGGTCAGCAGGACCCGGCGCCGACCCATTCCTCGGTGCCATCGGAGAACTTCTGGTGCTTCCAGATCGGCACCTCGTGCTTGAGGTCGTCGATCAGCTTGCGGCACGCCTCGAACGCCTCGCCGCGGTGCGGGCAGGAGACGGCGACGACGACCGCGAGGTCACCCACTCGGAGGTCACCCACCCGGTGGACGGCGGCCAGGGCGCGCACCGGGTAGTCGGCGACGACCTTCTCGGCGACGCGGCGCAGCTCGGCCTCGGCGGTGGGGTGGCAGGAGTAGCCCAGGGCGTCGACGTCGGCGCCCCCGTCGTGGTTGCGGACGGTGCCGACGAACAGCGTCGTGCCGCCCGCCGCGTCGTCGCCGACGGCGCGGAACACCTCGTCGACCGACAGCGGGGTGTCACGGATCGCGAGGAGCTTGATCGGGTCGTCCGAGGCCAGCTCACCGGGGTGGTCGCTGGGGGTGTGCGTCTGCGCCATGCCTCCATCGTGCCGTACCGCACCGACAGCGCGGAATAGCGTTTTCCACCGGGGGCCGGGGACCCCCCGTAGGAGGGTCCTACAGGCCGCGCCGCTTGCGCATCTGCCGGACGAGGGCCGCCGTGCCGAGCAGCGCCACCGTCGCACCGGCCGCGCCGGCCGCCGTCGCGTCCTTGCGGCCGAGCCGCCGCCCGGCGACGGTGTGCCGGCCCTGCACCTCCTCCAGGAGCGCCGCAAGCACCTCCTCGTTCGTCCAGCGCGGCCGCCAGCCCGCGTCGTGCAGCCGCCCGACGCTCACCACCCACGGATGCATCGTGTACGCGAGGTCGCCCGCCGGTGACGGGGTGAGCCCGATCCGGTGCAGCCGGGCCGCCGCGCCGAGCGCGACCGCCGACGGCAGCTCCATCCGCCGGATCCCCGACAGCTCCTCGACCTCCTCCTGCTCCAGCCAGCCCTCGCAGCCGACCGCGAACTCGCCCTCGACCTTCTCCAGGGCCGCGTACTCCAGGGCGCTCACCAGGTCGTCGACGTGGCAGAACTGCCAGGTGGGCCGCGATCCGGCGACCACGAGGAGCCGCGGCGACTCGAAGTAGCGGGTCAGCGCCGTGTCCGTACCGCCGACCAGCACCGCGGGACGCACCACGGTCACGTTCAGGCCGGGGTGGGCGCGCGGCGCCCGGCGGGCGAGCCGCTCGATCTCCAGCATGTCGCCGACGCCCGTGGCCTCCGCCGTGGCACGCAGCTCGGCGTCCTCCGACAGCGGGATGTCGTTGTCGGGCAGCGCCCCGTAGACCATCGTCGACGTGCACAGCACCACCCGGTGCACCCCGGCCGCGGCGGCCGCCGTCAGCACCGTCTGGGTGCCGCGCACGTTGTACGCGGTGCGCGCCGCCGGGTCGGTCTCCAGGTCCAGGTCGACCGCGAGGTGCACGACGACGTCCGCGCCGCGCAGCTTCTCGGCGATCGCCGGGTCGCGGACGTCGAGGATGTGCCACTGCGCGTCCACGACGTCGCCCCGGCGCTCGTCGATGGCGACGACCCGCTTGATCTCGTCGGACGCGGCCAGGCGCCGGGTCAGCAGGTCTCCGACGCCGGACGCGGCACCGGTGACCGCGACGACGGGCCCGCGCGCGGCGGACCTGGTTGAGTGGTTTCGCGCTGCGCGAACCTGAGGATCAGGGGAACTCACCGGGCGTCTCCAGCGGTTGTCTTCAGTACGTACCCGAATGACGCGTACGTACCAGGTGGCGTCCATCCTGCCCCAGGCCACGGCTCCACGGAGCACCGAGCCCGGATCCGGACGGATGTCAGGTGGTGGCGGCCGCGCGGGCCAGGACCGACCGGTGACCCACCGCCTACGCTGGTGGTGTGGCATCGGGGAGGCGAGCCGAGCCGAGAGAGCCGCCGTCGGCAGCAGCCGACGGCCTGACGAGCCGAGGAAACCTGTGAGCGACACACCATTCGGATTCGGCCTTCCGCCGGAGGAGCCGGACAACGGCGACGAGGGCAAGAAGAAGGACCCCACCGGAGGTGGCCAGGGGGCCGGTGACCAGGGGTCCGGTGGCCAGGGCGGCGGCAACCCGTTCGGCTTCGGCGGCCTGCCCGGCATGGGTGGCATCGGCGGCCCGGGCGGCGACAACCCGTTCGCCGCGATGTTCGGCTCGCTGAACCCGCAGGACCTGGGCGCCGCCTTCCAGCAGCTCGGCCAGATGCTCAGCTACGAGGGCGGCCCGGTCAACTGGGACATGGCCAAGCAGATCGCCCGCCAGGTGGTGGCCCAGGGCACCCCCGACGGCACCAAGGACGCCAGCGTGGGCCCGGCCGAGAAGGCCGCCGTCGAGGAGGCGGTGCGCCTCGCCGACCTGTGGCTCGACGCCGTCACCTCGCTGCCGTCGGGCGCGGGCACGGCCGTGGCGTGGAGCCGCGCCGAATGGGTCGAGGCGACCCTCCCGGCCTGGCAGCAGCTCGTCGACCCGGTCGCCGAGCGGGTCGGCACCGCCATGGGCGATGTGCTGCCCGAGGAGATGCAGGCCATGGCGGGCCCGCTGATCGGCATGATGCGCTCCATGGGCGGCGCCATGTTCGGCCAGCAGATCGGGCAGGCCGTCGGCGCGCTCGCGGGCGAGGTCGTCGGCTCGACCGACGTCGGCCTGCCGCTCGGCCCGGCCGGGAAGGCCGCGCTGCTGCCGCTGAACATCGAGGCGTTCGGCAAGGACCTCGGCGTCCCGTCCGACGAGGTCCGCCTCTACCTGGCCCTGCGCGAGGCCGCCCACCAGCGGCTCTTCGCCCATGTGCCGTGGCTGCGCTCGCACCTGTTCGGCGCCGTCGAGGGCTACGCCCGCGGCATCAAGGTCGACACCGCGAAGCTGGAGGAGGCGGTGGGCCAGCTCGACCCGACGCACCCCGAGCAGCTTCAGGAAGCACTCCAGCAGGGCATGTTCCAGCCCGAGGACACCCCCGAGCAGAAGGCCGCCCTGGCCCGCCTGGAGACGGCGCTCGCGCTCGTCGAGGGCTGGGTCGACGCGGTCGTCCACGAGGCCGCGAAGTCCCGCCTGACGTCGGCGGACGCGCTCCGCGAGACGCTGCGCCGCCGCCGGGCCTCCGGCGGCCCCGCCGAGCAGACCTTCGCCACCCTGATCGGTCTCGAACTGCGCCCGCGCCGGCTGCGCGACGCCTCCCGGCTGTGGGCGTCGCTCACCGACGCGCGCGGCGTCGACGGCCGGGACGGCCTGTGGGAGCACCCGGACATGCTGCCGACGGCGACCGACCTGGACGACCCGGACGGCTTCGTGCACCGCGAGCACCTGGACTTCTCCGAGCTCGACAAGATGCTCGGCGAGGCCGCCAAGGGCAACGCGCCCGGGACCGCCCCGGAGAACCAGGACGGCCAGGACGGCCAGGACGGCCAGGACGGCCAGGGCACCGAGGACACCGAGGGCAAGGGCGACGACGCGAAGTGAGCCTGTACGACGACGCGGTCCTCGTCCTCAAGGGGTACGGGGACCAGGAAGAGCTGCGCCAGACCTACCTGGACCATCTGGCCACCCACCCCGACGGCATGTACAAGCCGTGCACGGCGGGCCACCTCACCGCCAGCGCCCTGGTCGTCGACCCGACCCGCGGGAAGGTGCTGCTCACCCTCCACAAGAAGCTCAACATGTGGCTGCAGATGGGCGGCCACTGCGAGCCCGGCGACCCGACCGTCGAGGCCGCCGCGCTCCGCGAGGGCGCCGAGGAGTCCGGCATCGAAGGACTGACGCTGCTCCCCGGCGGCCCGGTGCGCCTGGACCGGCACCCGATCCCGGCGCCCTGCAACTGGCACCTCGACGTGCAGTACGCGGCGCTCACCCCGGCCGGCGCGGCCGAGCGGATCAGCGACGAGTCGCTCGACCTGCGCTGGTTCGACTACGACGAGGTCGCCGACGTGGCGGACACGTCGGTCGCCGAACTGCTGACGGCGACGCTGCGCCGCCTGTAGGCCCGTACCGCGGCGAGAAGGCCATCGGCCCGTACCGCCGCCACAAGAAGGCGAGGGGCGGTCTCCACGGAGACCGCCCCTCACTCATGCCCACCGGGCCCGTACGGTCGCGGGCTCAGCTCCAGACGTTGCCCTGGTTCTGCCCGCGCGCCCCGTGCTGCCCCACCCCGAACTGGGCGGCGACACCCTGACCGAGCGCCGCGTGCTGCGGCGGCATCACCTCGCTCGGCTGCACCAGCGCGTACCCCTGCCCGAGGAAACTGAGCTCCCAGCCCTCCCCCGTGTTCCCTCGGCGCCGCATCACACTGCTGTTCACCGTCTGCGCCTGCATCTGCACCCGCAGCCCGGCCGACCAGGCGACGATCGCGTCCGCGTCGACGTTCACGTACTTGTCGGGCGTCACCAGCATCATCAGCGGCTGACCCGACGTCATCAGCGCCACCTTGCCGCGCCCGGTGATGTTCAGCTGGTACTTGCCGGTCCCGGACACCCCGTACTGGCTGTCCACGGCGATGACCTCGGTGTGCAGGGTCGAGTCGAGCGCGAGCACGTACGCGCTGTCGACGGTCATCCCCTCCGGGTCGACGTCCACCACATGGATGTACTGCGCGAGGTTCGCGAAGTACACCGTGCCCTGCCCCGAACAGCGCATCAGATCCAGACCCTCACCGGTGCGCGCCCGGGAACGCCGCTGGTTCGGCGACTTGTACTCGCCGTCGAAGTCGACCAGACCCTGGTACGCGACCATCGCACCCTTACGGGCGAGGACGTCGTCGTGACCGCCCAGCGTCACCCGCAGCAGCTGCGGGTTCTGCACGACGTAACGCTCCTGGCTCTGCTGCTCGGCGTAGTTGAAAAGCGGGCTCTGCATGATTGTTCTCGCTCCCCCTCAGCCCCGGACCCGCAGGCGGTCGGTGCTGTCCTCGCTCGGCTGTACGACGACGATGCCCTGGCCCGAGAAGGCCATCTGGAACGCCTCGCCGCTGCCCCGCCCGATCAGCGAGGACGCCTTGAAGCTGCGCTTGCCCTTCACCTTCAGGGCGGGCGACCAGGCCACGAGCGCGTCCGGGTCCACGTACGTCTCGTCCTCGCCACGTCCGCAGTCGACCACGATCGGCGTGCCGCGCGAGGTCAGCGCGACCCAGCCGGTGCCCGCGATCTGCACGTTGAACAGGCCCTGCCCGGCGAACTTGGCGAGCCCCTTGACCCGTTCCACGCCCCACTGAAGGTGCGCGTCGAACGCGAGGAGGTTGCTGCCGTTCACCGACAGGGCGTCGTTGTTGAGGTTGACGACGACGACGTCGGCGCCGTAGTCGGCGAGATAGAGCAGTCCGTCACCGGAGCACTTCATCAACGGCGCGCCCTCGCCGGTGAGCCACTGGGACGCCATCTGCCGTACCGCCGGCGGGTTCGGCTCGTACGTCACGAAGCCCTCGTACGCGACCATCGAGCCGGTGCGCGCGAAGAGGTCCTGGCCGCTCGCCATGGCGACCTTGAGCATGGACCGGCCGTGGTTCTCCATCCGGGCCGTGACCGGGGTCGGGGCGTAGCCCGCGAGTTGCTGGTTCATGGTGCCGGGCTCCTCAGACCTCGTAGGGCTGGACGACGATGAAGTTGCCGGGGGCGCCCCGGAACTGCAGGTTCACGGTTTCGCCGCTGTGCCCCGGGTAGGCGTTGCGGCGCAGCCTGACCTGGCTGGAAAGGATCACCTGGGAGGCGGCCGACCAGGCGACGACGGCGTTGCAGTCGGCGAACGTCGTCGGGGTGACCGGCAGCACGACGGGCGTGCCGTGGGTCTTCACGATGACGGTGCCGGAGCCCTGGAACTGCATGGTGAACAGCGCGCCGCCGGGGATGCCGTGGCCCTCGATCCGGCGCACCTCGTGGTGCAGCGACTCGTCGAAGGCGAGCACGTTCTCGGCGGAGACGCAGATCGCGTCGCCCTGGAGCTCGATCGGGTGCAGATGGGCGCCGTTCTCGGCGAGGAACACCTGGCCGCGGCCGGTGCAGCGCATCAGCTGCATCTCCTGGCCGGTGGCGTTGCCGACGATCCGGCCGGCGAATCCGGCGCCCTTGTAGGAGAAGTCGACCTTCCCCTGGTACATGACCATCGAGCCCTGCCGGGCGAGCACGGGCACCCCGCCCATGCCGAGGTCGACCCGCATCAGCTGCTGGTTCTGCGGCGTCCAGCGGGCGCCGGTCGCGGTCTCCTTGTACGGCGCGAGCGCGGCGGCGAGCCCGGCCCCGGCGGCCGGCATGGCCTGGGCCGGTGCCATGCCCTGCGGGGCCATGCCGGGGCCCGGGGGCATGCCCTGCGGCGGCATGCCCTGCGGCGGCACCTGGCCGAATTGCTGCGGTTGCCCGTAGGGGGCGGGGGCGGGCTGCCCGTACGGCGGCTGGCCCGGGACCTGGCCCGGGACCTGGCCGTACGGGGCGGGCGCGGGGCCCGGCGGGGCGGGCGGCGCGGGAGCCGGAGCCGGGGCGGGCGCCATCGGGGCGACCATGGTCGGCGCCGAATGCATCGGCGCGGGGGCCGGTGCGGGCGCGGGCGGGGCACCGAACGACGGCGGCGGGGCCGGCGCCGCCGGTGCGGGAGCCGGAGCCGGGGCGGCGGGCACGCCGAACGCGGGCGGCGCGGCGGCCTGCGCGGGCGGCGCGGCGGCCTGCGCGGGCGGCGCGAACCCGGGCGCGGCGGCCGCGGCGGGCGGCTCCGGCGCGGGCTCCTCCTCGGCGACCTCGCCGCCGAAGTTCTTCAGCAACGCCTCAAGACCACCGTCGAAGCCCTGCCCGACCGCGGCGAACCGCCACACGTCCTTCAGATAGAAATCGCCCAGCATCACCGCACGCTCGGTGGAGAACTCCGCCCCGTCGAACGCGTACCGGGCGACCTCCTCACCGCCCGCGACAATCCGGATCCAGCCAGGGCCGATCTGCGACATCTGCCCGGTGCCGTCGAGGGTCGCGGTGAACGACAGCTTGTGGATGCTCGCCGGGATCCGGTCGAGCGTCACCCGGAACGACTCGGTGTCCCCGGCCTGCGCGCCCAGCAGCTGAAGGGACTCCTCCGGCGACTTCGGCTGGTTGAAGAAGACGAAATAGCGGTCGTCCGAGAGCCGCTCCTCGGCGTCCAGGCCGAAACAGCTGATGTCGAAGGTCAAGCCGGGACCGGAGATCTGCACACCCACATACAGATCGGTCCCCGCCGTGAGATCACTGATCTTGGCCTTGTGGCCGCGTTGGAATTCCCTGGCCATGTGTGACGACCGTCCCCCATCCCGAAACGACGAATGCGTCGCGCCAGGCTAACGGGTGCCCCGGACAATGCGGCAGGCCCGGGGCGCTTCGGTACAGAACCGGAGCACAAGCCGGCCGCGCCCGGCCCCCGTCCACGGACGGTCAGTCCTCGCGGTCGCCGCCCGGCGGATGCGGCAGCCGCGCCGCCGCGACCACACCCTCCAGATAGCCACGCGCCCGCTCGGTCCGCGGATACGCGTCGAGCAGCCGCCAGAACCGCGGCCCGTGCCCCGGCACAAGGAGGTGCGCCAGCTCATGGCAGAGCACGTAATCGACCACGTACTCCGGCATGCCCTGCAGCCGGTGCGACAGCCGGATACTTCCCTCGGACGGGGTGCACGACCCCCAGCGGGTGTTCTGGTTCGTCACCCAGCGCACCGACGCGGGCCGCGCCCTGCCGTCGAAATACTGCTCGGACAGCCGGGCCGCGCGCTCCGTCAGCTCGGTGTCCCCGAGCACCCGCTTGCTCTCCTGCGCCGCCAGCTTGTCCAGCATCACCGTCACCCAGCGCTGCTCCTCCGCCTCCGACATCCGGGCGGGGATCAGCACGATCGTCCGGTCCCCCTCACGATAGGCGGACACGGTACGGCTCCGGCGGGAGCTCCTGCGGACCTCGACCGCGCTCGCCGCCGGACCGCTGGGCGGTCTGCTCGTCACGCTTCGCTGTGGGTCGGCCGGCACGGCCCCGACGTTACCCGCTGGCCCCGGTGGAAGTCCCGCACCGGCGCATTCGAATGACTAATGCCTCAGCCCTGTGGACAACTTTCCACCCCCTCCGCCACAACTGGGCAAGCTGACCCCAGAAGCGATTCACGGGGGTGGCGATGCATCCGATGGTGAAGCCCGCACTGCGCCGGGCCTGGCGAAATCTGAAGTACGTGCAGTTCGGCGTCACCCCCGCCCACGCGGTGGTCGTGGGGCCGATCGACACGACGACAGGCAGTCTGATCGACCTCCTCGACGGCACGAGAGGCATGGATCTGCTCCGGGCGGAGGCCGCCGCCCTGGGCAGATCCCCGGAACATCTGGAGGCACTGCTCGCCCGGCTCGCCGACGCCGGACTGATCGCCGACGCGTCCGCCCGGCCCACCGGACGCGCCGACCCCGAGCTCGACCCGGTCCGGGCCGACCTGGCCTCCCTCTCGGTGGTCCACCCGGCCCCCGACGGGGCGGCCCGCGCCCTGACCGCCCGCCGCGCGCTGCGGGTCCAGGTCCGCGGCGCGGGCCGGGTCGGCGCGGCCATCGCGGCGCTCCTCGCGGCCGCGGGCATCGGCCATGTCGAAGTCCTCGACTCCGGCACGGTCACCCCATGGGAGGTCTCCCCCGGCGGCCTCCCCCCGGAAGCCGTCGGCGACCGCCGCGCCCGGGCGGCCACCCGCCTGGTCCGCCGCAGTACACCGACCGGTCGCCCACCAGCGGCCACCGGCCCCCGGGGAGGGCCACGCGACACCACGGGGGAAAGGGGAGGGGTGGGGGCGGGGGGAGGGGGAGGGGGTGGGGCCCCCGAAGAGGCCGGGATCGCGTTGGTGGTCGTGGCACCGCGGGACGGGCTCGGGGCCTATGTGCCCGATCCGCTGCCCGCGGACGCCTGGCTCGCGACCGGTACCCCGCATCTGTACGCGGGGGTCCTTGAGGCGACGGGGGTGGTGGGGCCGTTGGTGCTGCCGGGCGGGACGGCCTGTGCCGGGTGCATGCAGCGGGAGCTGGCGGACCGGGAGCCGGTGTGGCCGCGGCTTCCGGTGCAGTGGCGGTCGGGGCGGCGCCATCCGCTGCCCGCCTGTGATGTGACGCTGGCGTCGGCGGTGGCGGGTCTGGCGGCGGCGCACGCGTTGTCGTTCCTCGACGGGGATCTGCCGTCGTCGACGGGGGCGCGGTGGGAGGTGTCGTTGCCGTTGCTGGAGTGGCGGTCGGAGCCGGTGCGGCCGCATCCGGAGTGCGGGTGTGGTGCCCGGCGCGACGGCGAGGGGGAACGTGCGGCCGGTTCGCGAGGGGGGCACGACACAATGGCGGGGTAGCCGGCCCGCGGCACGGCAGCTGGGACTTGGAGGGCGTATGTCTGATCTTCCCCGGAAGGCGGTCACCCGGACGGCCAAGCTGGCCGCGTTGCCGTTGGGCTTCGCCGGGCGGGCCACGTGGGGTCTGGGCAAGCGGATCGGTGGGAAGTCCGCCGAGCTGGTGGCGCGGGAGCTGCAGCAGCGGACCGCCGAGCAGTTGTTCAAGGTGCTCGGTGAGCTGAAGGGCGGGGCGATGAAGTTCGGGCAGGCGCTGTCCGTCTTCGAGTCCGCGTTGCCGGAGGAGGTGGCGGGCCCGTATCGGGCGGCGCTGACGAAGTTGCAGGATGCGGCGCCGCCGATGCCGACGCGGACGGTGCACGGGGTGCTCGCGGAGCGGCTGGGCGAGGGGTGGCGGGAGCTGTTCCTGGAGTTCGAGGACAAGCCCGCGGCGGCGGCGTCGATCGGTCAGGTGCACCGGGCGGTGTGGCACGACGGCCGTGAGGTGGCGGTGAAGGTGCAGTACCCGGGGGCGGGGGCGGCGCTGCTGTCGGATCTGACGCAGTTGAGCCGGTTCGCCCGGTTGCTGGGGCCGCTGATTCCGGGGATGGACATCAAGCCGTTGATCAAGGAGCTGCGGGACCGGGTCGAGGAGGAGTTGGACTACGGCCTTGAGGCGGCGTCGCAGCGGGCGCACGCGGTGGTGTTCGCGGATGATCCGGATGTGGTGGTTCCGGCGGTGGTGCATCAGTCGGAGCAGGTGTTGGTGACGGAGTGGCTGGACGGGATTCCGTTGTCGGAGGTGATCGCGGAGGGGTCGCGGGAGCAGCGGGATCGGGCGGGGCAGTTGTTGGCGCGGTTCTTGTTCTCGGGTCCGGCGCGGACGGGGTTGTTGCACGCGGATCCGCATCCGGGGAATTTCCGGTTGTTGCCGGGTGGGGCGGTGGACGGTCCGGAGGGGGGTGAGCCGGGTTCGTGGCGGCTCGGGGTGTTGGACTTCGGGACGGTGGACCGGTTGCCGGGTGGGTTGCCGGAGACGATCGGTGCGTGTCTGCGGATGACGTTGGAGGGGCGGGCGGAGCCGGTGTACGCGTTGTTGTGCGCGGAGGGCTTCGTGAAGGAGTCGGTGGCGCTGGATCCGGATGCGGTGCTCGAGTATCTGGTGCCGATCATCGAGCCGGCGGAGGTGGAGGCGTTCGAGTTCACGCGGGGGTGGCTGCGGGCGCAGGCGGCGCGGATCGCGGATCCTCGGTCTCCGGCGCATCAGTTGGGGCGGCAGTTGAATCTGCCGCCGTCGTATCTGCTGATTCACCGTGTGACGTTGAGCACGATCGGGGTGCTGTGCCAGTTGGGTGCGACGGTGCGGTTGCGGGACGAGTTGGCGGAGTGGTTGCCGGGGTTCGTCGCGCCTGCCGAGTCTTCGTGAGCGTGGGTCCGGTGTGGCGGCCGGTGCGGCGGCTGGGGTGGCGGTCGGGGTACGCCGGGGTCACCACCAGGCGGAGTCGAGTCGGCCTTCGATGGCTCTGAGGTGGGTGCGGGCGCAGTCGTCGCAGAAGTAGTGGCGGGTGCCGTTCTCCACCGAGCAGGTCCAGGTGAGGGGGAGTTCCTGGGTGGGCTTGCCGCAGCGGGCGCAGACGAGGGCGGGCTGGTCGGCGCGCGTGGTGGCCGAGGTGGCGGGGCCTGTGGCGGGCGCGGGGGTGGTGGGCGACTCTGCGGTGGGTGGTTCGTTCACCTTGGTGACGATAACTCGGGGAGTGCCCGGGTTCGGGGCAACGCACCGCGGGGGCCGGTCCGTTCGGACCGGCCCCCGCGGGTGTTCGGGTGGCGTGGCTCAGTGCATGACGGCCATGGCGAGGGCGCGGCGGGCGCGCAGCGAGACGCGCTCGGCGCGGCGCTGCATGCGGCGGGCGGCGATCAGGCGGACGGCCTGTCGGTCGCGGTCGGCCTCGCGAAGGCGGTCGTGCATATGGGCACGGGCCAGGGCTTCTGGGATGAGTTGCATCTCACGGGTCCTGTTCTGACGCGAGCGGTTCGCGCCAATGATCGAAACGTCTGGGGTTGCGGAGCCGGAGGGCTCGTGGGGGGCGGGCGTCGTCATCGGGGCCTGCTTCTGGGGATCGTGCGTGAGGGGGCGGTCGATGGTTCCGGTGGCGTTCATGCCGCGACCGGGTTCTTGCGCGGGCGGCCGCGGGGCCGCTTGCGGGCGACGACCACGCCCTGGACGAAGAGCTCGCCGCCCCAGACGCCCCAGGGCTCGCGGCGCTCGATGGCGCCGGCGAGGCATGCCTCCATCAGCGGGCAGGTCTTGCAGAGCGCTTTGGCGTACTCGACGTCGGCCGGGGACTCGGCGAAGAAGACCTCGGGGTCGTACGAGCGGCAGGGGACGGGTACGCCGAGGTTCTCGATGGCGTCGTCGAGCGCGGTGAGCGCGGTGAGGGGGGTCAAGGTGGAGTCCTCCGTGCGGCGGGGCGGCGGGATCGTTTCGGAAGGCGGTACGGACGGGGCGGCGTGCGCTTCGAGTTGCACGGGGTGTTTTTCCTCGTCTGGTCGTTCCGGCCTGGTGGGCCGGGGTTTCGGCTGGTACCGGTCACTGCTTGGTCCCGAGGCCCCTTCGTTCCGTCAGCCCCGTTCGGGGACAAACAGAAGGGCCGCGGATCCCTGGTGGGGTTCCGCGGCCCTGAAGGCGCCGGCCTGATCGTCGATCAGGCTGGATCACTCCAGGGTTCGAGCCCACGGAAGGCCCACATCGTGTGGTGCTGCGTCGTCTGCTGCTGGTTGCCGGCACTGGTCGCCGCAAAGCCATAGGTAAAGCCCTTGGCCTTGCCCTCTACTGCTTCCAGTGCCTTGGTCGGTCGCTCATTGCCCTCGGGCCGGTCCATCAGGAGGCCGGACATGCCGAGAGGCAGGCCGGCGCCGGACAGACCGGTGCCACGGAGGGCGATGGGAGCGAGCGCGACGGAGAGGCCGAGCGAGCAGGCGGAGGCGACCGAGAGATCGGTCATTTTGGCGGTGCTGGTCTTGATGGAGCTGGTGGTGATGCTGATCACTGGAATCGCCTCCTCTCGGCGTCTCGGAAGGTTCGGTGTGAGCCGGACCTTCATGTTCATTTGGACAAGTACAGCACGAGGACAGGGCTTCGGAGAAGCCGCTGTGTCGTGGTTAAGAACCTATGGGGCGTGGTGGGGCGGGCGCAAACTATTTTTGCCACGAGTTTTTCTCACTCTTCTTCGTGGCTTCCGCCAGGCTCCTGACCTGCGCAGATGGCGAGTACGTCGGCTCCGAAGCGGTCGAGCTTGCGGGCGCCGACGCCGGAGATCCCGGCGAGCTCTCCGTCGGTGCCGGGGACCTGTTCGGCGATGGCCATGAGCGTCTTGTCGGTGAACACGCAATAGGCGGGCTGGCCGAGCTCGCGGGCCTGTTCCATGCGCCACTCGCGGAGTCGCTCGTAGAGCCCTTCGTCCATGTCGGAGGGGCAGCCTTCGCAGCGCATGAGCTTCATCTCGCCGGCGTCGGTGAGGGTGGTGCCGCAGACCCGGCAGAGGACGGGGCCGCGGCGCTTGCGGCGGCCGCCGCCGCTGCCTCGGTCGACGCCGCCCGCGCCGCCCGCGCCGCCGGAGGCGCCGAGGGGTCCTGAGCCGGGGCGCAGGCCCTTGAGGAAGCGGGTGGGGCGGCGGGAGGCGCGGCCGCCGGGGGCGCGGGAGAGGGCCCAGGAGAGGGAGAGGTGGAGGCGGGCGCGGGTGACGCCGACGTAGAGCAGGCGGCGTTCTTCCTCGATCTGCTCGTCGGTCTTGGCGTAGGTGATCGGCATCATGCCTTCGGTGAGGCCGACGAGGAAGACGGCGTCCCATTCGAGGCCCTTGGCGGCGTGCAGGGACGCGAGGGTGACGCCTTGGACGGTGGGGGCGTGCTGGGCGGCGGCGCGTTCGTCGAGTTCGGCGACGAGGTCGGAGAGGGTGGCGCCGGGTTTGGCACGGGCGTAGTCCTCGGCGAGCCGGACGAGGGCGGCGAGGGATTCCCAGCGGTCGCGGACGGCGCCGGAGCCGGTGGGGGGTTCGCTGGTCCAGCCCTTGGTGGAGAGGACGGCGCGGACCTGGGAGGGGAGGTCGTCGGCGTCGTCGAGGAGGGAGTCGTTGCCGCCGGCGCGGGCGGCGCCGCGGAGGGCGACGCCGGCTTCGCGGACTTCCTGGCGTTCGAAGAAGCGCTCGGCGCCGCGCAGCTGGTAGGGGACGCCCGCGTCGGCGAGGGCCTGTTCGTAGACCTCGGACTGGGCGTTGATGCGGTAGAGGACGGCGATCTCGCCGGCGGGGACGCCGGCGGCGATGAGGTCGCGGATGCGGCGGGCGGTGCCTTCGGCCTCGGTGGGTTCGTCGGGGTATTCGGTGTAGGCGGGGTCGGGTCCGGGGTCGCGCTGGGAGACGAGTTCGAGGCGGTGTTCGGCGGCGCGGCCGCGGGCCTGGCTGAGGAGGCCGTTGGCGAGGTGGACGACCTGGGGGGTGGAGCGGTAGTCGCGGATCAGTTTGACGACGGTGGCGCTGGGGTGCCGGGTGCGGAAGTTCAGCAGGTGGTCGGGGGTGGCGCCGGTGAAGGAGTAGATGGTCTGGCTGGCGTCGCCGACGACGCACAGGTTGTCGCGGTCGCCCATCCAGAGTTCCAGGAGGCGCTGCTGGAGGGGGGAGACGTCCTGGTACTCGTCGACGACGAAGTGCTGGTACTGGCGGCGGATCTGGTCGGCGATGTCGTGGCGGTCCTGGAGGATGCCGACGGTGAGGAGCAGGACGTCCTCGAAGTCGATGACGTCGCGGTCGCGCTTGAGCTGTTCGTACGTGGCGTAGATCTGGCTGATCTCGGCGGGGTCGCGGGGGGCGTCGCGGGTGGTTTTGGCGACGGCGGCGGGGTAGTCGGCGGGGACGGTCTGGGTGACCTTGGCCCATTCGATCTCGCCGGTGACGTCGCGGAGCTCGTTGCGGTCGAGGCGGATGCGGCAGCGGGCGGCGGCTTCGGCGACGAGCTGGATCTTCCGTTCCAGGAGGCGGGGCAGGTCGCCGCCGACTGCTTTCGGCCAGAAGTACTGGAGCTGGCGGAGGGCGGCGGAGTGGAAGGTGCGGGCCTGGACGCCGCCGGCGCCGAGCTCGCGGAGCCGGCCGCGCATCTCTCCGGCGGCGCGGTTGGTGAAGGTGACGGCGAGCACGCCTGCGGGCGGCAGGATGCCCGCGCGGACCCCGTAGGCGATGCGGTGGGTGATGGCGCGGGTCTTGCCGGTGCCGGCTCCGGCGAGGACGCACACGGGGCCGTGCAGGGCCAGGGCGACCTCGCGCTGCTCGGGGTCGAGCCCGTCGAGCACCGCGTCGGCCGACTCGGGGACCTGCGGGAAGAGGGAGGAGTGCGTCGCTGCTGTCACATCAGCCATGCTGCCAGGTTCGGCGGGGTGGGTGCGGCGGCTTGTCCACAGGCGGGCCGGTCCGGTCATACGAATCACGGGGCCCGGGCGCCGGGCACGGCCCCGGCCCCGGATCCCTGCCCGGCGCCCTGCCCCGCGCTGCCCGACTCCCTGCCCGGCTCCCTGCCCGGCTCCCTGCCCGGATCCGGATCGCGGCTCGCATTGCGGGAATGGCGGGGGTTCGGCGTACGTTCTTGTCCTCGGCACCGACCCCGGGCTTCGCCCCGGAGCCGATCGCACGACGGAGACCTAAGGAGCACCAGGCCATGCAGGGCACTGTGACGATGTACAGCACGACGTGGTGCGGCTACTGCCGCCGGCTGAAGAGCCAGCTGGACCGCGAGGGCATCGCGTACACGGAGATCAACATCGAGCAGGACCCGGACTCGGCGAAGTTCGTCGAGGAGGCCAACGGCGGCAACCAGACCGTTCCGACGGTCCGTGTGGTCCCGTCGACGGGCGGTTCCGAGGTCGTCATGACGAACCCGAGCCTGGCGCAGGTCAAGCAGGCCCTCGCGGTCTGAGGCACCGGTGGCCGTGGCCGTACATGGCTGAGAACAGCCCCCTCCCGAAGGATCGGGAGGGGGCTGTTCCGTTGCCGGCGGCACGTAGCCCCGGCGAAGGCGGTCAGACCACGTCGCCCGGCTTCGGCAGCGGCTTGCCGTACCAGAGCTCGATCAGGCGGGACGCGATGGAGATCCCGTACGGCGGGAGGACCTCGCCCGAGGCGAAGGCGGCGCCGAGTTCCTCGCGGGAGAACCAGCGGGCCTCCTGGATCTCGTCGCCGTCGACGGTGATCTCGTCGGAGGTCGCCCGGGCGAAGAAGCCCAGCATCAGGCTGGACGGGAAGGGCCAGGGCTGGCTGGCGACGTACTCGACCTCGCCGACCGTGACGCCCGCCTCCTCGAAGACCTCGCGGACCACGGCCTGCTCGATGGACTCCCCCGGCTCGACGAATCCGGCCAGGGTGGAGAACCGGCCCTCGGGCCAGTGCACCTGGCGGCCGAGCAGGGCGCGGTCCTGGTCGTCCGTCACGATCATGATGACGGCGGGGTCGGTGCGCGGGTAGTGCTCGGCGCCGCACGCCTGGCAGCGGCGGATGTGGCCGGCGGCGGCGATGACCGTGCGTTCGCCGCAGCGCGAGCAGAAGCGGTGCAGCCGCTGCCAGTTCTCCAGGGCCACCGCGTGCACCATCAGTCCGGCGTCGCGCGGCGAGAGCAGCAGGCCCGCCTCGCGCAGCCCGGCCGGCCGGGCCGACTGGTCCATGCGGCCCGGCAGGCTGTCCTTCTGGAGCGCGAAGTAGGAGACGCCGTCGGGGTCGGTGCCCAGGAAGTAGCGGTGGGTCTCGGTGACGGGTGCCTCGAACGCCGGGGTCATCACCAGTTCGGTGCGGCCGTCCGGGGTGTCGTCGATCAGCACCTGGCCGCCGGAGACCACGAAGACCCGGGTGCTGGGGTGGCTCCACGCCGCGGCGAGCCATGCCTCGTCGAGGCGGTGGTGGGCGGCGCGGTCGATGCCGCTCGGGGCGGTGAGCGAGATCGGGTGGTCCGCGAACGCGTTGTTCAAGGTGCTCACAGGTGCTTCCAACTCCCCCGGTTCGGTGTGTGGGTCAGGCGCTCGGCGGGTCTCGGCGGGTGGGTGGTGCGGCAGGCCGCCGAGGTGTGCGTCAGGCGTCGTCTTCGTGGCGTACGGGATCGGCGCCGTCGTCCTGTACGGACCCGGCGGACCCGGCGGACCCGGCGGACCCGGCGGACCCGGCGGACCCGGCGGGCCCGGCGGCGGCGAGGGCGGCGGGCAGGTCGCCCCACAGGTACGCGGCCGTCTCGACGCCCTTCATCAGCAGGTCGAGCTCGATCTTCTCGTTGGGCGCGTGCCAGCCGTCGGAGGGGACCGAGATGCCGAGGAACAGCACCGGGGCGGCCAGGACGTCCTGGAGGTCGGCGGCCGGTCCCGAGCCGCCCTCCCGGGTGTAGCGGACCTTCGCGCCGTCGAAGGCGCGGCTCATGGCGCCCGCGACCGCCGTGAGGGCCGGGTGGTCGAGCGGGGTGAGGCAGGGCCGGGTGGGGGCGCCGAAGACGATCTCGTGGCGGACGCCGGCCGGGACGAGGCCGGTGAGCCAGTCCCGTACGGCGGTCTCGATCCTGGCCGGGTCCTGGCCCGCGACGAGCCGGAACGACAGCTTGAGGTGGGCGGTGGCGGGCACGATGGTCTTGCCGCCGGGGCCCTGGTAGCCGCCGCCGATGCCGTTGACCTCGGCGGTCGGGCGGGCCCAGACGCGTTCGAGGGTGGCGAAGCCGGTCTCGCCGAGGGTGCCGTGCGACTTGGCGGTGGTCAGCCAGGCCGCCTCGTCGAAGGGCAGCTCGGCGATCAGGGCCCGCTCGGCGTCGGTCAGTTCGGTGACGCCGTCGTAGAAGCCGGGGATCGCGACCCGCTCGTCGGCGTCGTGGAGCGCGGCCACGATCCGGCCCGCGACGGTCGCCGGGTTGGGCACGGCGCCGCCGAAGGAGCCCGAGTGGATGTCCTGGTCGGGCCCGTACAGGTCGATCTCGCAGTCCGCGACGCCGCGCATGCCGGTGCACACGGTCGGGGTGGTCTCGGACCACATGCCGGTGTCGGAGACGACGACGACGTCGGTGGTGAGCCGGTCGGCGTGCTTCTCGACGAGGGCGCGGAAGTGCGGCGAGCCGGACTCCTCCTCGCCCTCGATCAGCAGCTTGAGGTGGACGGCGGGCGCGGTGCGGCCGGTGGCGGCGAGGTGGGCGCGGACGCCGAGGGTGTGGAACAGCACCTGGCCCTTGTCGTCGGCGGCGCCCCGCGCGTACATCCGGCCGTCGGTGATCACCGGCTCGAACGGGTCGGTGTGCCAGCCGTCCTCGCGGGCGGCGGGCTGCACGTCGTGGTGGCCGTAGACCAGCACGGTCGGGGCGTCCGGGGTGTCGGACGGCCAGTCGGCGAAGACGGCGGGCGCGCCGTCGGTCTCCCACACCTCGACGGTGGGGAAGCCGGTGCCGGTGAGCCGGTCGGCGAGCCATGCGGCGCTGCGCCGGACGTCGTCGGCGTGCTCCGGCTGGGCGGACACGGACGGGATCCGCAGCCACTCGGCGAGCTCGCCGAGGAAGTCGGCGCGGTGCCGCTCGACGTACGCGCGTACGTCGGAGGTGCCCGCGGTGCCGGCGGTGGTGCCGCCGTCGCTCGGGGCAGGGGTGTCCGCGGTGCGGACGGCGCTGTCCGGGGTCTCGCTCATGCTCCCGAGCCTATCCGGCATGGAAGGGGTCCTCGTCCGGGGGCAGGTCGTCGAGGGGCGGGGCCTCGTCGAGGGCGGGGTCCGGCGGTCCGGCGTCGGGTACGGCTTCGGGTACGGGTCCGGGTCCGGCGTCCTCGGGGGGCGCGCCGCGCAGGATCGCCTCCAGTTCGGGGCGGCCGGGCAGCCGTCGGGGCCGTACGACCTCGCCCGTGCGGACGTACACGAACGCGGCGGTGACCTCGTCGGGGTCGAGGCCGTGCTGCTCGGCCCAGGCGAGCCGGTAGAGGGCGAGCTGGAGCGGGTCGGCGGTGCGCAGGTGGCTGGTCTTCCAGTCGACGATCTCGTACGCGCCGGTGGCCTCGTCGCGGTAGACGGCGTCGATCCGGCCGCGGACGACCCGGCCCGCGAGGGAGAGGTGGACGGGGACCTCGACGCGGTACGGGACGCGGCGGGCGTACGGGGTGCGGTCGAACGCCTCCTTGAGGGCTTCCAGGTCCCGCTCGTCGCGGATCTCCGGCTCGCCCGCGAAGTCCTCGCCGCCGGGCAGCTCGTCGGGGCCGAGCATGGGCAGCGGCAGTTCCTCGAAGCGGGACTCCACCCAGGCGTGGAAGCGGGTGCCGCGGCGGGCGGCGGGCTGCGGCGGCTGGGGCATCGGCCGGGCCAGCTCCTTGGCGAAGCCGTCGGGGTCGGCGGCGAGGCGCAGCACCTGGGAGGCGGAGAGGTAGGCGGGCAGCAGGACGTCGCGGGTGGTGGCGCGGGCGCGGTGCAGCTCGGCGGTGAGGGCGGTGAGGTCGCGGTCCCAGGAGGCGATGGTCCGGGCGTCCTCGGGGGTCGGGGCGGGCGCGGGCCGCCGGGCCGGGCGGGCCTCGGGGCGCGGGGCGGGGAGGCGGGCGCCGGGGCGGGGGTCCGGGGTGGGACCAGGGGCGCCGTCGTTCCCTACTCCGTTCCCTTCGACGTCTTCTTCGCCATCTCCTTCGTCGTCCCAGCCGCCGTCCCCGTCGAGCTCGCCGGGGAGCCAGAGGTCGTCCGGGTCGTCCGGGTCGTCCGGGTCCGCCGGGGCATCCGCCGCGGGCGTCGCGGGTGTCTCGGGCGCGGGGGCCCAGAGGTGGCGCAGGACGGCTTCGGCGGCCTCGCGGCGGCGGGCGAGGCCGGTGCGGTCCAGGGGCAGCGGCCATGCCTGGTCGGCGAGTTCGGCGGCGAGGAGGGGGTTGGCGTCGCCCTCGGCGGGTTCGTCGGCCCATGCCTCGATCTCGCCCGCGCCCGTCGCACAGTGCTCGTACAGGGCGTGCAGGAAGTCGGAGGGGCCGCGGGGCTTCTTCTGGGCGGGGCCCCACCAGTGGCCCGAGCCGAGGAGCAGGGAGCGGGGGCGGGTGAAGGTGACGTAGCCGAGGCGGAGTTCCTCGGTGTGCTGGTGGTCGCGGAGGTCTTCCTTGAAGTGTTTGAGGGAGGCGGCGTCCCAGGTGTCGAGCGCGGGCAGGGTGGCGGCGTCGCCGCGCAGCGCGTGCGGCAGGACCTGCGGCTGGGTGGTCCAGGACTCGCGCGCGCGGGTGGACGGGAACTGTCCGGTGACGAGCCCGGGCACGGCGACGACGTCCCATTCCAGGCCCTTGGACTTGTGGGCGGTCATCACCTTGACGGTGTTCTCGCCGCCCGGCAGGGCGTTGTCGAGGCCCTTCTCGTACTGGGCGGCGGTGCGCAGGAAGCCGAGGAAGGCGAGGAGGGTGGCTTCGCCGTCGAGGGCGGCGAATCCGGCGGCGATGTCGAGGAAGTTGCCGAGGGTCTCGCGGCGGCGGGCGGCCAGCGCGTGCGGGGAGGCGGAGAGCTCGACCTCCAGGCCGGTGGTGGCGAGCACCCGGTGCAGGACGTCCATCAGGGGGTCGGCGAGGGAGCCGCGCAGGCTGCGGAGTTCGGTGGCGAGGCGGGCGAAGCGGACCCGGGCCTCGGACGAGAAGGGCAGTCCGTCGGCGGTGGCCGGGCCGGGGGCGGCGCCGTGCCCGCCCTGCCCGCCGCTGCCGGTGTCGAGGAAGGTGTCGAGGGCGTCGGCGAGCGAGATCACCTCGGCGGGGTCGACGCCTTCGACGGCGGCGGCGAGCCGCTGGTCGGTGTCGGCGGGGTCGGCGCCGGGGCGGTGCACGAGGAGGCGGGCGCGGCGGCCGAGGAGGGCGAGGTCGCGGGGGCCGATGCGCCAGCGGGGGCCGGTGAGGAGCCGGACCAGGGAGGCGTTGGCGCCGGGGTCCTGGAGGACGTCGCAGACGGCGACGAGGTCGGCGACCTCGGGCAGGTGGAGGAGCCCGGAGAGGCCGACGACCTCGACGGGCACGTCACGGGCGACGAGGGCGCCCTGGATGGCGGCGAAGTCTCCGGCGGTGCGGCACAGGACGGCGATCTCGGCGGGTTCGGTGCCGGTGCGGACGAGGTGGGCGAGGGAGTCGGCGAGCCAGTCGATCTCCTCGGTGTGGGTGTCGAGGAGGGCGATGCGGACGGTGCCGTCGTGTTCGGCGCCGGGGGCGGGGCGCAGGGCGGCGACGCCCGCGTGGCGGGCGCGGAGGGGGGCGGCGAGTCCGTTGGCGAGGTCGAGGAGGCGGCCGCCGCTGCGGCGGTTCTCGGAGAGCGAGAAGCGGGTGGCGGGGGTGCCGTCGGCGTACGGGAAGTGGTCGGGGAAGTCGTCGAGGTTGGCGACGGACGCGCCGCGCCAGCCGTAGATGGCCTGGCAGGGGTCGCCGACGGCGGTCACGGCGTGGCCGGTGCCCTGGCCGAACAGGCCGGAGAGCAGGAGCCGTTGGGCGACGGAGGTGTCCTGGTACTCGTCGAGGAGGACGACCTTGAACTCGTCGCGGAGGATCGCGCCGACCTCGGGGCGGGTGGTGGCGAGCCGGGCGGAGAGGGCGATCTGGTCGCCGAAGTCGAGGAGGTCGCGGGAGCGTTTGGCGGCGCGGTAGCGGACGACGAGGTCGAGGAGCTCGCGGCGCGCGGTGGCGGCTTCGGGGAGTTTGCGCAGGTCGGCGTTGGTGAGCCGGGCGTCGGCGAGCTCGCCGATGAGCGCGGTGTCGGCGGCGCGGAGCTGGTCGGGGGTGACCAGGTGCTCGGAGAGTTCGGCGTCGAGGGCGAGGAGGTCGCCGACGAGGGTGGGGAAGGAGCGGGTGAGCGCCGGGTACGGGCCGGGGGCCTCGCGGAGCACGCGGGCGGCGAGCTGGAAGCGGGTGGCGTCGGCAAGGAGCCGGGAGGTGGGTTCGAGGCCGAGGCGCAGCCCGTGGTCGGTGAGGAGCTGTCCGGCGAACGCATGGTAGGTGGCGATGCGGGGCTCGCCGGGGGGTTCGTCGGGGTCGAGCGGGTCGGGGTCGGTGACCCCGGCCCTGACGAGGGCGGCGCGGACGCGTTCGGCGAGCTCTCCGGCGGCCTTGTTGGTGAAGGTGAGGCCCAGGACCTGCTCGGGGGCGACCTGCCCGGTGCCGACCAGCCACACCACCCGGGCGGCCATCACCGTCGTCTTCCCCGACCCGGCACCGGCCACGATGACCTGCGGCGCGGGCGGCGCGATGATGCACGCCGTCTGCTCCGGGGTGAACGGGATGCCGAGGAGCTCCTTGAGCTGCTCGGGGTCGGTGAGGTGTGGGGTCACCCGAAAGAGGCTAGCGGGGGGCGCTGACAGTCGGCGGCGGTGCGCGGTGGGGGCCGGTGGGGTGGGCCGGTGCGGCGGGGGGCGGGGCGGTGGGTGGGTGGGGAGGGTCACACCCGCCGCCCCCGGGGCCGGGGTGCGGGACGGCCGTGCGGGTCAGGCGGCGCGGGCCGGGGTGCCCTGGTCCAGGACCGAGAGGTCGACGGTCTCGTCGGCGGGCGGGACGACGACGGTGACCGGCTTGTCGTAGTCGGAGAGGGTCACGCTGCCGGCCTGCTCGCCGCCCGTCTTGACGGTCTTCAGGATGTACGGCTTGCCGGTCTCGGCGACCGACACGGTCGTCGTCTCGCCGCCGGGCTTGTGCTTGATCACGGTGGCGACCGGGGTGCCGTTCACGGCGCTGTCCGGGCCGCGGACCAGGCCCGTACGGTCGGCGGAGTCCCGGCCGAGGTCGGCGAGGAGCGCCTTCAGGTCGCAGACGTCGCTCAGGTCGCTGCTGCCCGCCTGGCCCGGGGTGATCTTCAGCCAGCGGCCTTTGAGGAGTTCGATGGTGGCCTCGACCTGTGGGGCGGGCAGGCCCTGGGAGGTCATCGAGGCGCGCCAGAACGCCTGGTCGCCCTTCATGTAGGTGACGCCGCCGGTCTGCCGGAGTTCGGCGGCGCCGCCTTCGAGGCGGATCGTGCCGGTGCACTGTTTGTGGTCGTCGACGGAGAAGTCGACGTCCAGGGGCTGTCCGCCGGAGACCACCCGGCCGGCCATCCGGACCGAGGTCGCGGACTGGGTGGCGGTGACGGCGCGGTCGGCGATCTGGTCGGCGGTGAGGTTCCGGAACGGGTCGGGGGTGGGGGCGGACACCTCTACTGCGGGCGTGGCGGCGGTGGCTGCTGTGGCGGCCGGTGCGGCGCCGAGGAGCAGGGCCGTGGTGACGGCGAGGGCGGCGCCGAGGGCCCGCCGGTGGGCGTGCCGCCGGGGTCCGCGGGGCGGCGCGGGGCGCTGTGGGGTGGTGCCGGGCGTGTGGGACGCCATGCGAGCCTCCTCGCGGACTCTCCCCGAGCCCACGGCTCCCCCCTGGGCCCGTTCTCCCAGGGTGCCGGACCCCGCGCGGGCCCGCGACCGCACGCCGTACGGGGCCGGTGCCCGTGCCGTACCGGTGCCCATGTCGTACCGGCGCCGGAGAACGCCGTACACGCGCGCGTACCGCTCGTTCCCGGTCAGTTCGTTCCCGGTCAGTCCACGACGTGGCGGCCCTCGGCGCGCGCGCTGCACGAGGCGCGGAACGCGCACGTGGTGCAGTGCTGGCCGGTGGTCGGGGTGAAGCGTTCGTCGAGGACCCGGCCCGCGGCGGTGGCGAGGAGGCCGCCGATCCACTCGGCGTCCGGCGGGCTCTGGCCCTGCACCTTGGGCAGGGCCTCGCCGCCCTCCTTCTTGGCGGCGGCCTGCCGCAGGTGGACGAGTTCGGCGCCGCCGGGTTCGGGGGTGCGGCCGCCGAAGACCTCGTCGACGGCGCCCTCGCGGACGGCGAGCTGGTAGACGGCGAGCTGCGGGTGGTGGGCGACCTCGTCCTTGGTGGGCGCGGTCTTGCCGGTCTTGAAGTCGACGACGTACGCGCGGCCCTGCTCGTCGGTCTCGACCCGGTCCATGGAGCCGCGGATGCGGACCTGGTAGTCGCCCGCGCCGAGGGTCACGTCGAAGGCGTGCTCGGTGGCGGCGGGGGTGCGGCCCGCCCGGTCGAGGACGTGCCAGTGCAGGAAGCGTTCCAGGGCGACGCGGGCGTTCCGCTTCTCCTGGGCGGACTTCCAGGGCGCGTCGAACGCGAGGGCGTCCCAGACCGAGTCGAGCCGGGCCATCAGGACGTCGAGGTCGGCGGGGGTGCGGCCGGAGGCGACCTCGTCGGCGAGGACGTGGACGACGTTGCCGAAGCCCTGCGCGGCGGTCGCGGGCGCGTCGGCCTTGACCTCGCGGCCCAGGAACCACTGGAGGGCGCAGGTGTTGACGAGCTGGTCGAGCGCGGAGCCCGACAGCGCGACGGGCGCCTCGCGGTCGCGGAGCGGGGCGGCGGCGCGGGTGGGTTCGGCGAGGCCCCACCAGCGGTCCGGGTGGGCGGCCGGGACGAGCGGGTGGCCGTCGTCGTCGGTGAGGGCGGCGAGCCGGGCGAGGCGTTCGGCGGCGGCGGCGCGGAGCTCCGGCGACGCGGCGGGGTCGACGGTGGTGGCGCGGAGTTCGGCGACGAGCGCGGCGACGGCGAGGGGGCGGCGGGGGCGGCCGGTGATCTCCTTGGGTTCGACGCCGAGTTCGGTGAGGAAGCGGGACGGCTGGTCGCCGTCGTCGGCGGGGGCCTTGACGGCGGTGACGACGAGGCGGTCGCGGGCGCGGGTGGCGGCGACGTAGAAGAGGCGGCGTTCCTCGGCGAGCAGGGCGCCGGGGGTGAGGGGTTCGGCGAGGCCGTCGCGGCCGATGCGGTCGGCTTCGAGGAGGGAGCCGCGGCGGCGCAGGTCGGGCCAGAGGCCCTCCTGGACACCGGCGACGACGACGAGGCCCCATTCGAGGCCCTTGGCGCGGTGGGCGGTCATGAGGCGGACGGCGTCGGGGCGGAGGTGGCGGCGGGTGAGGGTGTCGGCGGCGATGTCCTGGGCGTCGAGCTCTTCGAGGAAGTTGAGCGCGCCGCGGCCGCCGACGCGGTCCTCGGCGCGGGCGGCGGTCTCGAACAGCGCGCACAGGGCGTCGAGGTCGCGGTCGGCGTTGCGGCCCGCGGTGCCGCCGCGCAGCGAGGCGCGTTCCAGTCGGCCGGGCCAGGGCGTGCCGTTTTCGGGCGTGCCGTTCCAGAGCAGCCACAGGGCCTCTTCGGCGGTGCCGCCCGCGGCGAGCCGTTCGCGCGCGGCGCGCAGCAGTTCGCCGAGGCGGCGGGCGCCGCGGGCGTAGCTCTGGTCGTGGGCGACGAGCCGCTCGGGTTCGGCGAGGGCGCGGGCGAGCAGCACGTCCGACGGCGGGGGCACGGCGTTGCCCCCGGCCCGCTCCTCGTCGCGCAGCGCGCGCCCGAGCCGCCGCAGGTCGGCGGGGTCCATGCCGCCGAGCGGCGAGGCGAGGAGCGTGACGGCGGTGTCGGTGTCGAGCCAGGTGGGGGCGGTGTCGCCGGGCACCGCGATGTCGGGGGCGGCGGGGGTGGCCGGGCCTGCGGCCTGGCCGGGCGCGTCGTCGGGCGCGGGAGCCGCCGGGTCGGCGGCGTCGCCGGGCGCGCCGGTGTCGGGGCCCCCGGCCCCGGAGCCCGCTTCGGCTTCGGCCGCGTCGCCGCTGTCGGTGCCAGAACCGGTGTCCGGGCCCCCGGCCCCGGGGCCCGCCTCGCCCACGCCCGCCCCCGGCGCCGCCGCACCCGCCTCCGCTCCCCCCGCCGCCGCCCGCAGCGCCAGCAGCAGCGGCGCCACGGCGGGCTCATGGCGGAGCGGGGTGTCGGCGGCGTCGGTCTCCACCGGGACGCCGGCCGTCGTCAGGGCGCGGCGGAGGGTGGGGAGGGGGGTGGCGGAGCGGGTGAGGACGGCCATGTCGTGCCAGGGGACGCCGTCCTCCAGGTGGGCGCGGCGCAGCAGGTCGGCGATGTTGTCGGTCTCGGTGGAGGGGGTCGGGTAGGTGTGGACCTCGGTGCGGCCGCCGGGGCGTACCGGGGTCAGGTCGCGGTGGGCGCGGACCCGGTCGGCGGGGAGCCGGGGCAGCGGCATGCGGGCGGTGAGGAGGCGGCTCGTGGCGAGCAGGGCGGCGCCGGAGCGGCGGGTGGTGGTGAGGGCGTGGACGGGGCCGCCGAAGGTGGCGGGGAAGTCGAGGATGCCGTTCACGTCGGCGCCGCGGAAGGCGTAGATGGACTGGTCGGGGTCGCCGAAGGCGATCAGCGCGCGGGCGCCCGACCCCGCCGTCAGGCCGCGGAGGAGCCGTACCTGGGCCGGGTCGGTGTCCTGGTACTCGTCGACGAACACGGCGTCGTACGGGGGCAGGGTGCCGGGCGTCGCCCGTTCGGTGAGCAGTACCGCCCTGTGCACCAGTTCGGTGTAGTCGACGACGCCCTGGAGGTCGAGCGCGTCGAGGTACTCGGCGAGGAACCCGGCCGCGGCCCGCCAGTCGGGGCGGCCGACCCGGCGGGCGAAGGCGTCGAGGGCGTCGGGGCCGAGGCCCAGTTCCCTGGAGCGGGCGATCACGGCGCGGACCTCGTCGGCGAAGCCCCGGGTGGTGAGGCAGGCGCGCAGTTCGTCGGGCCAGCGGACGTGGCCGAGGCCGAGGCGCTCCAGGTCGATCTGGCCGGCGAGGAGTTCCCGTACCGCGAGGTCCTGCTCGGGTCCCGAGAGCAGCCGCAGCGGTTCGGCGAACAGGTCGGCGTCCTGGTGGGCGCGGATCAGGGCGTAGCAGTACGAGTGGAAGGTGGTGGCCTGCGGGGGGCGGCGGCCGCCGAGGCGGGCCGCCATCCGGTCGCGGAGTTCCACGGCGGCCTTGCGGCTGAAGGTGAGGACGAGGAGCCGTTCGGGGTCGGCGCCCTGTTCGACGCGGGCCGCGACCGCTTCGACCAGTGTCGTCGTCTTGCCGGTGCCGGGTCCGGCGAGGACCAGAAGCGGTCCTTCCGTGTGCTCAACCACCGCGCGCTGCCCTGCGTCAAGGACAGGGGGCCGCACCGGTGCCGGGACCGCCCGCACCAGCCGGTACGCGCCGGGGCCCCGGGTGTACCGAAGGGTGGAGGTGGAAGTCACGTGGGTCGCCGGTCCTGGTGGTGCTGGTGGGTCGGGATGCGGGGTGCCCGGGTGAGGGGCGCGGCCATCGACGTTACGCGATGGGCGGCGCGAACCGGAGCCGTACGAGGATCCCGGGCCGTACCAGGATCCGGGGCTGTACGAGAATCCCGGGCCGTACGAGGATCCGGGACCGGACGACGGTCCGGAGCCGTACGGGGATCCGGGACCGGACGACGGTCCGGGGGCCTCAGGTCCGGGCAGCCGTCCCACGGCCGGTCCGCCGGGGTGCGCCGCGCCGCGGCCCGCTCACTCCCCCGCCGGGGCTCCCGGACCTGCCTGGTCCGCCCCCGCCCCGTCCCAGCGCGCCCGGCACATGTCGAGCCGCATCGCGCCGTCGCGCTGCTGCCGCAGTGGCGTCCCCTCCGCCCGGTAGTGGCCGAGCGCCCGCCGTTCGTGGCCCGGGAGCAGGGCGCCGTCGGCGCGGACGACGCGCCACCAGGGCACGGAGCCGCCGTACAGCGCCATCACGCGGCCCACCTGGCGCGGGCCGCCCTGGCCCAGCCATTCGGCGACGTCCCCGTACGTCATCACCCGGCCGGGCGGGATCTCCTCGGCGACCTGAAGGACTCGTTCCGCGTAGTCCGGCAGCTCGGGAAGCTCCTGCATCTCCATTCGGCCCATCCTGCCTCACCCCACCGACAACCCCCTGATGCCTCCGAACGGACCCGCTTCGTGCCACCATCATGCGGGCGGTGACTGGTGATACGAGATCAAGAACAGCAGACGACGACAGCGGCGACGGACGCCGTGACGGCGGAGGGGGCGGCGGTTCAGACCGCCGCGGACATGACCGAACGGCACGCAGAGACGGACATGGTGATGGCGCACGACAGCCCGCCGGAGCACGCGCGGGAGCACGCGCAGGGGCACGACGCTCCTGACCACGCTTCCGGGCACGCTCCTGAGCGCGTCTCCGTCGACGAGCCGCTGCTCGCCGCCCGGGTGCACCGCCCGTCGGACCTGATGCGGCTGCTGATCGGCCTGCTCGCCATCGCCCTGGTGCTCGCCATCGCCGCCTTCGCCCACGGCACGACGTCGGGTCTTGAGCAGGACATCAACAAGGGCGCCGGTGGCGCGCCCGACGTGTTCGTGAAGATCGCCGGTCTGGTGTCGTCGATCGCGGTGCTGCTGATCCCGGTGGCGTTCGCGATCGAACGTCTGGTGAAACGTGACGGACTGCGGATCGCGGACGGGGTGCTCGCCGCGGTGCTCGCGCACGGGGTGACGCTCGCGACCGATCTGTGGGTGGCGAAGGCCGCGCCCGGCACCATCCAGGACGCGCTGACGCAGCCCGCGTCCGGGGGCGGTCTGACCGACCCGGTGCACAACTATCTCGCTCCGGTCATCGCGTACATGACGGCCGTCGGCATGGCCCGCAGGCCGCGCTGGCGGGTGGTGCTGTGGGTGGTGCTGCTGCTCGACGCGTTCACGATGCTGGTCGCCGGGTACACGACGGCGTTCTCGATCATCCTGACGGTGCTGATCGGCTGGACGGTGGCGTACGGCACGCTGTACGCGGTCGGCTCGCCGAACGTCCGGCCGACCGGGCAGACCCTGCTCGCCGGGTTGCGGCGGGTCGGTTTCCGGCCGGTGACGGCGCTGCGCGCCGAGGGTCTGCCGGACGCGGCGTCGGCGGACGCCGGGGACCGGGGGCGGCGCTACATCGTCACCCTGGAGGAGGGTTCGCCGCTCGATGTGACGGTGGTGGACCGGGAGCAGCAGGCGCACGGTTTCTTCTACCGGGCGTGGCGGCGGCTGACGCTGCGGACGATCACCACCCGGCGGTCGATCGTGTCGTTGCGGCAGGCCCTTGAGCAGGAGGCGCTGCTCGCGTACGCGGCGATCGCGGCGGGGGCGAACGCGCCGAAGCTGATCGCGACCTCGGAGCTGGGTCCGGACGCCGTGATGCTGGTCTACGAGCACCTGGGCGGGCGGACGCTGGATTCGCTGGACGACGACGAGATCACCGACGAGCTGGTGCGCAGTGCGTGGCGGCAGGTGAAGGCGTTGCAGTCGCGTCGGATCGCGCATCGCAGGCTCGCGGGTGACGCGATTGTGGTGGATCGTTCCGGCAAGGTGATCCTGACGGATCTGCGGGGCGGTGAGATCGCCGCGGGTGATCTGGTGCTGCGGATGGACATCGCGCAGCTCCTGACGACGCTCGGCCTTCGGGTGGGTGCGGAGCGCGCGGTGGCGGCGGCCGTGGAGGTGCTGGGCCCGGACGCGATCGCGGACTGTCTGCCGCTGCTCCAGCCGATCGCGCTGAGCCGGTCGACGCGCGCGGAGCTGCGGCGGCGGGCCAGGGAGCGGTCGGCGCGGGAGCGCGAGGCGGTGCTCGCGGCGTCGGAGGCGGCGAAGCTGGCCCGGGCGGAGGCGCGGGCGCAGGCCAATCTGGAGCCGGACAAGAAGTCGGAGCGGGCGGAGAAGCAGGCCGACAAGAAGGCGGAGAAGAAGGCGCTCGACGTCGCGCTCGACGAGGCCCGCGAGGAGGATCTGCTGGCGCAGATCCGGCAGCAGGTGCTGCTGATCAGGCCGCAGGCGCCGGTGGAGCCGGTGCGTCTGGAGCGGATCAAGCCGCGGACGCTGGTGTCGTTGATCGCGGGTGCGGTCGCCGCGTACTTCCTGCTGTCGCAGATCGCGCGGACGCCGCTGTCGACGGTCAGCCAGGCGGACTGGCGCTGGGTGGCGGCGGCGGTGCTGTTCTCGGCGCTGAGCTATGTGGCGGCGGCGATGAGCCTGCTCGGCTTCGTGCCGGAGCGGGTCGGGTTCTGGCGGACGGTGGTGGCGCAGGTCGCCGGGTCGTTCGTGAAGATCGTGGCGCCCGCGGCGGTCGGCGGAGTGGCCCTGAACACCCGGTTCCTGCAGCGTGCGGGGGTGCGGCCGGGGCTCGCGGTGGCGAGCGTGGGCGCGTCGCAGCTGTTCGGGCTCGGGGCGCACATCCTGCTGCTGCTGTCGTTCGGCTATCTGACGGGGACGGAGAAGTCGCAGTCGTTCTCGCCGTCGAGGACGGTGATCGCGGGTCTGCTGACGGTCGCGGTGCTGGTCCTGGTGGTGACGGCGATCCCGTTCATGCGCCGGTTCGTGTCGACGCGGCTGCGGTCGCTGTTCGCGGGTGTGGTGCCGCGCATGCTGGACGTGCTCCAGCGGCCGATGAAGCTGCTCACCGGCATCGGCGGGATGCTGCTGCTGACCGGCGCGTTCGTGTTCTGTCTGGACGCGTCGGTACGGGCCTTCGGCCACGGTGACGTGACGATCAGCTACGCGAGCGTGGCCGTGGTGTTCCTGGCGGGCAACGCGCTCGGTTCGGCGGCGCCGACGCCGGGCGGTGTGGGCGCGGTCGAGGGTGCGCTGACGCTGGGTCTGGTGGCGGTGGGGCTGCCGATCGAGGTGGCGACCCCGGCGGTGCTGCTGTTCCGTCTCCTGACACTGTGGCTGCCGGTCCTTCCGGGCTGGATCTGCTTCAACTGGCTGACGCGGCGCGAGGCGCTGTAGGGCCGGACCCCTCACCCGTACCCGGCGGTCAGGAAGCCGAGGAGCAGCAGCGAGCAGCCGACCTCGACGGCGCCGACCACCGGGACTTTCAGGCCGCGCCCCGGCAGGACGGCGGCGCGGGCCAGGTAGAGGGTGAAGGGCAGCGCGAGCCAGGGGTTCAGGAGGGTCGCGGCCGGCAGGGCGAGGGCGTGGTAGGCGATCGAGCCGCGCCGGTAGGCGGCCGAGTTCCGTTCGCGGATCATGGTCTTCACGTACGGGACGGTGCCGGCGAAGTAGAGCAGGCAGGCGGCGGCCGGGGCGAGGCCCGCGGTGAGGGTGCCGCCGCCGAGGCGCAGCGTGACGAGCAGCATCCCGCAGGCGGGGACGACGGCGGCGAGGCCGTTGAGCAGGGCGCGTTCGCGGTTGTGGGCGGCGTACCGGAGGTTGACGGCGAGGAACGGGGTCGCCGCGGCGGCGGCGAGCAGCAGCCAGGGGTGCAGGACGGCGAGCGGCACCCCGAGGGCGGCGAGGGCGGTGCCGAGGACGAGTACGGGCCGGACGTGGCGCAGATGGCGGGCGGGCCGGGCGGACGCGCCTCGGCGGGATGCCCCGGCGGGTGCGGACGGCCCGACGGGCCTGCCGGGTCCGGCGGCCCGGGTCGCGGGGCGCGGGGTACGGCAGGCCCGGTGGGCGAGGCGGCGCAGCCGTAGCCATTGCTGGGCGTGGAAGGTGACCACGTACGCCAGCAACCAGGCGACGAACAGCGGCAGTTGGGCCCATACGGGATCGCCGATGAGCACGCCGGCCGCGAACGGGACGACGAGCATGGCCCAGGCGCCGTGCTGATTCGGGATCCATCGGCCTGCGGCGCTCACCCGGCCACCCTGACACACCATCCGGTGGGAGAAATGCGGGATTTGGTCACCGCCGGTCGGGACCAATGACCCCCGTTGTGCCCGATTCGTCGGATCTATGGTCGAACCGGCGGCGACCGCACTCGCCGCACCCGTGTCGTACCGAAGGAGCCGGACGTGCCCGAGCCCAACGCCGCCGAGACCCTGCTGCGCGCGGGGCGGTTCTTCTCCCGTGCCGCGGGGGACGAGGTCTCCGAGGACCTGCGGGAGGTGCACCGCACCGGGGGCCGGGAGGGCGAGGCGTTCTACCGGGACCGCTGGAGCCACGACAAGGTCGTGTACTCGACGCACGGCGTCAACTGCACGGGTTCGTGCCGGTGGAAGGTGTACGTCAAGGACGGCATCATCACCTGGGAGACGCAGGCCACCGACTATCCCTCGGTCGGTCCCGACCGTCCCGAGTACGAGCCGCGTGGCTGTCCGCGCGGCGCCTCGTTCTCCTGGTACAGCTACTCCCCCACCCGGGTGCGCTACCCGTATGTGCGGGGCACGCTGCTGTCGATGTACCGGGAGGCGAAGCAGCGCCTGAAGGACCCGGTGCTGGCCTGGGCGGACATCCAGCGCGATCCGGTGCGCCGCCGCACCTACCAGCAGGCCCGGGGCAAGGGCGGTCTGGTGCGGGCGAGTTGGGACGAGGCGATCGAGATCGCCGCCGCCGCGCATGTGCACACGATCCGCGAGCACGGCCCTGACCGGGTGGCGGGGTTCTCGCCGATCCCGGCGATGTCGATGGCGTCGCACGCGGCGGGCGCCCGCTTCCACTCGCTGATCGGCGCGCCGATGCTGTCGTTCTACGACTGGTACGCGGACCTTCCGGTGGCGTCGCCGCAGGTGTTCGGCGACCAGACGGACGTGCCGGAGTCGGGCGACTGGTGGGACGCGGCCTATCTGCTGATGTGGGGCTCCAATGTGCCGGTGACCCGGACGCCGGACGCGCACTGGATGACGGAGGCGCGCTACCGGGGCCAGAAGGTCGTGACGGTGTCGCCGGACTTCGCCGACAACACGAAGTTCGCCGACGAGTGGATGCATCCGCATCCGGGCACCGACGGGGCGCTGGCGCTCGCCATGGGGCACGTCGTCCTCAAGGAGTTCTTCGTCGACCGGGAGACGCCGTTCTTCGCGGACTATGCGCGCCGCTACACGGATCTGCCGTTCCTGGTGTCGCTGCGGGAGACCGAACAGGGCCTGGTGCCGGGGAAGTTCGTGACGGCGCGGGACCTCGGCGGCGAGGCGGCGGAGGCGGAGCACGCCGAGTGGAAGACGGTGCTCGTCGACGACGTGACCGGGGAGCCCGTGGTGCCGAACGGCACGCTGGGGCACCGCTGGGGCACCGGCGGGGAGCGCGGTGAGCCGGACTGGAACCTGGACCTCGGGGACGTACGGCCGCGGCTGACCCTCCACGAGGAGGGCGGGTCGGCGGAGGGCGCGTCGGCCGGGGGCGGGTCCGCGGAGGTGGTGCTGCCGCGCTTCGACGAGGAGGGCGAGGTGCTGCGGCGCGGGGTGCCGGTGCGCCGGCTGACCGACGGCGGGCCGCTCGTCACCACCGTGTTCGACCTGCTGCTGGCGCAGTACGGGGTGGCGCGGCCCGGACTGCCGGGTGAGTGGCCGTCCTCGTACGAGGACGCGGCCGCGCCCGGCACCCCGGCCTGGCAGGAGACGCTGACGTCGGTGCCCGCGGCCCAGGCGGCGCGGGTGGCACGGGAGTTCGCCGACACGGCGGAGCGGTCCGAGGGCCGCTGCATGATCCTGATGGGCGCGGGCACCAACCACTGGTTCCATTCGGAGACCATCTACCGGGCGTTCCTCGCGCTGTTGACGCTGACCGGCTGCCAGGGCCGCAACGGCGGCGGCTGGGGCCACTACGTGGGCCAGGAGAAGTGCCGTCCGGTGACCGGCTGGGCGACGCTGGCGAGCGCGTCGGACTGGGGCAGGCCGCCCCGGCACATGATCGGCGCGGGCTGGTTCTATCTGCACACCGACCAGTGGCGGTACGACACGCTGCCGGCCGAGTCGCTGGCGTCGCCGCTGGCCGAGGGCCGGTTCGACGGGATGACGGGCGCGGACTGTCTGGCGGCGGCGGCCCGGATGGGCTGGATGCCGTCGTACCCGACGTTCGACCGCAATCCGCTGGAGCTCGGCGCGCAGGACGATCCGGTCGGCGACACGGTGCGGGCGCTCCAGGACGGCTCGCTGGGCTTCGCGGGCGAGGACCCGGACGCGCCGGAGAACTGGCCTCGGGTGCTGAACGTATGGCGGGCGAACCTGCTCGGTTCGTCGTCGAAGGGCAACGAGTACTTCCTGAAGCATCTGCTCGGCACCCATTCCAACCTGCCGTCGGACGGGCCGCGTTGCACGCCGAAGGAGGTGACGTGGCGGGAGGAGGACGTCGAGGGCAAGCTCGATCTGCTGCTCGCGATCGACTTCCGGATGACGTCGACGACGCTCCTGTCGGACGTGGTGCTGCCCGCGGCGACCTGGTACGAGAAGCACGACCTGTCGTCGACGGACATGCACCCGTTCCTGCACGCGTTCACCCCGGCGGTCGACCCGCCGTGGCAGGCGCGGTCCGACTTCGACGCCTTCCAGGCCCTCGCGGTCCGCTTCGGCGAGCTGGCGAAGGAGCACCTGGGGGTGCGCAAGGACCTGGTGGCGACGGCGCTGCAGCACGACACGCCCGGCGGCGAGATGGCGCAGCCGGGCGGGGTGGCGCTGGACTGGTCGAAGGGCGAGTGCGCGCCCGTGCCGGGGCGGACCATGTACAACCTGGCGGTGGTGGAGCGGGACTACGGGGCGGTGGGCGAGAAGTTCGCCGCGCTGGGGCCGCTGGTCGACAAGCTCGGGGTGACGACGAAGGCGATCACCTTCGACGTCGGCGAGGAGGTCGCGTACCTGGGCGCGAAGAACGGTCTGGTACGGGGCGGGGTCGCCGACGGCCGGCCGCGCCTGGACACGGCGCAGCGGGCCTGCGAGGCGATCCTGTCACTGTCGGGCACGTCCAACGGGCGCCTGGCGACGCAGGGGTTCGAGAAGCTTCAGGCGCGGACCGGGCAGCCGATGGCGCATCTGGCGGCGGAGGCCGAGGGCAAGCGGATCACGTTCGCGGACACCCAGGCGCGGCCGGTGCCGGTGATCACCTCGCCGGAGTGGTCGGGCAGCGAGTCGGGCGGGCGGCGCTACAGCGCGTTCACCGTGAACACCGAGCAGTTGAAGCCGTGGCACACGCTCACCGGGCGCCAGCACTTCTTCCTGGACCACGACTGGATCCACGAGGTGGGCGAGTCGCTGCCGGTGTTCAAGCCGCCGCTGGACATGCACCGGCTGTACGGGGAACCGGAGTTGGGCACGGCACGGGACGGGTCCGAGGGCCGTGAGGTGGCGGTGCGCTATCTGACCCCGCACAACAAGTGGGCGATCCACTCGCAGTACCAGGACAACCTGTACATGATGACGCTGGGCCGCGGCGGGCAGACGGTGTGGATGTCGCCGCAGGACGCGGCGGCGATCGGGGTCGCGGACAACGACTGGATCGAGGCGGTCAACCGCAACGGTGTGGTCACCGCCCGGGCGATCGTGTCGCACAAGATGCCGCCGGGCACGGTCTACATGAACCACGCGCAGGAGCGCACGGTCGGCGTGCCGAAGACGGAGAAGACCGGGCGGCGCGGCGGCATCCACAACTCGCTGACCCGGGTGATGCTCAAGCCGACCCATCTGGTCGGCGGCTACGCCCAGTTGACGTGGGCCTTCAACTATCTGGGCCCGACCGGCAACCAGCGCGACGAGGTGACGGTGATCCGCCGCCGCGACCAGAAGGTGGAGTACTGATCCATGCGCGTGATGGCACAGATCGCGATGGTCATGAACCTCGACAAGTGCATCGGCTGCCACACCTGTTCGGTCACCTGCAAGCAGGCGTGGACGAACCGGCGGGGCACCGAGTACGTGTGGTTCAACAATGTGGAGACGCTGCCGGGGCAGGGCTATCCGCGCCGCTGGGAGGACCAGGAGCGGTGGAAGGGCGGCTGGGAGCGGACCCGTTCGGGGCGGCTGCGGCTGCGGGCGGGCGGCCGGCTGAAGCGGCTCGGGCAGCTGTTCGCGAACCCGGAGCTGCCGGAGCTCGACGACTACTACCAGCCGTGGACGTACGAGTACCGCAATCTCACCGAGGCCCCGGCGGGCGACGACCTGCCGGTGGCGCGGCCGGTGTCGGAGCTGACCGGGGAGCCGCTCGACAAGGTCGAGTGGGGGCCGAACTGGGACGACAACCTGGGCGGCGCGCCCGAGCACGGGCCGAAGGACCCGCTGGTGGAGAAGGTGCGCGAGCGGGTCGGTGAGCAGATCCGGTTCGAGTTCGAGCAGAGCTTCATGTTCTATCTGCCCCGGCTGTGCGAGCACTGCCTGAACCCGGCGTGCGTGTCGTCGTGCCCTTCGGGCGCGATGTACAAGCGCGAGGAGGACGGCATCGTCCTGGTCGACCAGGACGCCTGCCGGGGCTGGCGGATGTGCGTGTCGGGCTGCCCGTACAAGAAGGTGTACTTCAACCACGCCACCGGCAAGGCGGAGAAGTGCACGTTCTGCTTCCCGCGGGTCGAGGTCGGGATGCCGACGGTGTGCTCGGAGACCTGTGTGGGCCGGATGCGCTACCTCGGGGTGATGCTGTACGACGCCGACAAGGTCGCCGAAGCGGCGGCCGTGGAGGACGAACACGACCTGTATCCGGCGCAGTTGGAGTGCTTCCTCGATCCTGCCGATCCGGCGGTGGTCGCGGCGGCGCGGGCGTCGGGGATCAGCGAGGAGTGGCTGGCGGCGGCCCGCCGCTCCCCCGTGTACGACCTGATCGCGACCTACCAGGTGGCGCTGCCGCTGCATCCGGAGTACCGGACGATGCCGATGGTCTGGTACGTGCCGCCGCTGTCGCCGGTGGTCGACGCGGTGGCGGCGACCGGCCGGGACGGCGAGGACGTGGGGAACCTGTTCGGGGCGATCGACGCGCTGCGGATCCCGGTGTCGTACCTGGCGGAGCTGCTGACGGCCGGGGACCCCTACCCGGTGGAGGCGGTGCTGCGCCGGATGGCGGCGATGCGCTCGTACATGCGGTCGGTGAACCTGGGCGAGGGCCGCGACGAGAGCGTGGCGCGGGCGGTCGGGCTGACCGGGCAGGAGCTGGAGGACATGTTCCGGCTGCTCGCGATCGCCAAGTACGAGGACCGGTACGTGATCCCGACGGCGGCCCGGGCGGATGCCGACGCGCTGGCGGACGCGCATCCGCTGGACGAGGGGTGCCCGGTGGCCGGGGCCGAGCCGGGCGGACCGGCGGCACCGGCGGAACCGGCCGCCGCCCGGGTCATGTTGAACCTCGGACCGACGAGGAGCGCGTCATGAGCCACCGCCACCCGCGGACGGCCCCCGTGGTGCCCCACCGGGTCGACCCGGACGCCATCACGCGGCTCGTCGCGGCCCGCTGCCTGCAGTACCCCGACCAGCTCCTGTACGCGGAACTCCCGTTGCTGCGGGCCGCGTTGGACGAGCTGCCGGAGACGTCCGCCGAGCATCCGCTGGCGGTGTTCCTCGACCACGTCGAGTGCACCGACCCGGTCGCGCTCGCCGCGCACTACTCCGACACCTTCGACACCCGCAACCGCCGCTGTCTGTACCTGACCTGGTGGACGGACGGCGACACCCGGCGGCGCGGCCTTTCGCTGGTGCGGATGAAGGAGCTGTACCGGGCGCACGGCCTGGAGTTCGGCGGCGCGGACACCGACACCGGCGGCGAGCTGCCGGACTTCCTGCCCGCGGCCCTGGAGTTCGCCGGGCGGCACACCGGAGCCGGGACCGAACTCCTCCAGGAGCACCGGGCCGGGATCGAGCTGCTGCGGCTCGCCCTGACGGCCGCGGACACACCGTACACGCGGGTCGTCGAGGCGGTCTGCGCGACGCTGCCCGGCCCCTCGCCCCGGACCAAGGAGGAGGCGAAGGCGCTGGCCAGGTCGGGGCCGCCGCGCGAGCTGGTCGGCGTCGACCCGCTGGGCGCGCTGGAACCGCTGGGGCCGGGCGTGGAGCTGCCCTGGCCGACGACTCGTACCGCCCGGCGCGCCGCCGACGGGCCCGCCGAAGGGATCTCGCGCTGATGGACCTGCTGCTCTGGGGCATCGCGCCCTATCTCGCGGTCGTGCTGCTCGTGGCGGGCACGATCTGGCGCGGCCGCCACGACCGCTTCGGCATCACCACCCACTCCTCGCAGCTGCACGAGTCGCGGCTGCTGCGGATCGGTTCGCCGCTGTTCCACTTCGGGATGGCGTTCGTGGTGCTCGGGCACGTGGTCGGGCTGCTGATCCCGATGTCGTGGACGGACGCGATCGGCCTGAGCGACCACGCCTACCACCTGCTCGCGGTGTCCACGGGCGCCGTCGCCGGGATCGCCGCCGCCGTCGGCATCGGGATCCTGGTGTACCGCAGGATGCGGGTGCCGGCCGTGCGGAAGGCGACGCTGAAGAGCGACCACCTGATGTACACGGTGCTGCTCGGCGCGATGGCGCTCGGCCTGCTCGCGACGGTCCTGAACTCGACCGGCGCGACCGACGGCTACAACTACCGCGAGGGCATCGCGGTCTGGTTCCGTTCGCTGTTCACGCTCCAGCCGGACTGGTCGCTGATGGCGGGCGCGCCGCTGGTGTTCAAGCTGCACGTGCTGTTCGGCTTCGCACTGTTCGCCCTGATCCCCTTCTCCCGGCTCGTACACATGTTCGCCGCGCCGGTGAAGTACCTCTTCCGGCCGTTCGTGGTCTACCGCCGCCGCACCCCCGGCAAGCTCGCCACCCGCGACCCGAAGCGGGGCTGGGAGCGGGTGTCCTGACCGGAGGGGCCGGTGTCCTGACCGGAGGGGCGGGCGTACGAGCGAGGGGTACGGGCCTGACGGCGGCGGTACGGGCCTGACGGCCCTCGCCCCGCTGCCCCGGGCCTCGGCCACCCGCATGGCCCTCCGCCCGCGCGGGTGCCCGCCGGGCGGCACACGATGGGTCCATGCCGATCCTCGCCGCCCGGCGCGCCGCCCGTAGCGCCGCTCTGCTGACCGCGACCGCCCTGCTCACCGCCACGGCGGGCTGCTCCGACGACTCAGGCTCGGCGTCGGCGACCGCCCCCGAGTCCAGCGGGCCCGGCAGCGGCGGGGGGCTCGACGGGCTCGCGGCCCAGAAGCTGGACTGGGCGGCCTGCCTGCCGCCGTCCCCGGCCGAGGGCGGCGGGCCCGCCCCCTCCCCGCTGCCCGGCGGCACGGCCTGGGAGTGCGCCTTCATGACGGCGCCGCTCGACTACGCGAAGCCCACCGGCAAGACCGTCGACCTGGCCCTGATCCGGGCCAAGGCCGCCGACCAGAACCGCCGGATCGGCTCGCTGCTCTTCAACTTCGGCGGCCCCGGCGGCTCCGGCGTCACCGGACTGCCCGGCTTCGCCGCCGACTTCGAGACCTTGCGGTCCCGCTACGACCTGGTCTCCTTCGACCCGCGCGGGGTCGGCCGCAGCGTGCCCGTCGAGTGCGCCACCGACAAGGAGCTCGACGCCTACTACGCGCTCGACTTCACGCCGGACGACGCCGCCGAGGAGAAGACGCTGTCCGACGCGCAGAAGACGTACGCGGACGGCTGCGCCAAGAACTCCGGCACCCAGCTCCCCCAGGTCGGCACCGAGAACGCGGCCCGCGACATGGACCTGATGCGGCGGGTCCTCGGCGACGACAAGCTGCACTACTTCGGCATCTCGTACGGCACCGAACTCGGCGGTGTGTACGCCCACTTGTTCCCCGACAAGGTCGGCCACGCGGTGTTCGACGCGGTCGTCGACCCGGCGGCGGGCGTGCAGGAGGGCGCGCTCGGGCAGGCGAAGGGCTTCCAGTTGGCGCTGGACAACTTCGCGAAGAACTGTGTCGGCCGGGGCGAGGAGTGCGTCCTTCCCGGCTCCTCGGTCGCCGAGATCGAGGAGTTCATCACCGGGCTGCTCGCCGAGCTCGACAAGCGGCCGATCTCCGGTATCGGCGACCGCAAGCTGACCCAGACGCAGGCGACGAACGGCATCGCGCAGGCCCTGTACTCCAAGGAGTTCTGGCCCTATCTGGAGCAGGGCCTCGACGAGGCCGACGGCGGCAACGGGGCACTGCTGCTCGCCCTGTCGGACTCGATGAACGGGCGCACGCAGACCGGGAGTTACAGCAACATCCAGGCCGCCAACGCCGCCATCAACTGCGTGGACTTCAAGGAGCGCTACACCCTCGGCCAGGCCAAGGAGCGGCTGCCCGAGTTCCGCAAGGCGTCGGCGGTGTTCGGCGACTTCATGGGCTGGGGGCTGGCCAGTTGCTCGCAGTGGCCGGTGCCCGGCACCTGGGACCACCCGGACGTGTCGGCGGCGGGCTCGGCGCCGATCCTGGTCATCGGCAACACCGGCGACCCTGCCACCCCGTACGAGGGGGCGAAGTCGATGGTGGACGCGCTCGGCAAGGGCGTCGGCGTCGAACTCACCTACAAGGGCCAGGGACACGGGGCGTACAGCAGCGGCGACAAGTGCGTGAAGCGGGCGACCGACGGCTACCTCCTGGAGGGCAAGGTGCCCGCGTCGGGGACCACCTGCGGCTGATTACGATGGCCGTCCGGCCCGGATCGGCCGGCTCGGACCAGGGGGTGGCGCATGGGGCGCTCGTTCATCAGGACAGGGGCGGCCGTCGCGCTCGCGGGACTGCTCGCGACGGGCGTCACGGGCTGCACGGTCTCGGCCGACCCCCTCGGCACCGGGTCCGCCGGAGCCTCCGGCTCCGCCGCGCCGACCGCTTCCGCGAAGAGCGACGGGAAGGCGTCCGCCGCCCCCGGCGGCAGCCCCGGCCTGCCCGCCGCGCTCACCGGGCAGCGCCCGGCCTGGAAGCGCTGCGCCGCGCCCGAGGGCGGGGAGGCCCCCGGCTCGTCGTGGCGCTGCGCGGACGTGCGGGTGCCGCTCGACTACGCCGAGCCCGCCGGGCGCACCATCCCGGTCGCGCTGATCCGCAAGGAGGCCGGGTCGCCGGACGCCCGGATCGGCTCGCTGCTCTTCAACTTCGGCGGGCCCGGCGGTTCCGGCGTCGACATCCTGCCGCGCGGCGCCGCCGAGTACACGGCCCTGAACACCCGTTACGACCTGGTGTCGTTCGACCCGCGCGGGGTGCAGCGCAGCGCGGGCGTGGTGTGCCGGGACGACAAGGAGCAGGAGCGGGCGGAGCGTACGGTCGACTCCACGCCCGAGACGGCGGCGGAGGAGCGGGCGTTCCGGGCCGACGCCACCGACTTCGCGCGGGGCTGCGCCCGCCGCTCCGGCACGGTCCTGCCGTACACCACGACCGACAACACGGCCCGCGACATGGACCTGATCCGGCAGGTCCTCGGCGACGACAAGCTGAACTATTTCGGCATCTCGTACGGCACGCAGCTGGGCGCGGCCTACGCGCACCTGTTCCCGGGCAACGTGGGCCGGATGGTGCTCGACGCGGTCGTCGACCCGACCGCCGACTCGGTGGGGCACGCGCGCAACCAGACGATCGGGTTCCAGCGGGCCCTGGACAACTATCTGAAGTCCACCGGGCAGGACCCGAAGGACGGCACCCGCCGGATCGCCCGGCTCCTGGAGCGGCTCGACCGCCGTCCGCTGGCGGTCGGCGACCGCCGGCTGAACGACTCGCTCGCGCTGACCGGTGTGGTGATGCCGCTGTACTCGGAGCAGAGCTGGCCGCTGCTCACGTCGGCGCTGACGAAGGCGGAGGGCGGTTCGGGCGCCGAACTCCTGGCGCTCGCCGACTGGTACAACGACCGCGACGCCCGCGGCCACTACTCCACCCAGTCCCACGCCCAGCGCGCGATCTCCTGCGCCGACTCCGCCGAACGCCCCACCCTGGCCCAGGCCCGCGCGCTGCTGCCCGAATTCCGGGGCCTGTCCCCGGTGTTCGGCGCGTTCCTCGCCTGGGACACGGCGGGCTGGTGCGCCGACTGGCCGGTCAAGGGCGCCACCACGACCATGGACGCGAGCGCCCCGGGCGCCGCCGCGATCCTGGTGGTCGGCACCACGGGCGACCCGGCGACCCCGTACGAGGGCGCGGAGCGGATGGCGAAGGCGCTGGGGGCGGGCGTCGGCGTGCTGGTCACCAACAAGGGCGAGGGGCACGGCGCGTACGGCTCGTCGAGCTGCGCGACGAAGACGATCGACGCGTATCTCCTGAGCGCGAAGGTCCCGGCGTACGGCACGACCTGCGGCTGAGGTCCCGGCGGCCCGCTAGGGCGGGTCAGGCCCGGCGGGCTGAACCGCCCGTACGCCGGGCCGGCCGCCCCTCGCCCCTACACGGGCACCGCGCGCCCCCACAGCTCCTCGGCGTGCTCGGTGAACCGCGACCACATGCCGCCGTCGCCGTGCCGCCGCAGATGCAGCAGCGGCGAGTCGTGACCGACCAGGCGCGCGAGGTGCGGGGTGACCAGGACGTCGTCGTCGAACCGGAACACCGACAGGCTGACGTGGTTCACGGCGTCCTCGGCGGCACTGAACCGCGCCTCCACCCCGTCCACCGCCCCGAGCCGCGCCAGCTCCCCCAGCGTCATACGGATCCGCGTCGACACGGACAGCGCCACATCCTCGACCACCTCACGCTGCCGGGTCACCTCCCCCACCGGATCCCCCAG
Organism: Streptomyces sp. NPDC090025; assembly: GCF_044748125.1. Classification (NCBI taxonomy): domain Bacteria; kingdom Bacillati; phylum Actinomycetota; class Actinomycetes; order Kitasatosporales; family Streptomycetaceae; genus Streptomyces; species Streptomyces sp. NPDC090025. The sequence goes on along the minus strand of NZ_JBIVFL010000001.1, from coordinate 1,098,456 downwards.
CAGGAACCGCACCCGGCACCCGGACTCCGCCTTGCGGCGAAGGGTCTCGGCGAACGCGGGCACCTGGGTCCAGAAGAAGTAGTTGGTGTAGCCCGCGAGGAACAGCTCGGCCCGGGCCCCGGCGACGAGCTCCGCCCAGACGGTGGACGGGCACGCCGAGCGGTAGGGATAGCTGTGGATGATCTCGCGATCGGCGCCGGTCTTGATGCGCTGCTTCACTGTCTGCGGCCAAAGCATCTCTTCGTTCACTCCCAGTGCGCGGGCGGCATCCTCACGGTTCCTCGCATGAGGTGTCAGTTCCCCATTAGACAGCCAACGCTCGACCTGCTTGGCGGATACCCCCACCCGGTAAGCGAGTTCACGAGGGGACACCCCGGCGTCCCGCATGGCGGAGCGCAGAGCGGCGTTCACGTCAACCCCTTCGGCTCGGACTTCTCGGCCCTCTTCGACCGTACCGGCCAAAGGCCCAACTGTCCCTGATATACGGGCAGATACGTCCGATGCGGGCTGCCATGGTGAACCCGTCCACGACGGATTCGCGAAGGAAGAGAACAACGATGAGGTACCGAATCGGCGACATCGTGACCGACGGGCAGCGGGCCCTGACCGGCCAGGTCCAGGAGGTGCGCGGAGGGGTCCTCGTACTCGGCCGCCCCGGCGGATTCGTCTGGGAGGCCGCGCCGGGCGACTGCTGGACAGCGAGTCCGGAGGAGCGGCGGGCGATGACGCCCCGGGGCGCCGTCCGGGTGATCAGCACGTCACGCGTGCCCCGCTCCCCCTGACCGGCGGCGCCGACGGCGCGGGACCGCGCACACGAAGAGGCCCGGCCCCGTCGTCCCCGACGGATCCGGGCCCCTCACTGCCACGGAGCAGCGCTCGGCCTAGTAGACCGGCTTCTCCGGCTCGATCTGGTGGACCCAGCCGATGACGCCGCCGCCCACGTGCACCGCGTCCGCGAAGCCCGCGGACTTCAGGACCGCGAGGACTTCCGCACTGCGGACACCCGTCTTGCAATGCAGGACGATGCGCTTGTCCTGCGGGAGGTCCTGGAGGGCGGTGCCCATCAGGAACTCGTTCTTCGGGATCAGGCGGGCGCCCGGGATCGAGACGATCTCGTACTCGTTCGGCTCGCGGACGTCGATGATGTCGATGTTCTCGCCGTCGTCGATCCACTCCTTGAGCTGCTTCGGAGTGATCGTCGAGCCGAGCGCGGCCTCCTGGGCCTCCTCCGACACGACGCCGCAGAACGCCTCGTAGTCGATGAGCTCGGTGACCGTCGGGTTCTCGCCGCAGACCGCGCAGTCGGGGTCCTTGCGGACCTTGACCTGGCGGTACTGCATCTCCAGGGCGTCGTAGATCATCAGACGGCCGACCAGCGGGTCGCCCACGCCGGCCAGGACCTTGATCGCCTCGGTGACCTGGATGGAGCCGATCGACGCGCACAGCACGCCCAGGACGCCGCCCTCGGCGCAGGACGGGACCATGCCCGGCGGCGGGGGCTCCGGGTAGAGGCAGCGGTAGCAGGGGCCGTGCTCGGACCAGAAGACCGACGCCTGGCCGTCGAAGCGGTAGATCGAGCCCCACACGTACGGCTTGTTCAGCAGCACGCACGCGTCGTTGACCAGGTAGCGGGTCGCGAAGTTGTCCGTGCCGTCGACGATCAGGTCGTACTGGCTGAAGATGTCCATCACGTTCTCGGCCTCGAGCCGCTCTTCGTGGAGGATCACGTTCACGTACGGGTTGATGCCGAGGACGCTGTCACGCGCCGACGCGGCCTTCGAGCGGCCGATGTCGGCCTGGCTGTGGATGATCTGGCGCTGCAGGTTCGACTCGTCGACCTCGTCGAACTCCACGATGCCGAGCGTGCCGACACCGGCCGCGGCCAGGTACATCAGGGCCGGGGAGCCGAGCCCGCCGGCGCCCACACAGAGCACCTTGGCGTTCTTCAGCCGCTTCTGTCCGTCCATCCCGACGTCCGGGATGATGAGGTGACGGGAGTACCTGCGGACCTCGTCTACGGTGAGCTCGGCAGCCGGCTCGACCAGGGGTGGCAGCGACACGGGGACTCCGTTGGTCGGTAGTTCACTACGGTTGTTCTCCGCACAACACTGCCATGGCCCTTCTCATTCCGAGACACCCCGTCCGATCCGCGAGACGATTTCGTCCCAGTAGCCGGGCAGCGCCTGGAAGTGGTCCGTTTGTCCTGGCTGCCCCCTTCTGTCCGTCATGAACACGGTTCCGGCCCCCTGCCAGCGGGCGATCCGCAACGCTTCGTCCAGGTGTGTCCTGGGCACCCCGTGCACCAGGTGGACGAACTTCCCCGGCGGGTAGTCCGCGGTCCACTCGGCCACCTGCGACCAGCGGTAGTCGGCCCATCCGCCGGAGAAGGTGACCAGCTGGTCGGCGGTCTCCGCGTAGCCGGGGTACGGATGGGTGCCGTGCCCGAGGACCAGGTGGACGGTGTCCTCCCGCAGCGCCTCCAGGGTCGCCGCGACGCGCCGTACGCCGGGCAGGTCGGCCCGGTCCGACGGCGCCCGGTCCAGATAGAAGCCGTCGGCCTTGTACCAGTCGAGGAAGCGCTGGGCGTCCGTGACCAGTTCGCCGAACGGGCGCGAGCCGTGCCCGAGGTCCAGGTGCCCGAGCACCCGGACGCCCGCGTTGCGCAGCTTGCCCGCCGCCTCCAGGCAGTGCGGGTCGGGCCGGGCGCCGGGCCCGTCGGCGACGTTGAGCACCGCCCAGTGCAGCGGGGTGCCGGGCCGGGTCAGCTCGGCCCATTCGACCGGGGCGAGCAGCGGATGCGCGTAGCCGGGGACGCCGAGACCGGTGCCGAGGACGGTCCCGGCCTCGGTGGCGGTCAGATGCGGCATGCCGCCTCCATCCAGATGTCGGCGAGCGACTCCTCCAGGTTGATCCGGGGCCGCCAGCCGAGCCGGTCGCGGGCGGTGCGCACATCGGCCTGCTGCCAGGGTCCGCAGCCGTCCGGGTACGGGTAGGGGGCGGCGGCCAGCTGCTCGGCGATGGTCGCCTCGCCGCGCGGCTGGCCGATCACCGCCCGGTGCGGCGGCGGGCCGTCGAGCTCGTGCAGCTGGCCGGCGAACCCGGCGACCCTGGCGAGCACGGCGGCGGCGTCGCGCAGCTTCACGGCCCGGCCGGTGCCGATGTTGACCACGCCCTGGGCGGCCGAGAGCGAGGCCGCGTGCACGGCCCTGGCCACGTCCCGTACGTCGACGAAGTCGCGCTGCACGCCGAGGCCGCTGAGCTTGAGTTCGGCGTCGCCCGCCTGCATGGCGCGGCGCATGGCCTCGGCGAGCCGGCCGAGCGGGGAGCCCGCCGGGGTGCCGGGGCCGACCGGCGAGAACACCCGGAGCACCACCGCGTCGAGGCCGGAGCCGAGGACGAGTTCGGTGGCGGCGAGCTTGGACACGCCGTACGGGCCGCCCGGCCGGGGCACCGCGTCCTCGGCGGTGGACGAGCCGGGCTGGCTGGGCCCGTACTCGGAGGCGCAGCCGACCTGGACGAGCCGGGCGCCGCAGCCGCTGCGGCGCAGCGCCTCGCAGACGGTGGCGACGGCGACGGTGTTGTGCCGGGTGAGTTCGCGGGCGCCGCCGCGGGTGGCTCCGGCGCAGTTGACGACGACCCCTGGGTGGACGGCGTCGAGGAACCGGGTCAGCGCGCCGGGGCTGCCGCTGGCGAGGTCGAACCGTACGTCGGCGTCGTCGCCGCGGCCGAGGGCGGTGAGGTGCACCGCCGGGTCGGCGAGCAGCCGGTCGGCGACGAACCGGCCGATGAATCCGTTGGCTCCGAGCAGCAGCACCCTCATCGTGCGGCCCCTTCGTGCCGACCGGCCGTGGTGGGGAGGTGGGGCGTCATGTTTCGTTCGTCTCCTTGGGAGGGTTCGGGTAGGGGGCGCGCCCGCGGCGTCGGCTCCGCGGGTGCGCGCGGGTCGGGCAGGGGTGGGGTGGGGCAGGGACGGGGCAGGGGTCAGACGTGGGCCGAGGCCCGGGACAGGGCCTCGGTGGCGTGGACGAGGAGGGCGGCCGCGGCGAGGCCGCAGGCCAGGGTGGGCAGGGCGGCGGGGCCGCCGAGCGCGACGAGGGTGCGGACCGGGGCGCCGAGCGGGTCGAGGCCGGGCAGCCGGGCGGCGAGCACGGTCGCGAGGCCGAGGGCCTCGGCGGCGCAGGCGGCCCCGATGGCGCTCGTCGCGGCTTCGGGCAGGCCGTGCGCGGCGAGCAGCCGGGCGGTGAGGAGGAGGGCGCCGAGGGCGAGGGCGCCGGGGTGGAAGTCGGTGAGGGCGAGCAGGGCGGCGAGCGCGGTCAGGTGCAGGGCGACGCTGCCGAGGAGGAGCGGTCGGGTGCCGGCGGCGAAGTCGGCGAGGCCGCGGCTGGCGGCGAGCCGGTGCCGGGCGCGGGCGGCGAACAGCCGGGCGCACCAGGCGGCGGGGGCGACGGACAGGGCGAGGGCGAGCAGCGGCCCGGTGTCGAGGGTCCAGGTGCCGTCGGGGACGGGGCCGTCGAGGACGGTGTGGAGGGCCGGGGGGCCATCGGGTCCGCCGCGCAGCAGCTGGTCGAGCAGTCCGTCGCCGCCCGCCGCGTAGCCGAGCAGCCAGAGGGTGCCGAGGACGGTGGCGGGGCCGGTGCCGAGGGGGGCGCGCAGCGGGCCGCGGTGGGTGGCGAGGACGAGGGCGGTGGCGACGCCGAGCAGGCCGATGAGCGCGGCGGCGGTGCGGGTGCCGTCGGTGCTGACGGTGACGGCGGCGGTGGCCGCGGCGGCGAGGGCGCCGGGGGCGCAGACGGTGAGCGGCCAGGAACCGCCGCCCCGGCCGGGGTCGGTGCCGGGGGCGGCGGGCCCGGTGCCGGTCTCGCCGCGCGGCACGCGCGCGTACAGCTCCTCGGCGAGCGAGAAGACGTCCCGGTGCCGGAAGCGGGCGGCGGTGCGGTCGGTGACGCCGTGGGCTTCGAGTCCGGCGGCGATCTCCAGCGGGTCGACGGCGCGTTCGCAGAGTTCGCGGTGGCGGTGCATGAGGGCTTTGACGGGGTCGGCGGGCCCGCGCCGGGGCCGTACCGGCGGCGCGGCCGGAGCCGGTTTCGGTGTCGGGACCGGTGCCGTTTTCGGTGCCGGGGCCGGTGCCGTCTGCTGAATCGCTTCGGCAGGCCCCGGTGCGGACGCCGGTACGGACACCGGTACGGGCACGGGCTCCGGTACGGGTACGGATACGGGCGCGGCCGACGTGGCGAGCGGGCCCGCCAGGTCGAGGGCGCCCGGCGGCAGGGCGGTGCCGAGGGCCGGGGTCCCCAGGGACGGGGTGCCGAGAGCGGGGGTGCCGAGGGCCGGGGTGCGGAGCAGCGCCTCGGACCGGGAGTCCCAGGGGCCGGGGCTGGTGGGTGCGGCGGGGCCGCGCATGGGGGTGCCTCCTTCAGACATCGGACTCTCCCGCTCCGGCCGCCGCGTTGACCGGCAGGGCCGCCCAGTTGCCGGGCACATGGGCCTCCGCGGGGTGCGCGAAGGGCACGCCGCTGGTGGTGCGGCGGCGGACCGGCGAGTGGGAGAGAAGTTCGAGGTAGATGCCGCGGAACGCCGCCAGGTTCTGTTCGACGGTGAACAGTTCCAGGGCGCGGGCGCGGGCGGCGGCGCCGAGCCGGTGGCGGCGCTCGGGGTCGCGGAGCAGCGCGAGGCAGGCGTCGGCGAGGGCCTTGGGGTTGCGCGGCGGGACGACGAGTCCGGTGCCGCCGATGACCTCGACGACGGCGCCGACGTCGGTGGAGACGGTGGCCCTGGCGCAGAACATGGCCTCGACGAGGCCGGTGGGGAACCCTTCGACGACGCTGGAGAGCACCACGACGGCGCTGGCGGCGTAGGCGTCCTCCAGGGTGGGGGCCTCGGGGCCGCCGAGTTCCTCGAAGGAGACGGGGTTCTCGCCGATCGCGTGGGCGCCGGACGCCTCGTCGGGGAAGAGCTGTTCGGCGAGGCCCCGGCAGTGCGCGAGGTAGGCGGCGGCGCCGGGGTCGCGGACCGGTACGGCGATGATCCGCAGCCGGGCGTCGGGCTGTCGGCGGCGTACCTCGGCGAAGGCGTGCAGCAGGGCGATGAGGTCCTTGGCGGGTTCGGCGCGGCCGATCCAGACGAGGGTGGCCGGGTCGCCGCTCTCCTCGTCCTCGCCGACCTCGGTGAACCGGTCGGCGTCCAGGCCGGGGTGGACGGTGCGCAGCCGGGCCCGGTCGGCGCCGCACTTCTCCTGCCAGCGGCGGGCGTGCGCGTTGCCGGGGGTGAGCAGGGCGGCCTGCCGGTAGACCTCGCCCGCGAGGCGGCCGTGGAAGGCGGCGAGCAGGGCGCGTACGGGGGTGGCGAGGGCGGCGCCGGTGGCGGCGAGGTAGTGGGCGCGGAGCTGGACGCCGTACTCGGTGACGAGCAGCGGGGTGCCGAAGAAGCGTTTGGCCAGGAGTCCCGGGAGGGCCGCGGCTCCGGCGGAGGCGGCGTGGCAGAGGTCGACGAGGGCGAGGCCGCCGGGCGTCTCGGCGGTCTCGGGGCCTTCGGGCTCGTCGTACCAGCCGAGCGAGAGGGGGCGCAGGGCGCGCTCCAGCTGTTCGGTGAAGGCGAGTTGGCCGGGGACGGTGACGCCCGCCACGCTCCGGCGTGCGCCGGGCGCGCGACAGGCGGCCTCCAGGATCCGGACGGTGCTCTCGGAGCGGAGCGCGGTGCCGAGTCCGCCGTGGGCGCGGGCGAGTTCGGCGAGGCCGTAGAGCCCGGCGGCGAACGAGTCGGCGCCCGGGTCGGTGCCGCGGGCACCACCACGGTCACCACCACGGTCGGCGGTGTCGGTACGGGACGGCTCGGCGCAGATGCCCTCGGCGAGCCAGTGGAAGGCGTCCTCGAACAGGCGGCGTTCGCGCCGTCCGTAGCCGCGCGCGCCGGTGCCCCAGCGGCCCAGCCCGGTCCGGCCGCCGGGGCGGGTGTCGTCGGGGGCGGCCCAGAGCGGGGCGGTGCGCACGCTCTTCACGTTGGGCGGCAGGGTCAGCCGTCCGGCGCGCTCCTGGCGGGCGTCGCGGCTCAGTGCGTAGAGGTCGAACTCGTGCGGGGCGAGGCCGCGGACGAGGCGGTCGCACCAGAGTCCGGACTCACCCGCGACAAACGGGTAGCCACCCTCCGTGAGCAGTCCGATCCGCATGAGCACACCCCCGTTCTCCCGTGACGGCGGTCACCGTTCGGTCCGGTGACCCGCAGCGGGAAGAACGTAAGCGGATGTGCCGGTGGTGCGGCGGACGGTTGTCCGTCGCACCACCGGAAGGGGTGAATGCACGTAACTTTCCCACCCCGGTCGCGTTCTGTCGCGCTACGGGGTGACCCGATCACCCTCGGTCAGGCGGCGACGGGGTCCTCGCCCGGCTCCTGGCGCAGGGCGTGGCGGCGTTCCCTGCGGGCGGCGGCGAGCGCCGGGTCGAGGGCGGGGACGGCGGCGAGCAGCCTGCGGGTGTACGGCTCACGTGGCTCTCCGTACACGTCGGCGACGGTGCCCTGTTCGACGATCCGGCCCGCGCGCATGACCGCGACCCGGTCGCTGACCTGGCGGACCACGGCGAGGTCGTGGGCGATGAAGACGAGCGCGAGGCCGAGTTCGGCCTGGAGGTCGGCGAGCAGCCGGGTGACCTGGGCCTGGGTGGTGACGTCGAGCGCGGAGACGGGTTCGTCGCAGACGATGAGCCGGGGTTCGGCGGCGAGGGCGCGGGCGATGCCGACGCGCTGGCGCTGGCCGCCGCTGAATTCGTGCGGGTGGGCGTCGTAGCGGTCGGGGTCGAGGCCGACCCGGTCGAGCAGGTCCCGCACCCGGGCGCGGATCCGGGTGTCGTCGAGCTGTCCGGCGGCGCGCAGCGGGTCGGCGACGGACTCGCCGACGGAGCGGCGCGGGTTGAGCGAGGAGACCGGGTCCTGGAAGACCATCTGGAGTTCGCGCCGGTGCGGGCGCAGTGTCTTGTCGCTCATGCGGCCGATCTCCGTACCCCCGTAACGGAGTTCGCCCGCGGTGGGGTCGAGCAGTCGGACCAGCATCCGGCCCAGGGTGGTCTTGCCGCTGCCGGACTCGCCGACGATGCCGAGGGTCTCCCCGGCGCGGACGGTGAGCGAGACGCCGTCGACGGCGGTGACCCGCCCGGCGCCGCGCCCGAACTCCCGCCGCAGGCCGACGGCTTCGAGCAGCGGCTCGCCCTCGGGAGCGGCCGGAGAAGCGGCCGGAGGAGCAGCCGAGGCGGGTGCCGCGGTCGTCACGGGCCGGTGCACGGGCCCGTCGAGCCGGGGCACGGCGCCGAGCAGTTCGCGGGTGTACGGCTCCGTCGCCGCGCCGAGCACCCGGGCGACCGGGCCGCGTTCGACCTCGCGGCCGCCGCGCATGACGAGGACGTCGTCGACGCTCTCGGCGGCGACGCCGACGTCGTGGGTGACGAGCAGCAGGGCGGTGCCGGTCTCCCGGCGCAGTTCGTGCAGCAGGTCGAGGATCTGCGCCTGGACGGTGACGTCGAGGGCGGTGGTGGGTTCGTCGGCGACGAGCAGGCGCGGTGCGCAGGCGAGGGCCATGGCGATCAGGGCGCGCTGGCGCATGCCGCCGCTGAACTCGTGCGGGCGGGAGCGGGCGCGGCGGGCGGCGTCAGGGATGCCGACCCGGTCGAGGACCTCGACGGCGCGGGCGCGGGCGGCGCGGCGCGAACCGGGGTGGTGGATCCGGTGCACCTCGGCGATCTGGTCGCCGATGGCGAGGTAGGGGTCGAGCGCGGACAGCGGGTCCTGGAAGACCATGGCGGCCACTCCCCCGCGCAGCGACCGGAGTTGGGCGGGGGTGGCGGCGGCGACGTCGATGCCGCCGACGACGACCCGGCCTTCGACCTGGGCGCCGGTGCCGTGGTGGAGGCCGAGGAGGGCTCCGGCGACGGTGGACTTGCCGCTGCCGGACTCGCCGACGAGGGCGAGCGCCCGGCCCGCGTCGAGGGTGAACGAAAGGTCGTCCACGGCCCGTACGCCGTCGGTGAAGGAGACGGAGAGCCGGTCGACGCTCACCAGGGGTTCCCCTGCCGGGAGTCGGGCCTGGCCGGTGGTCCGGGGACGGGGTGCGGGGACGGTCATGCGAGGGCCACCCTTCGGTCGGCGAGGGCGTAGAGGAGGTCGGCGACGACGTTGGCGACGACGACGGCGACGCCCATGAGGAGCACCACGCCGACGACGACGGGCAGGTCGACGTGGCGGACGGCGTCGATGAGGGTCTTGCCGAGGCCGGGGATGCCGAACAGCGACTCGGTGAGCACGGCGCCGCCGAACATGGTGCCGAGGTCGATGGCGGTGAGCGCGATGACCGGGGGTACGGCGCCGCGCAGCGCGTGCCGGGTGACGATGGCGCGTTCGCCGACGCCGTAGGCGCGGAAGGTGCGGATGTGGTCGTCGGCGAGGGTCTCCAGGGTGGCACCGCGGGTGATCCGGGCGTACTTGGCGGATTCGAAGAGGCCGAGGGTGAGCCAGGGGAGCAGCATGTTCCAGGCCCACTGTTCGGGGTCCTCGCCGAGCGGCACGTAGCTGGGGAAGGGCAGCCACTGGAGGTAGGCGCAGACGGCCATGAGCAGCAGCAGGCCGAGGATGAAGACGGGGGTGCCGGTGCCCGCGAGGGTGAGCAGGGTGAGGAGGCGTTCGGTGGGGCCGCCGCGGCGGAGCGCGGAGAGCAGTCCGGTGCCGATGCCGACGGCGAGCCAGACGACCATGGCGCCGAGCGCGAGCGAGGCGGTGGCGGGCAGGCGTTCCAGGATGAGCTGGGTGACCTGCTGGTCGTTCTGGTACGAGAGGCCGAGGCAGGGCGCGTCGCAGTGCAGCACGCCGGTGCCGGTGGAGTAGTCGCGGCCGGTGAACAGGCCCTGGAGGAAGTGCGCGTACTGCGCGAACACGCTCTGGTCGAGGCCGAGTTGACTGCGCACCTGGGCGATCTGCTGCGGGTTGCAGCGTTCGCCGCAGGCGAGCCGGGCGGGGTCGCCCGGCACCAGGTAGAAGAGCGCGTAGACGAGGACGGAGAGGGCGAGCAGGACGAGGACGGCGCCGCCGAGCCTTCTGAGCAGATGGCGGGTGAGGCCGCCCGGGCCGGTGAGGCCGGTCATGAGGAACGTTCCTTGCGTGAGGCGTCTGCCGTACCGGCGGCGCGCGCGCCACGGGCGGCCTTCGCGGCCTTGCGGGTGCCCACCGCGACCCGGCCCTCCTCGCGCGGGTCGAGCGCGGTCCGCACGGCGTCGCCGAGGACGGTGAAGGCGAGCACGGTGACGAACAGCAGTCCGGCCGGGAGCAGCACGTACGCCGGGTCGGCGCGGAACCAGGTCTGCGCGGAGGACAGCATCTGGCCCCAGGAGGGGGTGGGCGGGGTGACGCCGACGCCGAGGAAGGACAGCGACGCCTCGGTGACGATGTTGCCGGGGACCAGGATCGCCGCGTAGGTGAGGACGGGCGCGGCGAGCGAGGGCAGCAGTTCGCGCCGTGCGGTGCGCCAGGGTCCGGAGCCCGCGAGCCGGGCGGCGGCGACGAAGTCGAGGCTCTTGAGGGTGAGGGTCTGGGCCCGGACGATCCGCGAGGTGCCGGCCCAGCCGAGCAGTCCGATGACCAGGATGAGCAGCAGCGGGCGCGGGAAGTCGCGGGGGACGACGGCGGTCAGGGCGATGGCGAGGACCAGGAACGGCAGGGCGAGGAACACGTCGGTGACCCGGCCGAGCACGGTGTCGATCCAGCGCTTGCCGAGTCCGGCGGCGAGGCCGATGAGCACGCCGAGGGCGATCTGCACGGCGGTGGCGCCGACGGCGACGAGCAGCGAGATCCGGGCGCCGTACAGCAGCCGGACGAACAGGTCGCGGCCGGTGCCGGGTTCGACGCCGAGCCAGTGGTCGGCGCTGACGCCGCCGAAGGTGCCGTACGGGACGCCGCCGCGGGCGGAGTCGACGAGGTCGTCGTGGTAGGTGTGCGGGTCCTGTCCGGCGAGCGCGGCGAGCAGCGGGGCGGCGAGCGCGAGGACGACGAGCAGGACGAGGACGGCGGCGGCGACGAGGGCGCCGGGGCGGGTCCACAGCACGCGCAGGACCCGCCGGGCGGCGCCCGTGGCGGCGGTGCCGCCCGCCACGGGCGCCGTCGGGACGGCGGTGAGGGTGCTGGTCACTTGACGGCGACCTGCGAGACGTCGAGCACGCCGGTCCAGTCGGAGATGACGACGTTCTTGACGTCCTTGCCGACCAGGCGCTTGTAGACGGGGTGGAACAGCGGCACGTCGAGGGCCTGGGCGCCGATCTTCTTGTCGAGGGCGCCCCAGCGGGCGGCGGCGGCCTTGAGGTCGGTGAGCTTGTTGATCTCGTCGATCTCGGCGTTGACGGCGGGGTCGTTCAGCTGGGCGTGGTTGTAGTTGGAGCCGTCGGTGACGATCTGGCGGCCGTCGAAGATCGGCGCGAGGAACGGGCCGCCGGCCGGCCAGTCGGCGCCCCAGCGGGAGAGGAAGAGGCCGGGGGCGTCCTTGACGCTCCAGCGCTTCTCGTTGAAGGCGTTGCTCTCCTGGCCGTCGAGCTTGACGGTGATCCCGGCCTTGGCGAGGGCCTCCTGGACGGCGGTGGCGATCTCGGGGCTGGTGGCCCGGTTCTGGGCGGTGGAGTGCAGCAGGGTGACGGTGAGGCCGTTCGGGTATCCGGCCTCCTTCAGGAGCTGGCGGGCCTTGTCCGGGTTGCCGGTCTTCCCGGCCGGGAAGTGGTCGTACGGCGTGTGGCCGAAGGCGGCCTTCTCGGGCAGGAAGGTGGTGGCGGCCTCGGCGAGCGCGGAGCCGCCCGCCGCGTTGACGACGCTGGTGCGGTTGACGGCGTAGGAGATCGCCTCGCGCACCTTGGGGTTGTCGAAGGGCTTCACCTTCGGGTTGAAGGCCAGGTAGTTGGTGAAGCCGAAGCGGCCGGTGCCGACCCGGGCGGCCAGCTCCCTGTCGGCGCCGATCTGGGCGAGTTCGGCCGGGCCGAGGTTGGTGTCGGTGGTGACGGCGGCGGCGTCGGCGCCCGCCGAGGTGGCGAGCCGCTGGTTGATGACGGCCTCGTCGAGGCCGGAGCGGACGTCGATCCGGTCCGGGTACGCCTTGCGCTCCGGGTCGGTCTTCGGGTCCCAGTGCGGGTTGCGCTCCAGGACCAGGTGCTCGCCGTCGTTGTCGTTCTTCACGACCTTGTACGGGCCCGAGGAGACCGGGTGCTCCTCGTAACGGGCGCCGGTGTCCTTGGCCTTGGGGACGGGCGTGAACTGGGTCTGGGTGGCGACGAAGGGGAACTCGCCCTCGGGCTTGCGGAGCTTGAAGACGATGGTGCGGGCGTCGGGCGTCACGATGGAGGCGAGGCCCTTGGGGTCCTTGTAGGAGCCCTGGTAGGTGTCGCCGCCGACCAGCCAGTCGCGCAGGTACGGGGCGCCGCCGGAGAGTTCGGCGGCGAAGGAGCGCTCGATGCCGTACTTGATGTCGGCGCTGGTGATGGGCGTGCCGTCCTCGTAGCGCAGGCCCTCCTTGAGGGTGAACGTCCACTCGGTGGCGTCCTTGTTGGGGCGGCCGGTGTCGGTGGCGAGGTCGGGCACGACCTCGGTCCCGGCGGCGCCCGCCTCGCGGTTGCGGGTGGTGAGGGTGCGGAAGACCAGGGAGGGGACGTTGCCGCCGCCGGAGGTGTAGAGCCGGGCGGGGTCGAAGTCGCTCTGCGCCTCGCTGTTGAGGACGGTGAGGGTGCCGCCCTTGCGCGGGGCGGCACCGGCGCCGCCCGCCTTGGCGCCGGAGCCTCCGGAGCTGTCCTGCGGCCCGGCGCAGGCGGCGGCGCCGGAGGCCAGGACGACGCTGACGGCGGCCGCTGCCACGCGGCGCGAAACGAGGGACGAAGGACGCATCGGAAGGACACCTCTCGGGGTGGTGGTCCGCGCCGGGGCGCGGAGGAGCTGCGGAGACGCGCGGCGAACGGCCGCGCGGAGCAAGGGAGTTCCGCAGACGCGAGAGGGGCCGGGGACGGGGCGGGATCACCCCGGGAGCACGGACGCGCGCCTGCGGGCGGGAACCCGGGCGCGCGGGACGGCTTGCCATCGCGTAGGACGCGAGGGGCGGGAGAGGGCCGACGAGCGCTCGGGCTGCGTCAGCGACAGAGGATGTCGGCGACCGCGTGTCCGGTCACGCCGAAGAGCGCCAGCTCAAGGGCGGCGCGATCGGAGACGGCGGGACGGGGCGACATGCCGAGAACTCTGGACGAACGGGTGATCGATGTCAACGCGCCGCCCGCGTTCCCGAGACATCTGTCCCACCATGTGGACAAGGGGGTGGCGTGCGGGTCCGGCGGGCCGCCGGACCTTCCGTCAACTCCCGGGGTGCACCCAGGGGTTGGGGCGGCACTTGATCCCGTCGATGTCCAGCGACTTGGTCTGCTGCTGCATCACCGGGGCGAGCGCGCCCGGGGTGCGGCAGCTCACATGGCCGTGCCCGAGCCGGTGCCCGACCTCGTGGTTGATGAGCATCTGCCGGTAGGCGTGCATCGCCTGCTTGCCGAAGGTGACCGAGCCCTGAGCCCACCGGAAGGCGTTGATCATCACGCGCTGGGTGGAGGCGGAGTCGCAGGACACGTTGTCGACGGTGGTGTCCAGGCCGGACTTCCGGCACCAGTCGCCGGTGGTGCCGGGGCTGGCCAGGCTGACCACGAACTCCGGGTCCCCGCTGGAGATCCGCTCGAAGGTCATCTCGCCGTTCCCGGCCCAGCTGCGCGGGTCGTTGAGGGTCTTCTGCACGGCCTGCGCGAACAGCGCCCCGTCGAGCCCGAGCCCCTCCTCCACGTCGACCCGGTAGCGGATCTTGCGGCCGTGGCCCGGCGCCTTGTCGAACCCGGGCACCGCCACGAAGTGACCGGAGGCGGTCAGCTTCGGGTCGATCGGGAACTGGCGGGCCATCAGCTGGTCGTAGCTCGGCGGCGCGGGCTTCGCGGGCACGGTCGCCGGGGCACGGTCGGGCCGGTCGTCGGAGCGGGACGCCTGCCCGTCGACCGGGTCACGCTCGGCGGCGCCGTCGGCGGCGCCGTGCGCCTGCGGGGCCGAGCCGCCGGAGTCCCGGTCGGTGACCTGTCCGGCCACCACGACGGCGAGCACGGTGGTGATGGCCGCCGCCGCTATCCCGGTGAGGGTACGGCCCAGCCGGCCGGGGGCCCGCCCGGCGGGGGCCGCCGTGTCGGTGCCGGTGACGGTCGCGGCGCCGCCGCCGGACGCGGCCGCGCCCACCACCGGCAGCGGTCCGGTGCCCGGCCCCGCGTCCTTGCGCGGCCCGGGGATGTAGGGCCGGGGACCGGTCGCGGTCCGCTCGTCGTGCACCGGGTGCGCGCCGCGCGCGGTGTCGCCGGAGGCGTCGGAGCCGTACGGGCCCTGGAAGCGGGGGGTGCCGTGCATCGGCGTGTCGTACGCGGGGGCGCCGGGCGCGGCGGGCCCGCCGGCGCGGTGCGCCGCCCGGTGCCGGGGAGTGCCGTGCGGCGGAGTGCCGTGGACCGGCGTGCCGTGGGCGGGAGTGCCGTGGAGGGGCGTGCCGTGGGCGGGGGTGCCCTGACCGGGCGTGTCGTACCCGTTCCCGTACGTGTTCTCGTACGGGTTCGGGTTCGGGTCCGAGGTGCCGTACGGGCTCCCGTACGGGTGGTTCTGCTGCTGCGGGCGCGGCGCGCCCTGCGTCCGGGGTGCCGGGCCGGGGCCTTCGTCCTCCGCCCGGCGGCGTCGTCCTGTCCCCGGCCTCTCGGCCTCCCGCTTCCCGGTGTCCGCCACCGGGGCCGCGGGCCCCTTGCGACTATGTCGTCCCACGGTCCGGCTCAGCTCCCGCCCTCGGCCGCGTCCCTCGCGGCATCGGTGATCAGTTCCCGCACCGCCGTGGCCACCGTCCGCGGATACTCCATCATCGCGACGTGCCCGGCATCGGGAAGGGTGAGCAGCCGGGAGCCGCGGAACGCGGCGGCCGCCCTTCGGGCCATCCGGTAGCCGACCAGCTGGTCCCGGCCACCGTAGACCAACAGCGTCGGCGCGAGCACCCGCTCGGCCTGGCGCCACAGACCGTGCTGGCCGCCCAGGGTGTAGGCGTCCACGATGCCGCGCGAGGAGCGGGCCATCGCGTCCCAGAAGTAGGGGAGTTCGAGGCGGCGCTCCATCTCCTCGACGGCGTGCCGCAGGCCCTCGTCGGAGACCGTGGCCGGGTCCCCGTAACAGAGCGAGACCACCCCGCGGACCCGCTGCTCGGCGGTCCAGTCCCGGCTGAGCCGGGCGAAGAGGGAGGCGACCCCGGGCAGCGCGAGCAGCGCCGTCGGCCAGGCGGTGCGCTGGACGCGCAGCTCGGGCAGGGCCGGGGAGACAAGCGTGAGGGTGCGCACCAGGTCGGGGCGGACGGCGGCGACCCGGGTGGCGACGGCGCCGCCCATCGAGTTGCCGAACAGGTGCACCGGGCCGCGGCCCGCCGAGTCGAGCAGCCGGATCACCGCGCGGGCGTGGCCGGTCACCGAGTAGTCGCCGTCGTCCGGCGGTGGCGAGTCGCCGAAGCCGGGCAGGTCGACCGCCTCGCCGTCGACCAGGTCGGCGAGCAGCGGCATCAGGTCCGACCAGTTCTGCGAGGAGCCGCCGAGGCCGTGCACGTACAGCGCGGGCGGCAGTCCGGCCCGCTCGGCGGGCCGGGAGCGCACGGTCAGGGTCAGTCCGGGGAGCGCCACGGACCGCAGCCGCTCGCCGTCGGCGACCCGCACGGTGCGCGGCCGGGCCGCGGGCGGTGCGGCGGCGGTGCGGGTTTCCGGCAGCTCGGTCGAGGACATGGCAGCGATATTACGAGACGATCACGCCGGGGCGCGTGTGTGCGGCGTCACAGGATCGGGTGCGGCGGGCCCTGGTTGCTCCTACGCTCGGAGTGAAGGGCGTCGGAACGGACCCGCGGACCCCCTCACCGGACCTCCCGGAGGCACCGCATGACTGCCGACCCGAACGAGCCGAACACCTTCGCCGAGCGTTTCACCGAGCAGGCCGGGAAAGGGGACGTCGTGCTCGACCAGGAGATTCCGGAGGCCGACGCGGCCGAGCAGCGGGCCGAACTGCGGGAGCGGGACGACGTGCCGCTCGCCCAGATCGAGCACGAGGCGGCGGACGCCGCCGACGCGGCCGAGCAGGCGCGCGTGGTGGAGCTGGACGAGGACGACTACCGCTGACGCGGGGCCGCCGGGGGCCCCGTCGGCGCGCCGCGGTCACCCCGCAGGCGCGGGTCGTGACGCCTCTCTCCCGCGAGTTTCACGCGAACGCATGACCATCTTGTTGCCGGACGCCTCTCGCCCCGGGCGTCCGGTCCGTGAAATTCTGCCTGCGCGGCGCGCACCGCCGGGTTACCCAAAAGTACGATGGCGGCGCGACGCCATCGCGCGCATGGATCGAACTTTGGAGGCGGCGTGAGCGCCATCGAGCAGACAGAGGCAGCACGGCCTCGGGGCACGCGCCTGCCGCGCCGCGCCCGCCGGAACCAGCTGCTCGGCGCGGCCCAGGAGGTGTTCGTCGCCCAGGGCTACCACGCGGCCGCCATGGACGACATCGCCGAGCGGGCCGGGGTCAGCAAGCCGGTCCTGTACCAGCACTTCCCGGGCAAGCTGGAGCTCTACCTCGCCCTGCTCGACCAGCACTGCGAGTCGCTGCTGCTCTCGGTGCGCACGGCGCTCGGCTCCACCTCCGACAACAAGCTCCGGGTCGCCGCGACCATGGACGCCTACTTCGCGTACGTCGAGGACGAGGGCGGCGCGTTCCGGCTGGTCTTCGAGTCGGACCTCACCAACGAGCCGGCCGTGCGCGAGCGGGTCGACCGGGTGTCGCTGCAGTGCGCCGAGGCCATCTCCGAGGTGATCGCCGAGGACACCGGCCTGTCCAAGGACGAGTCGATGCTGCTGGCCGTCGGCCTCGGCGGGGTGTCGCAGGTCGTCGCCCGCTACTGGCTGTCCAGCGAGTCGCCGGTGCCGCGCGACACGGCGGTGGCCCTGCTGACCTCGCTGGCCTGGCGCGGCATCGCGGGCTTCCCGCTGCACGGCGTGGACGACCAGCTGACCGCCGAGGGCCACTGACCCGGGCCGACCGGCGCTGACCGGCTCGCTGACCGGCTCGCTGACCCGGGACGACGCTGTTCGCTCTTGGCGTTCCCCGGCAGGCCGTGTCCGTCCCCTCACCGGGCTAATGTGTGGCGAGTACGGCGCGGGACCCATCGCGCAAGGCTGACCGTTCGAAGGGACATAGCCGTGGAGGTCAAGATCGGCGTGCAGCACGCACCCCGGGAGATCGTGCTGGAGAGCGGACAGTCCGCCGAGGAGGTCGAGCGCGCGCTTGCCGACGCGCTGGCCGGCAAGGCGCAGCTGCTGAGCCTGGAGGACGAGAAGGGCCGCCGGATCCTGATCCCGGCCGACAAGATCGCGTATGTCGAGATCGGTGAGCAGGCCGTGCGCCGGGTCGGCTTCGGCAACATCTGAGCCGCTCTTCCCGAAGCATGACGAAGGCCCGGTGGACTTCAAGTCCACCGGGCCTTCGTCATGTCCGGCCGCAGGTCCGCCGCGGGTACCGCCGCGGGTACGGCCGTGCGGCCCGCCGTGCGGCCAAATGCCCACGTCAGGGGGGACCGGGAGGATTGTCGACGGATGTGACCGGGTAGGACGCCTGTGACCGAACTGCCCGCCCCGCACCGCACGCGAGGTGATCCCCCGTGTTCCTGGAAGCCCTCGGTTCCGCTCTGCTCGGTTTCGCCCTGGCCTGGGTCGCCGTGCACCGGCTCCCCGATCGCCTCCCCGAGCGTGTCGTCGTGCTCGGCACCGGCGCGCTGGGCGCCGCCTTCGGCGCCCTCGTCACCCACGGGGCGCTCGGCCCCGGACACTTCCTCGCCACCCTGATCGGCGCCGTCGCGATCGCCGCGGTGCTGCTCTCGCTGCTGATCCGCCCGGCCTCCCGCCGACTGCGCCGATCATCGGCGACGGCGGGTTAGCCGGGACAAGCCCCCAGGTCGTCAGGCCGCGAGGCCGAGGGCCGCCATCCGCTTGGTGTGCGCCTCGGTGATCCGGGAGAACATCCGGCCGACCTCGGCGAGGTCGAAGCCCGCGGCCATCCCGTCGACGCCGCCGACCAGCATGGTGGACAGCGCGTCGCGCTCGGCGACCACCCGCTGCGCCTGCGACAGCGCCTCGCCCATCAGCCGGCGGGCCCACAGCGCGAGCCGTCCGCCGACCCGCGGGTCGGCGTCGATCGCGGCGCGGACCTTCTCGACGGCGAAGTTGCCGTGGCCGGTGTCGTCGAGCACCGACAGCACCAGGGCGCGGGTGTCGGAGTCCAGGCGGACCGCGACCTCGCGGTAGAAGTCGCTCGCGATCGAGTCGCCGACGTACGCCTTGACCAGGCCCTCCAGCCAGTCGGACGGCGCCGTCTGCTTGTGGAAGTCGTCCAGCGCCTTCGCGAACGGCTCCATGGCGGCGGTCGGCTCGGACTCGACGGTGGCGAGCCGGTCGCGCAGCCGCTCGAAGTGGTGGAACTCGGCGGAGGCCATCTTCGCCAGCTCCGCCTTGTCGCCGAGGGTCGGCGCCAGCTTGGCGTCCTCGGCGAGCCGCTCGAAGGCCGCGAGCTCGCCGTAGGCCAGCGCGCCGAGCAGGTCGATCACGGCGGCGCGGTACTGCGGCACGGCCGAGGCCGTGGCCCAGTCCTGGGCGGCGATACCGGTGGGTGTGGCGTTGTCAGGCGTCTCCATGAACCGCACAATAGCCCGCCGCGCACGGCCACCGAGGCCCCGCCCGGGCCCCTCGCCGGGGCGCCGGAGGCGCCGTACACCCTGCGGGGCGGGTGTGACACCGGCCTCGCCGGGAAATCTCCCGACACACATGCGCGATTCCGAGGTACAGTGGTATTGCGCCTGCTGAGTATCCGGACATGCTTTCGCACGTACGGACGCACTCGGTGGGCCGACTGATGAATGAGGATGCCCGGTCGGTGGCCCGATCGGCTCCGGCCCGACAGCCCTTCCGGCGGACCCGCCGAAGGGTCCCTCAGCGGCAAGACGCTCGAGCGACGGCAGTGGTCCCGCGCCCGCGCCACCCGACGGTGACCGATCCCGGTCCCGACGGCGGATCCCGGCACGGTGAGACCCCCTTCGTTCGCCTCGCGCCGCGTCTCACAGAAGAGGCAGCACCCTGACTACGTTCCGAGACCTCGGGATTCTTCCCGAGACCGCCGAGGCCCTCGAAGCCGTCGGCATCGTGACCCCCTTCCCCATCCAGGAGATGACCCTCCCGGTCGCCCTCTCGGGCACCGACGTCATCGGCCAGGCCAAGACCGGCACGGGCAAGACCCTCGGTTTCGGCCTGCCGCTCCTGGAGCGCGTGATCGTCCCCGCCGACGTCGAGGCGGGCCGGGCCAAGCCCGAGCAGCTGACCGAGGCGCCGCAGGCGCTCGTCGTCGTCCCCACCCGTGAGCTGTGCCAGCAGGTCACCAACGACCTGCTGACCGCGGGCAAGGTGCGCAATGTGCGCGTCCTCGCCATCTACGGCGGCCGGGCGTACGAGCCGCAGGTCGAGGCCCTGAAGAAGGGCGTCGACGTGGTCGTCGGCACCCCGGGCCGACTGCTCGACCTGGCCGGGCAGCGCAAGCTCGACCTGTCGCACGTCAAGGCCCTGGTCCTGGACGAGGCCGACGAGATGCTCGACCTGGGCTTCCTGCCCGACGTCGAGAAGATCATGAACATGCTGCCGCCGAAGCGGCAGACCATGCTGTTCTCCGCGACCATGCCCGGCGCCGTCATCGGCCTGGCCCGTCGCTACATGTCGCAGCCCACCCACATCCGCGCCACCGCGCCGGACGACGAGGGCGTGACCCACCGCAACATCACCCAGCACGTGTTCCGTGCCCACAACATGGACAAGCCGGAGATGGTCTCGCGGATCCTGCAGGCCCGTGGCCGCGGTCTCGCGATGATCTTCTGCCGCACCAAGCGCACCGCCGCCGACATCGCGGAGCAGCTGGAGCGTCGCGGCTTCGCCTCCGGCGCGGTCCACGGTGACCTCGGCCAGGGCGCCCGCGAGCAGGCGCTGCGCGCGTTCCGCAACGGCAAGGTCGACGTGCTGGTCTGCACCGACGTCGCCGCCCGTGGCATCGACGTCGAGGGCGTCACGCACGTCATCAACTACCAGACGCCCGAGGACGAGAAGACCTACCTGCACCGCACCGGCCGCACCGGCCGCGCGGGTGCCACCGGCACCGCGATCACGCTGGTCGACTGGGACGACATCCCGCGCTGGCAGCTGATCAACAAGGCGCTGCAGCTGGACTTCAACGACCCGGTCGAGACGTACTCCAGCTCCCCGCACCTGTACGAGCTCCTGGACATCCCCGAGGGCACCAAGGGCATCCTGCCGCGCGCCGAGCGCACCCGCGCCGGTCTCGACGCGGAGGAGATCGAGGACCTCGGCGAGCCGGGTGGCCGTCGGGCCCGTGGCGGCCGCACCCCCGAGCGCGACCGTGACCGGGACCGGCCCCGTGGTGGCGACCGCGAGCGTGACCGCGACCGCGAGCAGACCGAGGAGCGCCAGGCCCGCGCGCCGCGCCAGCGTCGCCGTACCCGTGCGGGTGCGACGGCCGAGGCGGTCGTCGAGACGGTGACCCCGGCCGCCCCGACGACCGCACAGGCCACCCCGGTCGCCGAGACCGTCGCTCCCGCCGCCGTGGCCCCGGTCGCCGAGCCCGCCGCTCCGGCCGCCGCTCCCGCCGAGGCCGAGGCTCCGGCCGGTCCGCGCCGCCCGCGCCGTCGCCGCACCCGTGGCAACGCCCCGCAGGCCGCCGCCCAGCCGCAGGTCCAGGCCCCGGTCCAGGCGCAGGCCGCACCGGTCGCCGCCCCGGCCGCACCGGTCTTCGAGGCTCCCGTCGCCGCTCCGGCGCCGGTGGCCGAGGCCGCCGCTCCGGCGCCGGCCGACGAGCCGCGTGGCCGCCGTGGCCGTACCCGCAAGGCGCAGCCCGAGGCCGCCCCGGCCCGCACCACCGCCGCTCCGGCCGCCAAGGCCCCGGTCGCGAAGGCCCCCGTGGCCAAGGCGCCGGTCGCCGCCGCTCCGGCGCAGACCCCCGCGCCGCGTCGGCGCCGGGTGCGTCGTCCGGCCGAGGACACCGTGACCTTCCAGACGGTGGAGACGGCCGCCGCCGCGCTCGCCGCGACCCGGCGGACGGCCGCGCCGGCGCCCGCGAAGGCGACCGTGCCCGCGAAGGCGACCGTGCCCGCGCAGGCCGCTCCGGCGAAGACCGCCCCGGCGAAGTCGGCCGCTCCGGTGAAGACCGCTCCGGTGGCTGCCGCTCCCGCGCAGGCCGAGCAGGCCGTGGCCGCCCCGGCGACCGCGACCGCGCCCGTCGCCGTGGCCGTTCCGGCGCAGGCCGCCGAGGCCAAGCCGCCGCGCGCCCGTCGTCGGGCCACCCGCCCGGTGACCAGCACCACCCAGGCCGCCGAGGCCCCGGTGGAGCAGGCCGCGCCGGTCGCCGCCCCGGTCGAGGAGGCCAAGCCGGTCCGCCGTCGGGCGACCCGCCGGGCGTCCAGCCCGGTCACGTCGACCGCCGAGGCCGCCGCCGTGGTGGTCGTCGAGGCTCCGGCCGAGACGCCCGTCGAGGCCGCCCCCGCGCCCGTCGTGAAGAAGGCCGCGCCGCGCAAGCGGGCCGCGAAGAAGGTCGCCGAGCCGGTCGCCGAGACCGTCGCGGAGACCGCGGTCGTCGAGGCTCCGGCCGAGACGGCTCCGGCGCCGAAGAAGGCGGCCCCGCGCAAGCGGACCGTCAAGAAGGCCGCCGAGCCGGTCGCCGAGACCGTCGCGGAGACCCCGGCGGTCGAGGCTCCGGCCGAGGCCGCTCCCGCGCCGAAGAAGGCCGCGCCGCGCAAGCGCACCGCGAAGAAGGCCGTCGTGGCCGAGGCGCCGGACGCCTCGGAGCCGAAGACGACGCCCCGTCGGCGTACGACCAAGAAGGCCGTCGCCGCCGAGCCCGTCGCCGAGGCCCCCGCCGAGACGGCTGCGGCCGCCCCGGCCGCCAAGA
Organism: Streptomyces sp. NPDC090025; assembly: GCF_044748125.1. Classification (NCBI taxonomy): domain Bacteria; kingdom Bacillati; phylum Actinomycetota; class Actinomycetes; order Kitasatosporales; family Streptomycetaceae; genus Streptomyces; species Streptomyces sp. NPDC090025. Next base: position 1,076,400 of record NZ_JBIVFL010000001.1, on the reverse strand, counting down.
AGGCCGCCCCGCGCAAGCGGGTCGCCAAGAAGGCCGCGGCCCCGGAGGCGTAAGCACCCGGGCGCGAGCCCACGGCACGCACCACCGCACCGGCCCGGTCCTCCCCCACGGAGGACCGGGCCGGTGGTCGTTCACCCCGGTCGGACCCCGGTTAGAGTCGCTTGTATGAGCAAGCCCCGCTCCCTCGCACTGCCGCCCAGGACCAGGACCTACCGGCTCTCCACGGTCCGCGGCGAGTTCGCCGTGCTCGACACGGCCGCCGACCCGCACGCCGACGGGGGCCGGCGCGGGACCGTGCTGCTGCTGCCCGGGTACACCGGCAGCAAGGAGGACTTCCTCGGGCTGCTCGGCCCGCTCGCCGAGGCCGGGTACCGGGCGGTCGCCGTCGACGGCCGGGGCCAGTACGAGTCGCCGGGACCGCGCGGCCGGGCCGGGTACCGGCGCGGGGCGCTCGCGCTCGACGTGGTGGCGCAGGCGGCGGCGCTCGGGGACGGCCCGGTGCATCTGCTCGGGCACTCCTTCGGCGGTCTGGTCGCCCGCGCGGCGGCCGAGCGGGCGCCGGACGCCTTCCTGTCGCTGACCCTGCTGGCCTCGGGCCCCGGCCGGGTCGCCCGGCCGCAGCGGATCCGGGTCAGGGCGCTGCGGGTGGCGCTCGCGGTGGCCTCGAAGGAGCAGGTGTGGCGGGCCACCCGGTGGCTGGACAGCCGGGGCGAGGAGCCGGGTGCGGGCGATCCGCCGGAGCTGGTGGGTTTTCTGCGGCGCCGCTGGATGCGGACCCGGATCGCGCAGCTCGCGGGCGCGGGACGGCTGCTGCTCGGCGACCCGGACGGCACGGCGGCGCTGCGGGAACTGCGCGAGCTGCGGATGCCGGTGCAGCTGGTGTACGGGGACGAGGAGACCGTCTGGCCGGTCGCGGAGCTCGCGGCGGCGGCGGCCCGTACCGGGGCGCGGCACACGGTGATCGCCGGGGCGGGTCACTCCCCCAATGTGTCCCATCCGCGGGAGCTGGCGGACCTGCTCACCGCGTTCTGGGCTGCGCCGACCGCCGAGGAAAACCTTCTGACCAGCGGAAACGCGGTGGACGCACGGTCGTAACACGGGTCGGGGAGGATGTCCTTACCTGGCGGTAGTTAGCCATCCAAAAAATTTCCTTAGCGTAGGGAATGTTTGCAGGATGCACACCGTTGAACAGGTACGAACACCTAGTTCTCCAGCAGGAGGATCAACTCCAGACGAAGGGAGAAGCCACATGCGCTTCGAAATTCTGCGACTCGACGACATCGACGGCACGCCCGTCGACTCCACCGTCGTGGACGCCGCCTCCGTCAACCGGATCGTGCAGCAGGCCGCCGCTGTCGGCCAGCGCATCTGGATCCGCCCGGCCGAGTCGACGGCTTCGTAACGCCGACGGCCCACTCAACACACGCACCGCGCCCCCGCACGGACTCCGAGACTCGGAATCCGTACGGGGGCGCAGTGGCGTCCGGGCTCAGACGCCCTTGATGACCTGGGTGACGCCGTTGATGATCTGCTGCACGGCGATCGCGGCGAGCATCATGCCCGCGAGCCGGGTCACCAGGACGACGCCGCCGTCCTTGATCACGCGGATGATCAGCAGCGAGTAGCGCATGGTCAGCCAGAGCACGACGTGCATGGCGATGATGGCCGCCCAGACGGAGATCTGCGCGGCGACGCCGTCGGCGTGCTGCACGGCGAGGATCACCGACACGATCGCACCGGGTCCGGCGAGCAGCGGCATGCCGAGCGGGACGAGGGCGACGTTGACGTCCTTGGTCTGCTTGGGCTCGTCGGTCTGCCCGGTGAGCAGGCTGAGCGCGATGAGCAGCAGCAGCAGACCACCGGCGATCATCAGCGCGGGCACGCTGACGTGCAGATACGCCAGGATCTGCTGGCCGAGCAGGCCGAAGACGGTGATGACGCTGAAGGCGACGGCGACGGCCTGCCAGGCCATCCGCCGCTGGACCTTGGCCGGACGGCCGGAGGTCAGCGCGAGGAAGATCGGCGTGATCCCGGGGGGATCCATGATCACGAAGAGGGTCAGGAACAGCGAGCCGAAGACGGCGACGTCGAACACGGTGATGGGCCTTGCGGGAGGGGTGTACACGAACATCCGGAATAAAGACTTCCGGAGGGTGGGCAGGGTGCAGCCCGGCAGGTGGGGAAGAGGTGCGAGGGACGCGGTGCGGCGCGGTACGGGCGCGGGCCCGGGCTCACGGAAAGCAGGCCCGTGCGCGGCTCGCACGCGGTACACGCGAGACACGCGGATGCGTACGTGCGTGATCCTGCCGGAAGCCTCGGGCTCCGGCGGGCAGACTCGCCCCGGCGGCGTGCGCCGCGCGCTAGCGGCGTCCGCCCGCGCCCGGGACCGGGAAGGCCCCGGTGGCGCGGCGGGTGATCTCGCCGTAGATCTCGGGGTCGGTGGTGAAGTCACCGAGGCCGATGGTCTTGCGGGCGCCGTGGTAGTCGCTGGAGCCGGTGGTCAGCAGCCCCAGCTCCTTCGCCAGGCCGCGCAGCCGCGCCCGGGTCGGCTCGTCGTGGTCCATGTGGTCGACCTCGATGCCGTCGAGGCCCGCGTCGGCGAGCGCCGCGATCGCGGACTCCGGCACGCACTCGCCGCGCTTGAGGGCCGCCGGGTGGGCGAAGACGGTGACGCCGCCGGCCGCCTTGACCAGGCGGATCGCGTCGATCGGGTCCAGTTCGTGCTTGTCGACGTGCGCGCGGCCGCCGTCGGCGAGCCACTCCTCGGTGAAGGCGGCGGAGACGTCCGGGACCACGCCCAGCTCGACCATCGCCTCGGCGACGTGCGGGCGGCCGACCGAGCCGTCCCCGGCGATCCGGGCGACCTGCTCCCAGGTGACGGGCACGCCGAGGTCCTGGAGCTTGCCGACCATCGCGCGGGCGCGCGGCACCCGGTCGTCGCGGACCAGTTCGCGCTCGGCGAGCAGCGCGGGCTCCTCGGGGTCGAAGAGGTACGCGAGCATGTGGAGGCCGACGCCCTCGTAGCGGCAGGACAGTTCGGCGCCGGTCACGAGGGTGAGCCCGGCGGGCAGGGCGGCGATGGCCTCCGCGTACCCGCGGGTGGTGTCGTGGTCGGTCAGCGCGACGACGTCGAGTCCGGCGGCGGCGGCGTTGCGCACCAGCTCGGCCGGGGTGTCCGTGCCGTCCGATGCCGTGGAGTGGGTGTGCAGGTCGATGCGCACGACGCGGGACTCCGGGGGCTCGGGGCGGACATGAGGGACGCTCCAGCATAACGGGCGCAGAAGCCACCCCCGTACGGATCCCGCGACGGGCCCGCCCCTTACCCGGGGCACGACGGCGGTCGGCCCCGCCCGGGGCGGACCGCGGCCCGAGCGGGCGTCGGGCGAGCGGGGGTCAGGCGAGCGGGTCAGGCGAGCAGGCGCGGGGTGAGCGCCCCGCACGGCAGGAGTTCGACCTCCGAACCCGCGTCGCGCAGGTCGGTGAGGACGAGTTCGTCGTACATCAGCAGGCCCGACTGCTCCGGCCAGACGATCGCCCACAGCCACAGGCCGCGCGCCTCGCCCGCGAACACGGCGCGGTCCGGCGGGGCGCCGTGCACGTGCCACAGCGGGGTCGGCCGACCGGCCGCGAGGACCTTGACCTGGGGCGGTTTCTCGATGGACATGCCGGGTCCGGGGTCCGGGCCGTCGATCCCGGCGTAGCGCGCGCCGAGTCCGACACCGAGCTCCTCCGCGACGAGCAGGAGTTCCCCGATGCCGCCGAGCGGTCCGGGGCCCGAGCAGGCGACGGCGGTCGCGCGGCCGCCGCTGCGGTCGTCGCCCGCGTAGGCCACGCCCGTGAACAGCCAGCCGACGGGCAGTGGCCACGGCATCCAGACCGGCACATGGGCCCGGTGGACCACGACGCCGAGGGCTTCGACGCTCGGCGGGATCACGGGCTGAAGCGGGTGCACCGAGCCGTGCACGTCGCACTGCCAGGAGTCGGCGAAAAGACCGGGCGCCCTGACCCGGCCACCGCACTTCGGGCAACTGGGTTCGCCCCTCATAGGGCTCAACGGTCCTACCGGTTCGGCCCGGCGTCAAGGACGATCACCCGTCCGGCCGGAGAGTTCACCCGGTCCCGCCCCGGAGCCCACCCCTCCACTTAGATGTATGTTGCATTCTTTAGCTCGCCTAACTTATTGTGTGTATATCCCAACCATCAGGAGGAGCGGACATGGCACACACCGAGGAGCCCGCGGAACCCGGCACATCCACGGACCGGACCGCCAGGTCCGGCAGGCCCGAGCAGTCCGATCCGCTCGACGAGGGGGCCACCGGCGGCGGTCTGCTGCGCCAGCCGCCCGCCGTCTGGGCCACGGCCGGCGCCTCCGTCGTCGCCTTCATGGGCATCGGCCTGGTCGACCCGATCCTGCCGTCGATCGCCCAGGGCCTCGACGCCACGCCCAGCCAGGTCTCGCTGCTCTTCACCTCGTACTTCCTGATCACCGCCGTCGCGATGCTGGTCACCGGTTTCGTCTCCAGCCGGATCGGCGGCCGCCGCACCCTGCTGCTCGGGCTCGCGCTCGTCGTCCTCTTCGCCGCGCTCGCCGGGACCTCCGACTCGGTCGGCGAGCTGGTCGGCTTCCGGGCCGGCTGGGGCCTCGGCAACGCGCTCTTCGTCTCCACCTCGCTCGCCGTGATCGTCGGCGCGGCGGCCGGGGGCAGCGCGGCGGCGATCCTGCTGTACGAGTCGGCGCTCGGCCTCGGCATGGCGTGCGGGCCGCTGCTCGGCGCCCTGCTCGGCGACGCCAGCTGGCGCTACCCGTTCTTCGGCACCGCCGCCCTGATGGCGATCGGCTTCCTCTGCATCACGGTGTTCCTGAAGGAACAGCCGAAGCCCGCCCGCAAGACCTCGTTGCTCGATCCCCTGAAGGCACTCGGCCACGGCGGGCTGGCCTCCGCCGCCGCGGCGGCCTTCTTCTACAACTACGCCTTCTTCACGGTCCTGGCCTTCACCCCGTTCGTGCTGAACATGACGCCGTACAAGTCGGGCGCGGTGTTCTTCGCCTGGGGCGTGCTGCTCGCCGTCTTCTCGGTGCTCGTCGCGCCCCGGCTGCAGCGCCGCTTCGGTTCGCTGAAGGTGCTCGGCGGCTCGCTGGTGCTGCTCGCGGCGGACGTGGTGGTGCTGGGGTACGGGAGCCACACCACGGCCGTCGTCTGCACGGTGCTCTCCGGCGCGTTCATCGGCGTCAACAACACCGTCTTCACCGAACTGGCCCTCGGCGTCTCGGACGCGCCGCGCCCGGTGGCCAGCGCGGGCTACAACTTCGTCCGCTGGTTCGCGGCGGCCGCCGCCCCGTACCTCGCGCCGAGGATCGAGGAGTGGAGCGACGTCCACATGCCGTTCGTGGTGGCGGGCGTGGCCGCCGTGATCGGCGCGGGAATCGTCCGGGTACGGCGCGGCGCGCTCACCCACGAGGCCGCCGAACTCGCCCCGAGGCACGCGACGGAGGACGGCGTGGCGGTCTTCGCCCGCTAGGGCCTGTCTGACGGCTTGGTTCAGCCCCTGTCGAGTGATCCTGATCACTCGACAGGAGTCCCGCCGAAGGGGTATCCCATCGATCTATGTCGACATGATCGGATATGACCGCCGATGGTGCGAACGATCAAGGGATCAACTTCCGGTCAAAGTTTGTGAACTGGCTGTGAGTCCGGATACGACTGCCCCCTCTGATCAACTCAGTGGGGGCTCCTACGGTGCGTATCACCCGTCCACTCGTCATATCCATGGCGATCACCATGACTGTGCTCGCGGGCACAGAACAAGCGGCGCTGGCGGTCGGCCAGTCGACCGCAGCGAGATCCGGGCCGAGTGCCGGCGAACGGCCCGAGCAGGGCTGGGGGTCGGCCCGCGGGCGCGGCCACAGCGCCTCGGGCGACGCCACGGACGCGGACGCGTCCGGCGGTCGCGCCGGTGCCCTGAAGGCGTCCGGCGAACTCGCTCCCGACTCCGGCACCACCCGGCTGCAGCTGGGCAAGGCGCCCAAGACCCCGTTGCCCTCGTACCGGAACGCCCCGTCCCCACGACGGGCCGCTCCGCAGGGCTTCGATCCCAAGGCCAGCACGGAGGTACCCGGCAAGCGGGCCGCCGACGCGCGGACGTTCGCCAATCCGGACGGCACCTTCACGACCCGCTACTACAACGAGCGGGTCAACTTCCGTGGCGCCGACGGCGCCTGGAAGCCGGTCGACACCCGGCTCGCGAAGGCGCCGTCGGCGCGCGACGAGGCCACCCCGGGGTCCGGCTGGCAGGCGAGGTCGACCGAGGACAAGATCTACTTCTCCGAGTTCGCCGACGCGGAAACGTTTGTGCGCCTCGGTGTGAACGACACCGCCGCGATCGGCTACGCGATCGAGGGCGCGGCCCGCTCGCAGGGCCGGGTCGTCGGCAGCGTGATCACGTACCCCGACGTCCGCCCCTCGGCCGACGTGGAACTGATCGCCGGAAGCGACTCCGTCAAGGAGACGCTGATCCTCAAGGACAAGGCCGCGCCGACCGAGTGGCGCTTCCCGCTGGCCCTGAAGGGGCTGACGGCGAAGCTCGACGGGCACGGCGGCGTCACCTTCCACGACGGCGCGGGCCGTCAGCAGGGCTCCATGCCCGCAGGCTGGATGGAGGACTCCAAGAAGGACCCCCGCTCCGACGAGGGCGCCATCTCCTCCGGAGTCACCTACGGCCTCGCCCGTGAGGGCTCCCAGCAGGTCCTGGTCGTGAAGCTTGACCAGAAGTGGCTGTCGGCACCGGAGCGGGTCTTCCCGGTGAAGGTCGACCCCTCGGTCAACGGCCTGGAGGCGGCCTCCGGCACCTACGTCGAGTCGCCGTACACCCAGAACTTCTCCGGCTCCACCGAGCTCAAGGCCGGTACGTACGACGGCGGCAGCCACAAGGCCGCCTCGTTCCTGAAGTTCAACGGCCTGGACACCACCCTCAAGAACGCGTTCGTCATCAACGCGAACCTGAGCCTCTACAACACCTTCTCGTACTCGTGCACCGCACGGCCGGTGACCGTCCACGAGATCACCTCGAACTGGTCCGAGGGCAGCACCAACAGCTACCCCGGCCCCGCCACCGGCGGCGCGCTCGGCTCCAAGTCGTTCGCGCACGCCTGGCGGCCGGAAGGCTCGTCGAGCTGGCCCTGCGGCGCCGCCGCCTGGGAGTCGATCCCGCTCGGCGAGTCCGGCCGCAAGCTGGTCGACGACTGGACGCACGGCCGCAAGCCCAACTACGGCCTCGCCGTGAAGGCAGCGACGAACGACTCGTACAGCTGGAAGAAGTTCGGCTCGGACAACTATCCGAACGGCAAGCCCAGCCTCGACGTCACCTGGTCGAAGTACGGGGCCACGTACGGCCTCGGCGGCTTCGTCACCCCGCCGACGGCCACCTCCGAGGGTGCCTTCAAGGTCACCGTCACCAACCAGGGGCAGCAGACCTGGGGCAGGACGAGCAACTACAAGCTGCGCTACGACCTGTTCGACGCCAACGGCAACAAGGTCGGCGGTGACTACTGGAGCAAGATCCGGTGGACGCCGATGCCGTACGACGTGGGCCCCGGCGGCTCCGCCACCGTCGACGCCAAGATCGCCCCGCTGGCGCCCGGCACGTACACCCTCCAGTGGACCATGGACGAGTACGGCGTCCGCAGCTTCGTCGACGACGGAGTCCCGGGCCCCACGGTCCGCTTCGACGCCGTCAACTCCCCGCCGTACCTGACGGCCGCCGCCCCGCCGAGCGGCACGGTCATCGACACCCTCAACCCGACGCTGTGGGCGCGGGCCACCGACCTGGACAAGTCCCCGGGCTCGCTGACCTACCAGTTCGAGGTGTGCGAGGTCGAGGGCAAGGACGTACGGAAGAACTGCCGCGGCAACACCCACGCGGCGTCCGAGAGCTGGACGGTCCCGGCGGGCTGGCTGAACTGGGCCAAGACCTACGCCTGGTACGCGTACGCGAACGACGGCAAGGACCAGTCCTCGCGCACCGCCCCCTCCATCCTCACCACGCAGGTGCCGCAGCCCGTCATCACCTCCCACCTGGGCGGCGCCGACAGCGGGCGGACGTTCGGCGAACGCGCGGGCAACTACGCCACCGCCGCCACCGACGCGGCCGTGCCGAGCGCGGGCCCCGAGCTCGCCGTCACCCGCACCTACAACTCGCAGGACCCGCGCACCACCAACGCCTTCGGCACCGGCTGGGCGACCCGCTGGGACATGCGGGCCGTCGCCGAACCCGACGGCAGCCTCCTGATCACCCTCGACAGCGGCAGCCAGGTCCGCTTCGGCAAGAACAGCGACGGCAGCTACAGCGCGCCGTCCGGCTCCGCGGACGTGCTCACCGCCGTCACCGGCGGAGGCTGGACGCTGCGCGACGCGGCGGCCACCCTCCACACCTTCGACGCCACCGGTCGCCTGACCAAGGTCAAGGACGGTCACGGCCGCGAGCAGCTGCTCACCTACACCGGTGGCAAGCTGACCAAGGCCACCGACGCGCTGTCGAAGCGCGCGCTGACCTTCACCTGGAGCGGCGCGCACGTGGCCTCGGTGTCCACCGACGCCGTCGGCCCCGCCGCCCCCGCCCTGACCTGGTCGTACACCTACAGCGGCGACCAGCTGACCAAGGTCTGCCCGCCGGATTCCAGCACCGCGTGCTCCGGCTACACGTACACGGCCGGATCGCACTACCGGGGCATCGTGCAGGACGCGGGCCCGGTCGGCTACTGGCGGCTGAACGAGGGCGAGGGCGAGACCGCGGCCAGTGAGGCGGTCTCCCGCACCGGGATGAACGGCGCCCACTACCGCGACGTCACCCTCGGCTCGGCCGGTGCCCTGGCGGCCACCGGCAACAAGGCCGTGTCCTTCAACGGGACCACCTCCTCCATCGAGCTGCCCGAGTCCACGCTCGCCGCGTCGACCGTGCTGTCGGTGGAGCTCTGGTTCAAGACCGACAAGCCGAACGGCGTGCTCGTCGGCTTCCAGAACGACCGGCTGGGTCCGACGCATCCCGGCGTCTACAACCCGGTCCTGTTCGTCGACTCGGCGGGCAAGCTGCGCGGCGCGTTCGAGAAGTCGGACGGCGGGGTGCTCCCGATGTCCTCGCCCGCCGTGGTCACCGACAACACCTGGCACCACGCGGCCATCACCAGCTCCGGCACGGGGCAGACGCTCTACCTCGACGGCACGGCCGTGGGCACGCTCGCGGGCCCGGTCAGCCACTCCAGCAAGACCTTCACCTACCTGGGCGCCGGCTTCACCGACCAGAGCTGGGACGGCGCGGGCACCTACGGCACCCGCTACTACCAGGGCCTGATGGACGAGGTCGCGGTCTACCACCGCGCGCTCGACGCGGGCGCGATCAAGGCCCGTTTCGCGGCCCGCACCGGCTCCTCGAAGCTGACCAAGGCGACCCTGCCGTCCGGCCGGGTGAGCGCCGAGGTCGAGTACGACGGTGACACCGGCCGCGCGACCAAGGTGACGGACGAGAACGGCGGCGTCTGGCAGATCTCCGAGCCGCGGTACTCCGCCGGTTCGCAGGCGTACAGCGACGCGGTCCGCGCCTCCGGCCCGGTCAACTACTGGCGCTTCGGCGACAGCGGCGGAGCCGCCGCGGCGGACGAGATATCCGCCGGCGGCAACGGCTCCTACCGTGACGGCGTCGCCCTCGACGGCGTCGGCGCGTTCCTCGACGGCGACGACGGCGCGATCACCCTCGACGGCACCAAGGGCGCCGTCCAGGTCCCGTCCGAGTCGATCGCGGGGGCCGCGTCCCTGTCCGTGGAGCTGTGGTTCCGCACGGACAAGCCGAGCGGCGTGCTGCTCGCCCTGCAGAACACCGAGCTGGGCACCGTTCCGCAGATGTGGAACCCGAGCCTGGTCATCGACGCCGAGGGCAAGCTGCGCGGCCACTTCTGGACCGCCCCGTCCGCGGGCTGGCCCGTCATGGGCGGCACGAAGGTCACCGACAACAAGTGGCACCACGCCGTGCTCACCGGAGGCCCCAACGGCCAGTCGCTGTTCCTGGACGGCGTGAAGCTGGGCTCGCAGCCCGACGCCGTCCACCCGGAGACCCTGGCCTACGCCTACCTCGGCGGCGGCTACTCCAGCGAGGCGTGGGACTCCCAGGCCCCGGCCACCCGCTACTTCAGCGGGCAGCTCGACGAGGCCGCCTTCTACTCCAAGGAGCTGGACGCGGCCACCGTCGCGGACCACTTCAAGGCCCGCAACCGGCTGGTCTCCGGCAACGGGAGCCAGTACGAGGGCGTCGTGATGGCGGACGCCCCGGCCGGCTACTGGCAGCTGGACGAGACCGGCGGCACCACCGTCCGCAACAAGGTCGCCGCCGCCGGTGCCGACGGCACCTACACGAAGACGGCGCTCGGCGTGCCCGGCGCGTTCGGGCCCGGCGACGGAACCGCCGCCGAGTTCAAGGGCGACGGCTGGGCCGAGCTCACCGGCGGCCACCAGTCGAGCACCGACCTGTCGACCGAGCTGTGGTTCAGGACCACCAAGCCGGGCGTGCTCTTCAGCGACCAGGAGAAGCCGCTCCCGGACGCCGCCTCCTACGCCCCCGTCCTGTACGTGGGCTCGGACAACAAGCTCCACGGCCAGTACTTCACCCGTGGCGTCGCCGCGACCAACACCTCGCCGAACACGGTCACGGACGGCGAATGGCACCATGCCGTCGTCACGGCCAAGGGTGCCACCCACACCCTGTACCTCGACGGCGCCCAGGTCGCCCAGACCACCACCGTGCCGGTCACCCACGAGAACAACCAGCGCACCTACATCGGTGCCGGGTACACCTCCTGGTGGCCCGCTTCCCCGGGCGACGGCGTGCAGTACCTCACCGGCCAGATCGACGAGGTCGCGGTCTACCCGCGCACCCTCACCGGTGACCAGGTGGCCCGCCACTACGGCGCCCGCGCCTACGCCTCGGGCTCCTCGCTGTCGTCGACGGTGACCGTCACCGACCCGACGGGCGCGAAGACGTCCAGCACCTTCGACGCGGTACGCGGCCAGCGCCGTACGGCCACGACGAACGCGGACGGCGGTGTCACCACGTACGCGTACGACACCGGCGGCTTCCTGCACACGGTCACCGACCCCAACGGGCACGCGACGATCACCGGTCACGACGAGCGCGGCAACACCGTCTCGACGACGACCTGCCGGGACGCCAACTCCTGCTGGACCTCCTTCGCGGAGTACTACAACAACCCCGCGGACAAGCTGGACCTGCGCAACGGCAAGCAGACCGCGATCCTCGACGGCCGGTCCTCCGGACCTGGCGACACCCGCTACCGGACGACGACCTCGTACACGGCCCTCGGTCTGACCGACACCGTCACCTCGGTCGACGGCCGCACCGCGGTCACCACCTACACCACGGGCACCGAGGCCGCGGTGGGCGGCGGGACCGTCCCGGCGGGTCTGGTGGCCTCGAAGAAGTCCACCGGCGGCGCCACCGTCTCGTACGCGTACTTCGCCTCCGGTGACCTGGCCAGGACCACGGCACCGTCGGGCGCGGTCAGCACGTACACCTACGACGGCATCGGCCGGAAGGCGACCGAGACCCAGATCTCCGACGCCAACCCCGCCGGTGTCACCACCTCGTACGCCTACAACGCCATGTCCCGCGTCGTCGCGGAGACCGGCCCGGGCGTGCAGAACGAGATCACCGGCGTCACCCACACCGCGCGCATCAGCCGCGCCTACGACGCCGACGGGCACCTGCTCACCGAATCGACGGAGGACACCACCGGCGGCGACGCCACCCGCACCACCACCTACGGCTACGACAGCCGCGGCCTCAACGACAGCGTGACCGACGCGGCCGGCAACAAGGCCACGTACGGCCGCGACGCCCTGGGCCGGGTGATCAGCGCGACGGACCCCGCGGGCAACGTCGTCACGACCAGCTACACCAAGCGCGGCCAGGTCGCCGAGTCGGTCCTGAAGAACTGGACCGGCGACCCGTCCGGGCAGACCCGGGACCTGGTCCTGGAGTCGAAGGCGTACGACCCGGCGGGCCGACTGGCCTCGACGACGGACGCCATGGGCGCCACGACCGCCTTCACCTACTACGACGACGGCCTCAAGGCCACGGCGACGGCGAAGCGGGTCACCCAGGCCGACGGCACCAAGAAGGACATCGTCCTCGGCACGACGGTCTACGACGGCGCGGGCAACCCGGTGTCGTCGACCGCGCCCGGCGGGGCCACCACCGTGAACACGGTCGACGCGCTCGGCCGGGTCACCCGCACGGTGTTCGACCCGACCGGTCTGAACCGGGTCTCCACCTTCGCGTACGACGCGGAGGACCGGGTCGCCGAGCAGACCCAGTCCGTCGACGGCACCGGCAAGAAGGTCACGTCGACCACCGAGTACGACGCGGTGGGCAACCCGACCAAGCAGACCGTCACCGACGGCACCACCACCCGGGTCTCGACGGCCACGTTCGACCAGCGCGGTCTTCCGCTCACCCGGACCAGCCCGCGCGGCATCACCAGCACCGGCCGGTTCGACGTGCTCGGCCGCCCGGTCGAGGAGACCTCACCGCAGGTGCAGGCCGAGGAGAACGGCGGTGCGGCCACGGCCGTCACCCCCAAGACCCTCACCGGCTACAACACCTTCGGCGAGGCCACCGAGACGCGCGACCCGCGCGGCCTGGTGACCAGGACCGAGACCGACAAGCTGGGCCGCACCGTCGCGCTCACGCTGCCCGACTACACCCCGCCGGGTGCGACCGCGCCGATCACGGCCGTCTCGCGCACGACGTACGACGCCGTCGGCAACACGGCCTCCACGACCGACCCGCTCGGCCGCGTCCGTACCTACGCGTACGACCAGCTGGGCAACCTGGTCAGCTCGACCGATCCCGCCGCCGGTGGTGCGCAGGGCCTGCAGGCCCCGGGCGCGACCGGGCTCGGCGGCACCCCCACCGGCCTGTCCGGCGGTGGAGTCTCCACCTACACCTGGACCCCGACCGGTCTGCCGCTGTCGGCGACCGACCCGACCGGAGCACGCACCGAATCCACCTATGACGAGCTGGGCCGCAAGCTCACCGCCACCACGGTCGAGCGCAGGCCCACGCTCCAGAACCTCGTCTCCCGGTACACCTGGGACGACGCCGGCAACCAGGTCTCCTCGACCACGCCCGGCGGGCGGATCACCAGCTCGACGTACGACAAGGCCGGCCAGAGCCTGACGGTCACCGACCCGGCCGGCGGCGTCAGCAGCACCGGCTACGACGGTCTCGGCCGCCCGACCGAGCGCAAGGACGCGACCGGCCGCAGGACCGTCACCGCGTACGACCTCGCCGGAAGCCCGACCTCCGTCACCGACTACGGCACGGGCGCCACGGCCCTGCGCACGACGAGCACCGAGTACGACGCCGACGGCAACGTCACCGCGTCCGTCTCGGCGACCGGCGCGCGCAGCACGTACACGTACGACGCGCTCGGCCGGGTCACCAAGCAGGTGGAGCCCGTCACCGCGACGCCCGCCGACTCGATCACCACGACCTTCGGCTACGACGCGGCGGGCAACCGCACGCGCCTGACCGACGGTCGCGGAAAGGCCACGTACTACACGTTCAACGCGTGGGGTCAGCCGGAGTCGACGATCGAGCCCGCCACGACCCTGCACTGGAACCCGGACGTCCGCACCTGGACGAACGTCTACGACGCGGCCGGGCAGCTCGTCACCGAACTGCTGCCGGGCAACGTCAAGCGGCAGAAGACGTACGACAACCTGGGCCGGCTCACCGCCGAGACCGGCTCCGGCACCGCCGTGGCCACCCGGCCCCGGTCGCTGTCGTACGACCTCGCCGGCCGGCTGACCGGCGTCGGCGGCGACGGCGTCGCCGCGGGCAGCACGTACACCTACAACGACCGCGGCCAGCTCCTGACCACGGACGGCCCGGGCGGCACCTCGTCCTACGCGTACGACGCGGACGGCAAGATGACGGCCCGGACGGACGCGGCGGGCGCGACGGCCTTCACCTACGACACCGCGGGCCGTCTGGACACCACGACCGACCCGCTCACCGGCACCCAGGTGCGCAGCGACTACGACGCGGCCGGACGCCCGACCGCCGACGAGTACGCCCGCCCCGGCGCCGGTGGCACCTGGACGGTCGGCTCGAAGCGCTCGTACACCTACGACAGCCTCGGCCGCCTCGCGGACGACAGCGTCAAGAAGACCACCGGGGGCACCCAGGTCCAGGGCACGGCCTACGAGTACGACCTCGACAACCGCCTGGTCAAGAAGACCACGTCGGGTACGGCCGGGGCGGGCGCCCGGACGTACGGCTACGACCTGGCCGGACGCATGACGTCCGAGACCAGCGGCGGCACCACCACCGCCTATGAGTGGGACAAGGCCGGCAACCTCACCAAGAAGGGGGACATCACCGGCACCTACGACTCCCGCAACCGGCTCCAGACCTGGGGCACCCAGACCTTCGACTACTCCGCTCGCGGCACGGTCAAGGGCATCACGGACACCGCGGGACCGGCTCGCACGATCAACTCCGACGCCTTCGAGCGCACGGTGACGAACGGCACGAGCACCTTCACCTACGACTCGCTCGACCGGGTCATGACCCACAACGGCACCGCCTTCCAGTACGACGGCGGCTCCAACAACCTGGTCAAGGACGGCACCTCCACCTACAGCCGCACCCCCGGCGGCACGCTGCTCGCCAGCGCCACCACCGGGACCGCGGGTTCGGCGCGGCTCGCCGTCACCGACGGCCACACCGACCTGGTCGCCAGCCTCACGGCGGACGGCACCCAGGTCAGCTCCTCGCGCGCGTACGACGCCTCCGGCAAGGTGACCGCGGGCAACGGCACGAGCCCGTCGGTCGGCTACCAGTCCGGCTGGACGGACCCGTCCACGGGCGAGGTCAACATGGCGGCCCGCTGGTACCAGCCGGGCACCGGCGGCTTCACCAGTCGCGACACGTGGCAGCTGGACCCGGACCCCTCGGTCCAGGCCAACCGCTACACGTACGCCAACGCGAGCTCGATGAACGGGATCGACCCGACGGGTCACCTGGTGTGGGACTGCTTCGACCCGCGGCGCAAGACCTCCAAGACCTGGTGGCTGAAGCGGGTGGCGGGTCCGGTCGCGTGCTCGTTCTGGGAAGCGTTCATCGCGGGTGAGAACAGCATCGGCAGCGGCAACCGCTGCGGCGCGGGCGTGGCCATCTGCCCGAACCCGCCCAGCAGTTGCAACCACTGGATGTGCGGTAACGGTTCGCCGCCGAGTTCGGGTTCGTCGGGCCGCATCGACAACTCGGGAAGCGGCAACAACTACGGGGGCGGCGGCCGGAACCGCGGCGGCACCTCCACCCTGACCCGGCCGAAGAAGCCGACCGCACCGCCCAAGCCCCCCATCCCGCAGAACCCCTACACCGGCAAGAACCCGCCGCCGGCGCCGAAGCACATCCCCAAGCCGGACTGGGACCCCGGCACGGCCATCTGGACGGCCACCAAGGGCGTCGACATGGTCGTCAGCGGCGCCAACCTGCTGGCCATGCTGGCCGGCGGTGCCGCCGAGGTCTTCAGCCCGGACCAGGCCCCGGACACCCAGGGCGCGCCGGGCGCGGACCCGGGACCGGGCACCGGCAACGGCCAGGACGACGACGGCGACTGCCGTGAGGACGGCAAGGGCTGGATCAAGTACGGAGACGTGGACACGGCGCACGGCAACCGGGCCACGGGTGCCACGGCGTGCCTCGACAGCGCCTACCTGGCCGCCAACCCGGGCAAGGACACCAACTGGAAGGAAGTGGCTCCCCCCGGCTACAAGTGGGCCCGTGACTACGCCGGCTACCTCGGGAACCGGCCTCCCGGGTCATGGGTCAACGCCTGCCACCTCATCGGCGGCCAGTTCGGCGGTGACGGGCTGGACCCCGCGAACATCTCCACCTGCGCCCGCTCGGCCAACGCGACCAGGGTCGCGAAGGACGACCCCGGAATGCCCGGCCACATGTACTCCCACGAGGTCAAGGTCAAGGAAGCGATCGACCGGGGCGAGCTGGTCCGTTACAGCGTCACCCCGGTGTACGCGGAGGACCGGACCGTGCCCACGGCGTACGTGATGAAGGCGACCTCGACCTTGAACGGCAAGCCGGGGAAGCTCAAGCTGGATGAAATCGTGCCGAACACCATGTACAGCAACAGATTCGGCACCTGGCGCAACATCGGACTGGTCGAACACCAAGGAGGCCCGGTGCCGGTAGGTGCCACGCCATGACGGAAAGCGAGTCGCACATGCACGACAGGCCGCCGAGGCTCTTCGAGATGGTCACTCCGCTGCACGAGCTGACCGAGACGGTGGACTGGACCGCCGTGGAGGCGGACTACGGTCTCGTCTTCCCCGCCGACTACAAGGCGTTCGTCGACCGGTTCGGCGCCGGAACCCTCGGCGAGGACGTCTTCGTCTCGGTGCCGCGGGTCGGCCGGCCCGCGGCCGCGCTGACGGTCGACCGGCTGCCCGAGGACACCCTCCGGGAGGAGGGCATGGCGAACTGGCAGGACGCGTCCCTGCCCGACCGCCCCGACCTTCGGGACATGCTGGTGTGGGGTGAGAGCAGCGGCGCCGACGCGCTGTGCTGGATGACCGCCGGGCCGGACCCGGACGCCTGGCCGGTGGCCGTGTGGTCACGTCACCACGGCGGGTGGGCCCGCTACCCGTACGGCATGACCGAGTTCCTGACGAACATCCTCACGGACGGTTTCGCGGACGGTTTCGCGGACGGTTCCGCCGAGTTCCCGCTCAGCGACGAGTCGCTGCGCGGGGCGGGATCCACCCCGTACGTGAATCTCGAAGCCGAGAACCGGCTGCGGGACGCGGGGATCGACCCGTGGACGGGAAGGCCGATTCCCCAGATGTGGGACGAGGGCTGACCGAGCCGTGACCCCCGGAGCTGATCCGGGGGTCACCTGAGAAACCACGAGGCCGCCGGGGCAACCCGGCGGCCTCGTGGTGTGTCCGGGGTCCAGCCCCGCGGCCTCAGTCCAGCGCCACCGGCCTCCGCAGCGGATCGCGCAGGTCCGTGCCGTTCGTCAGCCAGCGCTCCTCCAGGGCCTGCGCCCCGTGCACCCGCTTCCAGGCAGCCTCGGTGGGGGTCATCGGGAGGAGCGGCAGGAAGCGCACCGGGTCGTACGGCGGGTCGAGTTCCAGGTCCTCGACCAGGCCGCCGGACTCGGCGACCAGGACCGAGGTGAAGGGGGCGCCCGGCCACAGCGGGTCGCCGACGTCGAGGGAGGCGCCGGGGGCCACGACCACGCCCTCCACCTGCGGGGTGGCGGCGAGCACGGCCAGCGGGCGGAGCACCTGGTCGGTGTCGGCGCGGCCGACCCGTACCGAAAGGACCAGCTCGGCGCGCGGGCCCTTGACCGGGTCGGCGAGGGCCGAGGTCGGGTCGGCCATCGGCTGGGCGGACATTCCGAGGGTCGCGTAGCGGACCAGCCCGGCCTCGGTGTCGATGAACCGGAGCACTTCGATCCGGTCGGTGCCGAGGAAGGTGACCGCGGCGCGCGCGTCCGGCTCGCCGAGGGCCGTGCGGAGCCGGGCCTCGACCAGAGCGAGAATTTCTGCCATGCCGCGAGCATAAAGCGCGTATGGAACGGGCAAAGTAAGGGATTGACCCTCAGTCGGCTGATAGTCTTGGCCACTGGTCGGGATAGCCGACTGCTCGTCACACGTCATCCCTCACGAGGGACCGGCCGGAGGAGGTGGGACTGCGATGGATCGAAGTCGATCGGGCAGTACCAGCCGCTCTTCCGCCGCACCGCATCCGAGCCCGGTGCGTTCTTCCCTGCGTTGACGTGGCGGACCCCCGGTGTCGTGGGTCCCCTCCTCTCCGGCAGTTCGTACGACGGAAGAGCACTTCTCCTTTCCTGTCTGTAGCGAACGCCGTCACCGCGAACCCCGGTGCCGCCCGCTTTGTGGACGACACAGCGTCACGTCCAGATTCCGGGCTGCGCCACGCTCGCCGACGGCCTCTCCGTGAAGGAGCCCGCCATGTCGATGATCCGTGACCTGCGTGCCGCCGTGCGGCCGTCCCTGCTGCACCCGCGGCGCAAGACCGGGGCCGTCTCGGCCTCCCCGTACGCGAACTACGACGCCACCCGCGACCCCACGGCCGCGAGCGCCGTGGTCGACTGCGCCGTCTACCGCGACGGCCGCCGGGTCGACGACCGGGCGTGCCTGACCCCGCGCGGCGCGATGCGCCAGGTGCGGGAGAGCGGCGGCTTCGCCTGGATCGGTCTGCACGAGCCGACCGAGGCCGAATTCGCGGGCATCGCCGCCGAGTTCGGGCTGCACCCGCTCGCCGTCGAGGACGCCGTCCACGCCCACCAGCGGCCGAAGCTGGAGCGGTACGACGACACCCTCTTCACCGTCTTCAAGACGATCCACTACGTGGAGCACGCCGAACTCACCGCGACCAGCGAGGTGGTGGAGACCGGCGAGGTGATGGTGTTCACCGGCCCCGACTTCGTCATCACCGTCCGGCACGGCGGCCAGGGTTCGCTGCGCAACCTCCGGCACCGGATGCAGAGCGAGCCCGAACTGCTCGCCAAGGGCCCGTCGGCCGTGCTGCACGCCATCGCCGACCATGTCGTCGACGGCTACATCGCGGTCGCCGACGCCGTCGAACTCGACATCGACCAGCTGGAGATCGACGTCTTCTCGCCCGCCGCGAAGGGCTCCACGCGCGGCACCGACACCGGACGGATCTACCAACTCAAGCGCGAGGTCCTGGAGTTCAAGCGGGCGGTGTCGCCGCTGACGCGGCCCATGCAGCTACTGAGCGAGCGGCCGATGCGGCTGGTCGACCCGGACATCCAGAAGTACTTCCGGGACGTCGCCGACCACCTCGCCCGGGTCCAGGAGCAGGTCGTCGGCTTCGACGAACTCCTCAACTCGATCCTCCAGGCCAACCTGGCGCAGGCGACCGTCGCGCAGAACGAGGACATGCGCAAGATCACCTCGTGGGCGGCGATCGTCGCCGTCCCCACGGCGGTCTGCGGCGTGTACGGGATGAACTTCGAGCACATGCCGGAGCTGGAGTGGACCTACGGCTACCCGCTCGTCATGGGCACCATCGCCGTGGTCTGTTTCTCCATCCACCGCACCCTGAAGCGCAACGGCTGGCTGTGAGCCGGACCGGCGCGGCGTGCCACGCCCTAAGCTGCGGGCATGACTGCTGACGCGCTGCTCGGGCCCGCCCTCGTCGAGGAGGCCACCAAGAAGTCCGGCCTCATCTGGGTACGGGGCGAGGTCGCGGCGGCCCGGCCGCTGTGGCACGTGTGGCACGACGGCGCCGCCCACCTCGTCGGAGACGGGCCCGGCGAGCAGCCGCTGCCCGGCCTCGTCGACGGCGGCACCGCCGAGGTCACCGTGCGCAGCAAGGACAAGGGCGGCCGGGTGGTCGCCTGGACCGCCGCCGTACGGGAGATCCCGCCGGGCACGGCGGAGTGGGACGCGGCCGTCGCCGAGCTCAAGGGCAAGCGGCTGAACGCCTCCGACGGCGAGGCCATGCCGGAGCGCTGGGCGCGCGAGTGCCGGCTCGTCCGGCTCGACCCGCGCGGGTCCACCACCGACCTGCCGGACGGCTCGCTGGCCGCCGCGCCGCTGCCGTCCCCGGGGATCACCCGGCGGCCGGTGCCCGCCGCGCTGCCGAAGCTGCTGCTCGGCCGCAAGCGCCGCCGCTAGCCGCTCAGAACGCCCAGGGCTCAGGTCCGGGGCAACTGCTTGCCGTAGTCGAGCGTCTGGCCCTTCTCGGGCTCCGCGAGCGGGAAGTCCTTGTCCCACTCCGACAGCACCACCACCCCGGCGCCGCCGCCCCGCGCGAACCGCACCGGGAACGGCGTGCCGTCGAGCGACACGTCGAGCGAGCCGCCCTCGCCGTCCTCGCCGCCCTTCACATTGATGGTGCGCACCCCGCCGATCGTCTCGTGCTCGCCCTTGACCAGGTCGCCGTGCAGCCCGATCAGACCGTCGAGCAGCAGGTTCATGTCGGTGAAGCCGCGCAGCTGCTTGTACGAGGGGTCGTCCTGCGGCACCTTCACGTACATGTCGCCGAGCTTGTCGGCGGCTTCCGAGCCCGCCTCGTCGGACTGCGGCTCGGAGGGGCTCGGGGCCGCCTCGTCGTGCTCCCAGAAGCCCGCGTCGGCCTTCAGGAAGAGCGCGTCGCCGACCCGCAGCAGCTCGAAGGTGCTGTTCTTCGTGGTCACCGACCCGGCCGCGCCGTCCGCCTTGAGCCGCATGTTGAGCTTGTACGCGCCGCCCTTGCTGACCAGCGTGCCGGACAGCCGTACCGCCTTGGCCGCGTCCGCCGCCGTCTGCGCCTTCTTCTCGATCGCCGAGGCTTCCAGCTTCCCGACGCCGTTGGTCCCCTCGTCCGGGTCGGCCGCGCAGCCGGCCAGGCCGGCCACGAGGCCGGCGCACAGCGCCAGCGGCACGACGGTCCCGCGGATGCGCGAGGACGGAGGGAGAAGGGACACCTGGGCGCCTCTCTGGCGGTGGGGGAAGAAGCCGGGCCATGGGTCCGGAGCCGGTGGGGGGCGGCAGACCGCAGCGTACCCGGGCGTGGCGGGCGGCCCGCAGGCAGCCGGACGGGCGCTCTGCCGAAGCGGCACCGGTCGGCACGGGCTAGCCTGAACCCGGCAAGCGGGACGAGCGTCCCAGACCGACCCGAATCGTGCGGCATCGAGGAGGCGCGTGGCATGGCGGCAGGCGCCCCCCGGATCTTCGTCTCCCATCTCGCCGGAGTGCCGGTGTTCGACCCGGTCGGCGACCAGGTCGGCCGGATGAGCGACCTGGTGGCGATGCTGCGGGTCGGCCGCAGGCCGCCGCGGCTGCTCGGCGCGGTCGTCGAGGTGCTGTCCCGGCGCCGGGTGTTCGTGCCGATGACCCGGATCACCGGTGTGGAGTCGGGCCAGGTCATCACGACCGGCGTGGTGAACATGCGGCGCTTCGAGCAGCGCCCCACCGAGCGCCTCGTCCTCGGCGAGCTGCTCGACCGGCGGGTGACGCTGGTGGAGACCGGCGAGGAGGTCACCGTCCTCGACGTGGCCGTCCAGCAGCTCCCGGCCCGCCGCGACTGGGAGATCGACAAGGTCTTCGTACGGCGTGGCAAGGGCGGCGCGCTGCGCCGCAAGGGCGAGACCCTGACGGTCGACTGGTCGGCGGTCAGCGGCTTCTCCCTGGAGGAGCACGGGCAGGGCGCGGAGAGCCTGGTGGCCACGTTCGAGCGGCTGCGCCCGGCCGACCTCGCCAACGCGCTGCACCACCTCTCCCCCAAGCGCCGGGTCGAGGTGGCCGCCGCGCTCGACGACGACCGGCTCGCCGACGTCCTGGAGGAGCTGCCGGAGGACGACCAGATCGAGATCCTGGGCGAGCTGAAGGAGGAGCGGGCCGCCGACGTCCTGGAGGCGATGGACCCGGACGACGCGGCCGACCTCCTGAACGAGCTGCCGGAGGACGACAAGGAGCGGCTGCTCACCCTGATGCAGCCGGACGACGCCGCCGACGTGCGGCGCCTGATGTCGTACGAGGAGCGCACCGCGGGCGGTCTGATGACGACCGAGCCGATCGTGCTGCGGCCGGACGCGACGGTCGCGGACGCGCTGGCCCGGGTGCGGCAGCAGGACCTGTCGCCCGCGCTCGCGGCGCAGGTGTACGTGTGCCGGCCGCCGGACGAGACGCCGACGGGCAAGTACCTGGGCACCGTGCACTTCCAGCGGCTGCTGCGGGACCCGCCGTTCACGCTGGTCGGCGGGATGGTGGACAGCGGACTTCCGCCGCTCGGCCCGGACACCCCGCTGCCCGCCGTGACCAGCTATTTCGCCGCGTACAACCTGGTGGCGGCGCCGGTGGTGGACGAGAGCGGTTCGCTGCTCGGCGCGGTGACGGTCGACGACGTGCTCGACCACCTGCTGCCCGACGACTGGCGGGAGACGGAGTTCCACGAGGAGGGGGCGCACGGTGGCTGAGCGCGACCGCGAGAAGGGGCGGCCCCGGGAGAGGGACCGGCAGAAGGACCGGCAGAAGGACCGGGACCGGCTGCGCGACCGGCTCCGCGACCGGGAGAAGGACCGGGAGCGCGAACGGGAGCGTGACCGGGAGAAGGAGCGCGAGAAGGAACGGGACCGGGAGAAGGAGCGGGAGAAGGAGCGGGAGCGGTCCTTGCCGCGGATCCGGCTGGACCAGCCCCGGATCCGGCGTCCCCGGATGCTCCCGGAGTACGACCCGGAGGCGTTCGGGCGGCTCTCGGAGCGGATCGCGCGTTTCCTCGGCACGGGCCGGTTCATCGTCTGGATGACGGTGATCATCATCGCCTGGGTGGTGTGGAACGTGTCCGCGCCCGGCGAGCTCCGCTTCGACAACTACCCGTTCATCTTCCTGACCCTGATGCTGTCGCTCCAGGCGTCGTACGCCGCTCCGCTGATCCTGCTCGCGCAGAACCGGCAGGCGGACCGGGACCGGGTCAATCTGGAGCAGGACCGCAAGCAGAACGAGCGCTCGATCGCCGACACCGAGTACCTGACCCGGGAGATCGCGGCGCTGCGGATGGGCCTGGGCGAGGTGGCCACCCGCGACTGGATGCGCTCCGAGCTCCAGGACCTGATGAAGGAGCTGGAGAACCGCGACGGCGACCGCCGTGACCCGCGTGATCTATTCCCGCCGGACGGCGCGGGGCGGAGTGACGTACCCGACCGCTGACGGGTCTTTCATGTGGCCGTGGTCGGCGCCGTACCATCACTACATGGCTACGGAAGACGCGGTGCGCGAGGCACTGGCGACGGTGAACGACCCCGAGATCAACAAGCCGATCACTGAGCTCGGCATGGTCAAGTCGGTGGACATCGGTGCCGACGGACGGGTGGCGGTCACGGTCTATCTGACCGTCTCCGGCTGCCCGATGCGCGAGACCATCACCCAGCGGGTCACCGAGGCGGTCTCCCGGGTCGACGGCGTGACCGGTGTCGACGTGGCCCTGGACGTGATGAGCGACGAGCAGCGCAAGGACCTGGCGGCGGCGCTGCGCGGCACCACGGCCGAGCGCGAGGTCCCGTTCGCCAAGCCGGGCTCGCTGACCCGGGTCTACGCGGTGGCGTCCGGCAAGGGCGGTGTCGGCAAGTCGTCGGTCACCGTGAACCTGGCGGCGGCGATGGCGGCGGACGGCCTGAAGGTCGGTGTCGTCGACGCCGACATCTACGGCCACAGCGTGCCCCGGATGCTGGGCGCGGACGGCCGTCCCACCCAGGTCGAGAACATGATCATGCCGCCGTCGGCGAACGGCGTGAAGGTCATCTCGATCGGCATGTTCACCCCGGGCAACGCGCCGGTCGTGTGGCGCGGCCCGATGCTGCACCGCGCGCTCCAGCAGTTCCTCGCGGACGTGTACTGGGGCGACCTGGACGTGCTGCTCCTGGACCTGCCGCCGGGCACCGGCGACATCGCGATCTCGGTGGCGCAGCTGGTGCCGAACGCCGAGATCCTGGTCGTCACCACCCCGCAGCAGACGGCGGCCGAGGTGGCCGAGCGGGCCGGTTCGATCGCCGTGCAGACCCATCAGAAGATCGTCGGCGTGGTCGAGAACATGTCGGGGCTGCCCTGTCCGCACTGCGACGAGATGGTCGACGTGTTCGGCTCGGGCGGTGGCCAGAAGGTCGCCGACGGCCTGACCCGGACGACCGGCGCGACGGTGCCGGTGCTCGGCTCGATCCCGATCGACGTACGGCTGCGCGAGGGCGGCGACGAGGGCCGCCCGGTGGTCCTGTCGGACCCGGAGTCCCCGGCGGGCGCGGCGCTGCGCGCGATCGCGGGCAAGCTGGGCGGCCGGGCGCGCGGCCTGTCGGGCATGAGCCTGGGCATCACCCCGCGCAACAAGTTCTAGGGCCTCTCGGAACACGAGGCACGGCGAAGGGCGCCCCGCGCGTGTGCGGGGCGCCCTTCGCCGTACCCGGGAACCGATCCGGTCAGGCGTACGCGCCGAGGTCCTTCACCTGCGCGAAGGCGAGGCCGTAGGCGCTCATCCCGCGCCCGTACGCGCCGATGTGGACGTCCGTCGCGGATCCGGCGAGCACCCAGCCGAACTCGGACTCGCGGTAGTGGAAGGGCACGGGGACGCCGTCCACGGGCAGCGACAGGGTGGACCAGGCGGGGCCTTCGAGGTCGTCGGCGAGCTCGAAGGCGGTCTCGGTCTGCTGGTCCAGCCAGTTGTCGCGCCGGATGTGGTCGAGCTGCGCGGGCCAGGTGTGGGCGAGCAGCCCCGAGCCGGCCAGCCAGGCGGCCGAGGAGACGGTGGTGGCGTCGAGGACGCCGGTGCCGTCGCCGGTGCGGCGTACGGGGTTCGCGGCGACCGTCACGACGATCGCGAACCGCTCCTTCTCCTGCCCGGCGGCCTCCGACTTTATCGACGGCTCGTCACCGTGGCCCACCGACCCGTGCTGCACGCTCCCGTCCGCCGCCGTGCCGATCTGCATCAGCCGGCGCGGGCCGGTGAACGCCTCGTCGAGCCCGTACCAGGCGAAGGGTGCGCGCAGAAAGCCATCGGCTTCCACCCGACTCGTCGTCTTCATCTCGGCCGCCTCCTCGTTCCGTCAACAGAGGGAGGATAGCCACCCACGCGCAGTGGGTCGGTGACAGGCCGTCGTCAGGTGGCGTCCGCGTCGTACGGCGGACGCTCGCCGCCGTCCGGCTTGTCCTGCTTCTTCAGCAGATCGGGCCCGGTGCCGCTGCCGTTCACGGCGGCGGGGGCGCTCGGGGTCGCGGCGGGCGCGACGGACGGCGCGGACTCGCGGCTGTGCACCGCGTCGGCCACGTCGTTCATCTCCTTCTTGAGGTCGAAGGTGGAGCGGAGCTCCTTCAGGTCCTTCAGGTCCTCGTTCTCCGCGAGCTGCTTGCGGATGAAGGTCTTCGGGTTCAGGTCCTCGAACTCGAAGTCCTTGAACTCGGGGCCGAGCTCGCTGCGGATGTCGGCCTTGGCGCTGTCCGAGAACTCGCGGACCTTGCGGATGAACCGCGAGACGTCCTGGATGACCTTCGGCAGCTTGTCGGGGCCGAAGATGAGCACGGCCAGCACCACGAGCGTCACCAGCTCGAGCGCGCCTATGTCGCTGAACACCCTGTAGCTCCTTCACGCCGGTCCCGGGCCCGCTCCACCGTACCCGCCGAAACCGTCCGGCGGGTACCGGGTGGTGTCCTCCACGTGGCGGGCGGGCACCAACTGTGCTGCGTGCGTGCCCCGTGCTCAGGTTCCGCTGGAGGATCCCAAGGTCAGGGTCTTTGTCTGCTCTTTGCCGTTGCGGGTCAGGGTGAGTTCGAGGCGGTCGCCGGGGCGGTGGGCGCGGACCTTGACGATGAGTTCCTCGCCGTTGTGGACGCGCTGGCCGTCGACCTTGGTGATGACGTCGCCGGGGCGGACGCCCGCCTTGGCGGCGGGGCCGCCGGGGGTGACCGAGCCGGTGCCGCCCTTGCCCTTGTCGCCGACCCGGGCGCCGTCGCCGCTGTAGGCCATGTCGAGGCTGACGCCGATCACCGGGTGGGTGGCCTTGCCGGTGTTGATCAGTTCCTCGGCGACCCGCTTGGCCTGGTTGACCGGGATGGCGAAGCCGAGGCCGATGGAGCCCGCCTGGCCGCCGCTCTCGCCGCCGGAGCCGCTGCCCGCCGCGCGGATCGCGCTGTTGATGCCGATCACCTGGCCCTTGCCGTCGACCAGCGGGCCGCCGGAGTTGCCGGGGTTTATCGGGGCGTCGGTCTGGAGCGCGTCGACATAGCTGACGTCGCTGCCGTCGCCCTTCTCGCCGCCCGCCGTGATGGGGCGCTCCTTGGCGCTGATGATGCCGGAGGTGACCGTGTTGGACAGGTCGAAGGGCGCGCCGATGGCGACGACCGGGTCGCCGACCCGGACGTTGTCGGAGTTGCCGAGGGCGAGCGGCTTGAGGCCCGAGACGCCCCGGACCTGGATGACGGCGAGGTCGTAGCCGGTGTCGCGGCCGATGAGCTTGGCGCGGGCGGACTCGCCGTTGCTGAAGGTCACCGAGATGTCGCCGGAGGACGCGGCGGCGTCGACGACGTGGTTGTTGGTGAGGATGTGGCCCCGGTTGTCGAGCACGAAGCCGGTGCCGGTGCCGGAGGAGCCGCCGCCGCTGACGTGGATGGTGACGACACTGGGCAGCGCCCGGGCGGCGATCCCGGCGACGCTGCCGGGCGCGCGGTCGGTGTCCTGCGGGCCCGCCTGCGGCAGTTCGACGGTGCTGATGCCGCCGTTGCGCTCCACGTACGCGCCGATGCCGCCGCCGATCACGCCGGTGACGAGCGCGAACGCCAGCGCCCCGACGAGCGCCAGCCCGCGCCGCTTCTTCTTGGGCGCCTGCTCGGCAGGCCCGATGGGCCGCACCCCCCACGGGTCGTACGCCGGGGCCGGGGCCGGGAGCGGCAGCGGGGCCGGGGCCGCCATCGGCCGCTCCACCGGCGGCGCGGCGGCCCAGGGCCCGGGCTCGCCGTAGGGCGGCGTGGCGTAGGGGTCGGGCGCGTGGAGCGGCGGAGCGGGCTGCGGGGCCCGCGCCGCCTGTGGCTCGGGGTACCCGTGCGGGTCCGTGTGCGGGTGCGGCTCCGCGTGCGCCGGTACGGGCTCGGCCTCGGGCGCGGGTACGGCCTCGGGCGCCGCGTCCTGCGGGGCCTGCACGGGCAGCACCTCGGTGGCGGGCTCCGGCTCCGCAGGTGCGGGCTCAGCCGGATCCGGAGCCGGGGCAGCCGGAGCCGGGGCAGCCGGAGCGACCGGCGCGGCCAGGGTGAAGTCAGCGTCCTCGGCGGCTTCGGCCGCCCCCGTGTCCGACGGCCGGCTCCACCACGTCGGCTTACCGTTCTTCATGCTCTCCCCGCACCGGACGGCCTGTCCGCGCCGCCCGCATCGCCGGGCGGCGCGCCCCTGTCCCTGGATGAAACGTCCCTGGATTCAATCAGGAGGATTCAACCAGGTCACCGGTCAGCGGTGGGAGGGACCGGGGGCCGGACTGGCCGTCGGGTAGCCGGGCTCGTACGCGAGGCGCATCACCGGGTTCATCGGCGGGGCGAACGGCGAGAGTTCCAGCCGGGCGGGGACCAGGGTGGCGGGGGCCGTCACCGGGAGGGTCGCCGGGGCGGTCTCCGGGAGGGTTTCGCGGCGGGATCCGGAGGCGAAGGTCGCCGGGGCCCGCAGCGGGGTGACGTTGTTGCCGGTGCCCTGGCCGGGCCGGGGCGCGTCGATGGACAGGGTGCTGCTCAGGGCGATCGCCGCGAAGGAGACCGCGCTGGCCGCCGCGAAGGCGAAGCGGCGGCCACGGCCCGAGCCCCGGTCGCCGACCTCGTGTATGCGGAAGCCGGTGTCGGGGGTGACGGGCGCCGCCGTGGCGAAGCCGTCGGAGCGGACGCCGCCGGCCCGCAGCAGGTCGTCGAAGGGTCCCCCCCGGTCATCCCCTCCCCCCGGCTGCCCCGGCAGCCCCTGGAGCCGGGCGAGCAGCCCGGCGGACGGCGGTGGCGGCGCGGCGGCGGCGAAGACGCTCTTGAGGGTGCGCTGGGCGTCGGCCTCGGCCTTGCAGCGGGTGCAGGTGGCGAGGTGCGCGAGGACGCGCTCGCGCGCGTCGTGGCCGAGTTCGCCGTCGACGAGCGCGGCGAGCCGGTCCCCGAGGTGGTGTTCCGTCAGCCGCTGTTCCTCGGGAGAAGCGGACGGAGTGGTCCCGGTCACGCCGGTTCGCCCTCCCATCCGACGGCGGCGAGGGCCCGCTCCGCGCGCGCTTCGGGCGAGCGGTGCTTGAGGGCCTTGCGCAGGTGGGAGCGGCCGCGGTGGATGCGGCTGCGGACGGTGCCGAGCTTCACGCCGAGGGTCGCGGCGATCTCCTCGTACGACAGGCCCTCGATGTCGCAGAGGACGACCGCGGCCCGGAACTCGGGCGCGAGGGTGTCCAGGGCCTGCTGCACGTCGGCGTCGAAGTGGGTGTCGTTGAACGCCTGCTGCGGGGACGGCTCGCGGCTCGGCAGCCGCTCGGCGGCGTCGTCGGCGAGCGCGTCGAAACGGATCCGCTGCTTGCGGCGGACCATGTCCAGGAACAGGTTGGTGGTGATGCGGTGCAGCCAGCCCTCGAAGGTGCCGGGCGTGTAGGAGGACAGCGAGCGGAAGACGCGGACGAAGACCTCCTGGGTGAGGTCCTCGGCGTCGTGCTGGTTGCCGGTCAGGCGGTAGGCGAGCCGGTACACCCGGGCGCTGTGCGTGCTGACGATCTCCTCCCAGCTGGGCGGAGTCCACGCCTGCGATTCCGCGTCCGGCGCGAACGTCGCGGTGGTGGGTGCGGAATCGGCGGTGCGGGAACGGTCAGCGGTGTCAATCACGGATTTCGGCTCACCCGCCGACCCGAGAAGGCGCCGCAGCCTCCCTCTCCGATCCACAGGCGCAGCCGCACCTCCCCTGTCGGCTCTGGTGGTGTCCAGTGGAGCCCCTACCATAGCCACCTCGCCCGTTAGCTCCGGATAAGAATCTTTACGCGAATTTGGGGCGGTCTCCGGTCCCGGCGTCCCCGTCGCTTCCTGTCTGTAGGAACGCGCGGTCCCATCTGCGGGTTCCCGGGCGCAGCGGATACAGTCGACGCCTGCGTCAACTGTGGCGTCGCGTACGTCGATATCGGGGACAGGGAGAGGGCCATTACCGCCAACCGGCAGACGAGCTTGGCGTTCGCCGACGCCTTTGTCGCCGAGGGCGAAGCGCTCCGCTGGGCCCGCGACCGGGCCCGCGAGGCGGCGCTGCCCTCGGTGTCTCCCGGCACCGGCGCGGCGCTGCGGCTGCTCGCGGCGACGGCGGACGCCAAGGCGGTGGCGGAGATCGGTACGGGCACCGGGGTGTCCGGCATCTATCTGCTGCTCGGGATGCGGCCGGACGGCGTGCTGACCACGGTGGACGTGGAGCCGGAGCGGCAGGCGCACGCGAAGGCGGCGTTCCGCGCGGCGGGGTTCGCGGGGAACCGGGCGCGGTTCATCCCGGGCCGGGCGCTGGACGTGCTGCCGCGGCTCGCGGACGGCGGATACGACCTGGTGTTCTGCGACGGCGACCGGCTGGAACTGCTCGACTATCTCGCTGAATCGTTGCGCCTGCTGCGGCCCGGCGGGCTCGTCTGCTTCGAGGGCGTGTTCGCCGACGGCCGTACGGTGGACTCGGCGGCCCAGCCCGCCGAGGTGCAGCGGATACGGGAGCTGCTGCGCACGGTCCGGGAGAGCCGGGAGCTGCTGCCGACGCTGCTGCCGGTGGGCGACGGGCTGCTCTGCGCGGTCCGCCGGGGCGCCTGAGCCAGGCGCGGTACCCGACCCCGGATACACCGCTGCCCCGGTGCGGTGGGTACCGTACCGGGGCAGAAGCGGCAAAACTCGTCAGGTGAGGGTCAGCCGACGACGTCCTTCAGTGCGTCACCGAGCGCCTTCGCTTCGTCCGGGGTCAGCTCGACGACGAGCCGGCCGCCGCCTTCGAGCGGAACGCGCATGACAATGCCCCGCCCCTCCTTTGTCACCTCGAGCGGGCCGTCACCCGTCCGCGGCTTCATGGCCGCCATGCTCGTTCCCCTTCCTGAAACCAGCTCATCGTCAGCATCGAACACGATTGCTTCCAGGTCATTATCCCGCATCACAGGACCCGATGACCAACATCAGGTGGCATCGCTTCCGCAACGCGCTTTCACAAAGCCACACATTTCACCGGTCCACCTGCGATACTTCGCCGCCGCGGCTCGGCCGGGGGCGGCTTCGGAGGCGGCGATTCTTTGACGCAGCTCACATGTGCGAGCGGGGTGATCTCCGCCATGCTGAGCAGGTCCAGCGAAGCGAAGACGCGGGAACACCCGAGAAGACGCGAAGGGATCATCGATGGCCGACACGGTGCTGTACGAGGTGGGCGACGGGCTCGCCACCATCACGATCAACCGTCCGGAGGCCATGAACGCGATGAACGTGGCGGCCAAGGTGGCGCTGCGGGACGCGGTCGAGGCGGCCGCCGCCGACGGAGCCGTACGCGCGGTGCTGCTCACGGCGGCCGGGGACCGGGCGTTCTGTGTGGGCCAGGACCTGAAGGAGCACGTCGGGCTGCTCCAGGAGGACCAGGAGTCCGGCACCTCGCACACCATGAACACGGTGCGCGAGCACTACAACCCGATCGTCCGGGCGCTCACCGGGATGGCGAAGCCGGTGGTGGCGGGGGTGAACGGGGTCGCGGCCGGTGCGGGCTTCGGTTTCGCGCTCGCGGCGGACTACCGGGTGGTCGCCGACACGGCGTCGTTCAACACGTCCTTCGCGGGTGTGGCACTCACCGCGGACTCGGGCGTGTCCTGGACGCTGCCCCGTGTGATCGGCCCCGGCCGCGCCGCCGACCTGCTGCTCTTCCCGCGCTCGATCGGCGCCCAGGAGGCGTACGAGCTCGGCCTGGTCAACCGGCTCGTGCCGGCCGCCGAGCTGGCCGACGAGGCCCTGCGGACGGCCCGCAAGCTGGCCGCGGGCCCGACCGTGGCCTACGCGGCGCTCAAGGAGTCCCTGGCCTTCGGCGCGGACCACTCGCTGTCCGAGGCGCTGGACAAGGAGGACGAGCTCCAGTCCCGGGCGGGCGCATCGGCGGACCACCGGATCGCGGTGGACGCCTTCATCGCCAAGGAGAAGCCGACGTACCTGGGCCGCTGATCCGGCCCTGACCCCGCCCGGCGGGGCGCCGGGGCGGCCCGTCAGCGGGCCGCCGCGCCGCCCCGGGCCACACAGTCCGCCAGGTGGTCGTCGACGAGCCCGCACGCCTGCATCAGGGCGTAGGCCGTCGTCGGGCCGATGAAGCGCAGGCCGCGCTTCTTCAGGTCCTTGGAGAGGGCCGTCGACTCGTCGGTGACCGCCGGGATGTCGGCGGTGCCGCGCGGGACCGGGCGGGTCGCCGGGTCCGGGGCGTAGGACCAGATCAGGGCGTCCAGGTCACCCGGGGCCCAGTCGGCGAGCAGCCGGGCGTTGGCGAGGGTGGCGTCGATCTTGGCGCGGTTGCGGATGATGCCCTCGTCGACGAGGAGCCGCTCCCGGTCGGCGTCGGTGAACCGGGCCACCTTCGCGATCTCGAAGCCCGCGAAGGCGGCGCGGAAGCCCTCGCGGCGGCGCAGGATCGTGATCCAGGAAAGACCGGACTGGAACGCCTCAAGGCACAGCCGCTCGAAGAGGGCGTCGTCGCCGTGGACCGGGCGGCCCCACTCCTCGTCGTGGTACGCCACGTAGTCGTCGGTCGACAGGCCCCAGGGGCAGCGCGGCCGTCCGTCGGGGCCCGGGACGGCCCCGCCCTGCTCGCTCACGCCGAACCCTCCCGCGTACCGCCGAGGGAGCCCTGGGAGCCCTGGGAGCCCGCCGGGCCGCCGTCCTGAGCCTGACCCTGAGCCAGCGAACCGGCCCCCGCGCCCGAACCCGCGAGCGCGGCCTCCAGGTCGGCGATCCGGGCGTCCCGCTCGGCCAGCTCGGCCGCGAGCCGGTCGAGGACGTCGTCGACGTCCGCCATGCGGTAGCCGCGCGGCGCCATCGGCAGCCGCAGCGCCTCGATGTCGCCCCGGTCGACCGGGCGGGTGGCGGGCAGCGGATCGACCAGCTGCTGGGGGGCCGCCTCGGGCAGCACCTCGCTGTCGCCGCCGCCGACCACCGCCAGGGTGACCGCCGCGACGACCACGACCATCGTGATCAGCAGAAACCAGAACACTGCGCGCCTCTCCCCGTCCGTGGAAAACGTCCGGTGCCGATCGTGCCATGCGCCGCCGACAGTTAGGGTCACAGACGACGCACACGACGCAGGCGACCCCGGCTAGGGAGGACAAAAGGCATGCTCCGCTTGGGACGGCGTGAATTCGGGCCGCGCGAGCCGGTGATCATGGCGATCGTGAACCGGACCCCGGACTCGTTCTACGACCAGGGGGCGACCTTCCAGGACGAGCCCGCGCTCGCCCGGGTCGAGCAGGCCGTCGCCGAGGGCGCGGCGATCATCGACATCGGCGGCGTGAAGGCGGGCCCGGGCGAGGAGGTCACCGCCGAGGAGGAGGCCCGCCGTACGGTCGGCTTCGTCGCGGAGGTCCGCCGCCGCCACCCCGACGTCGTGATCAGCGTCGACACCTGGCGCGCCGAGGTCGGCGAGGCGGTCTGCGAGGCGGGCGCCGATGTCCTCAACGACGCCTGGGGCGGGGTCGACCCCGGTCTCGCCGAGGTCGCCGCCAAGTACGGCGCGGGTCTCGTCTGCACCCACGCGGGCGGCGTCGAGCCGCGCACCCGGCCGCACCGGATCGCGTACG
Organism: Streptomyces sp. NPDC090025; assembly: GCF_044748125.1. Taxonomy (NCBI): domain Bacteria; kingdom Bacillati; phylum Actinomycetota; class Actinomycetes; order Kitasatosporales; family Streptomycetaceae; genus Streptomyces; species Streptomyces sp. NPDC090025. Next base: position 1,044,032 of record NZ_JBIVFL010000001.1, on the reverse strand, counting down.
AGGACGTCATGGCCGACATCCTGCGCGTCACCGTCGGACTCGCGGAGCGCGCGGTCGAGCTGGGCGTCCGGCGGGACGGGATCATGATCGACCCGGGGCACGACTTCGGGAAGAACACGCGGCACAGCCTGGAGGCGACGCGGCGGCTCGGCGAGATGGCCGCGACCGGGTGGCCGGTGCTCGTCTCCCTGTCCAACAAGGACTTCGTCGGGGAGACGCTCGACCGGCCGGTCAAGGAGCGGGTCCTGGGGACGCTGGCGACGACGGCCGTGTCGGCGTGGCTCGGCGCGCAGGTGTACCGCGTGCACGAGGTCGCCGAGACGAAGCAGGTGCTGGACATGGTCGCGTCGATCGCCGGGCATCGGGCGCCCGCCGTCGCCCGGCGCGGGCTGGCGTAGTCGGGGGGGGGAGGGGAAGGGGCGGGGTGGGGGGCGCCTGCGGCGGGCCTCTCCCCCCCCCCGCCCCTTCCCGGAACCGGGGCTCCGCCCCGGACCCCGCGCCTCAGACGCCGGCGGGGCTGAGCGCTACTTCCCCGTCTCCTTCGTGACGAGGGCCACCGCCTCGTCCACGTCGTCCGTGACGTGGAACAGCAGCAGGTCGTGCTCGCTCGCCTTGCCGCCCGCCACGACCGAGTCGCGCAGCCAGTCGACCAGGCCCTGCCAGTACGCCGAGCCGAACAGCACGATCGGGAAGCGGGTGACCTTCCGCGTCTGCACCAGGGTCAGCGCCTCGAAGAGCTCGTCGAGGGTGCCGAGGCCGCCGGGCAGGACCACGAAGCCCTGCGCGTACTTCACGAACATCGTCTTGCGGACGAAGAAGTAGCGGAAGTTCACGCCGATGTCGACGTGCGCGTTGAGCCCCTGCTCGAAGGGCAGCTCGATGCCGAGGCCGACGGAGATGCCCTTGGCCTCCCGCGCGCCCTTGTTGGCGGCCTCCATGGCGCCGGGGCCGCCGCCCGTGATCACCGCGAACCCGGCCTCGACGAGCGCCCGGCCGATCCGGACGCCCGCCTCGTACTCGGGCGAGTCGGGCTTGGTGCGGGCCGAGCCGAAGACGCTGATCGCGCTCGGCAGTTCGGCGAGCGCGCCGAAGCCCTCGACGAACTCGGACTGGATGCGCATGACCCGCCAGGGGTCGGTGTGCACCCACTCCGAGTCGCCCTCGGTGTCGAGCAGGCGCTGGTCGGTGGTGCCGGGCTGGACCTGGTCACGGCGCCTGATCACCGGTCCCAGCCGCTGCTCCTCGAGCTTCTTCGGCTCCTCGGGTACACCCATGGCCTGCTCCTCTCGCCGTTGCCTCTGATCGACCGGCGCTGATCTTCCGGTCCGGTCAGGGTAGGTCGACAGAGGTGAAGAAAAGCGAAATTACGGGAATCATTCCGTCAGCCAGTCGCGGAGCCGCGCCTCGCAGTGGTGGATCCGCTCGACGTGCACGTGCTCGTCGCGCTTGTGCGCGTAGATCGGGTCGCCGGGTCCGTAGTTGACCGCGGGGACGCCGAGGGCGCTGAAGCGGGCCACGTCGGTCCAGCCGAACTTGGGGTGGGCGCTGCCGCCGACCGCCTTCATGAAGGCCGCCGCGGCCGGGTGGGAGAGGCCGGGCAGGGCGCCGGGGCTCTCGTCGTCGACGATCAGCTCGGCGACGCCGCAGTCCGCGAAGACCTCGCGGACGTGCGCGAGCGCCTCGGCCGGGGTGAGGTCGGGCGCGTAGCGGTAGTTGACGGTGACCTCGCACTCGTCGGGGATGACGTTGGTGGCGACGCCGCCCTGGATGCCGACCGCGTTGAGGCCCTCGTGGTACTCCAGGCCGTCGATGACGGGCCTGCGCGGCTCGTACGCGGCGAGCCTGGCCAGGATCGGGGCGGCGCCGTGGATGGCGTTGGAGCCCATCCAGGAGCGCGCGGAGTGGGCCCGCTCGCCCGCCGTGCGCAGCTTGACCCGCAGGGTGCCCTGACAGCCGCCCTCGACCTCACCGTCGGAGGGCTCCAGGAGGACGGCGAAGTCGCCCGCGAGCCAGTCCGGGTGGGCGTCGGCGATCTTGCCGAGGCCGTTGAGGTGGGCGGCGACCTCCTCGTTGTCGTAGAAGACGAAGGTGAGGTCGCGGTTGGGCGCGGGCACGGTGGCGGCGATCCGCAGCTGGACGGCGACGCCCGACTTCATGTCGGCGGTGCCGCAGCCCCACAGGATGCCGTCCTCGTCGAGCCGCGAGGGCACGTTGTCGGCGATCGGCACGGTGTCGATGTGCCCGGCGAGCACCACGCGCTCCTCGCGGCCGAGGAAGGTGCGGGCGACGATGTTGTTGCCGTGGCGGTCGACGGTGAGGTGCGGCAGGGCGCGCAGGGCCTGCTCGATCGCGTCGGCGAGGGGCTTCTCGGTGCCGCTGACGGACGCGCTGTCGACCAGCGCGGCGGTCAGTGCCGCCCCGTCGAGCGAGAGGTCCAGCGGCGCGGCGGGCGCGGCGGGCAGCGGGTCACGGTGAGGAGCGGTGTCAGCCATGTGCCGACCCTAACTCGGCCTCAAGTACGGTGGGGCGCGTGTCCGACCCCAGCCGTCTCCCCCGTCCCCGCCGTCGCGGCCGCCGAGGCCGTCTCACGGCGGCTTTCGTCGTGCTCCTGGGCCTGGTGGGGTACGTCGTCGTGCACGACATGACGGGCAGCATGGGCGCGCCGCGGTGCCGGATCGGCAGCGGGGCGAACCAGTACGAATTCACTCCTGAGCAGGCGTCGAACGCGGCGACGATCGCCGCCGTGGGCACCTCGCGCGGCCTTCCGGAGCGCGCGGTGACGATCGCGCTCGCGACCGCCGCCCAGGAGTCGGGGCTGCGCAACATCCAGCACGGCGACCGGGACTCGCTCGGACTTTTCCAGCAGCGTCCTTCGATGGGCTGGGGCAAGCCGGAGCAGATCCTGGACCCGGTGTACGCGTCGGGGCGGTTCTACGACGGCCTGGAGAAGGTGCCGGGCTATTCGCGGCTGCCGCTGACGGTGGCGGCGCAGAAGGTGCAGCGCAGCGGTTTCCCGCAGGCGTACGCGAAGCACGAGCCGGACGCCACGCTGCTGTCCGCCGCGCTGACCGGGCGCGCCCCGGCCGCGCTGTCGTGCACGGCGGACCTGCGGGCGCAGGTGCCGGGCGATCCGGCGGTCGTGCGGGCCGAGCTGGCGCGCGCGTTCGGCAAGGGGACGGTGCCGAAGCCGCTCGGCGGCGGGGCGGGGTCGGTCGGCGCGAACGCGGCGCCGCCCGCGGTGGAGCTGTCCGTGGACGTACGGGGCGGAGGGGGCGTACGGGACGACCGCGGCGGCCCCGAGGGTTCCGGCGGCCTCGACGGCTCCGGCGGCCTCGACGGGCAGCAGCGGCGCGGCTGGGAGCTGGCCCAGTGGGCGGTGGCCCGGGCGGGCACGCTGCACCTCACGGAGGTCGCGTACGGGGACCGGGTGTGGGTCGCGGACGACTCCTCGGGCGCGTGGCGCAAGGCCACGGGCGGGCGCGGCACGGACGGCACGACGGTCCGGCTGCGGCTCGCGAAGTAGCGCGGGCTCGCGAAGCAACGCCATCGCGCAGGACCACCCCACAGCTCCACCACACAGCACCTGCGCGCGGGACCACCGCGAAACACCTTCACGCAGCGCCGCCCCGTAGCTCCGTCCCGTAGCTCCGCCGCGTTCCGCGCGGGGGCGGGCGTCCGTACGGACTGTCACCCTGAGGTGTCATGCGCCCGGTGCGGCGCGGAGCGCTCCGTAAAGCGTTCACCGGCGCTGACATGTCTCCGCAAGATCCTTACCGGGCAAGGGAAGTGACGGTTCTGCACACCCAGAACGGCGTCGCCCGGCATTGACGCGTTCGTCCGCTTTCCTCCCCACCCGACAATACGACGCATTACCCAGTCTTTACCTTCGGCCTCCGCAACCTCCCCCGCCCCAGGGCCGGTTGTCAGCGCGAAAACGTCCTCTCCCGTCGAAGGAGCACCATGTCCCTCCCCCTGACCCGCCGGATCGCTCGCGCCGCCCTCATCGTCGCGGCCGGAGCAGCCCCCGTGGTCGGTGCGGCCGGCTCCGCGAGCGCCCTGGACCAGGGCGTCGCCCCGACCGAGGCGCTGTCGGGTCTCTCCGCCCTGGACGCCGCGGACGCGGGCAGCACCGTGGACACCACCGCGCAGACCGCCACCGGGGTCGTCGGCAAGACCGGCGGCCAGGCCGTCGCCTCGGCCGTCCCGGCGGCGGGCAAGGCCGTCGGCGCGGCCGGCCGCACCGCCACCCCGGCCGCCCAGAAGATCGCGGGCGACACCGCGGGCCAGGCGGGCCAGGCGCTCGGCGAGACCGCCGGTGCCGCCGCCGAGAGCGCCGAGAGCCCCGCCGCGGGCGCGCTCGGCGGTCTGCCCGCCGCCGCCCCGGCGCCGGGCGGCCTGCTCGGCGGCATGCCGATCGGCGGCTGAACCACCCCGCCCCCACGGGGTACGGGAAGGGCCCGAGGAGCATCAGCTCCTCGGGCCCTTCCCGTACGCCCGCGCCCGTCGGCCCGCGCCCGTCGGCACGCGCCTTCAGGGGCGCGCGCTCGTGGCCTCAGCCCAGCCGCTTGACCGCCGCCGCGACCCGCTCGTCCGTGGCCGTGAACGCGACCCGCACGAAGCGCTCGCCCGCCTCGCCGTAGAAGTCGCCGGGCGCCACCAGGATGCCGAGCCCGGCCAGGTAGGCGACCGTCTCCCAGCACGGCTCGTCGCGGGTCGCCCACAGGTAGAGGCTGGCCTCGCTGTGCTCGATCCGGAAGCCGTGCGCCTCCAGGGCGGCGCGCAGGGACGCCCGGCGGGCCGCGTAGCGGGCCCGCTGCTCGGCCACGTGCGTGTCGTCGCCGAGCGCGGCGACGGTCGCGGCCTGCACGGGGGCGGCGGTCATCATGCCGCCGTGCTTGCGGATCTGCAGCAGCTCGCCGAGGACGGCCGCGTCACCGGCGATGAACGCGGCCCGGTAGCCCGCCAGGTTGGAGCGCTTGGAGAGCGAGTGGACGGCGACGATGCCCTCGTACGAGCGTCCGCAGACGTCCGGGTGCAGCACGGAGACCGGGTCGGCCTCCCAGCCCAGTTCGAGGTAGCACTCGTCGGAGAAGATCAGCACGCCGTGCTCGCGCGCCCAGGCCACGATCCGGGTCAGCTCGTCCTTGCCGAGCACCTTGCCGGTGGGGTTGGACGGGGAGTTGAGCCACAGCAGCTTGAGGCCCGCCGGGTCGAGCTCGGTCGGGTCGTCGTAGACGACGGGCTCCGCGCCGCAGAGCCGGGCGCCGACCTCGTACGTCGGGTAGGCGAGGCGCGGGTAGGCGACCTTGTCGCCGGCGCCGAGGCCGAGCTGCGTCGGCAGCCAGGCGACGAGCTCCTTGGAGCCGACCACCGGCAGCACGTTCTCGTGGGCGAAGCCGGTCGCGCCGAGGCGCCGCTCGCACCAGTCGGTGAGCGCGTCGCGCAGTTCCTTCGTGCCCCACACCGTGGGATAGCCCGGCGAGTCCGCCGCCGCGACCAGGGCCTCCTGGATCAGCGTCGGGACCGGGTCGACGGGGGTGCCCACGGACAGGTCCACGATGCCGTCCGGGTGAGCGGCGGCGGTGGCCTTGTAGGGCTCCAGCTTGTCCCAGGGGAAGACGGGCAGTCGCGAAGAGACGGCACTCACGGTGTGGCTCACTTCCTCGTACCTCGTGGGTAGGTGAGAACGCGACGGTCCCGTACGGCGGCGACGCCGTACGGGACCGGAGCGGATCAGCGGGTGATCAGCCGTTCTGCGGCGGCAGGGCGGCGATGAAGGGGTGGTCGCGCTCGATCAGGCCGAGCTTGGAGGCACCACCGGGCGAGCCGAGCTCGTCGAAGAACTCGACGTTCGCCTTGTAGTAGTCCTTCCACTCCTCAGGAGTGTCGTCCTCGTAGAAGATCGCCTCGACCGGGCAGACCGGCTCACAGGCCCCGCAGTCGACGCATTCGTCCGGGTGGATGTACAAGGACCTGCTGCCCTCGTAGATGCAGTCGACGGGGCACTCCTCGATGCACGCCTTGTCCTTGACGTCGACACAAGGCTGCGCGATGACGTAGGTCACGCTGTCGTTCCTCCTCGATAGGGCTGGTCTGCGCGGGAGCGCGGTGTCGTCGATGCCCGCCCCTAGTATCTCCGTTCTCGGGGGCGATCCGAACAGGAGGGGCGCAGAAGCTGTGGAATTCACGGGCGGAGCACGGTTCGAGGTCCGAATCACCGGGGCTGACGTGGGAAAACGCGTCTCTGTTCGGTACGTGACGGAGACGGCGGCGCCCGGTGAGATCTACACCGACGTGGTCGGCGTTCTCACATCATGGGACGCGGGTGTGCTGCTGATCACAAGAAGGACCGGGGAGAGTGTCCGCGTGGACGCCGGAAGGCTGGTCTCCGGAAAGGTCGTCCCCGCCGCACCGGCCCGCCGTCGCGGCCCCGCCGCGAGCTTCCCCGAGCTGGCCCGGGTCACCGCCCGCGCCTGGCAGCCGGTGGAGAGCGAGCCGCTCGGCGAGTGGACCCTGCGGGCCGCCGACGGCTTCACCCGGCGGGCCAACTCCGTGCTCCCGCTCGGTGATCCGGGACTGCCGCTGGACGCCGCCCTGACCCGCGTACGGGAGTGGTACGCGGCCCGCGGGCTCCCGGCGTACCTCCAGACGGCCACCGGCGCGCAGGACGCCCAGGAGACGCTGTGCGCGGAGCTCGACGCGCGCGGCTGGACCCGGGAGGTGTCGGCGCAGGTGCGGATCGCCGGGCTCGCGCCGGTCGGCGACCTCGACGCCGACATCTCGGCGGTACGGCTCGCGCGCGCGGCCGACGAGTCCTGGCTGCGCCGCTACCAGCGCTTCGGCGAGCCCGGCCCGCACGTGACCAAGGTGCTCGGCAGCGGTCCGAGTGTGTGGTTCGCCTCCGTACCGGGCACGGAAGACATACCGGCGGCGATCGGACGCATGGTCGTGGACGGCCGCTGGGCCGGGTTCATGGCCGTCGAGGTCGCCCCGGAGCAGCGTCGGCGCGGCCTCGCGACCGCCGTGATGACCGCGCTCGCCCGCCGCGCGCTCGACGAGGGCGCGTCGGCGGCCTGGCTCCAGGTCGAGTCGGACAACGAGAGTGCCCGCGCGCTGTACGAGACCATGGGATTCAGCGTCCACCACCACTACCACCACTATCGAGGGACGGACGGGTGACCGAAGGAGACGGCCCGGCAGGCGCCGGCCCGGACGACACCGGCGCGGACGCCGGTGACGGGGCCGACGCGACCGACTGGCGGCAGGAGTTCGCGGCCGAGGCCAGGTCCGAGCGGCCCGACCTCGTCCGGCTCTGTCTGCTGGTCTGCGCCGTCGCCGACCCCGCCGTCACCCAGGCCGACCTGGACCTCGCCGAGATCGAACTCGACCGGCTCGCCGGTCTGGTGCCGTTCGGCACGCGCGGCGCCGACGCCGACGTCTGGGTGGCCGCCCTGGCGGACGTGCTGGGCCGCCGCGCGGGCTTCCAGGGCGTCCCCGCCGACTACCAGCGACTGGAGTCGTCACTGCTGCACGAGGTGCTGCGGCGGCGGCGCGGGCTGCCGATCCTGCTGTCGGTGATCTGGATGGAGGTCGCCCGCAGGGCCGGTGCCCCGGTGTACGGCCTCGGCCTGCCGGGCCACTTCGTCGTCGGCTTCGGCGACCCGGCCGAGCTGCACCTCGCCGACCCGTTCACCGGCGGCCGTCCGATGACCGGCACCGACGCCGAACTCCTCGTCGCGGGCGCCACCGGCGAGGCCCTCGACCCGTCGATGCTGCGCCCGGCCACCCCGGCGGCGATCGTGCTGCGCATCCTGAACAACATCCGGGCCTGGGCGTCCACCCGGCCGGAGCGCTCCGACGTCGCCCTGTGGGCCGTCGAACTCTCCCTGCTGCTGCCCTCGCACCCGGCCAAGCTGCGCCTCCAGCGCGCCGAACTCCTCGTGCAGCGCGGCGACTTCCTGACCGGGGCGGCGGAGATGGAGGCGTACGCGACGATCATGGACGCGGTGGAGCCGAGCGCGGCGGAGACGATCAGGAACCGGGCGAAGGCGGCGCGGGCGCTGTTGAACTAGCGCTGCTGAGCCGGGGGGCGGCGCTGACCTCAGGGGCCGAGCAGAAGGATCAGGCCGGCGGCGAGCAGGCCGATGCCGATGACTGTGATCACGAACCCGAACACGGCGTCGGAGCGCCGGCCGCGCTGCTCGGCCGCCAGGTCCACGGTGAAGACCGCCGGGTCGTCCGGCGCGTAGTGGATGGCGAGTTCCCGGCCGAGGGACTTCTCCCGGTCCTTCAGGTCCTCGTCGCGGTAGGCGATGACGTCGGTCCCGTCGTGGGTGGTGAAGGCGACGACCGGGGTGTGCTGGGTGGAGGTGTCGCCGTCCGCGTCAGTGCTGGTGTGCCGGAGCACGGCGACGACCCGGCCGGGGACGGGGGGAACGGTCGTCAGGCGCCGGAGGGCGGCCTTGCGCTCGCTCAGGGACTGCGGGAGGTACGGCACGGCGAACAGGGTCCAGGGCAGGCCCGCACCGAGCAGCGCCCAGGGCCACTCCCAGGCGATGGCCGCCCAGGTGACGAGCCCCGCGTAGAGCAGGAAGACGGCCGTGGCGGGCAGGACGAGGCCCTTCCCTGGACTGACGAGGGGGTCGTTGAAGCGGAAGGCGTGCGGGAAGCCGCGCGGGTAGTGGATGCCTATCTCGCGGCCGGTCCAGGCGGTCCTGACCGGGTCGCCGCACTCGCCGTCGTTGGTGACCGTGTGCCGCTCGCCGGTGGCCGGGTCGGTGAAGGTGACGACGACGCCGATGCCGTCGCGGTGCGTACGGCCGTGCCGCACCTCGTCGACCCGCTCGATCCGTCCGGTGACGTGGACCCGGCGCTGGGCCGTGCTGAGCCCGAACGCCGAGCGCAGAAACCCGACGACCGCCACCACCACGCACAACGCGCACCAGAGCGCCACGACGTCCAGCAGGACGCCGTCCCAGCCCCAGTCCCAGCCCCAGACCGAGTCACCGCCCGAGTCCCAGCCCCAGCCCCGCTCCAGATCCATCTGTCCGTCTCCCCCTCGCGTCCTTCGCGTCCTTCGGGTCAGTGCGCCTTGACGCGGCGGACGACCTCGCCCTTGCCGTCGGCTTCGAGCAGCGCCGTGCCACCGGCGCCGGTGACGCTCACCCGGACGGTCACGGAGCCGGTCAGCTTCTCGGCGGTGACCTGCCATTCCTGCGGGGCCCGCACCCCGAGGTCGGTGGTGGCCTCGGTGATCAGACCGGGGATGCGGTCGAACGGCAGCGTGCGCACGTCGAACCCCGGGGCGCCGGAGGCCGCGGGCACATAGGTGAGGACCCGTTCCTTCACGATGACGGTGAGGACCTGGCGGGTGTCCGTGTGCTGCACGAGCGAGTCGACGGCCCGGCGCAGTTCGCCGGGGTCGCGGAAGGACTGCCCGGCGCCGATGGTGACGGTGCCCGCGCCCGTGACGACCACCGTCGAGGACGAGGACGAGGTCACGGTGGGCGTGGGGCCCGCCTCGGCGGCCTCCGGCCCGAACAGCTCGCCCCGGAGCGGCACGACCACACAGGCCGCCCCGAGCAGCAGCCCGACCGCGCCGAGCACGCAGGCGGCTCCGTCCCGGTCGGGCGGCGCGGTGACCCGTACCGCACCCGGCACAGCGTCGAGCCGCGCCTCGGCGATCCGCTCCGCCCACGCGGGTGTCGGCCGCCGCACGATTCGCGCCCGCCAGGGCTCGCCGGGCGGGTAGCGGACGGCGACGACGCCTCCGGGCCGGTGGTCGGGCAGGTCGACGGCGTCGATGTCCTGCCGCACCTCGACCCGGAAGGCGGCCCCGACCCCGTCGTCGGGTACGACCTCCAGGTGGAACTCCACCGGCACGTCACTGGACTTGTCGGTCGAGTGCTCCGGCACCGACCGCGCGTCGATCCGCGCGAGCGCGACGACCGGCACCGTCTCCAGCTCGCGCCGCCGCCCGGGCGCCGTGGCGAGGCGGTGGGCCACCCCGTACCCGAGCGGCAGCAGCAGCCCGCCGACGAACAGCGGCACGCTCTCCACGATCACACCGACGACGAGCGCGGCCAGCGCCGCGCCGGCCACCCCGCCGGTGAGAAAGCCCCCCGTGCCCTTCACCCCGTCACCCCGTACCTCTCCGTGGCCCCGGGCGTACGCCGTCCAGCGACAGCTGCCGGGTGATCCGGTCGAACAGCTCCTGCAAGGGCTCGCCGAGGTTGCGGCCGAAGTCCGTGAGTCCGTACGTGACTTGCGGTGGTGTCGTCGGCTCGACCTTGCGCCAGACCAGGCGGTCCGCGACGAGCGCGCGCAGGGTCTGGGAGAGCATCTTCTCGCTGATCCCCTGGATGCTCTCGCGCAGTTCGAAGAACCGAAGGTCGTTGCTCCGCAAGGAGATCAGCACCCAGATCCCCCATCTGCTGGTCACGTGGTCGACCATGTCGCGCGCCGGGCAGTCCGTGTGAAACACGTCATACCGCGCGTCGGTGCCGGTCGGTGTGAGCTGCGAGCCGTCCGCCATGTCCGGAGCTTACCTCCAGGTAGGTCCTTACGGAAGGTAAGCCCGTCTCCTAGCGTCGATGACATGCGGCCCCAACAGGCGGCCCTTGATGAGGAGTTGATGGACATGATCGTGGTGACCGGTGCGACCGGCAACGTCGGCCGACCGCTCGCGCGGACCCTCGCCGAGGCGGGCCGGAAGGTGACGACGGTGTCCCGCCACGCGGCCGCGGCCCCCGAGGGCGGCCGTCATCTGGTGGCCGACCTGACCGACCCGGCGGCCCTCGAACCCGCCCTGGCGGGAGCGGAGGCGCTGTTCCTGCTGCTGTCCGGCGACATGCACGCGCCGGGCGCGCAGGGCCCCGCCGGGATCATCGACCGCGCGGTGGCGAGCGGCGTCCGCCGGATCGTCCTGCTGTCCTCGCAGGGCGTCTCGACCCGGCCGTACGGCACGACCCGGATCGCGGTCCGCGCGGTGGAGGACGCGGTACGGGAGGCCGCGCCGGAATGGGCGATCGTCCGGCCCGGCGGCTTCGCCTCGAACGCCCTGTGGTGGGCCGAGTCGATCCGTACGAGCGGCCTCGTCGCCGCCCCGTTCGGTGACACCGGCGTCCCGGTCGTCGACCCCGACGACATCGCGGCCGTCGCCGCGGCCTGCCTGCTCGACGACCGGCACGTCGGTGGCGTCTACGAGCTGACCGGTCCCGAGGTCATCACCCCGCGCGGCCAGACGGCGGCGATCGCCGCCGCGCTGGGCACGCCGGTACGGTTCCACGAACTCACCCGCGCCGAGGCGCTGGCCGGCATGACCCAGGTCATGCCGGAACAGGTCGCCAACGACACCCTCGACATCCTCGGCGCCCCGACCCCGGCCGAGCTGGCGGTCAGCCCGGACGTGGAACGGGTCCTGGGGCGCGCGCCGAGGGCCTTCGCGGAGTGGGCGACGAGGAACGTGGCCGCGTTCCGCTGAGCGGCTGTCGCTGCCGGACTACTTCACGCCGTCGACGAAGGCGGACCAGGCGGCGGCGGTGAAGACGAGGGCGGGGCCGTGGGGGTTCTTGGAGTCACGGACGGGGACGCAGGCGGGGCAGGCGTCGTTGACTTCGAGGCATTCGCCGCTGTCGCCGCCGCTGTAGGACGACTTCCGCCAGGAGGCGAACGCCTCGCTGATCTCGATGCAGTCGCCGCTGTTCCCGCCGCTGTAGGAGGACTTGCGCCAGGCGGGGAGGACAGAGGCGTCAGGGACGCTCATCTTGTTGCCGTGCTGCATGCTCGTATTCCTCCGCGACGGATCTGATCAGAGCCAGCGACCCGCGATGGGACAGCGCGTCGCCCAAGGCATGATCGTAGGCCAGCTGGCAGTCCCGGACCACGTCCGGATTCTCCCAGACACGGCCCGACTTGAGCCCTTCGGTGTACGCGATCGGCGGCTGGTCCGCGAACCACATCAGCTTGACTTCGCCCTCTATCAGCGCGTGATAGCCGACCGAGAACGGCAGGACATGCACCCGGATACGGCGGCTCTCGCCAAGAGCCACGATGTGCCGCAACTGCTCGCACATCACCGACGGGCCGCCGACCGGCCGCCGTATGACGGCCTCGTCCAGCAGCACCCACACCACCGGGGAGTCGAAGTCCTCCAGGATCTGGGCGCGCTCCAGTCGTGTGACGAGCAGCTGGTCACGTTCCTCGTCGCTCTTCGGCGTGGAACCCGAGTTCAGCACCTCGGCGGCGTACGCGGCCGTCTGGAGGATGCCCGGGACGACCTTCGGGGCGTACTCCCTGATGACGATCGCCTCGCCCTCGAACTCCAGGGCCTCCGCGAAGTGCTCGGCGACGGCCTTGCCGTCCAGGGTCGGCAGGAACCGCTGGAAGAACTCCCCCGCCTTCAGCTCACGATCCAGCCGCTTGGCGTCGTCCGGCGACGGGCGTCTCCTCCCTGCCTCCATATGTGCGAGGTGCGAGCGCGAGATGATCGTCAGCTCGCTGAGCTGGTCCTGCGTCAGGCCGGCCGCCTCTCTTCGGCGGCGCAGCTCCTCGCCGTATTCCTTCCGGGTAACCGGGTTGTCCTCGATCGCCATCGGCGACCTCCCCACGAGCGCTGATGTGCCGTTCGCGATGTCACGCGTGTCCCCCTGTCGAGGCTAGCGCCGGGCGCGTCACTGTGTGACGGAAACAACACACACAGCGAAAGGCGCATGATGGCGACCCCTCACGGACCCGGCAGTTTCGTCGCTCACACGGGGACCGACGTGTACGGCCCGGGCAAGGTCCTCGGAGTGGAGGGAGAGCACCGGCGGGTGCGCTTCGTGTATTTCGTGGCCACGATCAAGGCGACCGATCTGCGGGTGGCGACGACGAGCGAGACGGCTCAGGTGAAGGAGTGGCTGCGGGCGAAGCAGCAGCGGTACGGCGGCGAGTGGTGATGATGACGTTGCGGGTGTCCCGTGACGGGGGCCGGACCTGGTCGAAGACCAGGGTGTTCCGGCCCCGGCGGGGAGGGGTGCAGATCGAATCGATTCTGCGGTTCCCGCCGTGCCGATGCCCCCGTTGTTTCATCACTTCGAGTGAGCATATGACCACGGAACGTGCGATACGGTGAGCGAAAAGCGGCCCCCGAGCTGGGTGCAACCAGCAGCGAGGGCCTTCACTACGAGTGCTTACACGAAGGAGCACCCGGAATGCTTCGGCATGTTATCGCGCCCGAACGCGCCTTTTCCCAGACGCCGCACGAGATTCTGCGCCACGACGAGCTCAACTCCGATGCGGTCCGCATCTTGTGCTTGCAGTTGGCGCTGCCCGCGAACGCCAACGAGTCGCTGTGGAAGACCGCCCAGAAGGTCGGCATCGGCAAGTGCGCGTTCCTGTGCGCCAAGCGGCTGTTGAAGAAGACCGGCTTCGTCCACGAGTGGCGGGAGCAGGGGGCGCGCGGGCGGTGGGCAACCCAGCAGCTTGTCTCGAGCGTGGCGTTGACCGCGGAACAGGCTTCACTCGTACGGGCAGGCGGAGGAGCGGGACGCGTACAGGTACCGCCGGCTCCCCCCGTACCCGAGCCGGAGCCTGAGCCCGAACCGGAGTTTGAACCGGAGTTTGAACCGGAGTTTGAACCGGAGCCGGAGCCAGAGTCGGAGCCGGAGGTGGAGGTCGCTCCTCCGGCCCCTCCGGCTCCTCCGGCGTCTCCGACGGACGGGTTTCCGGCCGCCGGTGAGCCGACCGGTCGGGCCGTCGGTCGTCATCCAAAAGCCAACACCTTCGGTAACACTTCCAACCATCCCCCGGAGGCCCGGCAGCTGCTGGACTCACTGACCGCGCTCGACCGCAGGCTGAACGTGCCGCGCGGCATGCTGCCGGAGCTGACCGGCCTGGTGGCAGGATGGCTGGCGGCGGGGCACCTGCCCGAAGGCGTACGGGCGGCCGTCAGCCGCTGCCTCCCCGGCCGCAGCACGCCCATCCCCCGCCCCGGCGGCCTGCTGCGCTACATCCTCCGCGAGGTGCCCCCGGTCCCCGTCGCACCCCCGCCGCCCCGGGTGTCCACCCTCCGCGAATGCGAGGGCTCAGGACACACCCAACCGCTGCTGTTCCGGCCCCTGGCGGACGAATCCCTCTGCCCGGACTGCCGCAGCGAGCCCCAGCCGCCGCCGTCGCCTGAGCCGCCGGGCCTCTGGCCCTTCTGGGGCGGCCCGGCCATGGCCAGGGCTGCCCTCCGACAAGGAGCGAACCATGCGTAATACGGCGTGTTACGTTGATGACATGGCCAAGACGCGCATCTCCATCAGCCTCAAGCCGGAAGACGCCGAGCTGATCCGCAAGGTCGCCGCGGAGCATGGCCTGGACGTGTCCGCCTTTCTTGTGAGGGCCGCCCACGCGGAGGCCGAGCGACTGGCTGAGGTGGCTGCCGCCTTTGCCAGGATCGATGCCCGCATCGCGGCCGTCGAGGCCGAGGCCGAGGCCCTGGAGTGGCCGCCTCAGGAAGATCTCGACCCGGCCGAGGTCGCTCGCGTCGAAGCCGAGATCGCAGCGGCCGAGGCACGCTCGGAGAGCCGCCGCCGCGCCCGTCGCTCAGGAGCAACGGCATGAACCTCTCATGTGCCACCTGCCCTGACGTGAGCACCCTGGGCAATGTCGTCTACGACGCGGGAATGCTCATCGCGTTGGCCACACCCAAGCCCGGCCTCGCCCTTGTCCGGCACAACCGCCACCGCACGAAGGGGCTGCCGGTCGTCCCCGCTCCCGTTGTGGCCCAGGCGTGGCGGCGCGGCGCCAGTCAGGTGCACCTCGCCCGCTCGCTCAAGGACTGCGCCGTCATCTGCTGCTACACCGAGTCCGAGTGGCGGCGCGTGGGAGAGCTCATCGGGGAGGCCGGTCTTCCGTCGAAGAAGCGCCCTGACCCGGTGGACGGGCTCGTTGCGCTCACCGCGGTGCAGATCCGCGCCAACGTCATCGCCACATCCGACCCCGGCGACATCCAGGCTTACTTGGACGTGCTGACCGGCGGCGACGCGGTCGTGCCGCTCAGGGTCTGACCCGGCCGCACCGAGGTACCCGGCGCGCCTAGGCCGTGGCCGGGGCCGCCGTCGCCGGGGGTGTGTCGCGCAGGCCCATGCGCAGGTGCTCGACGTGGAACAGGGCCTGGTCGAGGAGTTGGGCGACGTGGTGGTCGTACAGCGAGTAGACGATCGAGCGGCCCTGCCGCTCGCCCGCCACCAGGCCGAGGTTGCGCAGCAGGCGGAGCTGGTGCGAGCAGGCCGAAGGTTCCATCTCGACGGCCTCGGCGAGTGCCGTGACGGCGCACGGGCCTTCCTGGAGGCGGGCGAGGATCCGCAGCCGGGACGGGGTGGCCAGGGCCTGGAGCGTGGCGGCCACGTCGTCGGTGCCCACGGCGTCGAGGCGTTCGCGGGTGGTGGCGCGTCGTCCGCCGTCGAGTTCGTGGCCCATGGCGCCCATGATACCGATGACACTTGAAGACCTGTTCATATGTTCCTGTATGGTGAGGTGGTCGGACCGGCCGTCACGGTCCGGCCTGCCCGTGCTGCCCTGTCCGCCTCCCGGAAGGCCCTGCCGTGCGCACCCACGACCATCACCACGATCACGATCACGATCACGGCCATCACGCTCATGACCACGAGCACGACCATGGCCACGACCACGGTCGTTCGCCGTGGGCGCGGCTGTGGCACGAGGTCACCCACCTCTTCACGCCGCACAGCCACGAGGCCGCCGACAAGGTCGACTCCGCGATGGAGACCTCCCGCGAGGGGATGCGCACCCTGTGGCTGTCGCTCGTCGCCCTCGGCGTCACGACGGTCATACAGGCGGCCGTGGTCGCGCTGTCCGGGTCCGTGGCACTGCTCGGCGACACCATCCACAACGCCGCCGACGCGCTGACCGCCCTCCCCCTCGGGATCGCGTTCGTGCTCGGGCGCCGCGCCGCGAACCGGCGCTACACCTACGGCTACGGCCGCGCCGAGGACCTCGCGGGCATCGCCATCGTGGTGACCATCGCCGCGTCCTCCGCGCTGGCCGCCTGGACCGCGATCGACCGGCTCCTCAACCCGCGCGAGATCACCCACCTGTGGGCGGTGGCCGCGGCGGCCGTGGTCGGGTTCATCGGCAACGAATGGGTCGCCCGCCACCGCATCCGCACCGGCCGCAGGATCGGCTCCGCCGCGCTCGTCGCCGACGGCCTGCACGCCCGTACCGACGGCTTCACCTCGCTCGCCGTGCTGCTCGGCGCGGGCGGGGCGGCCGTCGGGTGGCGGTACGCGGACCCGATCGTCGGGCTGCTCATCACCCTCGCCATCCTCGCCGTGCTGCGCGACGCGGCCCGTGAGGTCTACCGGCGCCTGATGGACTCCGTCGACCCCGCCCTCGTCGACAAGGCCGAGCACGCGCTGCGCGCCGTGGACGGGGTGCGCGACCTCGGGCAGGTGCGGATGCGGTGGATCGGGCACGCCCTGCGCGCCGAGGCCGACATCGTCGTCGACCCGCACCTGACCGTCGTGCAGGCCCACGAACTCGCCGTCGCCGCCGAGCACGCCCTCATCCACTCCGTGCCCCGGCTGACCGCCGCGACCGTCCACACGGACCACACCGGCAGCCCCGCCCAGCACGCGGTGCTGGCCCACCACGGGGCGGCGGCCTGACGCCCCGTGCGGCGCTGGGGTACGCCCCACCCCGGTCCGGGGGTTGCTCGGAGCGACCAGGACCCGTCCGCCGTGATCGGCTGGGTCGCACGGAAAGTCGCACGGAAACACGTGACGGGGGTGGGCAGTTGAAGGCCAGAATCGGGTACGCGGCCTGGGTGCTGGGTGTGGTGCAGTTCTTCGTGGTGCAGGTGGTCGTCGGGAGCGCGTGGGCGGCGACGCCGTACAGCTGGATGGACAACAACATCAGCGACCTGGGGAACGCGCTCTGCGCGACCCAGTCGGAGCCGGAGCCGCGCTACATCTGCTCGCCGCGGCACGACCTGATGAACTTCTCGTTCGTCGCGCTCGGCGTCCTGCTCGTCGTCGGCGTCGTCCTGACCGGGCGCGCGCTGTGGCGGCGCGGTGCGGGCGCCGGGATCGCGCGGGGGCTGCTCGCCGCCGCCGGGGTGGGCTTCGCGCTCGCCGGGCTCGCGCCCGCCGACGTCGACGAGAACCAGCACGTCCTGGGCGCGCTGCTCATCATGGCGCTCGGCAACATCGGCCTCGTCGCCGCCGGGTTCGCCCTCACCGACACCGTCCCGGCGGCGCTGCGGCGGGCGGCGGGCGTGCTCGGGGTGGTGGCGTTCGCGGCCCTCGCGCTGTTCCTGTCGCGCACCTACCTGGGGCTCGGCATGGGCGGCATGGAGCGCGTCGCCGCGTTCCCGCTGCTCCTGTGGGCCGGGGCCGTCGGCGCGTACGGGCTGCGCGGGGCGGCCACCGCGAGGGCGGAGGCGTACGGCAGGGTGAGGCCATGAACGCGTACCCGCCCATGCCCTGCCACCTGGAGACCGAGCGACTGATCCTGCGGCCGTGGGCCGAATCGGACGCCCCCGTCTTCTGCGAACTCCTCGCCGAACGCGGCAAGGGGAAGCCGCCCGTCGACCGGATCCGGAACGCGATCGTGGAGTTCCTGGCCGGTACGGAGACCTCCGGCATCGCGCTGCTGCCGATCGTGCGCCGCGAGGAGGGCGACTTCATCGGCTACTGCGGCCTCATCACCGGCCGTACCGATCTCGACGAGCCCGAGATCGCGTTCGAGCTGTTCCAGCACGCCCACGGGCGCGGCTACGCCACCGAGGCGGCGCTCGCCGTGCTCGACGCGGCCGCCGCGACCGGGCGGGAACGTCTCTGGTCGACGGTGGGGACGTGGAACGCGCCGTCCCTGCGGGTCATGGAGAAGCTGGGGTTCACCCGGGACCGGGTGACCGAGGAGGAGGGCGCCGGGGAGGTCGCCTGGTTCACGCGGGTGTTGTAGCGGGCCCGCCCCTCGGGCACGAGAAAGCCCCGTCGGGCCGGAGGTCCCCCGGTCCGACGGGGCTTTCGCGTGCGCGAGCGGAGAAGGGATCAGCCGTTGCCGGACAGATCGATCGTCTTCGTCCGCTCCGCCTTCGTCTTGCCGCGCAGCGCGTCGCGCATCACGAACGCCACGTCGTCCGCGCCCACCTCGTGCTTGGAGCCGTCCGCCTTGGTGATCATGATGCCGGCGAAGACGCCGTCCAGGAGGTCCGTGATGGCCTCCTTGTTGTAGACCTCGACCAGCCGGCCGTCGACGGCCTTCATGGACAGGATCTTCGGCAGCGAGCGGCCGGGACCGAAGTCGATCTTCTTGCCGCCCGCCTTGATGGTGATGTTCGCCGACATCGCGGGCTCGGCGAACTCCTCCATCGCCCGCTCCAGTTCGTCCTTCGTGACGCTGGGCTGGCGCGTGACGACCGGCAGCTCGATCGCGTTCGGACGGCCGGTCTCGACCTGGGCGCGGTACGCGTCCTTGACGGCGATCATCGCGCGCTGGACGTCGACGCCCTTGCCCGCCTTGCCCTCGACCGGGGTCACCTTGTTCGGCGCGAACAGGATCGTGCCGTCGGTGGCCGAACCGCTGGCACCCGCCAGGTCCGTCAGGGCGACCGCCAGCTTCTCCTCGTCGACCGGGAACACCGGCTTCGCGACCCGCTGGCCGCCCATCAGGGAGCCGATGACCGACACCGGGTTGTAGTCGTTGCCCGCCGCCGCGCGCACGGTCTCCTGGGCGTCCAGGGCGAGGCCCGCCTTGTCCGGGGCGAGTTCGGCCTTCTTGCCGCCGATGTCGAGCTGGAGCGGCGCGTGGGCGCGCTTGCCGAGGGCCGCGTCCAGCTTGGCGACGGCCTCGTCCTTCGTGCCGCCGCCGATGTCGACGCCGAGCACCGTCGTGCCCTTGGGCACGTCGGAGTGGTTCATGAGCAGCCCGGCGCCGTAGGCGACACCGGCCAGGACGACCACGCCGACGCCGACGAGGACCAGCTTGGAGCGGCCCTTCTTCTTCGCCTTCTTCGCGGCGGGCGCGGGCTTCGGGGCAGGCTTGGGCGCGGGCGCCTGGGCCTGCCGCGCGTGCTGGTCCTGACGGTCCGGGATGCGGGGCGTCAGGTCCGGGCCGGGCCCGGTGCCGTGGCCGCCGCCGGGGCCCGCCGGGACCACGGGCATGCCGCTGGTCACGGTGTTGCCGGAGACGTGTCCCTGGTCCTGGCCGCCGAACGGGCCCGCCGCGGGCGCGGGCGGCTGCGGCGTCAGGATCGCCGTGTCGTCCGACATGCGCGGCGGCTCGGCGCGGCGCGGGGCGACGCCGAGGGCGCGGTCCGGGCCGACGACCGGGCTGCTGCCGGTGACCGAGGTGGTGGGTCCGACGGGCGAACCGGTGGCGTCGACGATCGGGTGGCCGCCGGGCGGGGTGTGCGCCGGGCCGTTGTCGTAGCCCGGGTTGCCGTGGGCCGGGTTGCCGTGACCGGGGTTGCCGTGGGCCGGGTTGGCGCCGAAGGCGTTGCCGTAGGTGTCACGGCCGTCGTAGCCGGGGCGGTCGTAGCCGGGGCCGCCGTCGTCGTACAGCGGGTTGCCGACGCCCTGGCCATCGCCCGGGGCCTGGCCCTGGGCCTGGCCCGAGGGGGCGTAGCCGTCGTCGTACACCGGGGTACCGGCGGCCGGGGTGTGGCCGGGGCCCGCGTCGTACATCGGGGTGCCGCCGGGCGGGGTGTGGCCCGCGCCGGTCAGCGGGGTCACGATCGGCATGCTCTGGGTGGTGCTGCCCACGGTCGGCACGCCGCCGGACGCGGAGCCCGCGAAGCCGGGCGTCGGGGCGGCCGGGGCGGGCGCCGCAGCGGTCTGCGGCGCGGGCGCCACCGGGGGCGCGGCGGGCGCGGGCGCCGGGGCGGCCTTGCGCGGGGCGAACCAGTCGCTCGCCTTCTCCTCCACCGGGGCGGGCGCGGGCGGCGCCACCGGCTCGGGTTCCGGCACGGGGGCCGGTACGGGCGCGGGCGCGGGTGCCTCGGCGGCGGCGGGCCGTTCGGCCGTGGCCGCCCGGTCGGCGGCCGGGACCTCGAAGCCGCCGCCCTGGGTGTCACCGACCGGCTTGCGGACGACGACGGGCGGAATCGGCCGCGAACCCGGGATGTTGATCCGGATCCGGGTGGTCAGCGTGGTCTCGGTCTTGGGCTCCTCCGGGGCCTTCGCGGCCTCCGGAGCGGGCTCCTGACCGCCCCGCACACCGTACGGCGGAGTGCCCGAGGGGTAGGCGGCCCCGCCGCGCCCCTGGGCGCCGGAGGACGAACTGTCAGTCTCTCGACCAGTTTCACGACTCAAAGCAGGATCTCCCGGTTGGCTCCGCCGCCCGCTGTTGCTGATGCTCGCGGTGATCCGGGCGGACGACGGCGCCACCACCATACTGGCCGCCGCCCACCCGCACCGGCCCCGGCGTGGATCCGCCAGGGGCGCGGGGGGTGAAGTCAAGACGATCTCGCGTCAACTCGGCCTGTTCACAGCCCCGGCCGGGCCGGCCGGCCCATCGTGGCGCACATCACAGCCGCCGCCATTCCGCCGAACAGGAAGACGAGCTCGCCGACGCCGCCGCCGAACAGGCCGTCACCCTCCGGGCGCCCGAAGCTCAGCAGCACGATGGCGACCAGCCAGCCGCCGCCCGCCGCCGCGACGCCGACCTGGTTGCCGGTGGCCCGGCGGCCGCCGTAGAAGACGGCGACCGTGCCGAGCAGCGCGAGCAGCAGACCGAGCGGGAACCAGGCCGCCTGGACGAGCGAACCGGCCGTGCCGACGACCGCGCCGAGGACGAACAGGACGCCGTACCAGACATAGCGGGCGGTGGCGGAGAGGGAGGCGGGACCGGCCGCGTGGGAGCTTCCGCCGGAGGTACCGCCGGAGGTACCGGTGGAGGTACCGGTGGAGGTACCGGTGGAGGTACCGGTGGAGGTACCGGTGGAGGTACCGGTGGGGGTGGCACCGCGCGGCGTCGCGCTGACGCGCGGCGACTTGGCGGCGCCGGAGCCCTTCGGGACCGTGCCGGGGCCGTCGCCAGTGCCCTTGCCGGTGCCCTTGCCGGAGGCCTTGCCGGAGGAATCCGAGGAGCCGGAGGCGCGGCTGCGGGAGGTGCTCATGCCGAGGTCACCCCCGCGAACAGGTCGGTCTCGCGTACGCCCTCGGGAGCGCCGGAGACGCCCTGGACCAGCTCGTAGTACTCGTCGGTCTGGATCGGCTGGGCGAGGTCGTTGGAGAGCGCGAAGAAGGGGCCGTCGACGGCCACCTGGGTGACGTGGGCGGCCATCGCGGCGCGCTTGCGGGCGGCGACGCTGTCGTCGTCGAGCGGGCCGCCCGCGATGACGGTGGTGATCCGGTCCTCGTCGACCACGCCGGGCACGTCGCCGACGACGGCGTCGCCGGGGAACACGGAGCCCTCGGCGGCGAGCCGGGCGAAGCCCGCCTCGATCACCGGCCGGGGCACCCGGTTCCAGTAGATCTTGTCGACGGCGTGGGCCGGTCCGAGGTCGGGGCGGTAGCCGGGGTCGGCGGCCAGCTCGGCGGCGCGCATGGCGACCCGGTGGGCCTGGATGTGGTCGGGGTGGCCGTAGCCGCCGTCGGGGTCGTACGTGACGAGCACCTGCGGGCGGGTCTCCCGGATCACCTCGACGAGGTACGGGGCGGCCTCGTCGACCGGAGTGGCCCAGAAGGCGCCGGGGCGGGCGTTCTGCGGGACGCCCATCATCCCGGAGTCGCGGAACCGGCCGGGGCCGCCGAGGAAGCGGTGGTCGGTGACGCCCAGCTCCTTCATGGCCGCGGCGAGTTCGCCGACCCGGTGGGCGCCGAGCCGGTCCTCGCGGTCGGGCGCGAGATGGGCGAGCCCGGGCGGGATGACCTCGCCCTCCTCGCCCAGGGTGCAGGTCACGAGGGTGACCAGGGCACCCTCGGCCGCGTACCTGGCCATGGTGGCGCCGTTGTTGATCGACTCGTCGTCCGGGTGCGCGTGCACCAGGAGCAGACGACGGGCTGGGAGAGCGGTCATGGCCCCACCCTACGAGGCGGGGCCCGCACCGCGGCGTCGGCCCGGCGTCAGAACTTGAGGCCGCCGATCATGCTCGCCACGTTGGTGGTGAGGGTGCTGATCGAGGGGGCGATGGACGAGCTCGCCAGGTAGAAGCCGAGCAGCGCGCAGATCGCCGCGTGGCCGGCTTTCAGTCCGGATTTCCGGATCAGAAGGAAGACGACGATCGCCAGCAGCACCACCACCGAGATCGAGAGTGCCACGGCGGTTCACCTCCACACTTCTTCAGTCGGACGTTCGGTCGGATGTTCGGGATGAACGGTCGGACGTTCGCTTGGCATGTGCCATGAGGATGCATACCCACCTAGCGCTACGGATCATAACTATCCGTGCGATCGCATCGATCGGTGTACGGAGGCATGAGGGGGCGCACGGACGCTAGTTTCGGTCACATGACTTCGCCTCATGAACAGCCGTCCCACGCACCGCGGTCGACGGCTTCGGAGCAGCCCGCTCCGGTCTCCTTCCCCCGGCAGTACGCGCGGACACAGCGGTTCACCCTCGGCGCGCCCCGTGGCTTCACCGTGGCCCCTGACGGCTCCCGGGTGGTGTTCCTGCGCTCGGGCGGCCCCACCGACCGCGCGCACCGGCTGTGGGTGCTCGACCTCGACGGGCCCGGGGGCCCCGACGCCCCGGTGGAACGGCTCGCGGCGGACCCGGCGGTGCTGCTCGACGGCGCCGCCGAGGAACTGTCGGCCGAGGAGCGGGCCCGGCGCGAGCGCAGCCGGGAGGGCTCGGCGGGGATCGTCGGGTACGCGACGGACGCGGCGGTCGAGTGGGCCGCGTTCGCGCTGTCCGGACGCCTGTTCGTGGCGGAGCTGCGGGCGGGCACCGCGCGCGAACTGCCGGTGCCGGGTCCGGTGGTCGACCCGCGCCCCTCGCCGGACGGGCGCCTGGTGGCGTACGCGGCGGGCGGGGCGCTGCGGGTGACCGGCGCGGACGAGGCCGCCGCCTTCCCCGACCGGGCGGTGGCCGCGCCCTACGCGGACGAGGCGGTGGCGGGGGTCACGTACGGGCTCGCCGAGTTCGTGGCCGCGGAGGAGATGGACCGGGCCAGGGGCTTCTGGTGGGCGCCGGGCTCCGACCGGCTGCTCGTCGCCCGGGTCGACGAGAGCCCGGTGGAGCGCTGGTGGATCGCCGATCCCGCGCACCCCGGCCGCGAGCCGCAGCGGGTCGCCTACCCGGCCGCGGGGACGGCGAACGCGGACGTCCGGCTCTTCGTCGTGGATCTGTCCGGAAATCGCACCGAGGTCTTGTGGGACCGGGCCTCTTTCCCCTATCTGGCCCGGGTGCACTGGTCGGCGGCGGGCGCGCCGCTGCTCCTGGTGCAGGCGCGGGACCAGCGGAGCACCGCGTACCTCTCGGTCGACCCCGGGACGGGCGACACGAAGACCCTGCTGGTCGAACGGGATCCGGTGTGGGTCGAGTTGTTCCCCGGCGTGCCCGTGTGGACGCCGGACGGGCGGCTCGTGCGGCTGAGCGACGCGAGCGGGGCGCGGGCGCTCGTGGTCGGCGAGCGGGTCCTCACGGACGCCGGACTGCACGTACGGGCCGTGCTCGACGTCGGTCCCGAAGATGTCTTGATTTCGGCGTCGGCCGGTGCGGCGGCGGAGGCGTCCGGGGCTCCCGAGACGGGCGAGATCCACGTCTACCGGGTCGGGCACCTGCCCGACGCCGTCGGCGGCGCCGTCCGGGTGTCCACCGAACCGGGCGTGCACGGTGCGGTCCGCTCGGGCGCCGTGACGGTGCTCTCGTCGGCGCGTACGGACGTGCCGGGCAGCCGGGTGCGGGTGCTGAGCGACAGCGGACAGGTCGCCGAGGTCGGCTCGTACGCGGAGCGGCCCTCGCTCGCCGCCGACGTCCGGCTCGTCGAGGCGGGCGAGCGGCGGATCCCCTGCGCCGTGCTGCTGCCCTCCACCTGGCGGGACGGCGACGGGCCGCTGCCGGTGCTGCTCGACCCGTACGGCGGTCCGCACGGTCAGCGGGTGCTCGCCGCGCACAACCCGTATCTGACCTCGCGGTGGTTCGCCGAGCAGGGCTTCGCGGTGGTGGTCGCCGACGGGCGCGGGATGCCGGGCCGCTCCCCCGCCTGGGAGAAGGCCGTCGCAGGGGACCTCACCCTCGCCCTGGAGGACCAGGTCGCGGCGCTGCACGCGCTGGCCGAGGACTTCCCGCTCGACCTCGGCCGGGTGGCGATCCGCGGCTGGTCCTTCGGCGGCTACCTGGCCGCGATGGCGGCGCTGCGGCGCCCCGATGTGTTCCACGCGGCGGTGGTGGGCGCGCCGGTGACGGACTGGCGGCTCTACGACACCCACTACACCGAGCGCTATCTCGGCCTGCCGGACGCCGCGCCCGGTGTCTACGCGGCCAATTCGTTGGTCGACGCGGGCGGTCTGACCGGGGCCGTCGCCCCGGCCCGCCCGATGATGCTGGTGCACGGCCTCGCCGACGACAACGTGGTGATGGCCCACACCCTGCGTCTCTCCTCCGCCCTCCTGGCGGCGGGCCGCCCGCACGAGGTGCTGCCGCTGTCGGGTGTGACCCACATGACCCCGCAGGAGCAGGTCGCGGAGAACCTGCTCCTGCTCCAGGTCGACTTCCTGCGGCGGTCGCTGGGGCTGGGGCGGAGCTAGCTACTCGTCGCCGGAGTCGTCGCCCGAATCGTCGCCCGAATCGTCGCCCGAATCGTCGGAGTCGCCGCCGTCGCGATCGTGCTCGATCATCTGGCGGACCTGGCGGTCGTCGTCGTCCTGGCGGTCGGAGGAGTCGTCCCTGTCCTGACGGTCCGAGGAATCGTCGCGGTCCTGACGGTCCTCGCCCCGGTCGTCGTCGTCCTGGCGGTCGGAGGAGTCGTCCCTGTCCTGACGGTCGGACGACTCCTCGCGGCCCTCACGGTCCGAGGAATCATCGCTGTCCTGACGGTCCCCTCCTCGGTCGTTGTCGTCCGAGGACGACTCCCCCGGGTCCGTGTCCTGTCGACCGTCCTCGCCGTCGCGGCCGGAGCCGGGCGCGGTCTCTTCCCGGTCCTCGGCGTCGACGTCGGATCGGTCGGCGTCGGAGTCGCCGTCCCGGTCGGTCGCGTCCCGCGAGGGCTCGTCCTCCGTGGGCTCCTCCTCCGTGGGCTCGTCCCGCGAGGGCCGGTCGGTGTCCTGGTCCCGGCCCTGCGAACCGGCGTCCGTGTCCGTGTCGGTGTCCGTGTCGGTGCCGGTGCCGGACACATCCTCGGAGCCGCTGTCCGGCCGCTCGCCCGGGCCGCTCTCGGGCTCGTCGCCCGAGCCATCGCCGGACCCACCGCCGGGCTCGTCACCCGAACCCTGCCCCGTACCGTCACCGGAGCCATCCCCGGACCCGTCACCGGACCCATCGCCCGAGCCATTGCCCGACCCGTCACCGGCGTCGTCACCCGAACCCTGCCCCGTACCGTCACCGGAGCCATTCCCCGAGCCGTCACCGGACCCGCCGCCCGGACCCTCACCCGAGCCACTTCCCGTACCGTCACCGCCGCCGCCACCCCCGCCCGCGGCCGCACCCGCCGCCGCGGCGGCAGCGGCTGCCGCTGCCGCCGCTCCGCCGGCCACCGCCGCGCCCGCGGCCGCCTCGATGCCGGGGGCCGCCGGGTTGACCACGTCGGCGTCACCGCCGCGCGGGCCGTTCTGGGACTCGTTCTGGGTCTCGTTCTCGGCGTCGGCGCGCGGGCCGGTCTCGGGCGAGCGGGGTTCGGCCGGCGAGTCGCCCGGTGCTTCGCCCCGCTCCTCGCCCCTCGGCTCGGAGCCGGTGCTCTCCTCCGCCGGGCGTTCGACCGTGGCCGGGGCCGTCTCGGCGGGGTTGACGATCTGCCCCGAGGAGGGTGCCTCGTTGGTCGCGTCCGGGAGTTCCGGCCGGGAGCTCGTGGTCAGCTCGGCGTCGTCGTGGTGGGGCCTGATGCGGTCGTCCAGTGGACGGACGGGGTCCGCGGCCTGGGCGGGTGCCGCGCTCAGGGCCAGGGCGGCGACGACGGAGACGACGGCATGTGCGGAGAGCAGGAGCCTACGGCGCAATGTCATGTCCGCACCATAGACAACTCCCTTAACTTCAGGGCCTGTTCGAAGCGAACAGCACGGAACGGCACAGCCGTCTCGTGAGCCTCACCAGCCCGGCGGGCGACGGACCGGCGGGGCCGGGGGCAGGGCCGCGATCGGGTGGTGGGGGATGCGGCGGGCGCGGGCCGGGCGGCCGAGGAGGAGCAGGATCGCGAGGCCCGCCGCGAGGGTGAGGCAGCAGCCGATGTCGTAGGCGGTGGCGTACACGTCGTACTCGGGCACATAGGTGTGCCACTCGTCGCGCAGCGCCGCCGCCGTGCCCGCCGTGCCCGCGCCGACGAGCAGCAGGCCCGCGGTCAGGCCGAGCGGGCGGGCGTGCCGGGCGCGGGCGAACAGGCCGCCCGCGGCGGCAAGGAGGGCCACCACCAGCACCGTGTCGTACCAGCCGGGCGGCACGGCGAGCGCGGGCAGCAGCAGGGAGCGGCCGCCGGTGAAGCGGCCGAGGGTGTACTCGGGGGGCATGAGGGAGGCCCAGCGGATCTCCCAGGCCGCCCACAGCAGGGCCGCGGCCGCGCATAACGCCCCCGCCGCGCAGGCCGGTCCGGTACGGGGCCGGTCGGGGCCCGGCAGGTCGCCGGGGACGGCGTCGCGCCGTCCGGCGGCGGCGGTGATGACCAGGGCGGCGCCGAGGCCGAGCGCGAGCAGTGTGGTGGCGAGCGCCTCGACCCCGGCGGCCCACAGGCCGGGGAGCCGGAGGGCGAGGGTGGTGAGGCCGGTGACGGCGAGTGCAGGACCGGCCAGCGGTGAGCGCAGCGCGACGACGGCGGTGGTGACGTAGGCCGCGAGCAGCAGCGGGTCGACGAGGGTCGTGGTGGCGGCGGGCGCGAGCCGGAAGCCGTGGTCCCCGGCCCAGTACCAGAGCAGTTCGGCGGTCGGGCCGAACGCGGCGAGGTCGCGCACCAGCCAGACGACGATGACGAGGGCGAGCGCGGCGCACAGGGCGGCGCCGGTGAGACGTGCCGTTCGTGTCACAGTCACGAGGCGCATACTCACGGTCGCGATGGGCCGAAACAAGCGGTTCCGCATATGCGGGAAGCTCATGCGTCAAGTCGGGCTCAGGACAGGGCGGAAAGGGCCGAAAACGCGGGCGGCCGGGCGGGGCGGCATGGCACCCCGACCGGCCTACGGCACCCGCACGGCCGTACGCCGTACAGCGTGTGCCGTCCGTATATCGGACCGAAGTCCGTCGCGTTGCCGCCGCGTTAAGGCTCGTCCGGGGTGTCGTCCGCCGGACCTGCCTCGCGGTCCTCCGGGGCGGCCTCGGGCTTCTTCTCGATCACGGGCCCGGGCACCCCGCCACCGCCACCGCCCCCGCCCCCGTTCCCGTTCCCGTTCTCCGGCGGCACCACCTGCTTCTCCTCCGCGAAGTGGCACGCCGAGTCGTGCTTCGCCGGAGTGTTCGTCAGCCGGAACTCCGCCGGCACCGCGAGCAGCGGCACCTCAAGGGCGCAGCGCTCCTGCGCCTTCCAGCAGCGGGTGCGGAAGCGGCAGCCGGACGGCACGTTCGCCGGGGAGGGCACGTCCCCGGCCAGGATGATCCGCTCGCGGTGCTCGCGCGCGTCCGGGTCGGGGACCGGGACGGCGGAGAGCAGCGCCTGGGTGTAGGGGTGGGTGGGGTGGTCGTAGATCTCCGCGTCGGAGCCGATCTCCACGATCCGGCCGAGGTACATGACGCCGACCCGGTCCGAGATGTGCCGCACGATCGACAGGTCGTGCGCGATGAACACGTACGACAGCTTGAACTCGTTCTGCAGCCGTTCGAGCAGGTTGACCACCTGCGCCTGGACGGAGACGTCGAGCGCCGAGACCGGCTCGTCCGCGACGATGATCTCGGGCTGGAGGGCCAGGCCGCGGGCGATGCCGATGCGCTGGCGCTGGCCGCCGGAGAACTGGTGCGGATAGCGGTTGATGTACTCGGGGTTGAGGCCGACGACGTCGAGCAGGTCCTGCACCTTGCGGCGCCGGTCGCCCTTCGGGGCCACCTCGGGGTGGATCTCGTACGGCTCGCCGATGATGTCGCCGACCGTCATCCGCGGGTTCAGCGAGGTGTACGGGTCCTGGAACACCATCTGGATGTTGCGGCGCACCGCCTTCAGGGCGCGCTGCGACAGCTTGGTGATGTCCTCGCCCTTGTACGAGATGGAGCCCGCGGTCGGGCGCTCCAGGTTGACCAGCATCTTCGCGACCGTCGACTTGCCGCAGCCGGACTCGCCGACGATGCCGAGGGTCTCGCCCTGGGCGAGGTCGAAGTCGACGCCGTCGACCGCCTTGACCGCGCCGACCTGCTTCTTGAAGAGGATGCCCTGGGTGAGCGGGTAGTGCTTGACCAGGTCGCGGACCTGGAGGATCGGCTCAGCCATGGATCGTCTCCTTCCAGAAGTGGCAGGCGCTGGAGCGCGGTACGGGCGACTCGGTGACCTCGTACAGTGGTGGCACGTCCGTGCGGCACACGTCCTGGGCGAGCGGGCAGCGCGGGTTGAAGGCGCAGCCGGGCGGGATGGCGAGCAGGTTGGGCGGCAGGCCCTTGATCGCGTACAGCTCCTGGCCCTTCTGGTCCAGGCGCGGGATGGAGTCGAGCAGGCCGCGGGTGTAGGGGTGGGCGGGGGCCTTGTAGATCTCGTGCACGGGGGCCTGTTCGACGATCCGTCCGGCGTACATGACGGCGATCTTGTCGGCGACGTCGGCGACCACGCCGAGGTCGTGGGTGATGAGGATGAGGCCCATGTTGAGTTCGCGCTGGAGTTCCGCGAGCAGGTCCATGACCTGGGCCTGGACGGTGACGTCGAGGGCGGTGGTGGGCTCGTCGGCGATGATCAGCTCGGGTTCGAGGGCGAGCGCCATGGCGATCATGATGCGCTGGCGCATGCCGCCGGAGAACTGGTGCGGGTACTGGCCGACGCGTTCCTTGGCGGCCGGGATGCGGACCCGGTCCATGAGTTCGACGGCCTTGGCGCGGGAGTCCTTCTTCGACATCCCCTTGTGGACGATGACCATCTCGCTGAGCTGGTCGCCGACGCTGAGCACCGGGTTGAGGGAGGACAGCGCGTCCTGGAAGACCATGGCCATCTTGGCGCCGCGGACCTTGCGCCGCTCCTCCTCCTTGAGCTTCAGGAGGTCCTGGCCCTGGAAGATGATCTCGCCGCCGCTGATCTTGCCGGGCGGGATGTCGAGGATGCCCATGACGGCCTGGGCGGTCACCGACTTGCCGGAGCCCGACTCGCCGAGCACGGCGAGGGTCTCGCCCGCGTCGACGGAGTAGTTGACGCCGTTGACCGCCTTGGCCACCCCGTCCCGGGTGTGGAACTCCACGTGCAGGTCGCGCACTTCGAGCAGCATGGCCCTACCTCAGCTTCGGGTCGAGGGCGTCGCGCACCGCGTCGCCGAGCATGATGAAGGCGAGCACCGTGACGGCGAGCGCGCCGGCGGGCCAGAGCAGCATGTGCGGGGCGTTGCGGATGTACTGCGAGGCCGAGGAGATGTCGATGCCCCAGGAGACGGTCGGCGGCTTCAGGCCGACGCCGAGGTACGACAGGGTCGCCTCCAGGGCGATGTAGGTGCCGAGCGCGATGGTCGCGACGACGATCACCGGGGCGATCGCGTTGGGCGCGATGTGGCGCAGCAGCATCCGGGAGTTGGAGGCGCCGAGGGCGCGGGCCGCCTGCACGTAGTCGTTCTGTTTGGCGGTGATGACGGAGCCGCGGGCGATCCGGGAGAGCTGGGGCCAGCCGAGCAGCACCATGAAGCCGATCACCGGCCAGACGGTGGCGCTGGTGACCACGGACAGCAGCACCAGGCCGCCGAGGACGACGGGGATGGCGAAGAAGACGTCGGTGATCCGGGACAGGATGCCGTCCCAGGTGCCGCCGAAGAAGCCGGCGAGGCCGCCGAGGATGCTGCCGAGGATCGCGACGCCGAGGGTGGCGAGCAGGCCGACGGTGACGGAGGTGCGGGCGCCGTACACGGTGCGGGTGTAGACGTCGCAGCCCTGGCCGTTGAAGCCGAAGGGGTGTCCCGGCTGGGAGCCCTCCTGCGCCTTGGCCAGGTCGCAGTCGAGCGGGTCGCCGGAGGCGATCAGGGACGGCCAGATGGAGATGACGACCAGGAACAGGATGACGAGCGCCGAGACGATGAAGATCGGGTTGCGGCGCAGGTCGTGCCAGGCGTCGGACCACAGGGAGCGTGGCTTGCGGTCGGCGGCGGCCCCGTCGGGTCCGGTGCCGTCGGGGCCGCCGGACGGTCCGCCCGGGACCTTCTCCAGGCTCTCCGCCTCGGCGGTGGCGAGATCGGCCGCGCCGCCCGCGCCGGTGGGGGCGATGGCCCGGCCCGCCTCGTACGACTCAAGCGGCTCGGGCCGCTGGGGCTGCTCGGGCCGGTGGGGCTGCTGGGGCCGGTGCGGCTGCTCAGGCTGCTGCGGCTGCTCAGGCATAGCGAATCCTCGGGTCAAGGACGGCGTACAGGAGGTCGACCAGCAGGTTGGCGATCAGGAACACCAGGACGAGGACCGTCACGAAGCCGACCACGGTCTGGGTGTTCTGCCGCACGATGCCCTGGTAGAGCTGGTAGCCCACGCCATGGATGTTGAAGATCCGTTCGGTGACGATGGCGCCGCCCATCAGCGCGCCGACGTCGGCGCCGATGAAGGTGACCACCGGGATCAGGCTGTTGCGCAGCAGGTGCCGGGTGATCACCCGGCGGCGCGGCAGGCCCTTGGCGACGGCGGTGCGGACGTAGTCGGCGCGCTTGTTCTCGGCGATCGAGGTGCGGGTGAGCCGGGTGACGTAGGCGAGCGAGACGGAGGCGAGGACGAGGCCGGGGACGATGAGTTCGTCGAAGGGGGCCTCGGGCGACACCGCCGGTTTGATCCAGCCCCACTTCACGCCGAGCAGCAGCTGGATCAGCAGGCCGGTGACGAAGGTGGGGACGGAGAGGACGACCAGGGTGAGCAGGAGCACCGTGGTGTCGACGGGGCGGCCGCGGCGCAGGCCGGTGAGGACGCCGAGGGTGATGCCGATGACGACCTCGAAGATGATGGCGACGATGGTCAGCCGGATGGTGACGGGGAAGGCGCTGCCCATCAGTTCGGTGACCGGCTGGCCGTTGAAGGCGGTGCCGAAGTCGCCGGTGAAGACGTTGCCCATGTAGGTCAGGTATTGCTGCCAGACGGGCTTGTCGAGGCCGAACTCCTTCTTCAGCTGGGCGGCGGTCGCGGGGTCGCACTGGCGGTCGCCGCACAGTCCCGCGATGGGGTCGCCCATCACGTTCACCATCAGGAAGATCAGCAGCGTCGCGCCGAAGAAGACCGGGATCATCTGCAGCAGCCGCCGGATCACATATCGACCCATGTCAGGCTCCGGGGGTTTCGAGGAAAGGCGTACGGCCCGGCACGCGGGTCCGCGGGCCGGGCCGTACGCCTCGCCGACCTGCTACGGCGTCACTTGACCTTGATCTGGTCGTAGACGGGGACGCTGAACGGGTTGAGGGTCACGTTCTCGACCCGGTCCGAGTAGCCGGCGCTGCCGTTCTGGTACCAGAGCGGGATGGCTCCCATGTCGTCGCGGAGGACGCCCTCGGCCTGCTGGAAGAGTTCGACGGCCTTCTTGGTGTCGGACTCGGCGTTGGCCTGGTTCACCAGCTTGTCGAACTCCGGGCTGGTGTACTTGCCGTCGTTGGACGAGGCGTTGGTGTAGTACAGCGGCTGCAGGAAGTTCTGGATCAGCGGGTAGTCCATCTGCCAGCCCGCCCGGAAGGGTCCGGCGAGCTTCTGCGCGGTGACCTGGTTGCGGTAGTCGGCGAAGGTGCCGACCGGGTTGCCGACGCAGGCGTTGTTGTTGCCGAGCGCGCGGTTGATGGAGTTGCAGACGGCGTCCACCCACTCCTTGTGGGAGCCGGTGTCGGCGTTGTACGAGATCTTCAGGGTGCCGCCGGGGATGCCGCCGCCCTCGGCGACCAGCTTCTTCGCCTCGGTGGGGTTGTACTCGCAGGCGTCGCCGCAGATCTCCTTGTAGCCGCCGTCGGCGCCGAGCACCGGGGAGGTCCAGTCCTTGGCGGGGGTGCGGGTCTTCTGGAAGATCGTGTCGGTGATCTGCTGGCGGTCGATGGCCATCGACAGGCCCTTGCGCAGCTTCTCCTGGCCGGGCTTGTTGAACTCCGGGTTGTAGAACGGCCAGGCGAGGGTCTGGATGATGCCGGCGGGGGTGTTGATGTAGCGGTCGCCGAGGTCGGCGGAGACGTTCTTGAGCTGCGAGGCGGGCACGTCGTCGACGAGGTCGAGGTTGCCGGCGGTCAGGTCGGTGTAGGCGGTGTTGTTGTCCGTGTACACCTTGAGCGTGATGCCGCCGTTCTGCGCCTTGTCCGGGC
This sequence comes from Streptomyces sp. NPDC090025, assembly GCF_044748125.1. NCBI lineage: Bacteria > Bacillati > Actinomycetota > Actinomycetes > Kitasatosporales > Streptomycetaceae > Streptomyces > Streptomyces sp. NPDC090025. Next base: position 1,011,546 of record NZ_JBIVFL010000001.1, on the reverse strand, counting down.
CCGCGTAGGTGTCCCAGCGCTTCAGGATCATCTGGGAGCCCTTGGAGTACGAGTCCACGGTGTACGGGCCGTTGCCGACGGGCTTGGACAGCCAGCCCGCGTGGTCGCTGTAGAACGCCTTCGGCAGCGGCGAGAAGGCCGCGTAGCCGAGGGTGTCGGGGAACGTGGAGAACTTCTGCGTCAGCTTGACGGTGAAGGTCTTCTCGTCGACGACCTTGAGGCCGCTCATGGTGGCGGCGGTGGCGTCGCCCTTCTCCGGGTGGACCTTGTCGTAGCCCTCGATGTAGCCGAAGAAGTAGGCGTTCTTCTGGTTGTTCTTCAGGTGGGCGCCGTAGTTCCAGGCGTCGACGTAGGACTGGGCGGTCACCTTCTCGCCGTTGGAGAAGGTCCAGCCGTCCTTGAGGGTGATGGTGAAGTTGGTCGAGTCCGAGGTCTCGATCTTCTCGGCCATCATGTCCTTGGCCTCGCCGGTCTTCGGGTCGTACTGCTTGAGACCCCGGAAGATCATGGACAGCACCTTGCCGCCCTGCACCTCGTTGGTGTTCGACGGTTCGAGCGGGTTCTGCGGGTCACCCCACGAGGAGGTCACGACGCCGTCCGCGCCCCCGCCACCGCTGTCACCGCCACCGCCGCATGCGGTCGCCGCGAGGGCGACTGCGGTGGCCAGTGCGGCCCACTTGGCGTGCGTGGCTCCGCGCATGGAGTGCCTCCTGATGTACTGGTCCTCGGTCCTCAATGTGACTTAGGCCCCAATATCACCCGGTTTGGTAGCGAGTGCACTTTTACGGCGTCCGGATGAACGGCATGGACGGCATGGACGACACGGACGGCTCCGCCGGAACGGCGAAGGCCCCCGACGCCCTGAGGGGGCGTCGGGGGCCTTCGTGGTACGGGAGTCACCCGCGCGGCCTGATCAGCTCGCGTGGATGACGTCCTTCTCCTCGGCGAAGTGGCACGCCGACTCGTGCGCGGCCGGGGTGTCCTGACCACGGAAGCGCTCCGGGATCGCGAGGACCGGCACGTCGACCGAGCACTTGTCCTGGGCCTTCCAGCAGCGGGTGCGGAAGCGGCAGCCCGACGGCGGGTTGGCCGGGGACGGGACGTCACCGGTGAGGATGATGCGGTCCCGGTTGGCGCGCGCCGTCGGGTCCGGCACCGGCACCGCGGAGAGCAGCGCCTGGGTGTACGGGTGGGTCGGGTGGTCGTAGATCTCGGTGTCGGTACCGATCTCCGCGAGCTTGCCCAGGTACATCACGCCGACGCGGTCGGAGATGTGCCGGACGATCGACAGGTCGTGCGCGATGAAGATGTAGGACAGGTTGAACTCGTCCTGGAGCTTCTCCATCAGGTTGATGACCTGCGCCTGGACGGAGACGTCCAGGGCCGACACCGGCTCGTCGCAGATGATGATCTCCGGGTTGAGCGCGAGGCCGCGGGCGATGCCGATGCGCTGGCGCTGACCGCCGGAGAACTGGTGCGGGTACCGGTTGATGTACTCCGGGTTCAGACCCACGACGTCGAGGAGCTCCTGCACCTTGCGGCGCCGGTCGCCCTTCGGGGCCACCTCGGGGTGGATGTCGAAGGTCTCACCAATGATGTCGCCGACCGTCATCCGCGGGTTCAGCGAGGTGTACGGGTCCTGGAACACCATCTGGATGTTGCGGCGGACGGCCTTCAGGGCACGGCCGGACAGCTTGGTGATGTCCTGGCCCTTGTAGAAGACCTCGCCCGCGGTGGCCCGCTCCAGGTTCATCAGGAGCTTGGCGACCGTGGACTTGCCACAGCCGGACTCGCCCACGATGCCCAGGGTCTCGCCCTGGTACAGGTCGAAGGACACGCCGTCGACGGCCTTGACCGCGCCGACCTGCTTCTTGAAGACGATGCCCTGCGTCAGCGGGAAGTGCTTCTGCAGGTTGCGCACCTGGAGGATCGGCTCGCCACGCTGGGCGGGTGCCTCGATGGCGGCTACGGCCTCCGCCTCGGACACGTCCGCGGCCTCCTCGTTCTTGCTGAGCTCAGCCATGGATCGTCTCCTTCCAGAAGTGGCAGGCGCTCTTGCGGCCGACCAGCTCGCCACCGTCCTGCTCGGTGACCGGCACCAGGGCCGGCACGTCGGTGCGGCAGATGTCGTCGGCCTTGGGGCAGCGCGGGTTGAAGGCGCAACCCGACGGGATCTTCAGCAGGTTCGGCGGCAGACCCTTGATCGCGTACAGCTCCTGGCCCTTCTGGTCCAGGCGCGGGATGGAGTCGAGGAGACCGCGGGTGTAGGGGTGCGCGGGGCGCCCGTACAGCTCGTTCACCGGGGCCTGCTCGACGATCCGGCCCGCGTACATGACCGCGATCTTGTCCGCGACGTCGGCGACGACGCCGAGGTCGTGGGTGATCAGGATCAGACCCATGTTGTACTCGCGCTGGAGTTCCGCGAGCAGGTCCATGACCTGGGCCTGGACGGTCACGTCGAGCGCCGTGGTGGGCTCGTCCGCGATGATCAGGTCCGGCTCCAGGGCCAGCGCCATGGCGATCATGATGCGCTGGCGCATACCGCCGGAGAACTGGTGCGGGTAGTCGGAGACCCGGGCCTTGGCGGCCGGGATCTTCACCTTGTCCATCAGCTCGACGGCCTTGACCGTGGCTTCCTTCTTGGACAGGCCCTGGTGGACGCGGAACATCTCGCCCAGCTGGTAGCCGACGGTGAGGACCGGGTTGAGGGAGGACAGCGCGTCCTGGAAGATCATCGCGATCTTCCGGCCGCGGATCTTCCGCCGCTCCTCGCCTGACATCTTCAGCATGTCCTGGCCGCGGAACAGGATCTCGCCCTGCGGGATCTTGCCGGGCGGCATGTCGAGGATGCCCATGATGGCCTGCGCGGTGACGGACTTGCCGGAACCGGACTCACCGAGCACGGCCAGGGTCTCGCCGGCGTCGACCGAGTAGTTGACGCCGTTCACCGCCTTGGCCACACCGTCACGGGTGTGGAACTCGACGTGCAGGTCACGGACTTCGAGCAGCGGACCGGTGTGGTCGTCGCCGTCGCGCGGCGCCGGGACGGTCGCGGTCTTGTCGATGGTGCTCACGTGTACGCCCTCCTCAGCGCATCTTGGGGTCGAGGGCGTTGCGGACGGCTTCGCCGAGCATGATGAACGCCAGGACGGTGATGCTCACCATGATCGACGGGTACAGCAGGATGTGCTGCGACGTCCGGATCGCCTGGACACCGGCGGAGATGTCGACACCCCACGAGACGGTCGGCGCGGCCAGACCGAGACCGAGGTACGACAGCGTCGCCTCGGCGGAGATGTAGCCACCGAGCGCGATCGTGGCGACCACGATCACCGGCGCCATGGCGTTGGGCAGGATGTGCTTGATCAGGATGCGGGTGGTGCCCGCGCCCAGCGCCTTGGCGGCGTGCACGTAGTCGGCCTGCTTGACCGTGATCACGGCACCGCGCATCACGCGGGTGATCTGGGTCCAGCCGAGGAACGCCAGGGCGAAGACGACGACCCAGATGGTGCGCTCCGCGAAGGACTGGAGCACGACCATGGCGCCGAGCAGGAACGGGATGCCGAAGAAGATGTCGGTGATCCGGGAGAGGATCGCGTCGATCACGCCGCCGAAGTAGCCGGCGAGCATACCCATGATGCTGCCCAGGATGGTGACGATCAGGGTGACGGCGACGCCGACCATGATCGAGGCGCGCGTGCCGTGGATGAGGCGCGCGTAGACCGAACGACCCTGGATGTCGTAGCCGAGCCAGCCCTCGGAGCCGATCTTGCTGAGCTCGGGCTTGCCCATGTAGTGGTGCACGAGGTCGCCGGTGGTCGGCGACGCGCTCGTGAACAGGCCCGGGAAGGCCGTGATGAGCAGCAGGAAGAAGATCAGCACCGACGCCACGAGGAAGTACGGGTTGCGGCGCAGGTCGCGCCACGCGTCGCCCCACAGGGAGCGCGCCTTCTCCTGCTTCACCGCGCTGTCGCCGGCCGCGGCGACGGTGACGGCGTCGACGGTGCCCTCTGCCGGGGCGGCGGTCTTGGTCACGTCAGGCATAACGGATCCTCGGGTCCAGGACCGCGTACAGCAGGTCGATGAGCAGGCTCGTGACGAGGTAGACGATCACGAGGATGGTGACGAGTCCGACGAGGGTGCTGCCTTCGCGGCGGGTGATGGACTCGTAGATGACACCACCGACACCCTTGATGTTGAAGATGCCTTCGGTGACGACCGCACCGCCCATGAGGGCACCGATGTCCGTGCCGAGGAAGGTGACGACCGGGATCATGGAGTTGCGCATCAGGTGGACACCGACGACGCGGCGGCGCGGCAGGCCCTTGGCGACCGCGGTGCGCATGTAGTCGGCGCGCAGGTTCTCCGCCATCGACGTACGGGTCAGTCGTGCCACGTACGCCAGTGAGAGTCCGCCGAGCACGATGGCCGGCGCGATCAGCTCGGACCACTTCTGGTCGACGCTGACGTTCGGTTCGATCCAGCCGAGCTGGAAGGCGAAGACCATCTTGATGATGTAGCCCAGCACGAAGACCGGGATCGACATGATCAGGAGGGTGAAGATCAGGATGGCGTTGTCCGCCAGGCGACCCGCCTTGAGACCGCCGATGATGCCCAGGCCGATTCCGAAGACGAGCTCGAAAGCGAAGGCCAGCGCCGCGAGTTGCAGCGTGATGGGGAACGCATCGCCCAGCACGTCGGTGACCGGGCGCCCGTTGCGGAGCTGGGTGCCGAAGTCGAAGTGCAGAACGATGTTGGTCATGTAGTTCCAGTACTGCTGCCAGATCGGCAGATCCAGTCCCAGTTCATGCCTCTTCGCGGCCAGCGTCGCCGGGTCCACGCCCTTTTCGCCGAACAGCCCGAGAACGGGGTCGCCGGGCAGGCTGTAGACCATGAAGAAGATGAGAAAGGTTGTCCCGAGGAAGACCGGGATCATCTGGAGCAGTCGTCGTGCGACATAGCGCCCCATCATGCCTCCGTTGAGATGTCACACAGCGGAAGCCGGGTGGGCACCCTCGATCGACGCGCGTCATCGGACACGCGATGTCGTTCGAAGGGCCCCCCGGCCGCTGCGTAGGGCACCGAGCCGGGCCTGACGATCCGTCAGACCACGGCCCGGCGTGCGGACTACGCTGAGGTGTTTACTTCACAACCTCGATGTTGTACAGGATCGGGTCGCCGGCCTGGTCGTACTTGACGCCGTTGACCTTCTCCGAGTAACCCGCGTTGACCTTGTAGTACCAGAGCGGGATCGACGGCATGTACTTGACCAGGTCCTTCTCGGCCTCCTGGAAGAGCTTGACCGACTCGTCGAGCGTCTTGGCGCTCGCCGCGGCGTCCAGCTTCTTGTCCAGGTCCGCGTTGGAGAAGCCACCCTGGTTACCGGCGGCACCCGTGCGGTACAGGTCGCTCAGGAAGTTGCCGTTGACCGGGTAGTCCAGCGACCAGGCCGAGCGGTACATCGACTTGACCTGCTTGGCCTTGCGGGCCGCGAGGTCGGCCTGGAAGTCCGGCTTGCTGTCACCGGTGCACGCGACGCCGGTGGCCTGGGTGATGCTGTTGCAGACAGCCTCCACCCACTCCTTGTGGCCGCCGTCGGCGTTGAACTGGATGGAGATCTTGTTGCCGGGGACACCGCCGCCGGCCGCGATGAGCTCCTTGGCCTTGGCCGGGTCGAACTTGGTGACGTCGCCCGCGGCGTTCTCCTGGTAGCCCAGGACGCCCTTCGCCACCCAGCCGGTCGCCGGCTCACGGGTGCCCTGGAGCACCGTCTTGGTGATGGTGGCGCGGTCGATGGCCATCGAGAGGCCCTGGATGACCTTGACGTCGACCGGCTTCGGCTTCGCCCACTGGTCGGCGTAGAACGCGACGGCGATCGACTGGATGGCCGAGTGGTCGGCGTCCACGGCACGGTCGCCGAGGTCCTGGTGGTAGACCGGGAGGTCCTTCGGACCGACCTGGCGCAGGACGTCGAGGTTGCCCGACTTCAGATCCTCGTACGCGGCCTCGAGGCCGGTGTAGTTCTTGAAGAGCACACCGCCGTTCTTGGCCTTGTTCGGACCCTTGTAACCGTCGAAGCGGACGACCTTGATCTGCTTCTTGTGGTCCCAGGACTCGAACTTGTACGGGCCGTTGCCGACCGGCTTCTCGCCCGCGGCCTTGGGGTCCTTGTAGAAGGACGCCGGAAGCGGCGCGAACGGGATGTAGGCGAGCTTGTGACCGAAGGCCGGAACGGACGACTTCAGCTCGATGGTGAAGCTGTTGTCGTCGACGATCTTCAGACCCTCGAGCTTGTCCGCGGTGGGCTGGGCGCCCTCCTTCTCCGGGTGCAGGGCCTCGTAGCCCTTGATGTCGGAGAACCAGGACGCGAGGCCCATGGCGTTCTTGACGTTGGCGTTCCAGTTCCACGCGTCCACGAAGGACTTCGAGGTCACCGGGGTGCCGTCGTGGAAGGTCCAGCCCGGCTTGAGCTTGACGGTCCACGTCTTCGAGTCGGTCGTGGTGAGCGACTCGGCGTTGATCATCTCGAGCGAGCCGTCGGCCTTGTACTTGACCAGCGTCGAGAACAGGCTCTGCATCACGAGAGAGCCGTTGCTCTCCATGGTGTCACCGGTGTGCAGCAGCTTCTCGGGCTCGCCGAGCTCGACCGAGAAGATCCCGTTCGGGTCAGCCTTGCCCTTGGCGTCGGAGCCGCCATCGCCCTTGCCCCCGCCACAGGCGGTCGCTGCCAGGGCGACAACGATCGCGCCCGTTACCCACTTGGCGCTCTTGGCACCGCGCATGGGGTTCCTCCTCATGAGTCCACTTGTCACTACAAGAGGGGTACTCCAGGTCCCGCCGACACCCCTGACGGCGATTCACCCCAGTACCCCGAGCGTGCTCGTGAGTCGGCACTCCCCACAGTGCGTGACCCATTGACCCGAGCTCAATGGAGCCAACTATTAAGTACGCCCGGGCCGTAAACCACACTTAAGTGGTCTCGTTTTGACAACATCGCCAGGGCCGGGAAGCCCGAAATCCGGACAAACTGAGCACAGACAGACACCGACGAAACGGACCGTTAACACACGTTCCGGAGAGCGACGGCCGATATCCGGACACCACCCCTCCGAAATGAGGTTGACGAAAAGTTGACCCCGGGTCGTTCCAGGAGGTGCCAAAGAGAAGCGGAAGGGCCCGGCCCCTCGTACGTGGTACGAGGGGCCGGGCCCTGAATGTGATCTTCCGCTCAGGAGCGGGGTTCAGCCGTTCCTGCCGGGAAGCGCGCGGTGCGCGCCGTGACCGCGGAGGGTCAGCCGTTCTTCGCGCGGGAGGCGGCGCGGGCGCGCTCGCGCTGGTCCAGGTTGACCTTGCGGATACGGACGGCCTCCGGGGTCACCTCGACGCACTCGTCGTCGCGGCAGAACTCCAGGGACTGCTCAAGGGAGAGCTTGCGCGGCGGGACGATCGCCTCGAACGAGTCGGCCGACGAGGACCGCATGTTCGTGAGCTTCTTCTCCTTGGTGATGTTCACGTCCATGTCGTCGGAGCGCGAGTTCTCGCCGACGATCATGCCCTCGTACACCTCGGTGCCGGGGTCGGTGAACAGCACACCGCGCTCCTGCAGGTTGGTCATCGCGAACGCGGTGACCGCACCGGCGCGGTCGGCGACCAGGGAGCCGTTGTTACGGGTCTGCAGCGGGCCGAACCAGGGCTCGTGGCCCTCGTGGATCGAGTGCGCGATGCCGGTACCGCGGGTCTGGGTGAGGAACTCCGTACGGAAGCCGATGAGGCCGCGGGACGGGACGACGAACTCCATGCGGACCCAGCCGGAGCCGTGGTTCGACATGTTGTCCATGCGGCCCTTGCGGACGCCCATGAGCTGGGTGACGGCACCCATGTGCTCCTCGGGCACGTCGACCGTGAGGCGCTCGACCGGCTCGTGGACCTTGCCGTCGACGTCCTTGGTGACGACCTGGGGCTTGCCGATGGTCAGCTCGAAGCCCTCGCGGCGCATCTGCTCGACCAGGATGGCGAGCGCGAGCTCACCACGGCCCTGGACCTCCCAGGCGTCGGGGCGCTCGGTCTCCAGGACGCGGAGCGACACGTTGCCGACGAGCTCGCGGTCGAGGCGGTCCTTGACCTGGCGGGCGGTGACCTTGCGGTCCTTGACCGCGGTCTTCGCGTCGGCGCCCTTGCCGGTGCCGCCACGGCCGACGAGCGGCGAGGTGTTGGTGCCGATGGTCATCGAGATGGCCGGCTGGTCGACCGTGATCAGCGGCAGCGCGATCGGGTTCTCCGGGTCGGCCAGGGTCTCGCCGATCATGATGTCCGGGATACCGGCGACGGCGCAGATGTCACCGGGGCCCGCCACCTCGGCCGGCTTGCGGGTGAGCGCCTCGGTCATCATCAGCTCGGTGATGCGGACGTTGGAGATGGTGCCGTCCCGCTTGATCCACGCGACCGTCTGGCCCTTGCGCAGCTCGCCCTGCTCGACGCGGAGCAGCGCGATGCGGCCGAGGAAGTTGTCGGCGTCGAGGTTGGTGACGTGGGCCTGGAGCGGCGCGTCCTCCTCGTACGTCGGGGCCGGGACGTGCTCCAGGATGGCGGAGAAGAACGGCTCCAGGTTGGTGGAGTCGGCGGGGACGGTGCCGTCCTCCGGCTTGGTCAGCGAGGCGACGCCGTCACGGCCGCAGGCGTAGACGATCGGGAACTCGATCTGGTCCTCGTCGGCGTCCAGGTCGAGGAACAGGTCGTAGGTCTCGTTGACGACCTCGTCGATCCGGGAGTCCGGGCGGTCCGTCTTGTTGATGCAGAGGATGACCGGCTTGCGCTGCTGGAGGGCCTTGCGCAGCACGAAGCGGGTCTGCGGGAGCGGGCCCTCGGAGGCGTCGACGAGGAGGACGACCGCGTCCACCATCGACAGACCGCGCTCGACCTCGCCGCCGAAGTCGGCGTGGCCGGGGGTGTCGATGATGTTGATCGTGATCGGGGCCCCGCCGTCCTTGGGGTGGTACTTCACCGCCGTGTTCTTGGCCAGGATCGTGATGCCCTTCTCACGCTCCAGGTCGTTCGAGTCCATCATGCGGTCGTCGAGCTGCTGGTGGGCGGCGAAGGCACCGGCCTGCTTGAGCATGGCGTCGACGATGGTCGTCTTGCCGTGGTCGACGTGGGCGACGATGGCGACGTTGCGGATGTCGTGGCGCGTGGGCATGGGTGCTTGCGCTTCTCTCGGATCGTGGGAATCGGCGTCAGTTCCGTACGCCCGCCGGGCGGACGCGCCACGGCTATGTCCTATGGTACGGGGCCCCTGTGCAAGGGGCTTCCCCACCCGGGGTCCGAGAGGGTCTACTGGGGGGTTGCGCACATGTGGGTGTGCGAGGAGGGGGTCGTGCGGCCGGGTCAAGGGGCCGTGGTGATCCTGCCCGCCCGGGAGACCGGCGGGCAAGGAAATTGAGCTGCTTCTGAGCTTGCGACTTGGATTTTCGGGGTGCTTTCGGGTAATGGGGTGTTTTTGGCGCCCCACTGCTCCGACCGGGTCGCCGGGGGTGCGGGGACGGGCCGGGTCCTGCCGGGGGTACGGGCCGGGCCCGGCGGGGCTTCCGGATCCAGGATGCTGGATCCGAAGCCCCGCCGGGCCCTGTCACGGCCTCGGTCCCATGACCTTCCGCGAACGGTCACCTCGTGTTCGGCCTACCTTTTGTTGCGCTCGGCGCCGTTCGCCGACCGGGGCTTCTTGAAGCCGATGTCCTGGTAGCGGGGGGCGGCGAATCCGAAGGCGCCCGCGTTCGCGACCTCGGGCTTGGCGGCCACCAGCTGCGGGCGCTGGTAGAGGGGGATGGACCCGGCCGCCGCCCAGATCCGGGCGTCGGCCTGGCGCACCAGGTCGCGGGCCTCGTCCTCGTCGAGGGTGGCCGCCGCCTGGTCGAAGAGCTGGTCGATGCGGTCGGTGCCGACCCGGGCGTAGTTCTGCTCGACGAGCAGCGAGCCGTCGGACGCGGGCTCCGGCTTGGCGAAGATCGGCCGGGCGTCGGTGGCCGGGAAGGCGGTCGCGGGCCAGGAGTAGAGCGCCAGGTCGTAGTCGCCGGAGGCGATGTGGTCCTTGAAGAAGCTCTCGTCGGAGACCTTGGTGACCTCGGTACGGATGCCCACCGCGTCGAGCATCCGGACGATCCGGTCGCCGACCGCGCGCAGCGACTCGGAGCCGGGGCCCGACGGAAGGACGAACCGCAGGCTGAGCGGCTTGCCGTCCTTGCCGAGCGCCTTCATGGCGGCGGTGTCCACGGCGGCCGGGGCGGCGGAGCCGCGCGGCGCGTAGGCACCGGCCACCGGCTTGACCGGGTGGGCCTGGACCTGGGACTGGGCCTGGGTGCCCGCGCCGGTGGTGCCGGTGTCGAGGGACTCGGCCTGGTGCAGCAGGGCGGCGCCCTGGAAGGCGGCGACCGGGGCGGGGGCGAGGATGTTGGTGCCGTTCTCCGGGCCGCCCGCGCCGATCAGCGGGCTGGCCGGGCGGTCGCCCGGCTTGTCGTCGCCGACGATGTAGAGGCCGTCGTCGGAGGCGGTGTCGTCGCGGCGGGCCTTCTCATCGGCGTCCTTCTTCTTCTCGGCCGCCTTCTCGGCGCCGTCCGCCCCGGCGTCCTCCGTGGCGGAACCTTCCTTCTTCTGTGCGGCCCCCTTCTTGGCGGCCTCGCTGCCCGCCTTGGTCCCGGCGGGCTTGGTCAGCGCGCCGCCCGGCACCCAGCCGGCGTCGGCGAGCAGCGCCTGCGCCTCCTTGGTGTCCTGGCCGCCGAGCGCGTCGCTGCTGTCGGCGTAGGCGGCCTGGCCGAGCAGCGCCAGGTGGCTGCCGGGCGGCACGGCGGGCAGCCCGAGCGGCTTGAGCACGGTCTCGGCCAGTTCGCGCCGGTCGATGGCCCGGGCCACCGCGCGCCTGACCCGCTCGTCGGCGAGCGCCCCGGACTCCCCGTTGAGGGAGAGCTGGGTGTAGGCGGGCTCCAGGGACTTGCGGACGACGAATCCGGCGAGGCCCTTCTGCTCGGTCGCGTACCGGGCGATGGCCTGCTGGTTCTTCTCCCGGGCGGCCCTGACCTCCTCGGCCTTCTCCTCGTCGGAGCCGTGGGCGAGGGCCCAGGACCTGAGGGCGGCGGCCGGGGTGATCCCGGCGCCGGGGCCGTGCGCGAGGGCGCCGCCCGCGCCGGTGTTCCCGGCCCGGGAGTCGCGTACCGCGAGCGCGATCCGCTCGGCGGCGGACCGGTCGATCTCGGCGAGGTCGAGGGTGCCGTCGGCGAGCGCGGCGGCCCGCTTGTCGCGGGGCACGGCGGTGAGCACGAGGCTGTCGAGCTTGGGGGTCTGGCCCCACCAGCGGGGGTTGCGGGCCAGCGTGACGCTGCCGGTCTTCCGGTCGACCGTCTTGAGGACGAAGGGACCGGCGGTGGCCTTGAGGGCGGTGCGGGCGCCGTCGTTGAAGCTGTTGGGGCTGCCCATCACCTCCTTCGGGTAGAGCGGTGAGAACAGCGCGCGCCAGTCGGCGTACGGCTTGGCGAAGGTGACCCGGACCTCCAGGTCGTTCTTGCCGCGCTCGATCTTCTCGATCCGCTCGTACCCGGCGTTGCGGGCGGTCCAGTACGCGGTGTCGCGGCCGCTGAGGGCGCGCCACTGGGCGACGAAGTCGGGGGCGCCGATCTCGCGGCCGTTGCTCCACACCCCCTGCTGGTGGAGCTTGTAGAGGACGACCTGCTTGGGCTCGGTCTCGACGACCTCGGCCGATTCCAGGTAGTCGGGGTTGAGCCGCGGCCTGCCGCGCTCGTCGAGGGTGTGCAGGGCGGGGAGCACCGCTCCGGCGATCCGGGCGGTGGCGCCGTCGGCGTCGGCCTGGAAGGTGTTGAGGGTGGTGGGCAGCGCGTCGACCGCCCAGCGCAGGGTGCCGCCGTCGGCGACCTGTTCGCGCGCGGCCGGGGCGTTGTCCTGGGCGGCGGCGGGCGGCTCGTCGCCGCTGTCGCCGGAGGAGCAGCCGGCCAGTACGGCGAGGGCGAGGACGGTGCTGCCGAGTGTGGCGACGGAGCGGAGCGTGCGGGAGCGGGGGCTCCTGGAGCATGTCCTCCCGCGAGGGGCGCCGACCTGGGACATGACTTGTACCCCTTCGTCCAGTTTTATGCCATTTGGAGATGATCACACCTATTGCTCATACACTGAAAAGGACGGAGCGGATCAGGTGCCGACGACACGGCGGCACGCCCGGCAAACCCCACTCGTGCGGCCCAACCGCCGTTCGCCGCAGACGCTCCGGACGAGTGGAATCCCGTGCACACGGCTTCACAAGCGGGATGTGACGCGCGACACTCGCGTACGACCCGCGCTCCGGAAGTGAGGGCAACCATGTCCGTTCAGGACGATCTGGCGGCCGTCAGGCGCCGTCTGCAGGACCTGGAACGCACGGTCGACGACCTGGAACGCCGCGTCGGAGCGGATCGGGGCGCACCCGCGCCACCGCCCGAGGGCCGCGCCGAGAGCATGGTGACCGTCCCCGACACCCCGTACGACAGCGGGCTGTGGACGGACACCGACGACGAGGGCCTGGGAGCACGCGACCGCCACGCGCCGTAGAGCCGAGGAGGCCCTGTTGGCCACAGGTACCGAACCCCCACCGAGTCGAGCGGCGGCGACGGGGGTGCGCTCCCCGGGGCGCGCCGCCATCGCCGCTCGCCATCTGCGCACCGACCGCTGGTGGCTGGCGCCCGCCGGGACCGCCGCCGGACTGCTCGCCTTCATCGCCTACTCGACCTGGCGGGCCTTCGCGAACGCGCACTACTACGCCGCGCCCTACGTCTCGCCGTTCTACTCGCCGTGCCTCGCGGAGAACTGCGCGCCGATGCGCGGCGGCCCCAACTGGGAGCTGTTCGGCAGCTGGTGGGGCCTGTCGCCCGCGCTGCTCATCCTGATCTTCCCGCTGGGCTTCCGGCTGACCTGCTACTACTACCGCAAGGCGTACTACCGGGGCTTCTGGGCGTCACCGCCCGCCTGCGCGGTCGCCGAGCCGCACCGCGGCTACACCGGCGAGACCCGCTTCCCGCTGATCCTGCAGAACGTCCACCGGTACTTCTTCTACCTGGCGCTGCCGGTCGCGGGCATCCTGACGTACGACACCGTGCTGACCTTCCGCGACCAGCACTACGCCTGGGGCCACGCCGGGCTCGGCACCCTGGTCTTCGTCGTCAACATCGGCCTCATCTGGGCGTACACGCTCTCCTGCCACTCCTGCCGCCATGTCGTCGGCGGACGGCTGCGGCACTTCTCGAAGCATCCGGTGCGCTACCGGCTGTGGACCTGGGCCGGGCGGCTGAACGCCCATCACATGCGGCTCGCCTGGGCCTCGTTGATCAGCGTCGCGGTCTGCGACCTGTACGTGTACCTGCTCGCCACCGGCGCCTTCGACGACCCGAGGTTCTTCTGACATGACCGACACGGAAAGCCAGCGCTGGGACGTCATCGTGGTCGGCGCCGGGGGCGCCGGGCTGCGCGCGGCGATCGAGGCACGGCAGCGGGGCGCCCGTACCGCCGTGATCTGCAAGTCCCTCTTCGGCAAGGCGCACACGGTGATGGCCGAGGGCGGCATCGCCGCCTCCATGGCCAACGCCAACCCGCACGACTCCTGGCAGACCCACTTCCGCGACACCATGCGCGGCGGGAAGTTCCTCAACCAGTGGCGGATGGCCGAACTGCACGCGCAGGAGGCGCCGGACCGGGTGTGGGAGCTGGAGACCTGGGGCGCGCTGTTCGACCGCACCCCCGACGGCCGGATCTCGCAGCGCAACTTCGGCGGCCACGAGTACCCGCGGCTCGCGCACGTCGGCGACCGCACCGGGCTCGAACTGATCCGCACCCTCCAGCAGCAGACCGTCCAGCTCCAGCAGGAGGACCACCGGGCGACCGGCGACTACGAGAGCGGTCTGAAGGTCTTCCAGGAGTGCACCGTCACCCGGATCCTGAAGGACGCCTTCGGCCGGGTCGCGGGCGTCTTCTGTTACGAGCGGGAGACCGGCCGCTGCTTCGTGCTCAAGGCCCCCGCGGTCGTCCTCGCCACCGGTGGCATCGGCAAGTCCTTCAAGGTGACGTCCAACTCCTGGGAGTACACCGGCGACGGGCACGCGCTCGCGCTGCTCGCCGGGGCGCCGCTGGTGAACATGGAGTTCGTGCAGTTCCATCCGACCGGCATGGTCTGGCCGCCGTCGGTGAAGGGGATCCTGGTCACCGAGTCGGTGCGCGGCGACGGCGGGGTGCTGCGCAACTCCGAGGGCCGCAGGTTCATGTTCGACTACATCCCCGAGGTCTTCAAGGAGAAGTACGCGCAGAGCGAGGAGGAGGGCGACCGCTGGTACGAGGACCCGGACCACAACCGCCGGCCGCCCGAGCTGCTGCCGCGCGACGAGGTGGCCCGGGCGATCAACTCCGAGGTGAAGGCGGGCCGCGGCACCCCGCACGGCGGGGTGTTCCTCGATGTGTCGACCCGGATGCCCGCCGAGGTGATCAGGCGCCGACTGCCGTCGATGCACCACCAGTTCAAAGAGCTGGCGGACGTCGACATCACCGCCGAGCCGATGGAGGTCGGGCCGACCTGCCACTACGTGATGGGCGGCATCGCGGTCGACTCCGAGACGGCGGCGACGGCCGGGGTGCCCGGCCTGTTCGCGGCGGGCGAGGTCGCGGGCGGGATGCACGGCTCCAACCGGCTCGGCGGCAACTCGCTCTCCGACCTGCTCGTCTTCGGGCGGCGGGCCGGACTGCACGCGGCGGAGTACGCGACCGGGGCGGCGGCCCCCGAGGTCGCCGAGGAGGCGGTGGCGGCGGCGCGGGCGGAGGCCCTGGCGCCGTTCCGCGACACCGCGGCCGGGGGTGACCCGGAGAACCCGTACACGCTGCACCAGGAACTCCAGCAGACCATGAACGACCTGGTCGGGATCATCCGCCGGGAGGGCGAGATGGCCGAGGCGCTGGAGCGGATCGCGGCCCTGCGGGAGCGGGCCGGGCGGGTCGCCGTCGAGGGCCACCGGCAGTTCAACCCCGGCTGGCACCTCGCCCTCGACCTGCGGAACATGCTCCTGGTCAGCGAGTGCGTGGCCCGCGCGGCCCTGGAGCGGACCGAGTCACGCGGCGGCCACACCCGGGAGGACTTCCCCGCGATGGACCGCGCCTGGCGGCCGGTGAACCTGCTGTGCCGGGCGGTCGAGGGCGGCGCGGGCGGCATCGCGCTCGAACGGGTGCGGACGGAGCCGGTACGGGCCGATCTGCTCGCCCTGTTCGAGAAGGAGGAACTGGCGAAGTACCTGGCGGCGGAGGAGCTGGACGCGAGCAGCGCCGTTGGCGGTTCCGGTGCCGGCCCCGGTTCCGATTCCGGTGCGGACACGAAGGGGCCTGACGCATGAGCACGTACGACGCGAGCTTCCGGATCTGGCGCGGCGACGCCGACGGCGGGGCGCTCACCGACTTCACCGTCGAGGTGCACGACGGCGAGGTCGTCCTCGACATCGTGCACCGCCTCCAGGCCACCCAGGCCCCCGACCTGGCCGTCCGCTGGAACTGCAAGGCGGGCAAGTGCGGCTCCTGCTCGGCCGAGATCAACGGCCGGCCGCGGCTGATGTGCATGACCCGGATGTCGGTCTTCGACCGCGCCGAGACCCTCACCATCACCCCGATGCGGGCCTTCCCGGTGATCCGGGACCTGGTCACGGACGTGTCCTTCAACTACACCAAGGCCCGCGAGATCCCGGCCTTCGTGCCGCCCGCCGGAGTCGGCCCCGGCGAGTACCGGATGAAACAGGAGGACGTCGACCGCTCGCAGGAGTTCCGCAAGTGCATCGAGTGCTTCCTGTGCCAGGACACCTGCCATGTGGTCCGTGACCACGAGGAGAACAAGACCGCCTTCGCGGGCCCGCGCTTCCTGATGCGGATCGCGGAACTCGACATGCACCCGCTGGACGCGTCCCCCGAGGCGGGCCTCGACCGGCGCCGTACCGCGCAGGACGAGCACGGCCTCGGCTACTGCAACATCACCAAGTGCTGCACCGAGGTCTGCCCGGAAGGCATCAGGATCACCGACAACGCGCTGATCCCCATGAAGGAACGGGTGGTGGACCGCAAGTACGACCCGGTGGTCTGGCTGGGCGACAAGATCCGCCGCCGGAAGGGCTGACCCGGCGCCCCGCCCCACGGGGTCCCCCGCGGCCGGGGTCCGCTCCGGCCGCGTCCGGTCGCTCCGGCGGTCCGGTCGCGGGGGCACAGGGGCGGACATAACCTCCCTTTTGTGACACGTGTGACACGAACAGCCACCCGAGCCCTGCTCGCCGCGCTGGTGGCGGCGTGGTGGCTGCTCGTGCCCGCCGGGACCGGCGCCCGGGCCGACGACCCCGTCACGCTGTCCAGGGACGGCCAGATCACCGACCGGGCCGACGCCCTCGGCGACCGGCGGACCGAGGTGGTGCGCGCCCTCGACGGCCTGTACGACGCCCGCCGGGTGCAGCTCTTCGTCGTCTACGTACGGGACTTCTCCGGGCGCTCCGCCCAGAACTGGGCCGACACCACCGCCGAACGCAACGGCCTCGGCCGCGACGACGTCCTGCTCGCCGTCGCCACCCACGACCGGCAGTACGGCTACAGCGCCGACCCCGACTCCCGCTTCACCCAGGCACAGCTCGACGACGTCGCCAGGACCGCCATCGAACCCGCGCTGCGCCAGAACGACTGGGCGGGCGCCGCCATCGGCGCCGCGAACGGCTACACCGCCGTCCTCGCCGGACAGCCCGTCCCCGCGCCCGCCGTCACCCCAGGACCCGCCGACCCCGGCGGCTCCCCCGCCGACGACACCACCACCGCCTCCGACCTGGTGCTCCCGGTCGTCCTGGTCGGCGGCGCGGGCGCCGTCGCCGCGTACGCGTACACCAAACGCCGCCGCAGGACCGCGACCCGCACCACCCCGGGCGGCGGCAGCGGAACGGGCGGTACGGGACCGGGCTGGGGCACCCCCAAGGGGCCGCCGCAGCCGACCCTCGCCGAACTGGACGGTCGCGCCCGGCATGCCCTCGTCGCCACCGACGACGCCGTCCGCACCAGCAAGGAGGAGCTGGGCTTCGCCACCGCCCAGTTCGGCGACGACGCCGTGACCCCCTTCACCGAGGCCGTGCGCTACGCCGAGGGCGAGCTGACCGCCGCCTTCCGGCTGCGCCAGCAGCTCGACGACGCCTTCCCCGAGGACGACGCCACCCGCCGAGCGATGCTGGAGGAGATCCTCGCCCGCTGCGCCGACGTCAACACCCGGCTCGACGCCGAGTCCGCCGACTTCGACCGGCTGCGCGACCTGGAACGCACCGCCCCCGAGGCGCTGGCCGCCGTCGAGGCCGCGTTCCGCGAGCAGACCGGCCGAGTGGGCACCGCGCAGGCCGCGCTCACCGCGATGCGCGAGCGCTACACCGACTCCGCCGCCGCCCCCGTCTCCGGCGACGTCGAACAGGCCAAGGACCGGCTGGTGTTCGCGACCAGCACCGTCAACCACGCCCGCCAGCTCATCGACCAGGGCGACAACGGCGGCGCCGCCGTCCAGATCCGGGCCGCCGAGGGCGCCGTCGACCAGGCCGCCCGGCTGATCGAGGCCGTCGACCGCAGGGCCCAGGAACTCGCCGAGGCCGTCGGCCGGCTGTCCGCCATGCTGACCGAGACCGAGGCCGACCTCGCCGACGCCCGCGGCCTGCTCCAGGGCACCGCCGAGGGCGTGCCGACCGCCGACCTGCGCGGCCGGATCGGCCGCGCCGAATCCGTCCTCGCCGACGTCCGCACCGCGATGGAGACCGGCCGGTACGACCCGATCGAGGCACTGCGGCGGATCGAGGAGGCCGACACCGCCCTCGACGACGCCCTGGTCGGCGCCCGCGAACGCGAGTCCGGCACCCGGCGCGCCGCCGCCCTGCTCGACCAGGCCACGCTCACCGCCCGCTCCGCCATCGGCGCGGCCGGCGACTACATCACCACCCACCGCGGCGCCGTCGGCGCCGAGGCCCGCACCCGGCTCGCCGAGGCCCAGCGGCGGCTCGACGCCTCGGCGCAGCTCGCCGCGTCCGACCCCACGGCCGCGCTCGCCGAGGCCCAGCAGGCCGACGCCCTCGCCCGGCGCGCCCAGGACCTCGCCGAACAGGACGTGCGGCGGTACGGCAACCCCGACGGCTTCGGCGGCGGCCCGGCCGGTCAGCGCGGGGCCGGGGGCGGCGGGCTCGGCGGCGCGGTGCTCGGCGGGATCATCCTCGGCGGCCTGTTCGGCGGCGGGGGCGGCGGCCGCGGTGGTGGTTACGGCGGGGGCTTCGGCGGCGGGGGCCGGGGCGGTGGTGGTGGTCTCGGCGGGGGTCCCGGGAGCTTCGGCGGCGGCGGGACCCGCGGCCGGCTGGGCGGTGGCGGCCGCTTCTGACCGTGCCCCCGTTCCCGTACCCGAGTACCCGTACCTCTCTCGTTCGCCCGTCTCCCGTCGCCTGTTCCGTACGCGCATCCGCACGCAAGGAGTCCGACCATGAGCAAGCAGACCATCCTCGGCCGGGTCACCCAGCTGGCCAAGGCCAACATCAACGCCCTCCTCGACCAGGCCGAGGATCCGCAGAAGATGCTGGACCAGCTGATCCGCGACTACTCCAACAACATCGGCGAGGCCGAGCAGGCGATCGCCGCCACCATCGGCAATCTGCGGCTGATGGAGCAGGACCACCAGGAGGACGTGGACGCGGCCAAGGAGTGGGGCGAGAAGGCGCTCGCCGCCAGCCGCAAGGGCGACGAGCTGCGGGGCGCGGGCCAGACGGCGGAGGCCGACCGCTTCGACGACCTCGCCAAGGTCGCCCTCGGCCGCCAGCTCCAGTCGGAGAAGGAGGCGGCCACCGCCGAACCGACCATCGCCGCGCAGACCGAGGTGGTGGCCAAGCTCAAGACCGGCCTCGACCAGATGAAGGGCAAGCTGAGCGAGCTCCAGGCCAAGCGGGACGAGCTGGTCGCGCGCGCCAAGTCGGCCCAGGCGCAGAACCAGATGATGGACGCCGTGAAGAACATCGACGTCCTCGACCCGACCAGCGAGCTCAACCGCTTCGAGGACAAGGTGCGCCGCGAGGAGGCCAGGGCGCTCGGCAAGCAGGAGCTGGCGGCGTCGTCGCTCGACGCGCAGTTCGAGCAGCTGGACGCGCTTGGCGACCAGGCGGAGATCGAGGCCCGGCTCGCCAAGCTGAAGGGGTAGCGGGCTCTTGGCGGGAGCGGGCTTTCGGCGGGGCCAGGCTCTCGGGGCGGGGGGGCAGGGGCGTCCTCGCGGACCGCCCCCGGCCCTCAGAACATGCTGAGCAGCTGGTCGACGGTCGGTTCGGCGGCCCCTTCGCCGTCCGGCAGCTGCAACTCGAACCAGACGGTCTTGCCGCGCGGGGTACGACGTGACCCCCAGGCCGCGCTCAGCAGCCCGACCAGTTGGAGGCCCCGGCCGCCCTCGTCGGTGTCCTTCGCGCGCCGCCGCCGCGGCTGGACCAGGCCCGAGTCCCACACCTCGCAGACCAGCGTCCGGTCGAGCAGCAGCCGCAGCCTGATCTCGCCCTCGCCGTACCGCAGCGCGTTCGTGACCAGCTCGCTGACGAGCAGCTCGACGGTGTCGACCAGCGGCTCCAGGTCCCATCCCGCGAGCTGGGCCCGGGCCAGTTCGCGGGCCCGGCCGACCGAGCGCGGCTCCCTGGGCAGCCGCCAGTCGCCGACCGCCTCGCTGGGCAGCCCCCGCACCCTGGCCATCAGCAGCGCGATGTCGTCCTCGCCGTGCCGGGTGTCGAGCGTCGTCAGGACGTGGTCGCAGACGTCCTCAAGAGGCCGCTCCGGCTGGGTGAGCGCGTTGCGGAACGCGCTCAGGCCCTCGTCGAGCGGATGGTCGCGGGACTCGACGAGCCCGTCGGTGTAGAGCGCGAGCAGCGCCCCGTCGGGCAGTTCGACCTGCACCTCCTCGAACGGCTCGCCGCCGACGCCGAGCGGCATCCCCGGCGGCACGTCGAGCAGCAGCGCCTCCCCGCCGGGTTCGACCAGGACCGGCGGCAGATGGCCCGCGTTGGCGAAGGTGACCCGGCGGGTGACGGCGTCGTACACCGCGTACACACAGGTGGCGAGATAGACCTCGGCCAGCTCGGGACCGCGCGCCTTGTGGGCGCGCGCCGACTGCTGGGCCCCGGCGGGCGCGCCGAGACCGCGGGCGATCTCGTCGAGGTGGGACAGCACCTCGGCGGGTTCCAGGTCGAGCTGGGCCAGGGTGCGGACGGCGGTGCGCAGTTCGCCCATGGCGACGGCGGCGCGCAGGCCGCGGCCCATGACGTCGCCGATGACGAGGGCGGTGCGGTGTCCTGGCAGTTCGATGACGTCGAACCAGTCGCCACCGACCTCGGAGCCGACGGTGCCGGGCAGATAGCGGCAGGCGATGTCGAGACCGGCCGCCTCCGGGTCACCGGGCGGCAGCAGGCTGCGCTGGAGGATGAGGGCGCGTTCGTGCTCGCGCCGGTAGAGCCGGGCGTTGTCGATGCAGACGGCGGCGCGGGCGGCGAGTTCGACGGCGAGCGCGCGGTCCCGCTCGCCGAACGGCTCACTGCCCTTGACCCGGGAGAACTGCACCAGGCCGACCACGGTGTCCTGGGCGACCATCGGGACGACGAGCGTCGACTGCACCAGACCGTCCTCGGCGCCGGGCACGGTCCCCACCCGGCCGGTGCGCAGCGCCCCGGCGCACGGCGAGTTGAAGGCGTAGCGGTGGACGGAGCCGACCTCGATGGGGTGGGTGTCGCCGCAGATGTCGTGCGGCGGGGCGGGGGCGGGCCGCGCCTCCGGCGCCGGGTCGGCCGGTGCCGGGTCGGCGGTGGTCGCGCCGCCCGGTGCGGCGGTGGTCGGGCCGGTTGTCGTCGGGTGGGTTGTCGTCGGGTGGGCCGGTGCCGGGGCGTCGGGCCGTGGTCCGTCCTCCGTGCTCGGGCGTGGCCTGCCGACCCGTACGGTCCCGGCCGGTACGGCGCTGGCGACGGCGACCCGGCGCAGTTCCGCGCTGCCCGCCCCGTAGCCGACGTCGTGCGAGCTGCCCCAGCGGCCCGGCGGCGCCTCGTCGCCGGTGAGCAGCCCCTGGTAGAGGTCGACGGCGGCGAGGTCGCAGAAGCCGGGCACGGCCACGTCGAGGAGTTCGCGCGCGGTGGCCTCCAGGTCGAGCGAGTTGCCGATCCTGGCCCCTGCCTCGTTGAGGAGGGCGAGGTTGCGGCGGGCGCTGGCGGCCTCGCGGGCCGCGTTCTGGCGGCGGGTCACATCGATGCCGAGCCCGGCGACGCCGACCGGCCGGCCGGAGCCGCTGTGCACCCGGTAGAGGTTGATCGACCAGTGCCGCCGGTCGCTGGAGCCGGGCGGGGCGCCGATGATCTGGAGCTCGGAGACGGACTCGCCGGTCTCCAGGACCTTGCGCAGCGCGGCCGTCATCCGGTCGGCCTCGGGCCGGGTGAGGTAGTCGTACACGGTCCGGCCCCGGTGGTCGTCGGCGGAGCCGCCGAAGACGGTGGCGAAGCGCCGGTTGGCCCGCTTCACCGTGAGGTCGGTGCCGAAGAGCAGGAAACCGAACGGGGACTGTCCGAAAATGGCCTGGGACGCGGCGAGGTCGGTCTCGATACGGCGCAGGGCGCGCACGTCGACCACGATGCACAGGGCGGCCCGCTCCCCCGTCGCCGTCTCGCTCGGCATCACGTACATCTCGGCGATGCCGTGCGGGCGGTCCTCGCCGGGCATCCGGAACGGGACCAGGCCCGTCCACTCCTTGCCGTCGAGGATCTCCCGGACCCTGCGGTGTCCGCGCTCGCGCAGGTCGGGCGGCATGAAGGCGTCGACCGGGTCCTTGCCCCTGGCCTCCTCGGCGGTCACGCCGAACAGGTCGACGGCCCGCCTGCTCCACTGGTCGACCAGCCCGTCCGGGCCTATCGAGAAAGAGGCGACCCGGATGTAGTCATAGATCGACCCGGGCGGGCTGCTCTGCCACACGACAGCACCGCCGGCATCGCTCGCCGTCTCAGGTATCTCGCTCACGCGACCGTCCCCTCCAGCTCACCGCACCGGACCGGCCATGACGGCAGTATTCAGCACCATGGCCCCCGTCGGCACGACGTTCACGATCACAGGGTGGTCTCGGTCGTTTCCGGCCGGGGCCCGCTGATCGTCGTCCCACCCTCTTTACTCACCAGGCAGGGCCAGCTCGAACCACACGGTTTTCCCGCCGCTCCCGGCCCGGATACCCCAGCGGCGCGCGGAGCACGCCACCAGTTGGAGTCCGCGACCGCCTTCGTCGTCCGGTCCCGCGGGCCGTTCGGTGGGTTTGTCCGGAAGCGGATCGGAGACTTCCACGAGGAGTGCGGGGCCGTGGCCGGGGCCTGGGGCGGGTCCCGCGGCGGGGTCGGGGCGGCGGCCGGGGCCGGGCCGGAGGCCGGGGTCCGAGCCGTCGCCGAGGTGGTGCCCGCTGCCGTGCCCCGGGCCCGCACCGGGGACGGATCCCGGTCCCGAACCCGGCCCCGAACCCGGCCCGGCACCCGGGCCCGCGCCCGCGCCCGTCCCCAGGCGGACCAGCCGGACGCCGATCGGCCCGGAGGCGTACCGCAGGGAGTTGGTGACCAGCTCGCTCACGAGCAGCACGGTCACATCACCGACGACCCGGTCGAGCTCCCAGACCCTCAGGGTGTCGCGCACCGCGTGCCGTGCCGTGCGCACGGCGTTGGCCTCCGCGGGAAAGTGCCACTCGGCGATGTCGCCCTCGGTGTCGATCACGTGGCCCACGTCCTATTTCGGGGGGTTAATGACGACATACCCGATATTAGGAGTGGGATATCCCGCCGACCGGCCCGGTCGGCGCACGGTGGCACGAACGGCGTAGACGTACGGCGCGCACGCCCTCCGGTCAGCCGCGCGGGACCCGGCGCACCGCCGCCGCGACGGCGGGCCGGTCCTGGTCGAGCCAGTCGACCGACGCCAGCTCGGCCGACTGGTCCGGGGCCAGCCAGCGCAGTTCGTCGTGATCCTGGAGCGGCTTCGGCTCCGGTGAGCCGGGGCGCAGCCGCGCGCTCCACACCCGGAGCACATAGCCGGGCTTCAGCGGCCACTCGCCCGGCACCCGCTCGACCACCTCGGCGTCGACGCCCAGCTCCTCGCGCAACTCCCTGACCAGGGCCTGTTCGGGGGTCTCCGGCGGCTCCAGCTTGCCGCCGGGCAGTTCCCAGCGTCCGGCGAGCTCGGCGGGGGCACTGCGGCGGGCGGCGAGCAGCCGCCCCCGGTCGTCGTAGAGGGCCGCGGCGACGACCACGACGGGGGCGGTGGGGTGTTCGGTCATGCGCCGGAGCGTAACCCGGGCGCCGACCGGGCCCCGGAACCGGAGCTCATGCCCGGAGTCAGGACCCGCGCTCGGGGCCAGGACGCACGCCCGGCGGCAGGACGCGTGCCCGGCGGCACGACGCGTGCTCGCGGGGGCGCGCTCAGACGTCGAGCGCCGGTTCGCCGATCCGCTCGACCCAGTAGAGCTGCTTGTGGCCGCGGTCGTCGAGGCTGTCGGCGACCCGCTGGGCCTCGTCCTTCGTCGCGTACCGCCCGACGCGGTAGCGGTTGCCGTTGTCGTCCTGGCGTATGACCAGCCAGGAAAGGTCGGGACCGCTCTCGCTCATCGGGGTTCTCCCTCCGCCGGTCCGGCCGCTTCTGACGATCTCCTGGAAACCGCGCTGCGCATATGCCCGAGCTTACGCCTGGACTTCACGCAGCGGATACGTGTTTTCACAAAGAGATACGTATCTGGCCAGTAACCACCGACGGAGGGGCCCCGACCGCTTTCAGCGGGGGTTCGCGCCCCCGGTCGCGGGCGCCTTGGGCAGGGTCGGGACCGGGAGCAGCACCGTACCGGCGGCCGACGGATCCTTGCGGCAGACGTCGCCGCACTCCGCGTCGAGCGAGCAGCACAGCGAGCAGACCGGGCCGGAACGGGCCGGGCAGTCGACGATGTCGGGCAGCTCGTACGCCGTCTCGCACCCGGCGCACTCATGGGTGGCCGTCAGGTCCGCGACCTCGGCGTCAGGGCCGGTCACCGGGTTGGGCCGGGCCAGGTAGTAGCGGCCCTTGGTGGCCCAGGTGATCAGCGGGCAGAGCAGCAGCGCGAGCCCGGCGGCGATGAAGGTCGAGAACGCCTGCGCGTACGTCCCGAAAAGGCCGAAAAAGGCCAGGATGGAGACGACCGAGGCGACCGCCATCGCACCGAACCCGGCCGGGTTCACCGCGTACAGATAGGCCCGCTTGAACTCGATGTACGGCGGACTCCACCCGGCCCGCTTGTTGATGACGAGGTCGGCGGCGACGGCCGCGATCCAGGCGATGCCGACGTTGGAGTAGAAGCCGAGCAGCTTGTTCAGGGCCGCGAACATGTTCAGTTCCATCAGCGTCAGCGCGATGGCGAGGTTGAGGAAGATGTACCAGACCCGGCCGGGGTGGCGGTGGGTGACCCGGGAGAAGAAGTTCGACCAGGACAGCGAGCCGCTGTAGGCGTTGGTGACGTTGATCTTGATCTGGGAGACGATCACGAACAGCGCGGCGGCGGGCAGCGCGAAGGAGCCGAGCCACGGCCGCAGCGCCTCGATCTGCGGGGCGATCGGCTCCAGGGCGTGGGTCTTGCCGACCGCTTCGAGCGCGACGAAGGCGAGGAACGCGCCGCCGAGCTGCTTGGCCGCGCCGATCACGACCCAGCCGGGCCCGGCGGCGAGCACGGCGAGGTTCCAGCGGCGCGCGTTCGCCGCCGTCCTCGCCGGCATGAAGCGCAGATAGTCGGCCTGCTCGCCGATCTGCGCGATGAGCGAGAGCGCGACGCCGGTGCCGAGCCCGAAGCCGATCCAGGAGAAGCCCGCGCCCGCCCCCTCGGTGCCGCCGAACGACGTGAACGAACCCCAGGCGTCCGGCGCCTCGAAGGCGAGGACCAGGAACGGCAGGACGAGCCCCACGAGCCACAGCGGCTGCGTCCACGCCTGCACCTTGGCGAGCGCGCCCATCCCCCGGAACACGATCGGGATCACGATGAGGGTGGTGAGCAGATAGCCGACGGGCAGCGGAAGGCCGACGGCCTGGTGCATGGCCTGGGCCATGATCGAGCCTTCGAGCGCGAAGAAGATGAAGGTGAAGGAGGCGTAGATGAGCGAGGTGAGGGTGGAGCCGAAGTAGCCGAAGCCCGCGCCCCGGGTGATCAGGTCCATGTCGAGGCCGTAGCGGGCGCAGGCCCGGGCGATCGGGATGCCGGTCAGGAAGATGATCACGGCGGCGGTGAGGATCGAGGCGAACCCGCTGGTGAAGCCGTACGTGAAGACGATCGAGGCTCCGATGGCGAAGTCGGCGAGATAGGCGATGCCACCGAGCGCGGTACCGGCGACGGTCCCCGGCGACCAGCGCCGGAAGGAGTGCGGGGCGTAGCGCAGCGAGTAGTCCTCGCGGCTCTCGTCGGCGGCGAGCCGCGCGTACCGGCGCCGGGCCGGTGCCTCGGCCGACGGGCCGGACGGGGGCGGCGGGGGTGCGGGGGTGGCGGCGCTGCCGCGGGTGGCGGTGTCCGTCATCGGGTCCGTCATGGGGGCTCCTGTCGTCCGGCCGGTGTGCGGGTACGGACGGGCAAGCTAGGAGTGGGGCGTGTCGAACCGTCACGGCCCGGCGTTGCCCGCCGGTTACGGAATCCGGCACCTCGTCAACTCGACGTGAACCCACCCGGACACGCGACCCCGCCCAGCGGGCGCGGGGCCGGGGACGGGCCCCCTCAGCGCACCGGCAGGTGGTACGCCACCTTGAAGCGGTCGGCCGGGACGACCACATCGGCCGTCTCCACCGCCCGGCCCGACGCGAAGTACGTCCGCTCGATCACCATCACCACATGGCCGGGCACCCCGCCGAGGGTCAGCAGCTCCTCCGCGAGCCCGGGGCGGGCGGCGACCTCCTCCACCACGTTGTCCACGACCACGTCGATCGCCGCCATCCGCTCGACCACCCCGCAGCCGCCGAGCGGCCCCTCCTCGGGGAGCATCACGGGGGTGCGGCCGGTGACCGTGAGCGGCTCCCAGGAGGTGGAGAGCATCATCGGCTCGCCCGCGTCCCGGAACACGTACCGCGTCCGCATCACCCGCTCCCCCGGCTCGATGCCGAGCCGGGCGGCGACCTCCGCGCTCGCGGGCTCCTGCTCGCTGCCGGACTCCCAGGTGCCGCGCGCGCCCTCGGTGGCCTGCTCCTGCCGGAACGGGCTGGCACCGGCGGCGGGCCGATAGCCGGAGCGGGCGATCCGGCGCGGCACCGGGCGCTCGCGCACATAGGTGCCGGATCCCGAACGGCCCTCGACCAGGCCCTCGGCCATCAGGACCTTGCGCGCCTCCAGTGCGACGGTGTCCGAGACCCCGTACTCCTCGCGGATGCGCGCCTGCGAGGGCAGCCGGGTGTGCGGCGGAAGCGAGCCGTTGGCGATCTTCTCGCGGAGATCGCTCGCCACGCGCAAATAGGCGGGCTGCTCACCGAACGTCACTGGACACTCCCCTCAGCTTGACTGTCAGCTACAGCCTGACAACCGAGGGTGCACAGCCGCAAGCATGGGCCAAAGTTTCACCCGAAGTGATGATTTCCCTTTACGCGACCCCTCCGCGCGGGTATAGCCGCCCGTGCGACCACCGAACTCCTGTCGGATTTCCAGACATTACCCGCGTCGGCGACCTTGACGTTAATGGTCCAGACCAATAACTTCCTGTGCGCACCGCTCCGTTCCGGCACCACGCACAGGAAATGAGCCCCATGCGTCGCAGAACCCTTTCCCGGCTGTCCGTCGCCGCGGTCTCCCTCGGCCTCGTCGCCACCCTCGCGCCCTCCGCGGGCGCCACCCCCGACCGGCAGCACGGC
Source organism: Streptomyces sp. NPDC090025 (assembly GCF_044748125.1). NCBI lineage: Bacteria > Bacillati > Actinomycetota > Actinomycetes > Kitasatosporales > Streptomycetaceae > Streptomyces > Streptomyces sp. NPDC090025. Next base: position 984,633 of record NZ_JBIVFL010000001.1, on the reverse strand, counting down.
CCCGCCGCCGAGCACACCGCCACGCACGCCACCTCGCACGCCGCCAAGCCCGCGTACAAGCGGGTCGGCTACTTCACCCAATGGGGCGTCTACGGACGGAACTTCCAGGTCAAGGACCTGGACACGAGCGGCGCCGCCGCCAAGCTCACCCACATCAACTACGCCTTCGGCAACGTGAGCGCGGACGGCAAGTGCTTCACCGGGAACGTCCCCGGCGAGGCCGACGCCTGGGCCGACTACGTCCGCCCGCTCGACGCGGCGGGCTCGGTCGACGGCGTCGCCGACACCGCGGACCAGCCGCTCGCGGGCAACTTCAACCAGCTGCGCGAGCTCAAGGCGAAGCACCCCGGCCTCAAGGTCATGATCTCGCTGGGCGGTTGGAGCTGGTCCACCCACTTCTCCGACGCGGCCCGCACCCCCGCCTCGCGCAAGGCGCTCGTCGCCTCCTGCGTCGACCTCTACCTCAAGGGCAACCTGCCCGCCGACGGCGCCCGCGGCGGCGCCGGAGCGGCGAAGGGCCTCTTCGACGGCATCGACATCGACTGGGAGTGGCCGGGCTCGGCGGGCGACACCGACACCGTCTACCGCCCCGAGGACAAGCAGAACTTCACCGCGCTGGTACGGGAGTTCCGCACCCAGCTCGACGCCTACGCCCGCACCCAGAAGAAGCGCACCCACTACGAGCTGTCGGCGTTCGTGCCGACCGCGCCCGCCAAGATCGACGCGGGCTTCGAAGTCCGCAAGATCATGCGGGACTTCGACTTCGTCAACCTCCAGGGCTACGACTTCCACGGCAGCTGGGAGACCACCACCGCCCAGCAGTCCGCGCTCTTCGCGGCCCGCGGCGACTTCAGCGTCGACCAGACCGTGAACGACTGGCTGCGCCGCGGCGCCCCCGCCCGCAAGCTGGTCGTCGGCATGCCGTTCTACGGCCAGGGCTGGACCGGCGTCACCGGCGGCGGCACCGGCCTCGGCAAGCCGGCCACCGGCGCGGCGCCCGGCACCTGGGCGGCGGGCTCGGAGGACTACAAGGCACTGAAGAAGCTCGCGGACTCGGGGGCGTACACCGTCCACCGCGACCGCAAGGGCGGCCACGCCTGGCTGTTCGACGGCACCACCCTGTGGACCTACGACGACCCGCAGGTGCTGCGCACCAAGTCGGCGTACGTCCGGGCGAAGGGCCTCGGCGGCGCGATGTTCTGGTCGCTCGACGGGGACACCGCGGACGGGCAGCTGATCGGCGCCGTGCACGGGGTCCTGGGCGGACACCGCTAGGGCCTGTCTGACAATTCGCGTCGGATCAGGCCGGGGCGTTCGGTGCGTGCGATCGGCGTGCGGCCGGGGCGCCCTTGTAGCGGAGCTACTTGGGCGCCCCGGCCGTGCGGCGAGCGTGCGTGCCGGGCGGGCCGGACCCGACGGGAATTGTCAGACAGGCCCTAGCCGTCGCCGCCCCCGGGGGACATGAGGAGTGGGGGCGGGTCCGATGCCGGCCCCGCCCCCACTCCCGTACGTCAGACCTTCTTGCCGGTGTCGCCGCCCGTGCCACCGCCCGTGCCACCGCCGGTGCTGTCGCTGTCGCCGTCCGGGACGACGTGGGCCAGGTCGAGGGCCTTGCGGGAGTCGACCGCGATGTCGTTGGACAGCGCGTCGTACGCGTCCTCGTAGACGTCCCAGAAGGCGTCGGAGTCCTTCGCCACGGCCAGCTTGTTCCACAGGCGGGCCGCCGTTTCGAGCTTCGTCGTCAGCTTCGCGAGCGGGGCGCGGGACGCCTCGGGCCAGGCGGCGCCGCTCAGCCCGGTGCGCGCCGAGACGATCGTGCCGTGCACCTGGCGGGCCCAGGCCGTGTTGGCGGCGAGGTCGGTGTCGGCGTCCTCGTCCGGCTCCTCGAAGACGGCGTCGTCGATCGGGTTCATGCTCCGCAGGAACAGCAGCTGGTTCGCGTCCAGGGTGCTGGCGTCGCCGCGTACGGAGACGGACAACGGCTTCTTCTCCACCGCCAGGGCGCAGGTCACCGTGCGGTCCCCGAGCCGCCAGCTCTGCTTGGTGGGGAGGTAGTAGTAGGTGACGGCCTGCGCGGGGACCGCCCAGGTGTCCATCGCGTAGCCGGTGTTGACCGTCTCGCAGCGCTCGGCCGCGAGCTTGTCGATGGCGTCCTCGCCCGGCCACTTGGTGAACGTGGTCAGCTTGAACGTGCCGGTGACCTCGCCCTCGTGCGCGGAGGTGCAGGGCACGGTGTCGACGTTCTCGGTGTACGACTCCAGCTTGCCCTTGATCCGGAAGCAGTCACCGGCGCGGAGCGAGAACGCCGAGTCCTGCGCCGCCTCGTCCATGCCCTGCTCGAAGTCCCGCCAGGCGTCCCCGATGCCGCCCGTGACCAGGCCGATGATCACCAGGAGGGTCGCGAGCGAGGACAGGATGACACCGCTGACGGCCATGCCCTTGCCGCCCTGCTGCCGCTTCTTGATCTGCGGCAGCGCGATCAGGCCGAAGACGAGACCGAGCGGCGGCAGGCAGCACACGATGCCGGAGACCAGTGAGGCGACGGCGAACGCGTTGGTGGTCCGGCGCGGCGGGAGCGCCCCGTACGGGCCGTAGGGGCCGTAGGGGCCGGGCTGCCCCGGCCCGTAGCTCTGGCCGTAGGCCGGGTGGGGGCCGACCGGCGGCGCGGTGTACGGGCCGGGGGCCTGCGCGCCGTACGGGCCGGGGGCGGCCGGGTAGGGCGGCGGGGCGGGAGCGTCCGCGGGGGCGGCCGGCGCGGGGGCCTGGCCCTGGTCGGGGGCCTGGCCCTGGTCGGGGGCCTGGCCCTGGTCAGGGGCCTGGTCAGGGCTCGGAAATTCCTGCGGCGGCTGGGCGGGGTCCACGAGTACGGTGCTCCTGAGGTTCTCGGCGTCGGGGCCGGGAATCCGGTGATCGGTGGTCGGCGACCGGGTGATCGGCGACCGGGTGACCGGTGATTCGAACGGGCGCGCGCATCGTACGCGGTCCGGGGGCGGGGGCGGAATTGCGGGGCTCGACGGCGCACACCGTGAACGGGATGACCGCCCGCTGGGCGGCGACGCTCGGTCCGGGCGGCGACACCGTGCTGTCCGCGACCGGCCTCTGGCCGCTGCTCGGCCTGCTCGCGGACGCCGCCGCGGGCCCGGCCCGCGACGAACTGGCGGACGCGCTCCGCGTACCCGCCGACCGGGCACCGGAGCTCGCCCGTGAACTGCTCGCCCACCTCGCCCGTGTCCCCCGGGTCGGATCGGCCCTCGGCCTGTGGGTCAGGCCCCGGGTCGCGCTCCGCGAGGAGTGGGCGGCGGGCCTGCCGGAGGCGACGCTCGGCGTCCTCGGCCCGGACCCCGCCGAGAGCGGACGACGCCTCGACGCGTGGGCGGCGGAGCGCACCGGCGGCCTGATCCCGGCGGTGCCGGTCGAGGTCGGCGCGAGGACCGAGCTGGTCCTGGCCTCGGCCCAGGCGGTCCGCACGACGTGGCTGCGCCCGTTCGAGGAGAGCGTGATGTTCCCCGAGCGCGGGCCTTGGGCGGCGCCGGACGACGACATGCGGCCGCTACGGTCGCTGCGCCGCAGGACGGCGGTCCTGGACCGGGTCGGGGTCGCGGAGACCGGCATCGGCCCGCTGACGGTGCTGAAGGTCCTGGGCGGCACGGGCGTCGACGTCCATCTGCTGCTCGGCCCCGAGGACGCCGACCGGTCCGCCGTCCTGACGTCCGGCCTCGCGGTCCTCGCGGGCCGCCATCCCCTCGTACCGGGCACGTTGCTGCCGCTCGGCGAGCCGGGCCCGGGGCTGAGCGTCGCGCTGGCGCGCAGCAGCGACCGGGAGCCGTCCCTCTCGGTGACGACCTCGCCGTTCGCGCTGGCCGCGGAGCACGATCTGACGGGCCTTGCCGAGGTGTTCGGCCTCAGCACGGCGATGGACGCGTCGCGCGGCCACTTCCCGGGGGTCGCCGACGATCCGCCGCTGGCGGTGGACGACGCCCGGCAGACGGCCGTCGCCCGGTTCGACGCGAAGGGTTTCGAGGCGGGGTCGGTGACGGCCGTCGCGATGATGGCGGCGGGGATACCGGCCCGGCCGTACACGGTCCGGCACGTCGGCCTCGACATCGACCGCCCCTTCGGCTTCCTGACGGTGCACCGCTCGTCGCGGCTGGTCCTGACGGCGGGCTGGGTGGCCGAGCCGGTGCCGTACGTGGACGAGGACGAGGACGAAGACGAGGACACGCTTCACGCATGAGGGGTGGTCGCCGTCACGGCGACCACCCCTCACTCACGAGTCACACGTCATGTGTCATGTGTCATGAGCAGTGCGGGTCAGAACTGGAGCGCCCAGGAGTCGATCTTTCCGGTGTCCGCGTTGGCGTTGTCGGTCACGCGGAGCTTCCAGGTGCCGTTCGCGACCTCCGAGGAGGCGTTCACGGTGTAGGTGGTGTTGATGTTGTCCGAGCTGCCGCCGGTGCCGAACGCCTTCAGCGTGTACGCCGAGCCGTCGGGCGCGATCAGCTGGACCTGGAGGTCGCCGATGTAGGTGTGGACGATGTTCACCGGGACCTGGAGGGCGGCGGGGGCGTTGCCCGTGACGCCGGTGACGGTCACCGGGGACTCGACGGTCGCGTTGTCGTTGATCGCGTAGTCCGCGGTGTTCTCGAAGCGCTTCCCGGGCGGCGGGGTGGTGCCGCCACCGCCGACGAAGAGGAGGCGGTTCGGGGAGCCGGTGCCGGGGTTGGTGACCACGTTCGGGGTGGCGGCGGCGGTCAGCGCGGCCGAGACCTGGGCCGGGGTGGCGGTGGGGTTGTCGGCCAGGTAGAGCGCGGCGGCGCCGACGACGTGCGGGGTCGCCATCGACGTACCGGAGATGGTGTTGGTCGCCGAGTCGCTGGTGTTCCAGGACGAGGTGATGGAGGAGCCCGGCGCGAAGATGTCCAGGATGCTGCCGTAGTTGGAGTAGCTGGCCCGGGCGTCGGTGGAGGTGGTCGCGCCGACGGTGATGGCCTCGGCGACGCGGGCGGGCGAGTAGTTGCTCGCGTTGGCGCCGTCGTTGCCCGCGGCGACCGCGTACGTCACGCCGGAGGCTATGGAGCGGCGGACGGCCGCGTCGAGGACGGTGTCGACACCGCCGCCGAGGCTCATGTTGGCGACGGCGGGCTTGACGGCGTTCTGGGTGACCCAGTCGATGCCCGCGACGACCTGGTCGGTGGTGCCGGAACCGGAGTTGTCGAGGACGCGGACGCCGACGATCTTCGCCTTCTTGGCGACGCCGTAGCTGTTGCCCGCGACGGTGCCGGCGACGTGGGTGCCGTGACCGTGGCCGTCCTGCGCGGTGTTGTCGTTGTCGATCGCGTCGTAGCCATAGGAGGCCCGGCCGCCGAGGTCGCTGTGGGTGATGCGGACACCGGTGTCGATGATGTACGCCGTGACGCCCTGGCCCGCGCTGTCCGGGTAGCTGTAACTCTGGTTCAGCGGGAGGGCCTTCTGGTCGATCCGGTCCAGGCCCCAGGACGGCGGGGAGGGCTGGGTGCCGTCGATCGTGAAGCGGCGGTTCTGGCTGACCGTCTCGACGGCCGGGTCGGCGGCGAGCTTACGGGCCTGGGCCGCGGAGAGTTCGACGGAGTAGCCGTTGAGCGCGGAGGTGTAGGTCCGCTTGATCTTGGCGCCGAACTTGGTCGCGACCGCCCGGCCCCGCGCGGTCTCCGCCTGGGCGGCGGACTCGCGGAGGGTGACGATGTAGCTGTTGGCGACCGTGCCCTCGGCACCGGCGTTCAGGACGACGCCTTCGGCGGCGGTCCCGGCGGCCTGGGCCGGGAGGGCGGAGAGGGAGCCGAACGCCAGGGCGGCGACCGCCATGGCTCCGGCCGCGGCGAGTCGACGCCGCGCATCACGCATCACGGACATGTGAGGGGTCCTCCTCAGTGGGTGGTGCGTTGCTGTGTGGGGGTGGATGGTGCGGTACTGCCCTTGAAGTACGGATGGAGCACGGACCGTTGAACGGGCAATCAATCGCCATGCGCATGACAAGAAGCGCGGGAGGCGCGGAGCTCTCACCCCGCCCGCCGTCGCGGTCCGACGAGCGAAAGATTGGCCGATCCGTAGGAATCCCACAAGGGTTCCGGGCGCCTCGCCACACGCGCGTCACACGGCTGACATGCTGCCGATCATGTCGACGTACGTGTGCCCCCGCTGCCGGGTCAACTCCTCCGATTCCGCGCTCACCTGGTGCTGTCCGCGCTGCCGGGGCCCCTGGGACCTCGATTTCGGCGCGGGCCCGGTGTCGCTCAAGTCCCTCCCGTCCCGGGTGAATTCACTGTGGCGTTACGAGGAGGCGCTGCCGCTGGCGGCGGAACCGGGCCCCGTGGCGGCCGGCCTCGTGACGGCGGGCCCCTTGGCGGCGGGCGCGGTCACACCTCCGGGTGCCGTGCCGCCGCCGGTCAGCCTCGGCGAGGGCCGGACGCCCCTCGTGCCGCTGACCGACACGGTCTCGGCCAAGCTCGACTTCCTCAGCCCGACGCTGTCCTTCAAGGACCGGGGCGCCGTGATGCTCGCCGAGCTGGGCCGCCGCCTCGCACCGCGCACGATGATCGCCGACAGCAGCGGCAACGCGGGCACGGCGATCGCCGCGTACGGGGCGCGGGCCGGGCTCGACTGCGCGGTGTACGTGCCGGAGGGGACCTCCCCGAAGAAGCTGGAGCAGATCCGCGCGCACGGCGCCCGTACCGTCGTCGTCCCCGGCGACCGCGAGGCCACCGCGGTCGCGGCCCGCGCGGCGGCGGACGAGCCGGGGGTGTTCTACGCCTCGCACGTCTACAACCCGCACTTCCTGCACGGCACCAAGACCTACGCGTACGAACTCTGGGAGGACCTGGGCGGACGCCTCCCCGACACCCTCGTCGTGCCGGTCGGCAACGGCACCCTGCTGCTCGGAGTGGCCCTCGCCGTCGAGGAGTTGTACGGCCACGGGCTGATCGACCGCCGTCCCGCGCTCGTCGCGGTCCAGGCGGCGGCGGTCGCGCCGCTGGCCGCCGCGTTCCACGCGGGGGCGACCGAGCCGCCCGCCCCGGCCGAGCAGCGCCCGACCCTCGCGGAGGGCATCGCCATCCCGGCCCCGCCCCGCGCCGCCCAGATCCTCGCCGCCGTCCGCGCCTGCGGCGGCACCTTCCGTACCGTCACCGAGGACCAGATCCGCGCCGCCCAGCTCGACCTGGCCGCCCGCGGCCTGTACGTGGAGCCGACCGGCGTGGCCTGCTGGGCGGCGGTCCGCACGGAGCCGCCGACGGGCTCGGTGGTGGTGCCGCTGTGCGGGGCGGGCGCGAAGACGGGGATGGCGCCGCCGGCTGCGTCCTGAGGCGTACGGGCCCGAGGCATCCGGTACCGGGCGGGGCGGCCGGGCGGGACGGCGGCCTGTCCTCCGGGGCGAATCTGCTGGATCATGCGGGGATGGCGAGTACGGCCGGTGACCCGGAGACAGCCCGACGACGTGCGGAAGAGCGGGAGCACCTGGCGGCCCTCGCGGCGCAAGGGGTCCGGCTCGTCGCCGTGAGCTGGGTGGACAGCGCGGGGATCAGCCGGGTGAAGGCCGTCCCGGTCGGGCGGCTCGGACAGGCGGCCCGGCAGGGCATCGGCATGGCACCGGTCTTCGACACCTACCTCGTCGACGACAGCCGGGTGATCGACGCGACGCACGGCGGCCCGGTCGGCGACCTGCGGCTGGTGCCGGACCTCCGCCGGGTGACCCCGCTCGCGGCCCAGCCCGGCTGGGGCTGGGCCCCGGCCGACCGCCACGACCAGGACGGTCTGCCGTACCCCGGCTGCCAGCGCTCGTTCGCGGCCCGGATGACACGGGCGGCGGCGGAGCGGGGGCTCGAACTGCGGATGGGGTTCGAGACGGAGTGGACGGTGCTGCCCGGGGCCGGGGCGGCGGAGGCCGGGGCCGGGGCTTCGGATGTCGGATCGGTGGGCGAGGCGGAACTGTTCGGCTCTTTCGGGTCTTCCGGGTCTTCCGGGTCTTCCGGGTCTTCCGGGTCTTCCGGGCTGGGCCCGGCGTACGGCCTGGCCCGGCTCGTCGGCGCGGGCCCGTACCTCCTCGACATCGCGGACGCACTCACCGCCCAGCACATCGATGTACTCCAGATCCATCCCGAGTACGAGACCGGCCAGTACGAGGTGTCCACCTCCCCTGAGGACCCGGTCGGGGCGGCGGATACGACGGCCCTCGTCCGGCACACCCTGCGGACGGTCTCGGCGCGGCACGGGCTGCGCCCTTCCTTCGCCCCGCTGACCACGCCCGAGGGTGCGGGCAACGGCGGGCATCTGCACCTCAGCCTGTGGCGGGACGGCCGGAACGTCCTGGCGGGCGGCGGCCCCGGCCCGTACGGGATGACCGCGGAGGGCGAGTCGTTCCTGGCCGGTGTCCTCGCCGGACTGCCCGCGCTGACCGCGCTCGGCTGCCCGAATCCGGCGAGCTATCTGCGGCTCGTACCGGCGAACTGGGCGGGCGCGTACCAGTGTTGGGGGCGGGAGAACCGTGAGGCGGCGCTGCGGTTCATCACCGACGGGGGGCACGCGGAGCTGAAGTCCTTCGACCAGGCGGCGAATCCGTATCTGCTGGTCGGCGCGGTGATCGCGGCCGGACTCGGGGGAATCGACGCGGAGTTGGCGCTGCCGCCCGAGTTCCTGGGCGATCCGTCGCGGGCGACCGCCGACGAGCTGACGGCCCGCGGGGTACGGCGACTGCCGGCGAGCCTGCCGGAGGCGACGGCGCGGCTGGCGGCGGACGAGGCGCTGCGGCGGGCGATGGGGGACCCGCTGTTCGAGGCGGTGCTCGCGGTGCGGCGCGGGGAGGCGGAGCTGTTCGCGGGGCGTTCGGCGGCGGAGATCGTGGCGGCGACGCGGTGGCGGTGGTGAGGCAGGGGCGGTGAGGACGTGGGCGGTGCCGGCGGTTCGGCGCCGAGGGCGGGGCGGGGCGGCGCGTGCCTCTTGTGCGTGTCACCGGCCGCCGGGCATCCTTGGCGCCGTGCGCCGAGCGCGGATGCGGACGCTGACGGGGGTCACATGCAGCCATCCGACTACATCGCCGTACTCGCCATCGTGATCTCGTTCGCCGCTTCCTGGCTGGCGTACCGCGCCTCCATGAAGAGCCATCAGACGGCGACGAAGAGCCACGAGACGAGTTCGTACCACGCGGGCACCGACCTGTTCATGCAGCTGAACCTGGTCTTCGTCGAATACCCGCACGTCCGACCGTACTTCTACGACGGCAAGGTGCTGGAACCGCACGACCCGAACCGGGACCGGGTGCACGCGGTCGCGGAGCTGATGCTCGACGTGTTCGAGTGGATCTGGCACCGGCGCGAGGGCATCTCGGAGGTCGACCGGCAGGCGTGGGCGGACTACGTGGGGTCGATGTTCGCGCTGAGCCCGGTGCTGCGGGCGTACCACCTCGACCATCTGGCCTGGCATCCGACGATCACCGATCTCTACTTCTCGCAGGGCGAGTTCGCGGGGACGCGGCTGCCCGGTCAGCAACAGACCTCGCCGGAAGGGGCGTAGCGCCGTGCGGATCGAGCTGGCGGAGGGCGTCGACCCGGTCGGCGCGATCGGCGGGTGCGGCTACCGCCTGGTCGAGGGCGGCGAGTTCGTCCTGGACGGGGCGGCGGCGCGCGCCTTCGCGGAGTTCCGGGGCGCGTGGGACGACCTGGCGCTCGACGCGTATCTGCCGGGCGGCGCGAGCTACCGCTGGCGGCGGCACGCGAAGTTCCTGGTGACGGCGGCGGCCGGGCCGAGCAGGCTGCACGGCACGGGGTACCGGCAGACGGCGGAGGCGAACCCGCTGCTCGGCGGGCGGGTGCGGGAGCTGGCGCCGTTCCGGGACGCGCAGGCCACGAATCCGTTCTTCGTGGCCCTGGTACGGCACGACGCGGCGCTCTTCGACGCCTGCGCCGGGCCTTCGGCGCCGTCAGCGTGGGAGGTCGACGCCCATCTGGTCCGCGTCACCGCCCGGCCGGGCACACCGGGCCGGCCGTCCCCCGAGGGCCGGCACCGCGACGGCTTCGACTACATCGCGCTGCACCATGTCGCCCGCCACAACGTGACCGGCGGCCACACGTCCCTGCACACGCCGTCCGGCGAGCTGCTCGCCGAACGCACCTTCACCGCGCCACTGGACACCCTGTACGCGGAGGACGCCCGCATCCTCCACGACGTCACCCCCCTCGCCCCGGGCCCGGAACCCGGCCCGGGCCACCGCGACATGCTCCTGATGAGCTTCACCCGGACGACCGAGCTCACAGCCCCGGCTCCCGGCTGACCACGGGCCCCCGCCCCGCGAGCCACTCGGCGCTCCCCCAGCTCATGAGGGCCAGCGCCGCCACGAGGGCGACCGCGATGACCCAGGCGGACCGTTTCCGCAACACCGCCCACACCCCGAGCACCACCCCCGGAAACCCCACCAGCATCAGCGGCAGCTCCACCCACACCACACTGAGATCCCGCCCCTCCCCTTCAAACCCCCCACTCACCGCCCCCTCGGCCCCGACCCCCCACACGACGAGCGCGGCGGCGAACGCGAAGAGCAACCCGAACGCCCCGACCACGTCTTTCCTCATACCCTGCCGGACGCGCGACCCGGGGCGGTGGTTCTCCCGGCCCGGCATACGGAAACACGATGAGCGCGATTCTGGGAGCTCTCATCCCAGCCGGTGTACACATGGCACACTCGGTACGCTTGAGCGCATGACGCAGCCACTGCCCACAGAGTCCATCCGCGATGTGCGCGCACACCTGGCCGAGGTCGTCGAGCGAGCCGATCGGGACGACGTGCCCACGGTCATCACGCGCCGGGGCAAGGAAGTCGCCGCCGTCGTTTCCATCGAGGTGCTCCGCAAGTACCAGGAGTGGGAAGAACGCGAGATCAACCGGATCATCGACGAGCGCATGGCCAACCCCGCACCCGGCATCCCGATCGAGGACATCATGAGGGAGACACTGGCGCGCGGTGAGTGAGTACCGAACCGTATTCCGCCCCGAGGTGCAGGCGGAGCTCCGGAAGATCCCTCGCGACACGGCACTGCGCATCCTGGCCAAACTGACCGAGCTGGAGAGCGACCCTCTCGGCTTCAACACCACCGCCCTCGTGTCGCAGCCCGAGCGCCGACGCCTGCGGGTCGGCGACTACCGAGTCGTCTACACGCTCGACAACGGAGAGCTCGTGGTGTGGGTCGTACACGTCGGGCACCGGTCCACTGTTTACGACACCTGACAGCGGCTGATCAGGCGTCAGGACATCCAGCACCGATCCAGCACCGTGACGACGAAGGGTCGCTTCGCGGAGGAGTCGCCCCCTTCTGATTCTGAGCTGCGGGCCGCTACCGTGAAGCCATGACCGCCTGCACTCGGTGGAGAAGGCCAGGGCCTCGCTGGGGCGCTGACCTGTACCGGACTGAAGGTAGACGGCGAGGCGGAACTGTGGCGTGATATGCGCAGCGATCCGATCAACCTCAGCTGGCGTCGGCACTGCGTCCTCGTCCACCGCCACAACATCCCTACGGGATATCCGGATGCCTCGGGCAGGGTTCTCCGTGATGCGCTTGTCGACGTCCGCCGCCTCCGTGATGGCGGCCACCATCACCATGCGGTCATTGACCGTGGAGACCGCCAACCCCTCACCCGAGGCATGCAGGTCCTTGGCGAACTCCTCGAAGTCGCGTCGCGCCAGCCCAGCCAGCGTCTTCCGTCCCAGACGCGGCCCGAGATGGTTACGGATAGGACCCTTCGTAGTTGCGGCGTGTGGACACCCGCGCCTACCGCCCGACTCCCGGTAGCGCGCCGTCCACCCATGCCGACACCGCGGACGATCACAGGGAAAGTTCCGGTCCCGGACGTCCTTCTTGCACCTCTGAAAGACGCTCGCCACCCCAAGCCCCCCACGACCCTCCGCCCGGCCCGTGCTCGAAACCGTGCACCGCCACCTCACGGACGGGCGAGGACTTCACCGCCAAACCCCTCTTTCCGGCGAATGCGGACCCAGCCCCTCCCCACGGTCCCGCGGGCCATCGGATCGGCGAGACCCTCCTCGCTGGATGCGCTCACGCCCTCCGCGCTTGCATGCGTGTGATCCGTGCACAAGCATCGAAGGCCATACCGCGCTATGGTTGATGTATGGCTACCAAGAAGGTGACTATCACTCTCGACGAATCTCTGGTCGAAGCCCTGGCTGGAGCCGCCGAGGAAGAAGGTATCCCACTCTCCCGTCTCGTCGCCGGAGCAGCCGAACGCGAGCTGCGCCTGCGGGCCGGCCGGGCCGTCATCCAGGAGTGGCAGGCAGAACACGGCGCCTTCACTCCCGAAGAGCTAGCCGCCGCCCGCGCGGACCTTGCCGCCGCCGATGCCGAGTACCTCAGCAGCCCGGGAGCCTCGGCCGCGTGAACATCCCCTACCTGTACGACGCCGGCGTACTCATCGCCATCGACAACGACGACCGACGCATGTGGGCCCGCCACAGCCTGGCCCTCGACGACGGCCGGGACATCCACGTCCCGTCCGTCATCGTCAGCCAGGCATGGCGGGACTCCCGCCGCCAGGTCAGACTCGGCAAGTTCCTCGCCGGGTGCCACGTCGTACCCGTCGGCCTCGAAACCGCCAAAGCCGCAGGCATCCTCTGCGGCAAGGCCGGCACCTCCGACATCGTCGACGCCACCGTCGTGACCATGGCATCCACCCTCGGCGCCATCATCTGGACCTCAGACCCGAACGACATCCGCACCCTCATCGACGCCCATGACATCAAACCCGCCCCTGTCATCCGCACCGTCCAGTAGTCCAGCCGCGGGACCGTAAATCGTTCGACTCCGGCTCACATCCGGCGGTGACGCACGGCGACGATAGTCACGCGCAGCGATGCGCCCATTCGACTCGTCGTTCAGGGCTCCGCGACCCTGGACGTGTGGGTGGAGAGGCAGCTGGCCCGGGTAGGCATCCACCGGCTCGACCAGCCCTCTCGGTCACCACCGAATGCAGGCCAGAGCCAGTTCGATTGACATACCCGACCTGATCGCCCTCCTGAGCAGCAACGACTCCACCGTCCGGGAATGGGCGGCGATGGTTTTGGCGAGCCTGGAGATTCAAGGCGCGGTCGAGCGCCTACCGTGCCCGCCTGGAACGGGCGACACCGCCGGACTGGAGCGAGCCGCCCGACATCCGCTGGGCCCTGACCGAACTCGGCGCACGCAGCCCTGTCGCCCCTCCGCTCACAGCACGCCTCCGAGCGACCGCTACAGATGACGTCCCCGGCTGCCCTCGGCCCACTTCACCGAGATCATCAACGACCTCGCCGACCACACCCAGGTGATCCTCTCTCCCAGTTCTGGCAGGTGGGCGCCAGCCGCACGTACGTCATCTCCGGCACCGATCTGGACTGGGAACCCGAATGGACCGCGCCCTGGGAGCACCTGGTCGAAGAGTCCCGCACGTGGCCCCTGCTGGGTGCCTCCGCCTCCGCCCCCACCGGCGACAACATCTTCGTCGCCCCCGCCTGAATCGACCGTACCGACCTGTCCCCGGCGAGGTGACCGATGCCGTTCCGGCACCCGCGGAGACCAGCTGCGGCTACCTAATCGAGCACTGCGACTTCGTGAAGGACGGGACCCCGCCCATGACCCCATCGCTCTCGAACACTTTGTTCCGATCATGGTCAATCCCGGTCACTCCGAGGAACGGGCGGGGAACAGCGAAGAACGAAAGAGGCAACGGGCAACACCGCCGAACCCCGATTCTCCAGACGAGGGTCGTGCCAGACTCAGCTTTGGACGCGAAGTGAAACGACGCCGTTACAGCAGGTGTTCACCGCCGGGTTTCGCGTCGATCGGTGATCGTCTGATGACGGCTCCCGTGAGGGCCGACGGCTCTCGCGGTCACTGTTCAAGGGGAGGTTGATGATGAGCACGACTTTACGTTTTGGCCCGGAACTTCGCCGTTTACGAGTGGAAGCGGGGCTGACTCTTACCGAGTTCTCCGTGGCGCTCAACTACGACAAGGGACACCTCAGCAAGGTCGAACGCGGAGAGCGTTCCCCGTCCCCCGAACTGGCCCGGCGGTGTGACGCCTTCCTCGGCGCGGACGGCGAGCTGCAGTGCCTGGTCGCCCGCCCCGAAGCAGGCTCGGACTCGAGCTCCGCCGAGTCCCCCGCCGGTCCGAGCCGCTGGCTCGTCGGGCGTCGGGCAGTCCTCTCAGCGGGTACGGGAGTGCTGATCGACCTCGGTCTGAAACTCGGCGGTCAGGCGTTGTCCTCCGCCGACGACCCCCTCCTGGGCTCCTACCGCATGCAGTTCGACCAGCTGCGGAAGCTCGGTCAGTCCACCGCTCCCAAGGTCCTGCTGCCCCTGCTGGAGACACAGACCCGCATGGTCGCCGGGCTCGCCTCCGGCGCCCGGTCCGCCTCCCAGGCCCCCGCGCTCCTGCTCGCCTCACGGTTCGCGGAGTTCACCGGCTGGATGGCTCAGGAGGCCGGGGACAGCGACGCGGCACTCGGCTGGACGGGCGAGGCCGTCGAACTGGCGCGCGCCGGGGGTGACCCGTACCTCGGTTCCTACGCACTGGTGCGGCGCGCCCTAGTCACGATGTACGGCGGGGACGCCGCTGGCACCGTCGCCCTGGCCCGCCGTGCTCAGAGCAGCGAACTCCCACCGCGCATCAGGGGACTCGCGGCCCAACGAGAGGCCCAAGGGCACGCGCTCGTCGGCAACGAAGTCGACTGCCTCCGCAGCCTCGACAGGGCGCGGAAACTGCTCGCCGACGACGACGCCCTCAACGGCGCCGAGCCCGTGATCGGCACCTCACACGTGAGCGATCCGGCGGCGATGTCGACCGGCTGGTGTCTGCACGACCTCGGGCGCCCCAAGGCCGCTGCCGAGGTGCTCGACCGGGAGTACCGCCGCCTCCCGCCGCACGCGCTGCGTACCCGCGCCCGATACGGCTTCCGCAGGTCCCTGGCACACGCCGCCTCCGGGGAGGTAGAGCACGCGTGCGCGATCGCCGGGGAGCTCCTGGGAGTGATGCCGGCCGTGCCCTCGGCGACGGTGAACAGCGACGTCCGACGCCTCGCGCGGGAACTGTCCCGGTTCCGGAGCAGCCGCGCCGTACGTGATCTGCAGCCCGCGCTGGCACGCGTACTCGCCCCCGCGCACAGCTGACAGCCGCTCCACGACCGAGACGGACTCGAGCCGCCCGGCTCGCCCCGCTAGCCGCCCCCTCCGGCCCTCCGGATCCCATGATCCCCGCGGGCCTCTCTGGTTCTCGCCCGACGCGTCGCATCGCGCCTTCCGGCTTCTCCGGGCTGGCCGCAGCCAGTGACGCACAGGCGGTGCCCCTCCATTTATATGCCCTCCCGTGGACGCGCCATGCCGTCACACGGTCGGGACCCCTGACTCGGCGAACCGGAACCCCGGTCCACAGCCCCGTGTCCGTTCATTCGTTCTTCTCTCACGAAGGGAACCTTCATGCCCGACGTCTTCGTCAACTACCGCACAGGGGACGAGGAATCCGCCGCGACCATGATCGCCCGGGAACTCGCCCGGAGGTTCGGCGACGAGCGGATCTTCTTCGCCAGCAACTCGATTGATCCCGGACGCCGTTTCCCGGCGGAACTGGTCAGGGCGGTGGAGGAGTGCGAGGCGCTCCTCGCCGTGATCGGCCCGCGCTGGGCGGAGGTACGGGGGACCGACGGCCGCCCCGCGCTCGAAGCCGAACAGGACTGGACCCGTCGCGAGATCCAGACCGCGCTCGACCGCGGGATCCTGGTGATTCCCGTGCTCGTCGGAAAGGCCACGCGGATCGACCGCACCGTCCTTCCTGACGATCTGCTGGAGCTGGCGGACTTCCAGTACAGGCGGTTCGACCACCGCAACGCCGAGTCGGACCTGACGACGCTCGGGGACACCCTCGCCCGGCTGCTGCCCGAGCTGAGCAGGGCGGACCGCGAAGGCCGTGCGGCGCGGGAGCGGACGGAGGCGAAGTCACGCGAGAAGTCGGCCCGGGACACCGGGCACATCAGGATGCGGACGCGTGACGTCGAACAGCGCGTGCGCGGCGGCATCGGAAACCTCAACGGAGACATGTTCGGCACCTTCGTCAACGAGCCGCAGGGGCCCGTGAACACCGGCCGGGGCCACCAGTACAACGCACCTCACTTCGAGGGCGACAACACCGGGGTCCAGTTCACCGCCGGCGACAACAGCGGTACGGTCCACCAGCGCTTCGAGCGCGAGCGCCGGCGCTCGGACGACGGGCGATGACCGAGCAGGACCGCGTCACCGTCAACGATCCGCGCGGCCCGGTGAACAACGGCGAGGGGCCCCAGTACGTCTTCTACGGCGCCGCCACGGACTGGATGACCCGCAAAGGAATCGAGTCCCTCCGGATCGCCCGCGAGGACCGGGTGCGCCTGGCCAACCGGTTCGTTCCCCCCAGGGGCTACCGCATCGCCGCCGACCACCTGGAGAAACCGGGGTCGGTGGTGCTGCTGGAGGGACCGCCTGGCAGCGGCCGCCGTGCCGCGGCGATCATGCTGCTGCACGGGTTCGGTGAGGACAGGAGCACCGACGAGGAAAGGGTCCGGGTCGAGGAGCTTCCCGCCACGGCCAAGGACGAGAACAGGAACGACAAGCCACTCACCCCCGGTGAGGGGGACCGCTTCCTTCTCGACCTCTCCGGGATCACCGGCGAAGAGGAGTACGCCAGGGCCCAGCACCGTCTGGCCGCGCACCGGTCGAAAGTCCAGGAGGCGGGGGCCCACATGGTCGTCGTCCTGCCGTCGGTCATGGAGCACGCCCATGCGCCGGACTTCGAACCGTACAGGGTGAGGCTGGAGCGTCCCCGGGGCGTCGCTGTCGTCACCCGGTACCTCCGCATGGACCGGATGGCCTTCCACCCTGCGGATCTGAGGAGCGTCGACCTCCAGCGCCTGTGCGACCGCTCCCCCATGCGGGAACTGGCACGGCTCGCGGGGCTCGTGAAGGCCGCCCGCGACAGTGGCCGGTTCGGATCCGACTTCGCGGGATGGCTCGACCAGGCGATACACGCGGTGACCGACCGCGCCGATGAAGTGGGTCGGCAGATGGTCGCGGTCCGCACCGCGCCCGAGCGGGCCCTGCTGCTCGCGGCGGCGGTGTTCGAGGGGGCTCGCGCTGACACCGTCTACGAGGCATGGCAGGGCCTGATGAAGCAGGTGGGGCACAAGGAGGAGGTGACCTCCGAGTTCGCGCAGACGGACTTCGGGGAGCGGTTGAAAGTGCTCGGGATCGAGCGGGCGCCGGACAGACGACTCCGCTTCGAGCGGCTGGCGTACGCCGACGCGGTCCGGACGTACTTCTGGACGAACTTCCCCGGGGTACGCGACGACCTCAGGGACTGGATCGACTGCGCCGCCGGGCTGGACGGCCTGACCGCCGACGATCAAGTGGACATCGTCGTCCGCTTCGGCGAGCGGTCTCTGGCCGTCGGGAGGCCCGACCACCTCTTCGGCCTCGTGGTGCGCTGGGCGAATCGCGCGGCCAGAGCGTCCGGCGATCCGCGAGCCGCGACGGCCCTCGAACTCGGTCTCCGCCATGAGGAGTTCGGGGGATGGTTCCGCAGGCGGATGTACGAGTGCGTCACGAGGTCCGGCTCCTTGTCCGACGGCCTGGCCCATGTCCTGACGACCGCCTGTCACCAGAGCCTCGGCACGACGCACCCAGAACAAGCAGTGGTGCGCCTCCACCACCTCGCCGCACGGAAGGGAGAGACAGCGCACGAGGCCCGGGAAGCGCTTCTCGACCTCGTCGGCCGCGACCGTCGCCTCTACCGACTGCTGCTCGACCGCCTGCGGGACCGTGCGCGTCAGGAACCATCCGGGGAAAATCCCCATCTTCACCTGCTCGCAGAGCTGTTGAGGAGCAACCGAGCACCGGACCCGCCTCGCTGGTCGGACCTGTTCCTGGGCTGGATGACGGTGTTCTCCCAACCGCCGACGGAACTCTGGAACCCGCTGGTGAGCAGTTGGCTGGACGCCGTGGCGGACGACCGTACGCAAGAGATGGCGCTGGACGTGATGGTCGGGGCGACGCGCGGCCGCACGGCCGCTCTTCACCGCCTCTACGTCATCGCCTGCGGCTGGGCACGGTCTGCGCGCCACCCGTCCCGGGCGGCCGTCGCCACTCTCTTCTGGCAGCACATCGACCAAGCGCAGTACGCCCGCACAGAGAGTACGGAGCGTGCGGACGCCGAACCACGGACCACGGAAGAGGAACGATGAAACACCGTTTTCCCAGCCTGCTGTTCGTCGCTCTCTGCGGCCTTGCACCGGCTGTGCTCGGACACTTCCTGGACTGGTCGGCGTGGTTGTGGGGCTTTATGTCCATGGTCACGACCTCCGGTTCCCTGCTGCTCGTGATGACGGTCCTCAGCGGTGGCCACACGTCCGCCGACCCGTACGAGCCCGGGGAACCCGAGCCGCCCGCGGTGCCGACGGAACAGCCGTACCAGGAGGCGCGGGTGATCGACGCGGCGCTGCCGAGCGCGACGAACGGCTACGACTTCCTCTTCTCCGCCACCGTGTGGTGGAGGCCGGTCCCCGACCATGCCGGCCAGACCGACAGCGCCTCCTCAGCCCTCGCCGTGTCCTCGCTCGTCAGCCGGGCCCTGGAGGTCGTCCGTCACGAGGAACCAGGCCGGGCAAGCTTCGCACGGTACCTCTTGGAGGGGCAGCTGGGCGTCCCGCTCCCGGACCTGAGCGGACGGGTGAAGGCCATGGCGGCCGATGTGACGCTGACCCTCGCCCCCGCCGACCGCGAACGCCTACAGAAGCTGAACGACCTCCGCAAGGACGAGGAGATCTGGGAGTACGAGCGTCAGCACGAGCGCAACAAGCGGCGCTACCTCGGTGACGACGTGCTCAAGAGCGCGGGCAGCGCGGTGGTGTGGTGGCTCGCCCGCCACGAGAACGAAATCGAGAAGGCGGTCGACATGATCGGCCCGCTCGCCCAGGTCGCGGCGGCGGCCAACGACGAGGAAGTGCCCGAGCTCTTCCGCCACCTGCTCGTCCCGCCCGTGGGCGCACGGAACGAAGCGACCGTCGGGGGCCCGCTGTGGGACGGGGACGACCACGGAGGAGAGGTTTTCGACCGCGAGGAGGAAGTAGGGGTCTCGGATCGACTGCGTCTGCTGCTGACGGAGGCGGGCCTGAAGCCGGACATGGACGGGTACACGGTGCTCGCGCACCGCGTGATGAGGTTCTTGAAAACAGAGGGGCTGGACGAAGCCGCCGACGAGATCAGGCAGGCCTTTGGCCTGGCTCCCGACGAGAGCCAGGAGGACGACCCTTCGGGCGAGGGGAACACCACTGGCCCCTGGCCGCCCCGCTCACCGGCCCCCGAGGGCCCGCCGTTCACCGACCCGGACGTGGCCCCTGGTGCGACCACGTTCACACCGAGGACGGCGGAGGGCAGCGCGAACGCCGGGGACCGGGGCCGGGGTCGGTGGGAGACGAGCGAGGAGGACACCCCGTCTCCCCACTTCTGGGACCCGTCGCACAGCCCGCACCGGCCCGCCGAACCCAGCCCATGGGACGAGGACGACGAGAACAGGATCTGATCCGGTAGACAGTCAGCTCTCCGAGGCTCCCCTTCGTCGCACACCGCGGCAGGGGAGCGCCCGCCCGCCCCAGTCCCCTTGCGCACAGCTACGAGAAACGGCGATACGAACGCAGAGGTCCGAGGAGCAGGATTCCCGGCACCGTCCCGGCACGGGAAACAGCAGGGGGGCCGGCTCCCTGAAGGCCGGCCCCCTGTCCTCCGCGAACACGACGAAGGAGCTGCCTTGCAGTAACGCTGCGGTCACACGTTAAAGCGGAATGTCTGCGGACTGATCCTGACCTGCGACGGAGCCCCATTCAGGGCTTTGACCTGGGATTTCCTTGTTGACGTGCGTTGGCTCCAGATGGCTGTTTACGGGTGTCCTGCGGACTGGCTGCGGACTGCCCGGGGCTACGCCTGTCCCTGCTGCGGGCACCGCAACCGCCCGTGACCAGCGAGACCGTCCCTCGGATGCAGCGGGTCGGACGCAGGCCGCTAGCATCCGGGCATGACAGGAGACCAGCCACCGAGGCCGCTCGCCGTCGGCGACGTCGTCGCGGTGTACTCCGAGGCACTCGGTGCCTGGACCGCCTCGCAGGTCACCGGCATCGACGCCTCGGCAAAGTGCGCTGCGGTCCTCGAACTGGACTGGTCCGGGCCCGAGCCTTCGGCCGCAGCCAACCTGGGCAACGTGCAGCCGCTCCGGCTCACGCACCACAGCTGGGGCGGCACGCTCTCGCACTGCAACCACGCGTGGGTCCTTCCGAGGAGCTTCAGGGTGATCGGCTCCCTGGCCCCGCTGGTGACCGAACCCTCGTACGCCTACGCCTCGGTTTGGGGGCGAGGCGAACAACTGGCCCGGCAGCGACACTGGGACAGCGGCAGCCGCGAGGATTGGAATGCCCCGTACGCACTGACGTGCACAGCCCAGGAACTGGCCGCCGAACACACTCGCAGCACGCTGCGGGCGGGCGTCAAGCACCTCACCGTCCACGGGATCACCCGGCTCGACTGCGCCCGCCTCGTCGCCGACTTCCCGGATCTGACGCGCTTGTCGCTGTCGGGGAACCTGGGCACGCTCACGTCGGCGGCCGCCCTGAACCGGCTGCCGCTGCTGCAAGGGCTCACGATCCGAGAGCTGTTCGGGATGGACGCGTCCGACTGTCTACTGCCGCGCCATGTCCCAGGGGTGGAAGAGGTGTGGCTGGACGGCATTCCGGCCGACTACGCGGCCGCGACGCGCAAGACCTGGCGTCCCCATGTACGACACGGCGTGCAGCTCGACGTCCGCGGTGCTCGCAAGCCGGAGTGGGTCGCTGCCAACGCCACCAACCCGCTCCGCGACTGGGACGGCCGCGAGCACATACCCCGCACCGGGTACCGCAAGGCCGCCGCCCAGTACAAGGCCACCCGAGACGCCTTCCTCGCCGAGGTCACCGGCGGCGAACACCATGGCAACATCGCGGAGATCGGGCGCGCCTTCGGAGCCGCCCTCAATGCGCTGGACAGCCGCTTGCACTTCATCGAGACCGTGGAACGTGAAGAGCTGTTCGACGCTCTGGACTTCCTGGTGGACGAGGTGCAGACAGCTGCCGGGCGCGACCTGACCGCCGCTCGCACGGCGCTAATCGAAGGCGTGGACTCCATCCGTGACTGGTGATCGCCGCCCACCCGCTTCGCCGGAGACGTCCTGGAGCATCCGCCGGCTAGGGACGAGAACAAGGAATCCTATGACAACCCGGCCCCGCATCAGTGACAGAGAGCTACTTGTCCTTTCTGTCGTAGCTACGTGAGCGTAGGGCCTCACCAACTGAGGAACGGGGGCGGTCACATGGGCAATATGGCGTCGCCTGCTTGTCGTGCGCTCTCTGGCCTGGAGAGGAACACCCGTCGGGTTGGTCGATCGGTTTCCGTGACGACGACGGCGATCTCCTCCCCGACCTCAAAGTCTGCTCCTGGACTTGCCGCAGGCCGGCCGTGGACTTCTCTGAGGGGGACCAGCCCGATAACTCCGTCTCCGAGGTCTACGAAGATACCGAGGGGAAGCAACACCTTCTGGACCGTCCCGCGCAGCTCTTGGCCGACCACGGTGCGGTCGGCGAAGGCATGAAGGGGGTCGGGCTGGAGTGCCTTCAAGGACAGTCTGGCCTCCGCGTTGAAGGTGTCGAACTGGAGGAACTCGCACGAAACACGCTGCCCGACCTGAACGACATCGGCGGGAGCATCGATGTGCCGCCAGGACAGTTCGGGGATGACAATGAACCCGACCCCGGGCAGGGTGGGATGGGCAGGCCCGTCGTCCAGGGCTACGAAGACCCCGAACCGTTCGATCGCCGCGACGGTGCCGGACAGGATCTCGCCACGGTGCAGTGACTCCAGGAACGCCCAGAGTTCCGGGCTCGCAGACTGCCAATCCATGCCCGCCACCCTGGCACACGACGTCGTCTGCCAGCCAGACCTCAAGGTCCTAGCAGCAGCCCGCCTCTCGGCCGGCCATGCCGGACTCATCCAGCACGCTGCGACTCCGCCCGGGCGCGCAATTACCCTGTTACATACTGCCACAAGCGGCCGAATACAGTTTCTTCGCTATAGCCAGCGAGAGACAATGCGACAGCAGAGACGAGGAGCGATACTGCCGCAACGAACAGGGCAATCCGCCCCATTCTGAACGTGTCGATTGAAGCACCCATCGATGCGACTGCAGCCAGGATTTCTCGGTACCCCTTGCCAGCCTCAAGTAGCCCGGCGAGCCGATTTTCCTGATTGCTTCTGATCAGCGCATTGAGACCTTGCGGCTCTCTCGCATCACGCCCAGCAAGTCGGAGGCGCTCCTCGATGGCGGGGGAGTCTTTTATCACCAACTCAGCCTCCTCATCAAAGGAGGAATGCGACGCATTTCGCAAGCGTACATCTCGCTCGACGCTTGCCAGGTCAAGACTCGCAGATAGAAAATCATCCCGCAGCGATGCAAGTCTCTTGCCTGAAAATCTCCCATGCCGATTACGGGCACGGTCTCGCAGAGAAGCACGTTCCTGCGACTTGGAATCGATCATGTGCGAGACACCCAACAGGACGGCGAGACCGTTTATACGCATTGCCACATACCCGGCAAGCCCAGCAGGATTCGCCCCTCCGTAAAATTGGAGGTCCCCGATTGCAGACGTAATTTGAGGAACGCTACCCCAGAGTGCATAGCAATTTTTCAGAGCAGGGCACAAGCTCTCATCCACCGGCTCCAGGAGCATTCGAGGAAAATCCTCTGACACCCAATGCCTAAATTCACTTCTTGTTACCCCTAGCGCCCTCAATGGGTCTCTCAGTTGAGATGCATCCGCCTGCGGGTCTGTCGGATCAAACTCCCTCAGCAAGACAAGGTCGATGGCCGGCTGGGGCACACTCTTGGCTTCGAACCAACCTGGACAGTGCTCCGCAAGCCAGGCTCGCGCCGCACCGTGCAGTGACGCCCTTTCCTGTTGAGTGACGCCGAGGCCAGCCGAAAGTCGATTCTCAGCCCGAGGACGCCCCGGCCTCATCACCATCCGCGGCTCATGAGGTCCTTGCCAAACCGAGTTAACACATGCAGCCCCTGCGGATGACATCCGAAAGAAGGCAACAACTGCTGTCAACCCACCTCCAATCTGGATCGCTGTCAGCCCGATGGATGAAAACTGCCATGGAAGTTTTCGTGTCACACCATCCGGGTGATACCACGACGCATTGGCAGAGTGCACTTCACCCAGACGCCACCAGGAGCCGCCTGAATTTCCCCGAGATCTCTCCAGATGCTCCTGATTACCTTGCCCGATCCCGCTCCAGACCCGGCGGCGATCCCAAGAATTCCGCTCCAGAGAGGTCTTCAGTCTCTCAAATTCACTTGGCGGGAAGAATTCCACCAACCAAACGGCTGGGATTTCGACAACTTCCGCATCCGGTACTTCCAGATTTCTCGACGAGTCATCCAGGCTCCATGCGATATTCCGCCTGTGCTCGTCGAACGGAATCAGGTAATTGACACCGAAATTTAGCGCTTGACGCCAAGAAAGAGGGAATCGTCGCCCCAGTCGCGACCCCGAAAGAGCTGAGAGCCCCTTGTAGGGGAGGTCGTACCAACGCCGACCGTGCCCAATCGCAGGCACTGCATCATATGCATCGCGAATGAATCGCGACCTTTCTTCACCGTCGCTAACCATCCGCCGAAATCCATTCCTTCCTCCCACCTTCGAAGACCTTCAAGGAAGTCACTCCCACCCCTGCAAGGAAATATCCTGGCCGCTTGACAAGTATTTCTCCAGCGCGCTGGCCGTGGTGTCAACGAAGGTGCCGGGGATAGTACTGGTGTCGACCCATCGGACCTGGGAGTGCTTGCGCGGTTCGCGGTTTTCGGGCTCGCCCGTCCAGTCGTGGGCGGCGAAGACGACCGTGAGGAAACCGTTGGGGGCTTCAACGCCCCAGGCACCGTGGATGATGTGGGCAACCTTGAGGGACTCGGGCTTCACCACGAGGCCCGTCTCCTCGTAGAGCTCGCGGACCGCGGTCTCCGTGATGGGCTCGCCCGGTTCGCTCTTGCCGACGGGCAGGTCCCACATCCCCTGGGCGAACTTCGCGTTCTCGCTGCGCTGGAGGAGGACGACGCGGTTGGTGGCCTTGTCGTGGACGATGACGGCCGCGACCAGCAGGGTCATGGATTCGAGCGCAGGCTTTAGGGCCCTCGGCTGGTCGTCGGTCTGCTGGGCCACGGTGTTCCCTTCGTCGGGCGGGTTGTTGGGCATGTTAGGCGAGGGCCTCGCGGGCGCGGCGGGCGAGATCGGCAGCGCCGGGAACGCGGCGGCGCTGGTAGACCGCGAGGGTGGAGCGGATCGAGGCGATCGCCTTGCGCGTGCGGTCGGAGGTCATGCCCTCCATGAGGACAAGGGCCTGGGACCAGGCGGCGACGGCTTCGTCGGCGCGGGCCTGGGCGGCGAGGCTGTCGCCGAGGTCGGCGTGGGTGAGGGCATGGACGCGCTTGTACTTCTCGGGGTCCCAGCGGGTGAGGGCGTCTCGGTGCTGCTGTTCGGTGCCGACGTGGTCGGCAAGGTCGGTGAGGGTGCGGGCGGTGTGGCTGGCGACGGTGCCGGCGGCCGGTCCGCTCACACGGGAGTAGCTGGGCTGAGGGCCATCGTCCCGTAGGAGGGCGTCCTCGGCAGCGAGCAGGGCGCGTGCGGCCGACGGGTTCTCGTTCGTGGCTGCGTAGGCGCGGGCGTGGGTGATGTGGAGAAGTGCCTCGGTCTGGCCGTCGACGTGGCCGAGACCTGTGCGTAGGGCGCCTTCGACGAGGTCGACGCAGTGGTGGGGCTGCTTGAGGCTGAGGGCCTGGTGGGCGAGGGCGCGCATCATCCAGGCGGCGTGGCCGTGGGGGTCGGCTTCGCAGGCGAGTTTGTAGCCGACCTGGTAGTAGCGCTGGGCGGCGCCTTCCTGGCCGAGGTCGTGGTGCTTCCACCCTGCGAGGTAGGCGAGTTCGGCGACGGCGCCGAAGGCGGCCCGGCGTAAGCCTTCGCTGGGGAAGCGCCCGTGCAGCATGGGGGCGGCTGTGTCGGCGAGGTACGCGGTGACGGTGGTCAGGCCGTGCCCGCCGCCGAGGCGCTCGTCGGCCGCGCTGAAGGCCGCGGTGATCTGCCGTACGACGTCCACGTCCTCCGCGCCAACCAGGGACGTGCCGGTGCGGGCGCGGAGCATGCGGGCGGTGGCTTCGTGGTCGTATCCGAGTGGCATGGCGACGCCGGCTGTGGTGAAGGCCGCGATGGCGAGGAAGCGGCGGCGCTCGACGTCGGCCCGGCCCAGGTCGGTAGCCGCGAGGACGGGGTCGGCTTCCGCCGACGCTTCGTCATCGCCGGTCTGGAGGCCGACCTCGGTCTGGGTGATCGTGCGTCCCGCTCGGCGGGACAGCGCCTCGGACAGGTACTGACCTACCCGGCCGGACGGGGCGCGGGTGCCGTTCGCCCAGTGCGAGATGGCCGACTTGTTGGTCTGGAGGATCTCGCCGTTCTCTGCGGCGATGCGCCGCACGTCTCTGGCGAGGGCCTCGTAGGTGCAGTCGACCGCCGCGATGACGTCGCGCAGACGGGAGTTGGGTTCTCTCTGCGCCGCCACGATCGCCTCCGCCCTGGAGCTGTAAACCGCGTATACCGCTTCAACTGCCTTCCACCGTACCCACTCAGCGTGACCACCGGTTCACTTATCAGCAGCCGCCCGGAACGGCACGACCGTGATCCAGGCTCCCCCTTGGTCCGGGCGGCACCCCGAAGTTCCGTACGACCACACCGGGCTCGGGCATTCCTGTGCCCGAACCCGGCCGATCAGAGACGGAGACACGGTGACCACCATCGACACCACGGCCATCACGGTCGAACTGCCCGAGGCGTTCGACCCGCGCTGGAGCCGCCTGCCCGGCATCCAGGTCGACGGCCGACGCATCACGATCGACCCGGCCCAGTACTTCTTCCGCTTCGAGTCCAACACCTGGCTCGTCGCCGACTGGGAGCTGGTCAAGTCCCAGCTCCTGGACGTGTACGAGACGACCGAGAGCGCGGTCGAGCAGCTCGCGCTCGACTTCATCAAGCAGCGCAGCAACTCCACCTCCGACGCCGCCCGCGTCGTGGCCACCGCGTACGAGGTGTACGCCTACCTCTTCCGCGACGAGCACCTGGCCGGCCTCGGCCTCCCGCAGATCACCGCCGACCACCTGCGGATGCTCCGCGAGGCCGCCACGCTCATGGCGCTCAACAAGGTCGAGCTCGACGGGCACATCTCCAACGTCGGACCGTGCTGGTTCTTCCCCGCCGCCACCTCCGTCGTCTTCGACCTGGACGACGAGATGGGCGGGATGCTCGACGAGGTCTACCACGGCGGCTGGTTCAACGAGCACCGCCGGATCGAGTCCATCAAGGCCCACGCCGCCCTCGGCGGCCGGCTCGTGCACGGCTGCCAGTCCGTGCCGGACCAGTCCGGCGGCGTGGTCGCGCCCTACGGTGCCTCGATGGCGAACTTCCGCGACGACCTCACGGCCTTCAAGGCGGGCTGGATCGAGCAGGTCTACGCCCACCGCGTGAACCCCGCCGCGTAACCACCACCCGATCAGGCTCCGGGGCGGGCCAACACCCCTCGCCCGCCCCGGACGCCACCACCCCTCCCCGGAGCCCCCACGTGCCCACGAACCCCAGCGCCGAACTCCTCGACAACCTGCTCACCGCGACCGGGCAGACCACCGCCGTACGGGAGGTGGTACGCGTGTGGTCCATGTCCGGCGTCGAGCGCGTGACCTTCCCCGACGGCACCACAGCCATCTTCAAGTACGCCAAGAAGCCGTTCGACAGCGAGGACCAGGCCCTCCACCTGGCCCACACCCTCGGCGTCCCCGTCCCCCAGGTCCACGCCTCCGCCGTCCTGGACGGCTGGCTCGGCGTGCTCATGGAGGACCTTGGACCGTCCGTCCGCGAGGCCGACGACCTTGACGGCGTCGCCGCGGCCGTGGTCCTGCACGGCACCCGTACGGCTCCGCCGTTGCCCGTCCTCGACCAGGACCGGCTGCGCGCACTTCCGGTCCGGGCGCTGGAACACCTCGAACGGCTGCGCAAGGCCGACCGGTGGCAGGACGCCGACGACGTCGAGGACGCGCTTGACCGGATCGCCCAGGCCGCCGAAGCCCGCTCGACTGGAGCGACGCTGGAACCGTTCGGATGGGTGCACTCCGAGTTCCACCCCACCAGCCTCCACATCGGCGAGCACGGCTGGCGGCTGCTCGACTTCGCCCGCGCCTTCACCGGCCCCGGCCTGCTCGACCTCGCCAGCTGGCACGGCACCATCGAGCCCCCGCACCCCATCCGCCTCCGCGTCTTCCTGGAGCAGTACGTCACCGCCGGCGGCACCCCCGACGCCCTCGCCCCGCGCGGCGGGCTCACCGCCGAACACTGGGCCCTGGGCTGGCACCGCATGTGGGCCGTCGAGTGGTTCATGGAGCAGGCCGTCCGCTGGATCAACGACCCGGCCACCGACCCCGCCTACATCAAGGCCGTCCGCCGCCACCTCACCGACGTCCTCCACCTCCTGGAGATCTGACGTGCTCGCCCAGGCATCCCCCTGGCACGCCCACGCCCTCCAACGCACCGCCGCCGGACTCGCCGAACCCCTGTCCGTACCCGCCCGGATGGAGTGGACGACCCGGCCCGGCCAGGGACCTGGCGCCGAGATCCTCGGCCCTGACCTGCGCGGCAAGCGACTCCTGGAACTCGGCTGCGGCCCCGGCCACAACGCCGCCCACCTCGCCACCCGCCACGGCGCCCACGTCACCGGCGCCGACCTGGTCGGCCTCCAGGTCCGCCGCGCCCGCTCCCACTACGGACGGCTGAACAACCTCACCTTCGTCGCCAGCCACGCCCTGCACTACCTGCACGCCTCCGACGAGCAGTTCGACGCGATCTACTCCGTCTTCGGGGCCATCGGTCTCGTCGCTCCCGAGCTCCTGCTCCCGGCCATCGCCCAGCGCCTTACGCCTGGACGAGTGCTCGCCTTTTCCGTCCCCCACCCGCAGCGTGGCGGCCGAAGCCCTTCCGGCGACGACCGGCCTCGCCGCGACTACGTCACCCTCCCCGACCGCACCCGGCTCCCCATCGCCCGCTGGGAGTTCGACACCGACCGCTGGGAGAGGCACCTCAGCCGGGCGGGCTTCTGGCTTACCTCGGCCCAGGAGTTCCACGACCCCCGCATGGGCCACTGGCCCACCACCCTGCTGATCCGTGCCCGCAAGCTCTGACCAGTCATTCGCCCCGGCTTCCCCTGGAGGAACCGATGCGCCCGCCCTACCTGCTTCTCGACATCGACGGCGTCCTCATACCCTTCCCTGGCCAGCACGGCTCGCCCCCGGCCACGCACGCCCGCCACGACGTTGTCCCCGCCGGTCGCAGCGCCGACAACCCAGTCACCGTCTGGCTCAACCCCGACCACGGCCCCATGCTCATGGACGTGATCCGCACCGGCCTGGTCACCCCCGTCTGGTGCACCAGTTGGCGGCAGGACGCCACCACCCTCATCGGGCCCCTCCTGGGCCTCCCGACGCTGCCGTACGTCGAGCTGCCGCGTCCGCAGATCACCACCAGTCACCCCAACGGCTACCTGTGGAAGCGCGACCACGTCGACGCCTGGCTGGGCGACGCGCCCGCCGTCTGGATCGACGACGACTTCACCGGTCTCGACCACGCCTGGGCGGCGGAGCGCACTGCCAAGGGAACGGCGACCCTCCTCATTCAGCCCGACCCGCGCCTCGGTCTACAGCCCGAGCACCTGACCGAGGTCACGAGGTGGGTCGCGCAGTTATCCGCAGCCCGCGCCGCCTGACGACTGATGCCCTCGCTAACACGAGCAGCGGGGCATCAGGGCATCAGAGTGTTGCTCGCGCGTGAGCCGTCTGCGGTCTGTGGCACGTATCGGCGCTGCCGATGTCGGAGTCGGCTGGAACACTGCGGTCGTGATCAACGAGATGACCCCAGACCTTTCTGGTGCTCCCGCCGGCTCCTGGCCACCCAGAGCGCAGGCATGGCTCGCAGGCACCTCCTGGGAACAGCTGCCGCACGTCTGTACGGGCCGGCACAGTGTGCCTGACACTCCGGACATCCTCGGCGCTGTGCTCGCCACCGACCCGGCCCGCCGGGGGCGGGCGGTGGGGGATCTGTATCGGCTGCTCCTCAATCGGGAGCAGGTGTTTCCGGCAACCGCTCCGGCAGCCTTGGTCCTCGCCTGTCTTCTCGACGATCCGCGCACCCTCGCCGAGGGCCGGTGGGAGCGCAGGGCCGGTCGGCGGTCGCTTCGCACCGAGCTGCTGAACTGGCTGGCTTCGTTCGCCGACATCGCCCGCCTGGACGTCGAGGACGGCGTCGGCACGGCGCAGGATCTGGCTGCCGCTCGTGCGGCGAGGCCAGTACTTCACGACCGCATCGCCGGTTTCTGCGACGCCGACGATCCACTGGTGAGGGAGGCCGCGCTCGCGGCCACCGCCCTGCTCCTGGCCGACCCCGCCCTCGCCCCCTCCGTGCCCCGGTACGCGCCCACAGTTCGCAAGGTCCTTGCCGTGAGCGCGGACTCGTACCACCGGTGGATCGCCCGGGAACGGCTGGCTGCCTGGGGTGAGGACGTCACCAGTCTCGCCGCTGCCGAGGAGGAGCGCCGCGCGGCCCTGGACCGGGCAGGCGAGTTGGCGGAGGACCCGTTCAGCGGCAAGGGGCAGGAGCAGGCGATCCGCTGGCTGGAAGAGCAACCCGAGGACACCGCGGCGCCGGAACGACTCGGCCGCCGACGTGAGCACCGGACCGCGCCCATACCGGCCGCCCTGCACGAGCCGGCACCCGAGCCGCCCGTGGCGGCCCCGGGGAGCGAGGCGGGGTACCGCGGCCAGTGGCGGATCGCCCGGGAGGAGGAGCGCGCCGAGTGGACCTTCACACCGTACATAGGAGTCGGCCCCCTGCACTTCGGCATGACCCTGGAAGAGATCACCCGTGCGCTCGGCGAAGAACCGGCCGTCTCGTCCTACTCCCACCACGGCGAAGACCAGCAGCTCAACTACGCCGACTTCACGGAGATCGGGATCAGGGCCCTCTTTCACGACGGCCGCCTGGGGTGCGTCGCCGCAGACGCTCTCACCGGCCCCCAGGTGAGACTGGAAGCGGCCCCGCTGACCGGCTGCGCACCTTCCCACGTGGAGGACTGGCTCCTCCACCGCACCACACGGCCTGACAGCCTGGCGTACAGCGTCGCCGGCGATCCGGTCTTCACCGACCTCGGCCTGGCAATCCGCTCCCAGCGGGCCGACGACGTCGTCCTGACCCGCCCCCTCTTCCTGCTCCACGACTGGCTCGACCTATGGCACGCACTGCCCAGAGAAGAATGGAACGGCTCTTGAATCGTGGTCCGGCGATCGGCCTCACCTGAGTGCGGGCTGACCGGAGCCACGCACCTGTCCACCGGAGCGCGTGGGAAATCAACGTGAGCAGCTGTGTAGCTGACAGACGGCTGGCCGTTGAATCGCCCGGGTGTCCCCTCCCCGACGCGTGTGGCGGGGAGGGGACACCCGGGGTCAACGGTGTCGACTGCGCTCTTCGGGCCTCGTGGCCACTGCTGTGGCCGGTGGCTGTGGGCGTGGCGGACACGGTCGAGGTGCCGCTCTACACCCACCTGTGGCCCGACTCCGAGGAGCAGACCCGGGCCGCCGTCGGCAATGCGTACGCGGACCAGTCAGCCGATGCCCAGCCGTAGGTCGACAAAGCGGCGTAACCGCTCCCCTGCGTGCCGGACACATCCAGCACGATGCGGACTCTGAACGGACCGCAAAGGCCGCCCAACCCGCTCCACCACAGGTCAGACGGCCTTTCGTCGAGCGAATTAGACGTTAAACCTGAACTCCACCACGTCGCCGTCCTGCATCACGTACTCCTTGCCCTCCATGCGGGCCTTGCCCGCCGCGCGGGCGTCCGCCACCGAGCCCGTTTCGACCAGGTCCGCGAAGGAGATGACCTCGGCCTTGATGAAGCCCTTCTGGAAGTCGGTGTGGATCACACCGGCCGCCTCCGGGGCCGTCGCGCCCTGCTTGATCGTCCAGGCGCGGGATTCCTTCGGGCCGGCCGTCAGGTAGGTCTGGAGGCCGAGGGTGTTGAAGCCGACGCGGGCCAGGGTGGCCAGGCCGGGCTCCTCCGCGCCGACGGACTGGAGGAGCTCCATGGCGTCCTCGTCGTCCAGCTCCGCGAGGTCCTGCTCCAGCTTGGCGTTCAGGAAGATCGCCTCGGCCGGGGCGACCAGGGCGCTCTGCTCGGCCTTGAAGGCGTCGTCCGTCAGCTCGTCCTCGTCGACGTTGAAGACGTAGAGGAAGGGCTTGGTGGTGAGCAGGTGGAGGTCGTGCAGCAGCTCCGCCTTCTCCGAGCCCTGGACGATGCCCTGCGAGAAGAGGGTGTCGCCCTTCTCCAGGATCGCCTGGGCGGCCTCGACCGCGGCGACCTTCGGCGCCGTGTCCTTCTTGATCCGCATCTCCTTCTGGAGGCGCGGCAGGACCTTCTCGATGGTCTGGAGGTCGGCGAGGATCAGCTCGGTGTTGATCGTCTCGATGTCGTCCTTCGGCGAGACCTTGCCGTCGACGTGCACGACGTTCTCGTCCTTGAAGGCCCGGATGACCTGGCAGATCGCGTCCGACTCGCGGATGTTCGCGAGGAACTTGTTGCCCAGGCCCTCGCCCTCGCTCGCGCCGCGCACGATGCCCGCGATGTCGACGAAGTCGACGGTCGCCGGGAGGATCCGCTGCGAGCCGAAGATCTCCGCGAGCTTGTCCAGGCGCGGGTCCGGCACGCCGACGACGCCGACGTTGGGCTCGATCGTGGCGAACGGGTAGTTGGCCGCCAGCACGTCGTTCTTGGTCAGGGCGTTGAACAGGGTCGACTTGCCGACATTCGGCAGGCCGACGATTCCGATCGTGAGCGACACGGTGGCGACTTCCCTAGATACGGATGATGGGGACGGTGGGTCGATCCCCCAGTTTACGGGCCGCCGCCAAGCCCACCGCCCAGGCACCCGCCGCCCAAGCGCTGGTAGCCCCGCACCGGGCCAAGACGGGCCTCTTCGCGCCAAGGTCACCCAAAGGGCGTGTCCCGCACCCGGTTATCCGCCCTTCCCGACCTACGTTGGTGGGGTGGAGCAGCACAGAACACGCAAGCCGCAGCCCCGCCGTCCCGCCGCGGGCCGGTCGCAGGCCCCGTTGACGCCGCCCGGTGTCACCCCGCCCGGCGCCCCCGGCGCGCTCGTCGAGGGCGCCGCCGTCTACCGGGTCGCCGCCCGCCCCCGCCCCGGGCGGCCGCGGGTCGAGCGGCCCGCGCCGCCCGTCGTGGTGGCGCTGCGCAGGCTGCCCAACCCCCGGCTCACCGGGCTCGGCGCCGGACTGTTCGCGTCCGCCGTGATGCTGGTGATCGGCCTGCTCGACCTGCTGATCCTGGACGGCTCGCCGCTCGCGTACGGGCTGCTGTTCCTGCCGGTCAGCGCGCTCACCGCGCTCTGGGTCCGTACCGCCGACCTGGTCACCGCGCCGATCAGCGTGCCCATCGCCTTCGCGGTCGGCGTCGTGCCCATCTCCGGCGGTACGGGCGGGGTCGGCGGCCAGGCGATGGCCCTGGTCACCGCGCTCGCCGTGCACGCGGGCTGGCTGTACGGCGGCACCCTCGTCGCCGGTCTGATCGCCAGCGTCCGCAAGATCCGCGACATGGGCCGCCGCCAGCGCCCCGCCACCGCGCCCGCCGCCGCTCAGGCCCCCGAGGCCCCGCCCGTACGGCCGACCCGGCGGCCCGCCCCCGAACGGGGCTAACCGACGGCTAACCGGCGGACGAGGCCGCCCGCGCCGCCATCGCCGCGCCCACGATCCCCGCGTTGTTCTGCAGCTCCGCGGGGACGATCTCGGCCTCGATGCCGTCCAGGTACGGCAGGAAGCGGTCGGCCTTCCGGCTCACGCCACCGCCGATGATGAACAGCTCCGGCGAGAACAGCATCTCGACATGTGCCATGTACCGCTGGAGCCGCCGGGTCGCCCAGTGCTCCCAGCTCAGCTCCTCGTCCTCGCGCGCCTTCGACGACGCCCGCTTCTCGGCGTCGTGGCCCTTGAGCTCCAGGTGGCCCAGCTCGGTGTTGGGCACCAGCCGGCCGTCCACGAAGACCGCCGAGCCGATGCCGGTGCCGAGGGTCAGCAGAATGACGGTGCCGTGGCGGCCGCGCCCCGCGCCGAAGGTCATCTCGGCGATCCCGGCCGCGTCGGCGTCGTTCAGGACGGTCACCGGCAGTCCGCCGAGCCGGTCGCCGAGCAGCCGGCCCGCGTCCACGCCGACCCAGCTCTTGTCGACGTTCGCGGCGGTACGGACGGTGCTGCCGGTGACCACACCGGGGAAGGTGACACCGACCGGGCCCGCCCAGCCGAAGTGCTGGACGACCTCCACCACACTGTCCGCGACCTCGTCCGGGGTCGCGGGCTGCGGGGTGAGGACCTTGTGGCGGGGCTCCGCCAGGTCGCCGATCTCCAGGTCCACGGGCGCGCCCTTGATGCCCGAACCGCCGATGTCCACTCCGAAAACGTTGACGTTCATGGACGCAACGTTACGGGCCGGAGCCCTCCGTCACCCGGCTATCGGGCACCCGGGCGCCGGGCCACGCTCGTACCGCTTACGCGGCGCCGCCCTCGGCCAGCAGCGCCGCCGCCTCCGCGCGCAGGTCGCGGTTGCGCAGTTCCTTCGGCAGCGAGAAGGTCAGCGACTCGTCGGCGGTCTTCACCAGCTCCACGTCGGCGTAGCCGCGCTCCGACAGCCACTCCAGGACCTCCTGCACCAGGATGTCCGGGACGGACGCGCCGGAGGACAGGCCCACGCTGGTGACGCCCTCCAGCCAGCTCTCGTCGATCTCGCTGGCGAAGTCCACCAGGTACGCGGCGGGCGCGCCCGCCTGCTTGGCGACGTCGACCATGCGCTGCGAGTTGGAGGAGTTCTTCGAGCCGACCACGATGACCAGCTCGGACTCGCCGGCCAGCTCCTTGATCGCGATCTGGCGGTTCTGCGTGGCGTAGCAGATGTCGTCGGACGGCGGGGAGATCAGCTGCGGGAACTTCTCCTTCAGCGCGTCCACCGTCTCCATCGTCTCGTCGACCGAGAGCGTGGTCTGGGACAGCCACACCACCCGGGACGGGTCGCGGACCTCGACCTTGGCGACGTCCTCGGGGCCGTCGACCAGCTGGATGTGGTCGGGGGCCTCGCCGGAGGTGCCGATGACCTCCTCGTGGCCCTCGTGGCCGATGAGCAGGATGTCGAAGTCCTCGTTGGCGAACCGCACGGCCTCCTTGTGGACCTTGGTCACCAGCGGGCAGGTCGCGTCGATCGTCTTGAGCCGGCCCTCTCGGGCCTCCTCGTGGACGGTCGGGGCGACGCCGTGCGCGGAGAACATCACGATGTTGCCCGGCGGCACCTCGGTGGCCTGGTCGACGAAGATCGCGCCCTTCCGCTCCAGGGTCTGCACGACGTACTTGTTGTGGACGATCTCGTGCCGGACGTAGATCGGGGCGCCGTACTGTTCGAGGGCCTTCTCCACGGCGATCACGGCACGGTCCACGCCCGCGCAGTAGCCGCGGGGAGCGGCGAGCAGGACACGCTTCGGGCGGTTGGTGGCGGGCGTCGCAGTCATGGTCCCCATCGTAAGGCCGCGCCGGTGCCCGCCCGGCCGGGCCTCGGCCGGGGCACCGGCCGAGGACGCGCCCACGCATCGGGCGACATCAGGCGGCAACCGGCGGCGTTTTGGTCAGCGGGATGGCCGCCGCCGTGGCCGACACTGACGCCATGGCTGGAGATGCGCAGGTGGCGGACGCGGGCGGCCCCGACCGGCCCGGCGGAGGTCCGGGACGCCCGGGACACCCGGGGCCCGCGGACCACGAGTCGCTTCGACGGAATCTCGGTTTCCGGGATCTGGTGGTGTACGGGCTGCTGTTCATCGCCCCGATGGCGCCCGTCGGCGTCTACGGCACCCTCGACGCCAAATCGCACGGCGCGGTCGCACTCGTGTACGTGGTGGCCACCGTCGCCATGGGCTTCACCGCCTTCAGCTACGCCCAGATGGTGCGGGTCGCCCCGCGCGCCGGGTCCGTCTTCACGTACGCGCGCACCGCGCTCGGCGAGGGCCCGGGCTTCATCGCGGGCTGGATGGCGATGCTCGACTACCTCCTCATCCCTGCCGTCGCCTACCTCTTCGCGGGCATCGCGATGGAGTCCCTGGTGCCGTCCGTGCACCGGTGGGTGTGGACCGCGATCGCCGTCGTGGTGACCACCCTGCTCAATCTCTGGGGGGTACGGGCCGCCGCCCGGGTCGGCTTCGCGGTCCTGGTGATGGAGATCGTGGTGCTGCTGGTCTTCGTGGTGTCGGCGGTGGTGGTGCTCGTACGGGACGGTGCACAGCGCGACTGGTGGTCGCCGCTGACCGGGGACGCCGGGTTCTCGGCGGCGGCCGTGGTGGGCGCGGTGTCGGTGGCGGTGCTCTCCTACCTGGGCTTCGACGCGATCGCCTCCTTCGCGGAGGAGGTCACCGGCGGGTCCCGGCAGGTGGCCAGGGCCGTACTGCTCTGCCTGGTGCTGGTCGGCGTGCTGTTCGTGGCGCAGACCTGGCTGGTGGCGCTCCTCGAACCGCTGTCGTCGGCGGAGCTGGCGGCCGATCCGGCGAAGCAGGGCTCGGCCTTCTACGACGCGGTCGACTCGGCGGTCGGCGGCTGGCTGCACGATCTGGTCGCGGTGTCGAAGGCGATCGGCGCGGCCTTCGCGGCGCTCGCCGGGCAGGCGGCGGGCGGGCGGCTGCTGTTCGCGATGGGCCGCGACCGGCGCCTGCCGCACGCCCTGGCCCGTACGGACGGGGGCGTGCCGCGGGTGGCGCTGCTCGTCTCGGCGACCGTGACCATGATCGCCGCGCTGTGGGCGGCGCGCCGGGACGACGGCCTCGACCATCTGGTCTCGGTCGTCGACATCGGCGCCCTGACGGCGTTCGTGCTGCTGCACGCGAGCGTGGTGGGCTGGTTCGTGGTCCGCCGGATGGCGGGCCCGCCC
Organism: Streptomyces sp. NPDC090025; assembly: GCF_044748125.1. Lineage (NCBI taxonomy): Bacteria > Bacillati > Actinomycetota > Actinomycetes > Kitasatosporales > Streptomycetaceae > Streptomyces > Streptomyces sp. NPDC090025. The sequence continues at coordinate 948,422 of NZ_JBIVFL010000001.1, read as the reverse complement.
CGCTGGCTGGCCCATCTGGTGCTGCCGGTGCTCGGCTCGGCCATCCTGATCGCGGTGATCGTGGAGGCGTCGGCGGCGGCGCAGGTGGTGGGTGTGGTCTGGTTCGCGGTGGGGCTGGTGGTGCTGGCGATGCAGGGAACGCGACGGGCCGAGCCCTAGCCGAGCCCTGAGCCTTGCGTGGTGCGGGCAGGTGGGTGGGCGAACCTGCGGGGGTCTGTCCGACCGTCCCGTTACGCTCGGCGCATGGGTCTGAACACGTCAGCGGAAGCGCCGTTGCCCGTCGGCGAGGTCTCCCGGCTCATCGGCGGGTGGATCGACCGGCTCGGGGCGGTGTGGGTCGAGGGACAGATCACGCAGTTGTCGCGGCGGCCGGGGGCCGGGGTGGTGTTCCTGACCCTGCGCGATCCGTCGTACGACATCTCCATCAACGTCACCTGCTACCGCCAGGTCTTCGACGCCGTCGCCGATGTCGTCGCCGAGGGCGCCCGGGTCGTCGTGCACGCGAAGCCCGAGTGGTACGCGCCGCGCGGGACGCTGTCGCTGCGGGCGGTGGAGATCAAGCCGGTCGGCATCGGCGAGCTGCTCGCCCGGCTCGAACAGCTGAAGCGGACGCTCGCCGCCGAGGGCCTGTTCGCGCTGGACCGGAAGCGGCCGGTGCCGTTCCTGCCGCAGCTGGTCGGGCTGGTCTGCGGCCGGGCGTCGGCCGCCGAGCGCGATGTCCTGGAGAACGCCCGCCGCCGCTGGCCCGCCGTCCGCTTCGAGGTGCGCAATGTGGCCGTGCAGGGCGTGAAGGCGGTGCCGCAGGTGGTGCAGGCGGTCAAGGAGCTGGACGCGCACCGGGACGTGGACGTGATCATCGTGGCCCGGGGCGGCGGCAGCGTCGAGGATCTGCTGCCGTTCTCGGACGAGCAGCTGGTACGGGCGGTCGCCGAGTGCCGTACGCCCGTCGTGTCGGCCATCGGCCACGAGCCGGACTCGCCGCTCCTCGACCTGGTCGCCGACCTGCGCGCGTCCACCCCGACCGACGCCGCGAAGAAGGTGGTCCCGGACGTCGGCGAGGAGCTGGAGCGGGTGCGCGGGATGCGGGACCGGGCGCTGCGCGCGGTGCGCGGGCTGCTCGACCGCGAGGAGCGCGGGCTCGCGCACGCGCTGGCCAGGCCGGTGATGGAGCATCCGCAGCGGATGGTGGAGGTGCGCGAGGACGAGCTGGCGGCGCTGCTCGCCCGCAGCCGCCGCACCCTCGGGCATCTGCTCGACCGGGCCGACTCGGAGCTCTCGCACACCCGCGCGCGGGTCCGGGCGCTCTCCCCGGCCGCCACCATGGAGCGCGGTTACGCGGTGCTCCAGCGGGCGGACGGCGCGGTGGTCCGGGACCCGGCGGAGGTCGGGGCCGACGAGGAGCTGCGGGCGCGGGTCGCGGCGGGCGAGTTCCGGGTGCGCAGGCTGCCCGACGGACCGGCGTGACGACCGCCTCTCACCCCCACCGCACCCCGCCACGAAGCACGAACACGAGCACGAGCACGGAGGACCCACAGGACATGGCGAACGGCAATGGCAATGGCAAAGACGGGAAGGCCAAGGGCGGGAGCGTCGGCGCCGACGCGGCCGGAACGGCCGGAACGGCCGAGGGCCTCGGCTACGAGCAGGCCCGCGACGAGCTGATCGAGGTCGTTCGGCGGCTCGAAGCGGGCGGAACGTCCCTGGAGGACTCCCTCGCGCTCTGGGAGCGTGGCGAGCAGCTGGCCAAGGTGTGCCGGCACTGGCTCGAAGGGGCCCGGGCCCGGCTCGACGCCTCGCTGGCGGCCGAGCGGGCCGCCGACGGGCGCGAGGAGGGCGCCGACGACGCGTGACACCTGTGCCGTACACTCACCTGTGAAGCGGATCACTATCCGCTTGGGATAGTTGAAACTTCACCTACTGCGGGCGTACTGTCGGGTCATCGCTCGAACCCCCCGTCGAGCGAGCACCCGTTTTGCAGTTCGGAAGGTACGCAGCATGTCTCTCGTCCTCGACGCCACCGCACAGGACCTCCTCTTCCGCGAGGCCCGCACCGCCAACACGTTCACCGACGAGCCCGTCACGGACGAGCAGATCCAGGCGATCTACGACCTGGTGAAGTTCGGCCCGACCGCCTTCAACCAGACCCCGCTGCGTGTCACCCTGGTCCGCTCCGAGGAGGCCCGTGACCGCCTGGTGGCGCACATGGCCGAGGGCAACCAGGCCAAGACCAAGGCCGCCCCGCTGGTCGCGATCCTCTCCGCGGACAACGAGTTCCACGAGGAGCTGCCCGCCCTGCTCCCGCACTTCCCGCAGGCCAAGGACGTCTTCTTCGCCGAGCGTCCGGTCCGCGAGCAGTCCGCCGCGCTGAACGCCGCCCTCCAGGCCGCGTACTTCATCGTCGGCGTCCGCGCCGCCGGTCTGGCCGCGGGCCCGATGACCGGCATGGACTACGCCGGCATCCAGAAGGAGTTCCTGGACGACGACCACACCCCGCTGATGGTCGTCAACATCGGCAAGCCGGGCGACGACGCCTGGTTCCCGCGCTCCCCGCGCCTCGGCTACGACGACGTGATCACCACCGTCTGATCCGGTCGTGAGTACGGCGAAGGCCCCCGGTGCGGTGCACCGGGGGCCTTCGCCATGTTCGCCATGCCCGGGTTCGGATCAGACCTTCTTCGACTGGAGCGCGCCCGCCATCTGCGCAAGCCGCTCGAACGACGCCGTGCCGGTCACGACGGTCGTCGCACCGCCCTCGGTCCGCACCAGGGCGTCGTACTTCGGGCCCTCCCAGCGCTGCCACACCTGCCCGGCCACGGTCTGGGTCTTCCCCGTGTCCTTGGCCTCGTGCGTGACCTTCGGCACGTACTTCTTCGGCTCCGCGGTGGACTGCTGGATCGCCACGTACTGCGTGTCGGGGTCCAGGAAGCCCAGCTTCCAGGCGTTGTCCGCCTGGCGGTCGTACGAGACGACCGTCGCCTTCCAGTCCTCGCCCAGGCCCACGGGGGCCAGCACCGGATAGGGCGCCGCCCGCTGGGCCGTGAGGAGTTCGACCCGGTAGTCCTTGGCCTCGACCGGGTTCGCCTTCTCGTCGTGCGGGATGAAGATGTACATCACGCCCGCGGCGATCATGATCACCGCGAGGGACTGGAACATCCCGCGTACCGTCTGCCTGCCTCGCTTACCTGCCACGCCCTTATGGTCGCATCCGGGGTTCGCGCTCATCCGTGGGGCCCTCTGCTCAATTTGTCGACGTGGCGATAGAGTCACTGCACCCTCTTTTTTTCCGGCCGTCGCCGTACAGAAAGGTGCGCTCCGATGACCGAGCACCACTTGCCGCCCGAACTCGAGGTCTCTCCCGAGGCCCCCGACCGCAACCTCGCCCTTGAGCTGGTCCGGGTGACCGAGGCCGCCGCCATGGCCGCCGGTCGCTGGGTCGGCCGCGGCGACAAGATCGGCGCGGACGGCGCGGCGGTCAACGCCATGCGGACCCTGATCTCCACCGTCTCGATGAACGGCGTCGTCGTCATCGGCGAGGGCGAGAAGGACGAAGCCCCGATGCTCTTCAACGGGGAGCGCGTCGGCGACGGGACCGGCGCCGAGGTCGACATCGCGGTCGACCCGATCGACGGCACCACCCTGAACGCCAAGGGCATGCCGAACGCGATCGCCGTCCTGGCCGCCGCCGACCGCGGCACCATGTTCGACCCGTCCGCCGTGTTCTACATGGACAAGCTGGTCACCGGCCCCGAGGCCGCCGACTTCGTCGACATCAACGCGCCCGCCTCGGTCAACATCCGCCGGGTCGCCAAGGCCAAGGGCATGACGCCCGAGGACGTCACCGTGGTCATCCTGGACCGCCCCCGTCACGAGGGCATCGTCAAGGAGATCCGCGAGACCGGCGCCCGGATCAAGTTCATCTCCGACGGCGACGTGGCCGGTTCGATCATGGCCGTCCGCGAGGGCACCGGCGTCGACCTGCTGATGGGCGTCGGCGGCACCCCCGAGGGCATCATCTCGGCGTGCGCCATAAAGTGCCTCGGCGGTGTCATCCAGGGCAAGCTGTGGCCCAAGGACGAGGCCGAGCGCCAGAAGGCCCTGGACGCGGGCCACGACCTGGACCGGGTGCTGACCACCAACGACCTGGTCTCCGGCGAGAACGTCTTCTTCGTCGCCACCGGCATCACCGACGGCGAGATCCTGCGCGGGGTGCGCTACCGCTCCGAGACCGCGACCACCCAGTCGCTGGTCATGCGCTCGAAGTCCGGCACGATCCGCCAGATCGACTCGACCCACCGTCTTTCGAAGCTGCGCGCGTACAGCCAGATCGACTTCGACCGCGCCAACTGACGCGCGGCGGTACGGACGGTACGAAGAGGGGCGCCCCCATGTGCGGTGGGGGCGCCCCTTCCCGTACGGGCGGCGCGAAGCGAAGTCCCTGTGGCCCGTCGGCGCGGCCGGGTCAGCCCGCCTTGGCGATCCGCTCCGCGGTGGCGGCCTTGCGCAGCTCGACCTCACGGCGGCGGCGCCGGGCGAGCACCACACGGCGCTCGGCGGCGGTGAGCCCGCCCCACACCCCGTACGGCTCGGGCTGGAGCAGCGCGTGCTCCCGGCACTCGACCATCACGGGGCAGCGGGCGCAGACCCGCTTGGCGGCCTCCTCGCGGGAGAGCCGGGCGGCGGTCGGCTCCTTGGAGGGGGCGAAGAAGAGTCCGGCCTCGTCCCTGCGGCACACGGCCTCCGCGTGCCAGGGACCGGCTTCGTCCTCCCGAGCGGGGATGCGCTGGGGCGGCACGGCGGCGACCCGGAGGGGCTGATGCGGCGAGTGCAGCACGGTCTACTCCTGACGACGGCTTCCGCGAGCGAGCGACGATGCACCAGCCCTACCCGCTGTGCGCGCGCCTATGCACTGCGTACCGTGCCGTTCCGCAGCCCGGACACCGGACGGCGAATTCCGGTCAGGTCCAGGCCACGGCCTCAGCTCTCCAGGCGCTTGCGGAGCTTGTCGCTGATGAGTCCCTGCAGGTCGGTGACCCACTTGCCGCGCTTGGGGCGCGCCTCGACGTTGCCGAAGACCGAGTAGCCGTTGATCATCACGACCGGGGCCTGCGGGTCGGCGCCCTCCAGGGTGACCACCTCGAAGTTGCCGAAGATGCCGGTGCCGCTGCCGCGCAGGGTCACGTTCTCCGGGACGCGGACCTCGACGTTCCCGAAGATCGAGGTGGCGTTGATGGTGGTGAGGCGCTGGGCGAAGATCGCCTCGGTCAGGTCGATCTCGATGCTGCCGAACAGCGCGAAGGCGTTGGTGCGGCGGCCCACCCGCCAGCGGCCCTTGCGGGTCGAGGAGGAGAACACCGCGATCATGTTCTCGGCGGGTCCTTCGGCCTCCTCGGGGCCGTAGAACGGCGCGGCCGCCGGCTGCGCGGCCGACCGGTCGGCGGGCAGGTCCCGCACGATCGGCTCCAGCTCGCCCACGGTCTTCGCCCGGTAGACGGCGTCGATCCGGTCCGAGTGCTCCTCGGCGTCGATCCGCCCCTCGGCCAGGGCGTCCCTGAGGATGTCCGCGATGCGGTCCCGGTCGGCGTCCGAGGCGCGCAGCGACCCCTGGGGATCGGCGAATTCGGGCGCCGGGGCAGGGGCGGGAGCCGGCGCGGGTGCCGGTGCCGGCGCGGGGGCCGACGCGGGGGCGGGCGGCTGCTGGGGCTGCTTTTCGAGGTCCACGACCTCAGCCTAGCGAAACGCGATAGATCGCGACTAGGGGGTGTTCCCGGGCGCGGCGCCCGGCCACTGAGCCTTACCTCACAGGATCGGCGGTCCCGCCGCGTCTTACGCTGGAGGGCGCGCCCGCCAACGGAGGCGGTCGCTGCTGTCGCCGAGTGAGGAATGGCTGCCCCCATGCCAGAGTTTTCGTACTCCGATCTGCTCCCCCTGGGAGAGGACACCACGCCGTACCGCCTGGTGACCTCCGAAGGCGTCTCGACCTTCGAGGCCGACGGCCGTACGTTCCTCAAGGTCGAGCCGGAGGCGCTGCGCGAGCTGGCCGCCGAGGCGATCCACGACATCCAGCACTACCTGCGCCCGGCGCACCTCGCGCAGCTGCGGCGGATCATCGACGACCCGGAGGCGTCGAGCAACGACAAGTTCGTGGCGCTCGACCTCCTGAAGAACGCGAACATCGCCGCGGCCGGTGTGCTGCCGATGTGCCAGGACACCGGCACCGCGATCGTCATGGGCAAGCGCGGCCAGAACGTGCTGACCCGGGGCCAGGACGAGGAGGCCCTGAGCAAGGGCATCTTCGACGCGTACACCAAGCTCAACCTGCGCTACTCGCAGATGGCCCCGGTGACCATGTGGGAGGAGAAGAACACCGGCTCGAACCTGCCCGCGCAGATCGAGCTGTACGCGACCGACGGCGGCGCGTACAAGTTCCTCTTCATGGCCAAGGGCGGCGGCTCCGCCAACAAGTCCTTCCTCTACCAGGAGACGAAGGCCGTGCTCAACGAGGCGAGCATGATGAAGTTCCTGGAGGAGAAGATCCGTTCGCTCGGCACGGCGGCCTGCCCGCCGTACCACCTGGCGATCGTCGTCGGCGGCACCTCGGCCGAGTTCGCGCTGAAGACCGCCAAGTACGCCTCCGCGCACTACCTGGACGAGCTGCCCACCGAGGGTTCGGCCGAGACCGGCCACGGCTTCCGGGACAAGGAGCTGGAGGAGAAGGTCTTCGAGCTGACGCAGAAGATCGGCATCGGCGCGCAGTTCGGCGGCAAGTACTTCTGCCACGACGTGCGCGTGGTGCGGCTGCCCCGGCACGGTGCCTCGCTGCCGGTCGCGATCGCCGTGTCCTGCTCGGCCGACCGCCAGGCGGTCGCGAAGATCACCGCCGAGGGGGTCTTCCTGGAGCAGCTGGAGAAGGACCCGGCGCGCTTCCTGCCGGAGACCGAGGACGCGCACCTGGACGCGGGCGAGGTCGTGAACATCGACCTGAACCAGCCGATGGACGCGATCCTGGCCGAGCTGACCAGGTACCCGGTGAAGACCCGGCTCTCGCTGACCGGTCCGCTGGTCGTGGCGCGGGACATCGCGCACGCCAAGATCAAGGAGCGGCTGGACGCGGGCGAGGAGATGCCGCAGTACCTGAAGGACCACCCGGTCTACTACGCGGGCCCGGCGAAGACCCCCGAGGGCTACGCCTCCGGTTCCTTCGGTCCGACCACGGCCGGCCGGATGGACAGCTACGTCGAGCAGTTCCAGGCGGCGGGCGGCTCCAAGGTGATGCTGGCCAAGGGCAACCGCTCGCAGCAGGTGACCTCGGCGTGCGACGCGCACGGCGGTTTCTACCTGGGTTCGATCGGCGGCCCGGCGGCCCGGCTGGCGCAGGACTGCATCAAGAAGGTCGAGGTCGTCGAGTACGAGGAGCTCGGCATGGAGGCGGTCTGGAAGATCGAGGTCGAGGACTTCCCGGCGTTCATCGTCGTCGACGACAAGGGCAACGACTTCTTCCAGAACCCGGCGCCCGAGCCGACGTTCACCCACATCCCGGTGCGCGGCCCCGGCCTCGGCTGAGTCCCCGCGCCCAGGGCACGGCGGTACGGCGGCGCCCCTCGGTCCGGTACGGATCGGGGGGCGCCGCCCTTTTCCCGTACGGGAGTACGGGGCGGCCCGCCCTGCTCGATCCGCACAGAAATCCGCTACCGAGCGGTAGCCTTCCCGTTCCCTACTGGTCAGTATGGGCCGCGAGCATGTCAACCGTTTCGCATCTCACGCGTCTCACGCGACTCACGCGACTCACGCGTCTCGCAGGTCGACCACTCGGGAGCCCCCACATGCCTTCCATCCCCACCTCGCGCGCCCCGCGCGCCCCGCGCGCCAAGGCGGTCGCCGCCGCCGGTGTCACCGCCGCCGTGCTCGTCCTCGGCGCCGCGCCCACCGCCTCCGCCGCCGACCCGGACAGCCACCACACCTCCACCGCCGCCATCAAGGACGTCGACTACACGACCTGGCGCAAGGACGTGGCGGCCGTGGCCGCCCAGGCCGGGCCGTACCTGAAGGAGCGTGCCGAGGACGCCCACGGCGAAAAGCAGGCGATCGTCCTCGACATCGACAACAGCTCCCTGGAGACCGACTTCCACCCCTTCTGGGAGCTGCCGACCCCGGCCATCCCGGAGATCCGCCAGCTGGTGCGGGACGCCAAGGCGCGCGGCACGGCGGTCTTCTTCGTGACCGCCCGCCCCGGCATCATCTTCTCGCTCACCGACTGGAACCTGAAGCAGGCCGGATACCCGGTCGACGGTCTTTACGTGCGCTCCCTGCCCGATCTGTTCGCCGAGGTCAGCACGTACAAGACGGCCAAGCGCGCCGAGATCGAGGCCAAGGGCTACACGATCGTCGCGAACATCGGCAACAACACCACCGACCTGGTCGGCGGGCACGCGGAGCGCACCTTCAAGCTGCCGGACTACGGCGGCAAGCTGTCCTGACGGCCACTCACGCCCTACCGGGTCGTGATGTGGAACTCCATGCGCTCGTAGTCGCCGTCCGGGGTCACCCGGATGTAGCCGTGGGCGTTCTTGAAGTCGCCGGTGCCGCCGGTGACGGCCACGTCGAAGGCGGCGGCCTGCGGTTCGGTGGTGTCCATCGTGGTGAGGCCCTGGGCGGCGAGCTGGCCGCCGGGGCCGCCGTCCAGGACGAAGGTGCCGACGCAGGCCGCGTCGGCCGAGTCGCCCGAGACCCGGACCACCGAGCAGGTCACGCCGTCGCGGCCGACCGGGTCGCCGCCCTTGGTGCGGTACAGGTCGTCCGCGAAGGTGAAGGTGTCGCCGACCTTCGGGGCCGGTGGCGCGGCGGACTCGCTCGACGTCGACGCCGACTCCGACGCCGACTCCGAGGGGGACGCCGACTCCGACGAGGAGTCCGACGGGGACGCGGAGGTGCCCGGGGCCGGGACCTCCTTGGCGTACAGGGTGAACTCGAAACCGTCGCCGTCGTCGGCCGCGGCGGCGCTCGCCGGGGCGGCGGCGCCGAGGGTGACCACGGCGACCGTGCTCACGCCCAGCGCGCCGAGCCGGGCGAGCCGCCCGGCCCTCCGGCCGCCGGTCCTCGTGAAGCTGCGGATCATGCCGTCCTCCATCCGGGTGGCGGATCTCCCCCTAGGGCCTGTCCGACCCTGATCCGCCGGACACCCCCGAGGCCCGCCCACCATTGTCCGGCGGGGCCCGGTGGCCCGCACCAGGACAGGCGTGTGGATGATGTGTCTCATGTCAGAGAGAGCTCCGATACGTACGGCCGTCCCCGCCGCCCTCGCCCTCGCGGCGGCCGGACTGCTGCTCACCGGCTGCGGCACCGCGAAGGACGCCGGTGCCCCTGGTGACCCGTCCGCCGCGCCGCCCGCCGCGGGAACCACCGCGAGTGCCGCCGCGACCCCGTCCGAGACCGCCGGGTCCGGGACCGCGAAGGCCGCCGTGCCCGCAGGTTCGCTGGGCGGACCCGGCACCGCGTGCCCGCTGCCGGTCTCGTTCTCGCTCGCCAAGGACTGGAAGCCGAAGGCGGTCACCCCGCCCGCCGACCCCGACCTCGCCGAGCTGACCCGGCAGGGCCCGGCCACCATCGTCTGCGAGATCGACGCCAAGCCCGCGGGCAACATCGGCTTCCTGCGCGTCTGGACCGCCCCCAAGGGCTCCGCCAAGGCCACCCTCGAAGCCTTCGTGAAGGCCGTCAAGGGCTCCAAGGGGCTCGCCCTGACCGACATCAAGGCGGGTGCGCTCCCCGCCGTCGAGGGCAGCTACAGCGTCTACAGCGAACTGCTCGAAGAGACCAAGGAGTCGCGTACGTTCGCCGTCGAGACGCCGAAGAACACGCTCCTGATCGAGCTCGGCGGGATGGACACCGAGGAGTACCGGGAGATGCTCCCGGCGTACGAGCTGGCGAAGTCGACCCTCAAGGGCCGGTAGCCACCGAAGCGGAGGACCCGCACCGCCTCGGCGGTGCGGGCCCCTTCTCTCACGTCTCGAACTCGGCGTAGTCGGCCGGGCTCAGACGGTGAAGCGCTGCTTCGCCGAGCCGTCGCAGTTCTGCAGCCTGACCGGCTCGCGGGCCGCGCCGTGGGTCAGGCACAGGCCGGTCGCCGCGGCCGGGCGCAGGGTGTCGCCGTCGCGGACGAACTTCTGGTTGGCGCCGCCGTGGCAGTTCCACAGGATCAGCGCCTTGCCCGCCTGGTAGGCCGCGCCGGGCACGTCCAGGCAGCGGTCCTGGGTGAGCTCGGTGCGCAGGGCGCGCCCGGCGGGGTCGTACCACCAGTTCTGGTTGCGGCCGCCGTGGCAGTCCCAGCCGAGCACGGCGGTGCCGTTGGCGGACTCGGACGCGTCGACGTCGAGGCAGTTGCCGGTGGCCGCGTTCTTCAGCGGGCGGTAGACGTCGTCCCAGGCCAGCGGGTAGAGGGCCGGGGTGCCCGAGGAGTCGGCGTCGGCGCAGCTCGCCTCGCGCAGACCGGAGGCGTACAGCTGGGTCAGGCAGGACGCGAAGGCTCCGTGGCCGCGGTAGTTGGGGTGGAAGGACTGGCGGACGGAGTTCTCGTCCGGGGTGCCGGGCTTGGAGAGGTCGATGTAGAGGCCGCGGGCCCAGGTGTCCTCCATGCAGACCTCGTGGCCGTGGAAGAGCCGCGAGTTGTCGAGGTAGGTGGCGCCGGTGTCGGTCGCCGCCTTGCGCATGCCGCGCTCGAAGGCGGGGACGGCGGTGTTGCGGCCCCACTTGGTGTCGGAGTCGTAGCCGAGGCCGCCGCAGGCGAGCTTGCCGGGGAAGTTCGGGTTGTCGCCGAAGTCGGGGCCGATGGGGCTCGGGTAGCCCATCAGGACGAGCTTGTAGTCGGCGTCGGCGTACCCGGCGTCGCGCATCACGGTGCGCAGGTCCCGTACGGTCTGCTCGACCTTGGGGACGAGTCCGTCGACGCGGGCCTGCCAGCCGGGGGTGTACGTGGGCTCGCAGGCGCCCTGGAGCAGCAGGTAGCGCTGGACGCAGTCGGTCATGACCGGGCCGAACTGGAGGTCGTCGTTGGCTCCGGCGACGAGCAGCACCATCTTGATGCGGGTGTTGCGGGCCTTGATCGCCAGGTTGTCGCTCTGCACCAGCTCGTCGGCGTACTGCTTGCTGCCGCCGATGCGGATGTTGCCGGTGTACGCGCCGGAGCAGGCCACGTTGAACGTGAGGTCCGCGGGGATCCCGGTGCGGTGGATGGCGGCGTCGGGCGAGCGGTGGCACCAGTTGCTCGGGCCGTTGGTGGGCGACTCGTAGCTGCCGACGCCCTCGCCGGAGATCTCGCTGTCGCCGAGCGAGATCAGTCCGGTCCTGCGCTGGGCGAGCGGGCGCTCCTCGGGGCTGCCGTAGATCTTGGTGGCCTCGGCGGCGCGGATCGCCTCCAGTTCCGGCGGGAGCGGGACGGTGGAGGTGATTCCGGCCGGGTTTCCGGCCGTGGTGCTCGTGTCGGCCGCGCCGGCGGGGGCCGCTGCCGTCATGCTGCCGAGGGCCGCGGCCGCCGCGGTGAGCACCGCGAGCGGCCAGCGGAGTCTGGACCTGGTGCGCGTCATTGCGCCTCCTGGAAGGTGGGGTTACCCACGGTTTCTACTGACCGGTAAGCGCCTTGGGAATACATCGAACAAGACAAGTGCTCATCTTTTTACGGAAGCTGACGGAGGTTGAGGAACATGAGCGACGACGGCACCGCCCCCGGCGGCTACCGGACCGAGCACGACTCCATGGGCGAGGTCCGGGTGCCCGCCGACGCCAAGTGGCGCGCCCAGACCCAGCGGGCGGTGGAGAACTTCCCGGTGTCGGGGCAGCGCCTTGAGCGCTCCCACATCGAGGCGCTGGCCCGTATCAAGGCCGCCGCCGCCCAGGTCAACGCCCAGCTGGGGGTGCTCGACGCGGACGTGGCAGGGGCGATCCAGGAGGCCGCCGCCGAGGTCGCCGAGGGCCGCTGGGACGCGCACTTCCCGGTCGACGTCTTCCAGACCGGCTCCGGCACCTCGTCCAACATGAACGCCAACGAGGTGATCGCGACCCTCGCGAGCGAGCGGCTCGGCCGGGACGTCCACCCCAACGACCACGTCAACGCCTCGCAGTCGTCCAACGACGTCTTCCCCTCCTCCATCCACATCGCGGCCACCGCCGCCGTCACCCACGACCTGATCCCGGCCCTCACCGAACTGGCCGAGTCCCTGGAGCGGAAATCAGCCGAATTCGCGACGGTGGTGAAATCGGGGCGCACCCATCTGATGGACGCCACCCCGGTCACCCTGGGCCAGGAGTTCGGCGGCTACGCGGCGCAGGTCAGGTACGGGATCGAGCGGCTGCGGTCCGCGCTGCCGCGGCTCGCCGAACTCCCGCTCGGCGGCACCGCCGTGGGCACCGGCATCAACACCCCGCCGGGCTTCTCGGCGGCCGTCATCGCCGAGGTGGCGCGGGCCACCGGGCTGCCGCTGACCGAGGCCCGCGACCACTTCGAGGCGCAGGGCGCGCGGGACGGCCTGGTGGAGACCTCCGGGCAGCTGCGCACCATCGCCGTCTCGCTCACGAAGATCGCCAACGATCTCCGCTGGATGGCCAGCGGCCCGCGCACCGGCCTCGCCGAGATCAGCCTGCCCGACCTCCAGCCCGGCTCCTCGATCATGCCGGGCAAGGTCAACCCGGTGGTCCCGGAGGCGGTCCTGATGGTCGCCGCGCAGGTCACCGGCAACGACACCACGGTCGCCGTGGCGGGCGCCGCGGGGAACTTCGAGCTGAACGTGATGCTCCCGGTGATGGCCAAGAACCTGCTGGAGTCCGTACGGCTGCTCGCCAACGCCACCCGGCTGCTCGCCGGCCGCACGGTCGACGGCATCACGGCCCACGTCGAGCGGGCCAGGGAGTACGCGGAGTCGTCGCCGTCCGTCGTGACCCCGCTGAACAAGTACATCGGGTACGAGGAGGCCGCGAAGGTCGCCAAGAAGTCGCTGGCCGAACGGCGCACGATCCGCGAGGTGGTCCTGGCCGGCGGCTATGTGGAGCGCGGCGATCTGACCCTGGAGCAGCTCGACGAGGCCCTGGACGTGCTCCGGATGACCCACCCCTAGGCGGACCCGTTCCCGGGGACCATCCCTGGGAGTGACCCGCCCGCGTCCGTGACGCATCCTTTTCGGTCACCCGTCCCCTCCGTGACCTTCCCCGCCGCACGGAAGGGGGCGCGCCCCTAAGATCTGCGCATGACAGGATCCGGCCGCCCCAAGCACTGGGCGCCAGGGGATCAGATCCTCTGGCGCTACCTCGACAACGCCACCGGCGACGTGCACATCTGCCGCCCGGTGACCGTCGTGCGGGACACGCCTGAGCTGCTCGCGGTCTGGATGGCGCCCGGCACCGAATGCGTGAAACCGGTGCTCGCCGACGGCACCCCGGTCCACGAGGAGCCGCTGGCCACCCGCTACACCGCCGCCCGCACCACGGTGCGGGCGCACTGGCACGGCACCGGGGTGCTCAAGCTCGCGGCCCCGGACGACCCCTGGTCGGTGTGGCTGTTCTGGGAGCGGGGCTGGCGGTTCCGCAGCTGGTACGTGAACCTGGAGGAGCCCCGTACCCGCTGGTCCGGCGGGATCGACTCGGTGGACCACTTCCTCGACCTGTCCGTCTACCCCGACCGCAGCTGGCTGTGGCGGGACGAGGACGAGTTCGCGCAGGCCCAGCGGGCCGGGCTGATGGACGCCGGGCAGGCCGCGCGGGTACGGCGGGCCGGGCAGGCCGCCGTCGAGCTGATCGGGGCCTGGGGAGCGCCCTTCAAGGACGGCTGGGAGAACTGGCGTCCGGACCCGGGATGGCCCGTTCCCGAGCTCCCCGCCGACTGGGATCGCACACCGGCGCACACGGCACCATGAGACCCTTGATGCGCCCCCGGGGTGCAAACGTAGGATCGTCCTCCGCAACGACTCGACCGATCGGACCGCGTGTCATACACCCGGCACGGCACAGGACCTGACCACACGTCATCCATGATTGCTTCATGAGGGGGAGAGCAGTGCCGGAGCTGTGCGCGGACGTCCTGGCCCACTCCCCCAGATCGGTCGCGCGCCGGTGGTTTAGGGCCGCCGAAGGCGCGGCATCGGCGAGAAGAGCGCGTGCAACGCACCACCGGCCCGGACGGACGGAATCCCAGGCGTGACGGAGCATCCCACCTCCCACGAAGGCCGTAAGGCGATGGCCGACCGGCCGCAGGAACGCACCCGCCCCCGCCAGGACGGGGCGGCGGCGGCCGCTGTCGCCGTGCCCGCGCCGGCTCCCGGCGGCAGCGGCGGACAGCCGGGGCCCGACGGCGCCGCCGCGCGCCGCGAGGGCGACCGGCTGCGGTTCGTGGGCGCCGCGACCCGGCGGATCGCGCGCGGCCTCGACCTCGACGAGATCGTCCTCGGCCTGTGCCGGGCGACGGTCCCCACCTTCTCCGACGCGATCCTGGTCTATCTGCGCGATCCGCTGCCGGTGGGCGACGAACGCCCGGCGGAGCCGTTCGTGCTGCGGCTGCGGCGCACCGACCGGCTGCGGTTAACGGACCTGGAGGGCGAGGAGCTGGTGCTCGTACCGGATCCGGATCCGACGCCCGCCGCCGACCTGTGCGAGGTCCGCTCGGGCAGCGCGCTCGCCGAGGTGCTGCGCGGGGTACGGCCGGTGCCCGGCGACTCCCCCGCCGCCCGGGCCGCGCTGCCCGAACTGCTCGGCCCGGACCATCCGGTGCCCGGCGGGCAGCGGGCCATACTCGCGCCGCTGCGGGGGCGGCGCCGGGTGATCGGCGCCGCGGTGTTCCTGCGCCGCCCGGAGCGCGCCGGGTTCGAGCCGAACGACCTGCTCGTCGCCGCCCAGCTGGCGACGCACACGGCGCTCGGCATCGACAAGGCCGTGCTGTACGGGCGCGAGGCGTACATCGCGGACGAGCTCCAGCGCACCATGCTGCCCGACTCGCTGCCACAGCCGACCGGCGTGCGGCTGGCCTCGCGCTACCTTCCGGCGGCGGAGACCGCCCGGGTCGGCGGCGACTGGTACGACGCGATCCCGCTGCCCGGCAGCCGGGTCGCGCTCGTCGTCGGCGACGTCATGGGCCACTCCATGACCTCGGCGGCGATCATGGGCCAGCTGCGCACCACCGCGCAGACCCTGGCCGGGCTCGACCTGCCGCCGCAGGAGGTGCTCCACCACCTCGACGAGCAGGCCCAGCGGCTCGGCGAGAACCGCATGGCCACCTGCATGTACGCGGTGTACGACCCGGTCTCGCACCGGATCACGATCGCCAACGCGGGCCATCCGCCGCCGATACTGCTGCATCTCGGCGGCCGGGCCGAGGTGCTGCGGGTGCCGCCGGGCGCGCCGATCGGCGTGGGCGGGGTGGACTTCGAGGCGGTCGAGCTCGACGCCCCGGCCGGGGCCACCCTGCTGCTCTACACCGACGGTCTGGTGGAGTCGCGGCTGCGGGACGTGTGGACCGGGATCGAGCAGCTGCGGGAACGGCTGGCCGCGACCGCCCAGCTGACCGGCCCCGACCATTCGCCGCCGCTCGAAGCGCTCTGCGACGACGTGCTCGACATGCTCGGGCCCGGCGACCGGGACGACGACATCGCGCTGCTCGCGGCGCGGTTCGACGGGATCGCGCCGAGCGACGTGGCGTACTGGTTCCTGGAACCGGAGGACGCGGCCCCGGGCCGGGCCCGCCGGCTGGCCCGGCGGGCGCTGGCCCGCTGGGACCTGGAGGACCTCACGGACTCGGTGGAGCTGCTGATCAGCGAGGTGGTCACGAACGCCGTGCGGTACGCGGAGCGGCCGGTGACGCTGCGGCTGCTGCGTACCGATGTGCTGCGCTGCGAGGTGGGCGACGACTCGCCGCAGCTGCCCCGGCAGCGGCGGGCGCGGGACACCGACGAGGGCGGGCGCGGGCTGTTCCTGGTGAACCGGCTGGCCCGGCGCTGGGGTGCGACGCGGCTCTCGGGCGGCAAGGTGGTGTGGTTCGAGCTGGCGACGCGCTGAGCGCCGTACACCTGCCCGGACACGGCGAGGGCCGGACCCCCCCTTCGGGGGTCCGGCCCTCGCCGTGTCCGGGTCCGTCAGTTGAAGCGGCCGTCGGAGTTCTCGCCGTTGCCGTCCGGCGGCGGCGCGGTCGTCGGGTCGCCGGTCTTCGTCGGGGTCGGCGTCGGCGGCGGCGGGGTGGTGCCGGTGGGCGTCGGCCGCGTCGGGGTGGTGCCGGTCGGCGTCGGCGGCTGCGGCGGGGTGGTGTTCTCGTGGCTGCGCGTCGGGGTCGGCGACGGGGAGCCGTCGGTGGTCGCGGTCGGCGTCGGCGTGCTGCCGCTGTCGAAGCCGCCGTCGCTGCCGTCGGTCTCCAGGTCGAAGGCCGCGTCCGAGCCGCCGTCGAGCGCCGAGGTGGTGTACGCGCCCCAGATCTGGGCCGGGGTGCGGCCACCGTTGGCGCGGCCCTCGTTGATGGTGTTGGTCAGGGTGACCTGCTGGCCCTTGGCGTCCTCGCCGAACAGGCCGACGGCGGTGACCAGCTCGGGGGTGTAGCCGACGAACCAGGCGGAGCGGTTGTTCTCCGAGGTGCCGGTCTTGCCCGCGGCCGCGTAGTCACCGGCGGCCCGGGTGCCGGAGCCGGAGCGGACGACGCCCTGCATGGCCTTGGTGGTGGTGTCGGCGGCCTTGCGGGTGATCACCTGGTCGCCGATCGACTTCACCGGCTCGGCCTTGCGGTCCTTGTGCACGGCGGACTTCACCAGGGTCGGGGTGACCTTGACGCCGTGGTTGTCGAGGGTGGCGTAGGCGCCGGCCATGTCCATGGTGGAGGCGCCCATCACGCCGAGGGACATCGCCGGGGTGGCGCCGAAGTCCTCGCCGTCCTTCATGCCGAGCTTGAGGGCGGTCTCCTTGGTCTTGGCCGGGGTGACGTCCACGATCATCTGGGCGTAGACCGAGTTGATCGAGCTGTTGGTGGCCTTCTGGACGGTGACCTGGCCGTAGCTCCGGTCGTCCTCGTTCTCCGGCGCGAACGGGATGCTGCTGCCGACGACCTTGCGCTTGCTGTTGCCGTCGTACATCGTGCCGAGGCCGATCTTGCGGCCGTCCTGGGTCTCGGAGCCGTTGTCGATGGCGGAGGCGAGGACCAGCGGCTTGAAGGTCGAGGCGGGCTGGTAGTCGCGCCGGGTGGCGTTGTTGGTCCAGTGCTCGGTGGCGCCGACGCCGCCGTACATGGCGACGACCGCGCCGGTCTTCGGGTCGACGGAGGTGGCGCCGGCCTGGACGGTGGCGTCCTTCTTGTCGCCCTTGCGGTCGAGCTTGGCCTCAAGCTCCTTCTCGACCGCCTTGACCAGGGCCTTCTGCTTGTCCTCGTCGATGTTGAGGGTGATCGTCCAGCCGCCGGCCTTCAGGTCCTCCTCGCTGACGCCCTGCCGCATCAGCTCCTGGTTGGCGGCCTCCACGAGGTAACCGCTCTGGCCGCTCAGGCCCTTGGGCGCCTTGGGCTTCTGCGGGACCGGGAACTTCATCCCGGCGCGCTGCCCGGCGTCCAGCCAGCCCTCGCCGACCATGTTGTCGAGGACGTAGTTCCAGCGCTGCTCGACGAGCTTGCGGCCGCTGGTGCTGGCGTTGGCCCAGTCGTACTGGCTGGGGGCCTGGAGCAGCGAGGCGAGGTAGGCGCCCTGGCCGACGGTGAGCTTGGTGGCGTCGACGCCGTAGTACGCCTGGGCGGCGGCCTGGATGCCGTAGGCGTTGCGGCCGTAGTAGCTCGTGTTGATGTAGCCGGCGAGGATCTCGCTCTTCTCCATCTGCTGGTCCACCTTGATGGCGATGACCATTTCCTTGAGCTTGCGGGTCGCCGTCTGGTCCTGGCTCAGATAGAAGTTCTTGACGTACTGCTGGGTGATCGTCGAGCCGCCCTGCTTGCCCTTGCCGGTGAGGGTGTTCCAGGCGGCGCGGGCGGTGCCCTTGATGTCGACGCCGTTGTCCTTGTAGAAGGTCTTGTTCTCGGCGGCGACGAAGGACCGCTGGACGTCGAGCGGGACCTTGTCGAGGCCGACGATCTCGCGGTTCATCTTGCCGGTGCGGGCGAGGAGCTTGCCGTCGGCGTACTTGTAGATGTTGCTCTGGAGGGTCGCGTCGGCGTTGGCCTCCGGCACCGGGACGATCTTGTAGAGGACGTAGCAGCCGCCCATCACGAGCAGGCAGCCCACGAAGAAGGTGCCCAGGATCTTCTTCCAGGTGAAGAGGCGGCGTATGCGCCCGCGCTTCCCCGCCTGGCTCTTGCCCGTCCGACCCATGTTCTTCTTCGCTCCGCTCGTCCCGCGTCGTCCGTCGTCCGTCGTCGAATCAGCTCAGAAAGCTAACACCGCCCATCACGACAAAGGGCGATCGATCGGACTTTTCCGGGCGTGAGAATCAGCACCCACCCCCGACGGAACCGACGCTCAGAAGGCGGCGATGGTTGCCCCCCGAGCGTCCCTGGCTGTGCGTTCGAGGGGTGTCACCTGGGATTTCCGCGCACCCGGCCACCCCGGAACCGCTATACAACGGGGGTATACACCCCGTGTACAGTGACCGACATGTCCATCGGTCACACCCTTCTCGGTCTCCTGGAGTCCGGCCCACGCCACGGTTACGACCTCAAGCGGGCCTTCGACGAGCGCTTCGGCCACGACCGGCCGCTGCACTACGGCCAGGTCTACTCGACCATGTCCCGGCTCCTGAAGAACGGCCTCGTCGAGGTCGACGGCGTGGAGGCGGGGGGCGGCCCCGAACGCAAGCGGTACGCCATCACCGAGGCGGGCATCACCGATGTCGCCGCCTGGCTGGCGACACCCGAGAAGCCGGAGCCGTACCTCCAGTCGACCCTCTACACGAAGGTCGTCCTCGCCCTGCTCACCGAGCGGCCCGCCGCCGAGATCCTGGACACCCAGCGCACCGAGCACCTGCGCCTGATGCGCGAGCTGACCCGGCGCAAGAAGGACGGCGACCTCGCCGACCAGCTGATCTGCGACCACGCCCTGTTCCACCTCGAAGCCGACCTGCGCTGGCTCGAACTGACCGCGGCCCGGCTCGACCGGCTCGCCGAGGAGGTCCGCCGATGACCACCGCCCCCCTGCTCAAGGCCACCGCCGTCACCAAGGCGTACGGGCCGACGCCCGCGCTCGCCGGTGCCGACTTCAGCCTGCGGGCCGGCGAGGTCGTCGCCGTGATGGGCCCCTCCGGGTCCGGCAAGTCGACCCTGCTGCACTGCCTCGCGGGCATCGTCCGCCCCGACAGCGGCACCATCCACTACGACGGCCGTGAGCTCACCGCCCTGACCGACGGCGGGCGCAGCGCGCTGCGCCGCTCCGACTTCGGCTTCGTCTTCCAGTTCGGCCAGCTGGTGCCCGAACTGACCTGCGTCGAGAACGTCGCCCTGCCGCTGCGCCTGAACGGCGAGCGCCGCAAGGCCGCCGAGACCCGGGCCCGCGAGTGGCTGGCCCGGCTCGAGGTCGAGGACGTGGCCGCGAAGCGGCCCGGCGAGATCTCCGGCGGCCAGGGCCAGCGGGTCGCGGTGGCCCGCGCGCTGGTCACCGCGCCGCGGGTGATCTTCGCCGACGAGCCGACCGGCGCCCTCGACTCGCTCAACGGCGAGCGCGTGATGTCGCTGCTCACCGACGCCTCCCGGGACACCGGCGCGGCCGTCGTCCTCGTCACCCACGAGGCCCGGGTCGCCGCCTACTCCGACCGCGAGATCGTGGTGCGGGACGGCAGCGTGCGCGACGCGGAGTGGGCGGCATGAGCGGTACGACCCTGACCAGGGACGGCGCCCCGGGCCCCACGACGGACCCGGACCCGCGCCCCGGCCCCCGCCCCACGCCCCGCGTCCTCGGCTGGGCGCGCGACCTCGGCTTCGGCGCCCGGTTCGCCGTCACCGGCGGCCGGGCCGGACTGCTCCGCACCGTCCTCACCGCCACCGGCATCGGCCTCGGCGTGGCCCTGCTCCTGGTCGCCGCCTCGCTGCCGAACATGCTGTTCCAGCGCGAGGTGCGGGAGTCGGCGCGACAGCCCGACGCCAGCTACGAGGTCCACAAGCCGGGCCCCGACACCTTCCTGCACACCAGCCACGAGACCACGTACCACGGCGACACCGTGACCGGGCTCGTGCTGCGCGCCGAGGGCCCGAAGGCGGCCGTGCCGCCCGGCGCCGACCGGATCCCCGGGCCCGGCGAGATGTTCGCCTCCCAGGCGCTGCGCGATCTGCTCGGCTCGCCCGAGGGCGCGCTGCTCAAGGACCGGCTCCCGTACCGGATCGTCGGCACCCTGGAACAGCCGGGACTGATCGGCCCGGCCGAACTCCGGTACGTCGCCGGGTCCGGCACCCTCACCACCGACAACTACGACGGCCGCGCCACCGAGTACGGCTGGTCGGTGCCCGAGGAACCGATGAACGCGTTCCTGCTGCTGCTCGTCGTCATCGCCTGTGTGGTGCTGCTGCTGCCGGTGCTCGTCTTCATCGCGACCGCCGTCCGGTTCGGCGGCGAACAGCGCGACCGGCGGCTCGCCGCCCTGCGCCTGGTCGGCGCCGACTCCGGGATGACCCGGCGGATCGCGGCCGGTGAGTCGCTCGCCGGGGCGCTGCTCGGCCTCGCCGTCGGCGCCGGGTTCTTCGCGGCGGCCCGGCAGCTGGCCGGGACCGTGCAGATCTGGGACGTCAACGCCTTCCCGTCGGACGTCTCCCCGCTGCCCTGGCTCGCCGCCGTGATCATCGGCGTGGTGCCGGTCGCCGCCGTCGTGGTCAGCCTGGTCGCGCTGCGCGGGGTCACCATCGAACCGCTCGGCGTGGTGCGCACGGCCACCCCGAAGCCGCGCCGCCTGCTGTGGCGGGTGCTGCTGCTCGTCATCGGCGCGGGCGTGCTGATCCCGACCGTCAGCGGCGTGGACGTCTCCGCCACCGAGATCAACACGGCGGGCATCGCGCTCGGCGCGACCCTCGCCCTGGTCGGGCTCACCACCCTGCTGCCCTGGCTGGTGGAGGCCCTGGTCAAGCGGCTGCGGGGCGGCCCGGTCGCCTGGCAGCTGGCGATCCGCAGGCTCCAGCTGAGCAGCGGCACGGCCGCCCGCGCGGTCAGCGGCATCGTCGTCGCGGCGGCTGGCGCGATCGCGCTGACCATGCTGTTCCAGGCGATGCAGAACGACTTCATGCGGCCCACCAACATGGACACCGCGCGGGCCCAGCTGGAGACCCGGGTCGCCGCGAAGAACGGGAACACGGCCCGCGAGGCGATCGCCGCGCTGTCGAAGACGCCCGGCGTCACCGGGGTCATCGGCACCCTGGAGTCCGACGTGTGGCGGATCGAACCCTCCCCCAAGGGCGCCGACGTCGGCGGCATCACCTCCCTGGTGGTCGGCGACTGCTCCTCCCTGAAGGAACTGGCTCACCTGCCCGCCTCCTGCACCGACGGCGACGTCTTCATCGCCCTGACGCACGGCGAGGACGGCGGCCCCGACGACTCCTGGGTCACCTCGACCGCGCGGGCGGGCGCCACCGTCGCGCTGGGCGAGGGCGGCAAGCGCGGCGGCAGGGCGACCTGGCGGATCCCGGCCGACGCGCGGACCGTCGACTCGCGCCTCGACCCCATGGGCCAGATGCAGTTCGGCGTGTTCGCGACGCCGAAGGCGATCGACGCCAAGCTGCTCGACCGGCCGCAGGCGCACGCCATGGTCCAGCTCGACCCGACGGTGCCGGACGCCGCCGAGCACGTACGGAACACGGTGGCCGAGCTCGACCCGCTGACCCGGGTGCAGGCCCTGCAGAACATCGAGCGGGACTCGCAGTACTCCAGCGTGCGCACCGGCATCCTGGTCGGCGCCACCCTGACCATGCTGCTCGTCGCGGTGTCGCTGCTCGTCACCACCCTGGAGCAGCTGCGCGAGCGCAAGCGACTCCTTTCCGCGCTCGTCGCGTTCGGCACCCGCCGCTCGACCCTCGGCTGGTCGGTGCTGTGGCAGACGGCGGTGCCGATCGTGCTCGGCCTCGCGCTCGCGGTGGGCGGCGGCCTCGCGCTCGGAGTGGCGCTGCTGCGCCTGATCGGCAAGCAGGTCGAGGACTGGTGGGCGTTCCTGCCGATCGCCGGGGTGGGCGCGGCCCTGATCGCCCTGGTGACGCTGTTCAGCCTGCCGATGCTGTGGCGGCTCATGCGGGCCGACGGCCTGCGGACCGAGTAGCGGTACGGCCCCGCCGGGACCCGGGACCTGAAGGGCCGGGTCCCGGCAGGGGTCCGACAAGGATCGGTCAGGGCGTGACGATCCGGACCGGGAGGCGGCGCATCGCCTCCCGCAGCGAGCCCGCCAGCTCCTCGAACTCGGACTGGCGGGCCGCTCCCGTCCGCATCGCGAGCGCGATCCGGCGGGTCGGCGCCGGATCGGCGAACACCCCCGTGAACAGGGCGGTGTTACGGGCGGTCTCCACCTGCACCGCGGTGCTGGGCAGCAGGGTCACCCCGAGCCCGCCCGCGACCAGCTGCACCAGGGTCGACAGGCCCGCCGCGGTCGTCGTCACCGGCGTCCCCGCGGTGCGCCCGGCCTCCCGGCAGATGTCCAGGGCCTGGTCGCGCAGACAGTGCCCCTCGTCCAGGAGCAGCAGCTTCAGCTCGCGCAGCGCCTCGCGCGGGATGTCGGCGCGCCCCGCGAGCGGATGCCCGTCGGGCGTGACGAGTACGAAGTCCTCGTCGAACAGGGGCAGTTCGGTGACCCCGGGGACGCCCAGCGGCACCGCGAGCAGCAGCAGGTCGAGCCGTCCGGCGGCGAGCCCGTCGAGCAGCGAGGAGGTCTGTTCCTCGTGGACCTGGAGGTCGAGCCGGGGGTAGCGGGTGTGGACGAGCCGCAGCACGGTCGGCAGCAGATAGGGGGCGACGGTGGGGATCACGCCGAGCCGGAGCACCCCGGTGAACGGCGCCTGCGCGGCCTCCGCCTCCTCCATCAGCTCGGCCACCGCGTCGAGCACGGCCCGCGCCCGGACGGCGAGCCGCTCCCCCGCGGGTGAGAGCAGCACCTTCCGGGTCGTACGCTCAAGGAGCTGGACACCCAGTGCCTCCTCCAGGGCCGACACCGCGCCCGAGAGAGCCGGCTGGCTCATCCCTATGGCCGCCGCCGCGTCCCGGAAGTGGAGCTGCTCCGCGACCGCCGCGAATGCTCTGAGCTGGGAAAGGCTGGGCTGCTTCACCCGTCGTGCTGACATCACTGATAACCGCCTTCGATCAACCTGACCCACTCTAGCTATTTCACTGATCAATGCACTCCGTGCCATGCTGAAGCACGTCCAACCCCTCATGGAAGCCCTCAAAAGGGATGCTTCCGCCATGCAAGGAGAGCGCGTGCTCACTGTCGGTGACAAGTTCCCCACCTACGACCTGACCGCCTGCGTGTCGCTGGAGAGCGGCAAGGAGTTCGAGCAGATCGACCACAAGTCCTACGAGGGCAAGTGGCGCGTGGTGTTCTTCTGGCCGAAGGACTTCACCTTCGTCTGCCCGACCGAGATCGCCGCGTTCGGCAAGCTGAACGACGAGTTCCAGGACCGCGACGCCCAGATCCTCGGCGTCTCCGGCGACTCGGAGTTCGTCCACCACGCCTGGCGCAAGGACCACGCCGACCTGCGTGACCTGCCCTTCCCGATGCTCGCCGACTCCAAGCACGACCTCATGCGCGACTGCGGCGTCGAGGGCGAGGACGGCTTCGCGCAGCGTGCCGTGTTCGTCGTGGACCCGAACAACGAGATCCAGTTCACGATGGTGACCGCCGGTTCCGTGGGCCGTAACCCCAAGGAGGTCCTGCGGGTCCTCGACGCCCTGCAGACCGACGAGCTGTGCCCGTGCAACTGGAACAAGGGCGAGGACACCCTCGACGCGGGCGCCCTGCTGGCCGGTGAGTGAGCATGGCCCTCGATGAGCTGAAGTCCGCCGTCCCGGACTACGCCAAGGACCTGAAGCTGAACCTCGGTTCGGTCATCGGCAACAGCGAGCTCCCGCAGCAGCAGCTGTGGGGCACGGTGCTCGCCTGCGCCATCGCCTCGCGTTCGCCGAAGGTGCTCAAGGAGCTGGAGCCGGAGGCCCGGGAGAACCTGAAGCCCGAGGCGTACCAGGCCGCCAAGGCCGCCGCCGCGATCATGGCGATGAACAACGTCTTCTACCGGACCCGGCACCTGCTTTCGGACCCGGAGTACGGCACCATGCGCGCCGGACTGCGGATGAACGTCATCGGCAACCCGGGCGTCGAGAAGGTCGACTTCGAGCTCTGGTCGCTCGCCGTCTCCGCGATCAACGGCTGCGGCCAGTGCCTCGACTCGCACGAGCAGGTGCTGCGCAAGGCCGGTGTCGACCGCGAGACGATCCAGGAGGCCGTCAAGATCGCCGCGGTGATCCAGGCGGTCGGCGCGACGCTGGACGCCGAGGCCGTGCTGGCCGAGTAGTTCCCGCCGTACGGTCACACCGTCGTACGGCCGTACTGCTGTACCGCTGTACGGGGAAGGGCCCGGGGTTCATCTGAACCCCGGGCCCTTCCCCGTACCCGCCGCCGCTCTCCTACCTCTGCTTCTTCAGTTCCTTCATCAGCTCGCGCGCGTCCTCCACCAGATAGGTGCGCAGCGCGGCCGGGTCGAGCTTCGGCGGGGCGGGCGGCTCGCCCTTGCCGTCCCAGGTCAGCGAGGGGCTGACCCGCAGCCGCAGCTCCGCCTGGCCGTCCACGACGTCGAGGGTCATGGCCGTGTCGTCGTCGTTGACGAACGCGGTGTCGCCGATGCCGTCGATCCGGTCGCCGCCGCCGATCATCGGGTCACGCATCAGCGCCTCGAACTCGGGGCGCGGGTCGATGACCCGGTGCAGCCGGTAGGTGACCTCCAGCTCGTACGGCACCGGCTTCGCCTCCAGCTGCACGAGGCAGTTGGTGCTGTAGAGGGCGGACTCGTCGAGGACCATCGGGTTGGTGGCCTCGCCGCGCGGTCCGAGGGCGGCCGCGAGGCCGTGGAAGGCACCCACCTGGCACGGTTCGACGGCCCGGTAGCCGCGCAGATCGGGTCCTGTCGTCTCGTTCTGCCGGTCGTACGCGTAGAGGCCACCGGCCCAGACGACCGAGGCGGCGACGGCGCCGCCGACCGCCCACAGCCAGGGGCGGCGGGCCCGCGACCCCGGGCCCGGCGGCTCGGCCGGGGGCGGCGGCGGGGGCTCGTGCAGGGCGGTCCCGGGCGCGGAGAACTCCGCGCCGCCGACGAGTTCGGGTTCGGAGATCATGGCTCGATCCTGCCGGGTGCCGGGGTCGGGGCGATCTCGTGGGCGGTCGCACCGCGGGGTTCGGGGGCGGCGCGCAGCGCCTGTTCACTGCTGTACGCGCGGAGGTAGCCGACCACCGTGTTGGCGACGGCGACCAGCGGGACGGCGACGACGGCGCCGCCGATCCCGGCGGTGAGGCCGCCCGCGGCGACCGCGAGGACCACGGCCAGCGGGTGGACCCGGACGGCCCGGCCGAGGATGAACGGCTGGAGCACATGGCCCTCGATCTGCTGCACCGCGAGCACCACCACGAGCACCATCAGGCCGGTGAACAGGCCGTTGGTGACGAGCGCGACGACACAGGCGAGGGCGCCGGAGATGACGGCGCCGACCAGCGGGATGAAGGCGAACAGGAAGATGAAGACGGCGAGCGGCACGGCCATCGGCACATCGAGGATCCACAGCCCGAGGCCGATGAAGACGGCGTCGATCAGGGCGACGAGCACGGTGCCGCGGACATAGGCGGTCAGCGTCCGCCAGGCGCGCGGGCCCGCGCCCGCGAGGCCGGGCCTGGCCTGCGCGGGCACCAGCTTCAGCGTCCACTCCCAGACCTTCTTGCCGTCGTAGAGCAGGAAGAGGGTGGAGAACATGGCGAGCAGGATGCCGGTGATGGCCTCCACGATCACGGTCACGCCCGCGAGTCCGGCGGAGGTGATCTGCTCGGTGTTGGCGCCGATGGTGTCGCTGAGGTTCTTCGCGATCTGGTTGATCTGCTGCTCGGTGACGTGGAACGGGCTGTTGAGCAGCCCGCGCTTGAGCTCCTCGATGCCGTCCTTGACCCGGTCGGACAGGCTGTCGATGTTGTCCATCACCTGCCACACCACGAACCAGCCGACCAGACCCATGATCACGAAGCCGGTGACGGCGGTGAGGGCGGTGGCGAGGCCGCGCGGCAGCCCGCGGCGGCGCAGCATGGCGACGGTGGGCTGGAGCAGCGCGGTGATGAGCAGGGCGGCGACGAAGGCGAGGACGACCAGCTGCACGGAGCTGATCACCTTCATCAGGACCCAGACGGTCCCGGCGAGGACGAGCAGCCGCCAGCCCGCCTCGGCGGCGACCCGCATGCCCCAGGGGATGACGGCGATCGGGTCGGGGCGGGCGGCGACGGCGGGGGCGTAGGAGGGGGGCGCGGGCACGGTGCCGGCGGCGGGCTCGTGCCGGGGGTCCGCGTCGGGCCCGGCCTCGGCGGCCGGGGCCTGGGCGGGGGCCGGGGCCGGGGTCTCCGGTACGGCGGGCCCGGCGGGCGCGGTCCTGGCCGCGGCTCCGGGTGGGGTGCCGGGTCCGGTTCCGGTGCCGGGTCCGGCTCCGGGCGTGGTCGCGGGGGCGGCGGGCCGGGGCTCCGGGCGCGGGCCGGAGGCGGCGGCGGTGCGTACGGCGTAGGGCGGACCCAGCGGGTCGTCGCGCTCGGCCCGCGCCCGCCGTTCGTCAAGTCGGTCGCCGACCCGGCTGAGGCTCTCGCCCACCCGGTGCAGCCAGCCTGGCAGTCTCGACATGCTCTTCCCTCTCCCCCACTCCCCCGCTCGGGTCCTCGAACCTACACCCCGCGCACGCGGAAGCCCCCCACCGAAGGACGGCGAGGGGCTTCGCGAGGTTGAGCGGGGTCCGGTACGGATACCGGGCGCGGCTCGGGCCGTGGACCGGGCCGGTCCTGGGCGCTGCCTAGGGCCTGTCTGACAATTCGCGTCGGATCAGGCCGGGGCGTTCGGTGCGTGCGGCCGGGGCGCCCTTGTAGCGGAGCTACTCGGGCGTTTCGGCCGTGCGGCGAGCGTGCGTGCCGGGCGGGCCGGACCCGACGGGAACTGTCAGACAGGCCCTAGTACCAGCGGTTGGCCTGCCAGAACGACCAGGCGCCGCAGGGGCTGCCGTAGCGGCCGTCCATGTAGCTGAGGCCCCACTTGATCTGGGTGGCCGGGTTGGTGCGCCAGTCGGCACCCGCGCTGGACATCTTCGAGCCGGGCAGGGCCTGGACGAGGCCGTAGGCGCCGGACGAGGCGTTGGTGGCGCGGTAGTTCCAGCCGGACTCGTGGTTCACGATGTTGCTGAAGCACTGGAACTGGTCCGCCGGGATCATCTGACGGGCGATCGCCTTGACGTCGGCGACGCTGTAGGACCCCTGGGCGGAGAAGCTGGTGGCGTCGCGCACGGCGGACCGGCTGGCGCGCTCGGCCTCGGCCTCCTTGCGCTCCTTCTCGGCCTTCGCGTCGGCCTCCGCCTTGTCGGCGGCCTTCTTCTTGGCCTCGGCGTCCTTGGCGGCCTGCAGACGCGCGGCTTCCTCGGCGGACTTGCGCGCGAGGGAGTCGGCGGCGGCGGCCTGGACGTCGGCCTGCTCCGCGAGGGAGGAGACCTGGACCTGCGCCTGATGGCCGGCGGGGATGTCCGCGAGCAGCGTGCTGTCGGCCGCGGTGGCCTCGAAGTTGTCGTCCGAAGCCTGCGCCGTGTTGCCCGAGGCAACACCGACCACAGCGCCGACGGTGGTGACCGCGGTGGCCGAAGCCACTGCGAATCCCCGGACCGAGATCCGGCTCACACGGTTTCCTTCCACAATCGCCCGAGATGGTGACCACGCGGGCGAAATCGTGCCCCTGACGCTGGTCTCCGTACTGCTGGGTCACAGAAGACACGGGCCCGTGGTGCTGTGGGCGGCATACGACGACGGCTGTTGAGTTGTGTGGTGCAGCACCGCTGGGGGTGCACGTGTGCCGTATGCGGGGCCTGACGGAAGCAAGACTTTGCCGGACGCCGACGCCGCAAGGCAATTCCACGTTGCGTGTGAAAGCTCACACCTGGCTGTACGTGCGGGATTTGGCGTTTGTTCGAGACAGCGCGGCGCCGCCCGGCTAAGCTCTCGCGCTTCGCCGGGCGGCGCCAACTCCCTTACGGGGCCCACAAAGGGGCGAACCGGATCAGATCTGCCCGTCCTCCAGCATTTCGGTCACAAGCGCGGCGATCTGCGAGCGCTCGGAGCGGGTCAGCGTGACGTGGGCGAACAGCGGATGCCCCTTCAGCTTCTCCACCACGGCGACGATCCCGTCGTACCGGCCCACCCTCAAGTTGTCGCGCTGGGCGACGTCATGGGTGAGCACGACCCGGGAATTCGCCCCGATCCTGGACAGAACGGTCAACAGGACGTTCCGCTCCAGGGACTGGGCCTCGTCGACGATGACGAACGCGTCGTGCAGCGAGCGGCCCCGGATGTGGGTGAGCGGCAGCACCTCCAGCATGCCCCGGCTCAGCACCTCCTCGATGACCTCACGGCCCGCGACGGCCGACAGGGTGTCGAAGACCGCCTGCGCCCAGGGGCTCATCTTCTCGGCCTCGGTGCCCGGCAGATAGCCGAGCTCCTGCCCGCCCACCGCGTACAGCGGCCGGAAGACCATCACCTTCTGGTGCTGCCGGCGCTCCAGGACCGCCTCAAGGCCCGCGCAGAGCGCGAGCGCGGACTTGCCGGTGCCCGCCCGGCCGCCCATCGAGACGATGCCGATCTCCGGATCGAGCAGCAGATCCAGCGCGATCCGCTGCTCGGCGCTGCGGCCCCGGATGCCGAACGCCTCCCGGTCGCCGCGCACCAGGCGCACCGACCCGTCGGCCCCGACCCGGCCGAGCGCCTTGCCGCGCTCGGACTGGAGCACCAGCCCGGTGTGCACGGGCAGCTCGGCGGCCTCCGGCACGTACAGCGTCTCCTGGTCGTACAGCAGGTCGACCTGGTCTGCGGAGAGCGCGAGCTCCGACATGCCGGTCCAGCCGGAGTCGGTGATGGCGAGTTCGGCGCGGTACTCCTCGGCCAGCAGACCGACCGACGACGCCTTGATGCGCAGCGGCAGGTCCTTGGAGACGACGGTGACGTCGTACCCCTCGGCCTGGAGATTGCGGGCGACGGCGAGGATCCGGGAGTCGTTGTCCCCCAGCCGGTAACCGGCGGGCAGGACCCCGGGGTCCGAGTGGTTGAGCTCGACGCGGAGGGTCCCGCCCAGCTCCCCGATGGGGAGAGGGGAGTCGAGCCGCCCGTAGCGAACCCGGAAGTCGTCGAGCAGGCGGAGCGCCTGCCGGGCGAAGTAACCCAGCTCGGGATGGTGGCGCTTGGCCTCCAGCTCGGTCACGACGACGATCGGGAGCACCACTTCGTGCTCCTCGAACCGGGACATCGCGTTGGGGTCGGCCAGCAGGACGCTGGTGTCGAGAACATAGGTGCGCCTGTCGGACAAGCGGCGCTTCGTGCTGGTCACCACGGAAGGACAGACCCCCTTCGAGGACCCCTGTGAGGTCGGGGTGCGACAGGACCTGGGCGGGCGAGCACGCGAGGTGCGGGATCGCTCGCCACGGCGGTGGTGTCGTGGCGGAATGGGACCGGGCTCAGGCACCGATGCGCGGGCCGAGCACCGGCCCTCCGCTTCGTCCGTACATGTCCTGCACGGTCGTCCTGGTGCAAAGGGCCTCCCGGGTGGCGGTCTCCGTGCCGCTCACTTCACCTGGGATATGCCCTCGAACATGGGCCGTCATGCAGGGGCATATGACGGCGTGTTCGTGAACAGGGGGTGACGGATGATCCAGCCGTGCGGGAGGTGGCGGGGGTTCCGCTCCGGGACCGCCGAAAGGGCCGGGAAGAAGGGGCCGGAGGGGCCGGGAAGAAGGGGCCGGGAAGAAGGGGAGTCGGGGGTGTCAGTTCCCGAAGCGCCGGTGCCGGGCGGCGTAGTCGCGCAGCGCCCGCAGGAAGTCGACCTTGCGGAAGGCCGGCCAGTGCACCTCGCAGAAGTAGTACTCCGAGTGCGCGCTCTGCCAGAGCATGAACCCGGACAGGCGCTGCTCGCCGCTGGTGCGGATGACCAGGTCGGGGTCGGGCTGGCCGCGGGTGTAGAGGTGCTCGGAGATGTGCTCGACGTCGACGATCTCGGCCAGCTCCTCGAAGCTGGTGCCGCGCTCGGCGTGCTCCAGGAGCAGCGAGCGGACCGCGTCGGCGATCTCCTGACGGCCGCCGTAGCCCACGGCGACGTTCACGAGTATCCCGGTGTTGTCGTGGGTGGCCTGCTCGGCCTCCTTGAGCACCGACTGGGTACGCTCGGGCAGCAGGTCCAGGGTGCCGACGTGGTGCACCCGCCAGCGGCCGTCGGCGGCGAGCGCCCGTACCGCGTCCTCGATGATCGCGAGCAGCGGGACCAGCTGCGCCTCGGGGCGGTTCAGGTTGTCGGTGGAGAGCATCCAGAGCGTGACGACCTCGACGTCGGTCTCGGCGCACCAGCCGAGCAGCTCCTGGATCTTGTCGGCGCCGGCCTTGTGTCCCTGCTCGGGGGTACCACCTGAAGCCTTGGCCCAGCGCCGGTTGCCGTCGAGGATGACGCCGATGTGCTTGGGCACCGCGGCGTGGTCGAGGCGGCCTTCCACCCGGCGTGCGTAGAGCCCGTACACCAGGTCGCGCAGGTTCACTGTTCTTAACCCCTCCATGCAGTGTCGGCCCCCGAGGCGGCCACATTACTGCGGTCGGGTAAGCCACTCCCAGCCCGGGACTGTCACAAGTCCGTGATAAGCAGAGATACGTGACTGATTCCCCCCTGTATCTCGCCGCCCCGGCCCGCTATGACGCGATGGAGTACCGGCGCACCGGCCGCAGCGGCCTGAAGCTCCCGGCGATCTCGCTCGGCCTGTGGCACAACTTCGGCGACGACCGCGCCCTCGACACCCAGCGCGGGATCCTGCGCCGCGCCTTCGACCTGGGCGTCACCCACTTCGACCTGGCGAACAACTACGGGCCGCCGCCCGGCTCGGCCGAGCTGAACTTCGGCAAGCTGTTCGCGCAGGACTTCGCGCCGTACCGGGACGAGCTGATCATCTCGACGAAGGCCGGGTACGAGATGCACCCCGGCCCGTACGGCGAGTGGGGTTCCCGCAAGTACCTGATGTCGTCGCTCGACGCCTCCCTGAAGCGGATGGGCCTCGACTACGTCGACATCTTCTACTCGCACCGCTTCGATCCGGACACCCCGCTCGAGGAGACGATGGGTGCGCTGGCCTCCGCCGTGCGGCAGGGCAAGGCGCTGTACGTGGGTGTCTCGTCGTACACGAGCGAGCAGACCGCCGAGGCCGCGCGGCTGCTCAAGGAGATGGGCGTCCCGGCCCTGATCCACCAGCCGTCCTACTCGATGATCAACCGCTGGACGGAGGAGGACGGCCTGCTCGACACCCTGGAGGCGGCGGGCATGGGCTGCATCTCCTTCGTGCCGCTGGCGCAGGGCCTGCTCACCAACAAGTACCTGAAGGGCATCCCGGAGGGTTCCCGGGCCACCCAGGGCAAGTCCCTGGACCCGAACCTGCTCTCCGACGAGGTCCTGCGCCGGCTGCGCGGCCTGGCCGACATCGCGGAGCGCCGCGGCCAGTCGCTCGCCCAGCTGGCGCTGTCGTGGGTGCTGCGCGATCCGCGGATGACGTCGGCGCTGATCGGCGCGTCGAGCGTGGCGCAGCTGGAGGAGAACGTGGCGGCGCTGGCGGCGGCGCCGCTGACGGAGGCGGAGCTGAAGGAGATCGACTCCTTCGCGGTGGACACGGCGGGCACCAACATCTGGGCGGGCCGCGGCTGAGTCCCTCCGAAGACCTGAAGGGCCGCTAAACCGGGGAGCCTGCGCCGTCGGGTGCGGGCTCCCTTTCTTTAAAACAAAAAACGGGCCGGTCCGTGGGGGGGATACGGACCGGCCCGAGGGGGGGTTTCCACCATAACCCTTCATTAGTCGTCCTGTGTGCCAGCCGCGCGGACGGATCGCGGTCGGATGGCCCGGAGGCCAAGTGCCACAAGGGTTGTGAAGGTGTGTGGCGGGTTTGTGCCCGGGCGTGGCGGCGTATCCGTACCTCCCACGGGGGACCCCTGCCCCGGTGTCCGGGGTTGACGTGCCGGGTGGGGGGAGACGCTGGTCAGGGAGCCGTGGCGGGGTGGTGGCGACGCAGGAGCGTGATGCCGTCACGGCGGGCGACGACCTGGTACCCGTAGGCGCGCTGGGCGCGGGCGAGCTCGGCGCGTTGTTGTTCCGGGGGGTAGGGCCAGTGGCCGCGGCGGTAGGGCCAGGCTTCGGGGGCTTCGGGGTCGTGGACGATCCATTCGGCGGTGGGTGCCGGGAGGTCGGTGCGCCGGTACTCGTACAGCCGTCCGTCGACGGGGAAGGTCGGGAAGAGCACGACGGTGCAGCGGGCGGTGAGCTGGGGGGCGAGCCGGTTGGAGGCGGCGACGGTGGCGCCGTCGGGGATGCGGGCGAGGAGTTCGCGGGCGGCGGTGAGGTGGGGGGTGGTGTGCCAGGTGGCGCGTTGGGCGAGTTGCGCGAGGGGGAACGAGGGGAGCAGCACGGCGGTGACGGCGAGGACGGTGGCGAGCGCGCCCCGCACTTGCGACCGAGCGGCCGGCCGGTCGAGGACGTCGAGGAGTCCGGCGAACACCACCGGCATCAGGATCGCGCTGTAGTGGAAGGCGGTGCCCCAGTGGAAGCCGTTCTCGGAGGCCATCCGCCAGCCGAGGGTGGGCAGGGCGATCAGGGCGAGCGGGGAGCGCAGGGCGAGCAGCGCGGACGGGGCGAAGACCAGGATGAGGGTGGTGGCCTTGGTGTCGGGGCGCAGCAGGTCGAGGGGGGCGTGGCCGAGGGCGGCGAGCTGGCCGGCGTGGGCGTAGCCGCCGGTGATGTCGAGGGCGGGCAGCAGGACCTTGATCTCCAGGGCGGAGCCGAGGAGTCCGACGGCGAGGGTGGCCCAGCCGAGGCGGCGCCCCCGGCGGTTCTCCCCCTCCCCCTCCCCGGCCTGTTTGCGGTTCTTGAGGGCGATGTAGCCGCCGACGGCGGCCAGCGTGAGCCCGAGGTCCTCCTTGACGAGGAGCAGCGGCGCGGCCCAGCCGACAGCGGCCCGCCAGCGGCGCCGGCCGAGTGCTTCGAGGGACCAGGCGAGCAGGGGTACGGCGAGGGCGACCTCGTGGAAGTCGAAGGCGGCGGCGGAGGCGATGCCCCAGCTGAGTCCGTATCCGGCGGCGACGGCGTGGGCGGCACGCGGGCCGACGACGCGGATCGCCCAGCGCACGAGGGGTACGGCGGCGAGGGCGAGCAGCGCGGACTGGGCGACGAGCAGGGTGAGGGGTGAGGGGAAGACCCGGTAGAGGGGGGCGAGCACGGCGAGCAGCGGGTGGAAGTGGTCGCCGAGGAGGTTGAAGTTCTCGCCGCGCAGGGGGGCGACGGGGGCGCCGAGGTGGGCGTAGCCGCGGACGGCCTGTTCGAAGATGCCGAGGTCGTAGCCGGTGGTGCGCATGAGGACGTGGCGGCGGACGGCGACGGTGGCGTAGAGCAGGCAGAGGGTGGCGGCCCAGGCCCAGGGGATGAGGGCGGGTCTTCGGTACCAGGGATGGGGGGTGGGCGCGGTCGGGGTGCCGGAAACGGCCGCTACGCGCGCGTGCGGTGACGATGACTCATCGATGGTCCGCATTTGTGACATATGGGGTGATGCTAGGGCGGTGGGGTCAGGGCACCGCGGTGAACGCGCCGAGGAGCAGCCCGAGAAGCGCGCCCGTGATCATGAAGGGCCCGAAGGGGATCGCCGCGCCGCGTCCGGCCCGCCGGGCGAGGACCAGGCCGAGCCCGTACACCGCGCCGAGCAGGAATCCGGCGAAGGCGCCGAGGAACAGCACCGTCCACCCGTACCAGCCGAGGGCCGCGCCGAGCGGCACGGCGAGTTTCACGTCGCCGAGGCCCATCCCGTCGGGGTGCAGCAGGAACAGCAGCAGATAGCCGCCGCCGAGCGCGAGCGCCCCGAGCAGCGCGTGGAGCCAGGACCCGGCGGCGTACGGCAGCGGCGCGACGAGTCCGAGCAGCAGCGGGACCGCCGCCGCGAGCGGCAGTGTCAGCCCGTCGGGCAGCCGGTGCACCCGTACGTCGACGACGGCGAGCAGGGTCGCGACGGGCGCGGCGAGCAGCCACACCAGCAGCTCGGGGCGCGGTCCCGCGGCGGCCGCGAGGGCGGCGCAGGCGAGCGCGGTGAGCAGCGGGGCGGTGTACGGCGTGGGCGTGGTCGCGCAGTCGGCCCGCCCTGGCCCGCCCAGCCAGCCACGCCCGGGCCCGGTGAACGGGTGCCCCGCCGGGCACGCGGCCCGCCGGTCGGCGTCGTGCGGGACGGCGAGCCGGTAGGCGGCCCGCGGCACCAGGGTCCCGGCGGCGGCGCCCCAGAGGGCGGCGGCCAGGACGAGGGCGAGAGCGAGCATGGGCACGAGGTGACCCTATGGCCTGTCTGACAATTCGCGTCGGATCAGGCCGGGTCGTTCGGTGCGTGCGATCGGCGTGCGGCCGGGGCGCCCTTGTAGCGGAGCTACTTGGGCGTTTCGGCCGTGCGGCGAGCGTGCGTGCCGGGCGGGCCGGACCCGACGGGAACTGTCAGACAGGCCCTAGGGTCCTGCCCATGGGGAGGACTTGGCGGGACGGGCCCGGCTGGTTGCGGACGCCGGGCGGCGCGGTGCCGTTGGAGGTCGCGGCCTCCTACCGGGCGCGGCGGCGCGGACTGCTCGGCCGGGACGGGGTCGAGGGGGTGCTGCTGCTCACCCCGGCGAACAGCGTCCACACCTTCGGGATGCGCTTCACGATCGACGTCGCCTATCTGGACCGCTCGCTGACGGTCCTCGACGTCGTCACCATGCCGCCGGGCCGGCTCGGGATGCCGCGGCTGCGCGGCCGGCACGTCCTGGAGGCGGCGGGCGGGGCGATGACCGGATGGGGGCTGCGGCCAGGGGTGACGGTCTCGGTGACGTCCGGCAGTGGGGGCGACGGCGGGACCGAGGGCGTCACGGCGGGCCCGAACCCAGGAGCGTGAGCGCCCCGTACACCGCGGAGGCGAGCGCGAGCACGCCGAGGACGGCGACGACGGTACGGGTCCGCAGCCGGGCGAGCGCCACCGCGGGCGGCAGCAGGAGTCCGAACGCGGGCATCATCAGGCGCGGCCGCGACCCGAAGTACGCGGCGCCGACCAGCGAGATCACCACCACCGCGATCGTGTACACGAGCACCGGCAGCGACTGCCGCTCCCGCCGCCACAGCCGCACGCACAGCGCCACCAGCCAGCCGAGCAGCGCGAGCGCCGCGCACAGGCCGAGCGCGGCGGGCCAGGGCTGTCCGGCGACGAAGCGGGCGAGCGCGACGCCGCCGTCGATGGAGTTGCCCCAGGCCGCCTGGACGTCGAAGTAGGCGGTGGCGCTGGACTCGCGGACGCCGACGTACACGACGTAGCCGAGCCAGCCGAGCGGCGCGAGCAGCGTCCCGGCGAGCACCCGCAGGCGCAGGCGGCGTTCCCGTACGACGGTGACGATCGCGGTGATGCCGATCGCGGCGATCAGCGCGGCGGCGGTCGGCCGGGTCAGCCCGGCGAGCACGGCGAGCGCGCCCGCGAGGAGCCAGCGGTCCTTCAGGAGCGCGTACAGGGACCAGGCGGCGAGCGCCGTGAACAGGGTCTCGGTGTACGCCATCGACTGCACGAACGCGGTCGGGTACACCCCCCAGAGCACCGCGAGCACCACCCCGGCGCGCCGCCCGGCGACCCGCTCGCCGACCGCGTGGATGCCCCAGGCGGCGGCGAGCGAGGCGGTCCAGGAGACGAGCAGCCCGGCGGTCGCCGCGTCGAGCGGCGAGACGGCGGCGACGGCCCGCTCCAGGGCCGGGAAAAGCGGGAAGAAGGCCAGGTCGGAGTGGATCTCGCCGTGCGGCAGGGTGACCTGGTGGCCGTAGCCGTGCTCGGCGATCCGGGTGTACCAGACGGCGTCCCAGCGCCCGCGCAGCCGGTGCAGCCCGTCCTTGCCGGTGGCCGCCGCCCAGCAGGCGAGCACGAGCAGGCCGAGCAGGCGGGTGGCGGCGTAGCCGCCGAGGGCGGCCCAGGGCGGCTTCGCGGCGGTGGCGGGGGCGGGTGCGCCGGTGGCGGGGGCGCGGGTGGTGCGGGACATGCGGTCGATTATCGGCCGCGGGTACCCCCTGGGCCGACCCGGCCTGGCCCGGCTCCCCCGGGCTCAGCCGGTGGGGCGCAGCCGCAGGAAGCGGGCGGCGAGGACCGGGCCGAGCTGGCCGACGATGGCGTGGCCCGGCTCGTGCGGGTGCGGCAGGTCGCCGAGGAACGAGGTGACGATCACGTCGTCGACGCATGTCTCGCCGCGCCCGGACTGCTCCTCCAGGAACTCCAGGGTGCGCCGCCAGTCGACGGCGCAGTCCGCCTCGCCGAGGAAGGCGCCGACGGTGCCCTGGACGACGTCCCAGAAGAACACGTGGGGCTGGACGTCCCCCTGCCGGAAGACGTGCGCGTCGAAGACGGGGCGGAACTCGGGGACCCGGGCGACGAGGTCGCTGACGAGTTGCACGCCGGGCGCCGGGGCGGGGGCGGCGTCGGGGGTCGGGGTGGGGGTCGGAGTGGCGGTCTGGAGGGTCATGGCTTGCCCGTTCGGAAAGCTGTGAAGTGTGCCGGTGGTGCGGGTTCGGCGGAGCTCCGAATCTCAGGATGCTCCTGCCGAAGTGCCCCGTACCGTCGCTTTTGCGCTTTCCTTACGGCGTCTTTCGTCGGGTTTTCCACAGGGGGCGCGAAGTGTCCTCCATCCGTGGGACCTTGGGCATATGTACGAGTTGAGGACGCTCGCCAGGGGCGGGGTGCTGCTCACGGTGTGGGCGCTCGCGGCGGGCCGGCCGCACGGCACGCTGCTCCGGCGGCTGCGCGGCGAGGGCTGGCAGCGGCTCTGCCGGGGCGCGTGGGCGGTCCCGGGGAAGGAGGTGGACTGGCGGGTGCGGGCGGCGGCGGTCCAGCTGCTGCGGCCCGAGCTGGTGTGCAGCCACGGCACGGCCGCCGCGGTGCACCGCGTCGAGCTCCTGGCGCCCGGGGCGCAGGAGGGCGCGGACCTGCTGGAGTTCACCGCGCGCCGGGCGAGTTCCGGCCGGATCGTTCATGGCCGGATACGGGTGCACGGCTCGGGCGCGCTGACCGAG
Source organism: Streptomyces sp. NPDC090025 (assembly GCF_044748125.1). Lineage (NCBI taxonomy): Bacteria > Bacillati > Actinomycetota > Actinomycetes > Kitasatosporales > Streptomycetaceae > Streptomyces > Streptomyces sp. NPDC090025. Next base: position 911,161 of record NZ_JBIVFL010000001.1, on the reverse strand, counting down.
CGGGACTGTGCGACCAGGCGCGGTCTGCGGGTGACGACCGCGGTGCGCACGGTCGGCGATCTGATACGGGCCGCGGGCGGCCGGGAGGCGGCCGTGGTGGTGGCGGAATCGGCGCTGTCCCACCGGCGCGTCGCCGGACTGCGCCGGGAGCCGCTGGTGCGCGCGGCGGAGCTGGCCGCCGAACTGGCCGCGCCCCGCCGCGCGGGCGGCCCGGCGGCCCGCCGCTGGCTGCCGCTCGCGGTGCCGGGCTCGGGCTCCCCCGCCGAGACAGTCGCCCGGCTGCGGCTGTCCGACGCGGGCCTCCACGCGGAGGTCCAGCCGACCCTGCGCACCCGTCCGGCCGCCCGCTGCGCCCCGACCTGTTCTTCCGGGCCGCCGATCTCGCCGTCGAGATCGAGGGCTTCGCCTTCCACGGCACCCGCGCCGCCCACGAGCGCGATGTGCGCCGCTTCAACGAGCTGCAGAGCTGCCCGGAGGTGCGGCGGGTGCTGCGCTTCACGGCGTACGAGGTGTTCCGCCGCCCGGACCGGATGACGTCGACGGTCCGGGCGGCGCTGGCCGAACTCGCGCCGCGCTCTTAGGCCGTGTCTTTCGGATCATGCCCTGAAGGCCGCACCATGAACGACAAGCCGACCGTCTGTTCGAGTGCCTGGCGGGCCGTGGGTCACGAACACGTCGTGAGACGTGCGACCGCCGTGGCGTGGCGGGCCTGGAGTTCCGGGTCCGTCGACACCCGTAGGAGTGCGGTGAGCGCGCGTACCGCGCCGTCCTCGTAGCCGGAGGACTCCGCCTCTCGGGCCGCCAGGTCGAGTTGGGCGATGCCTTCGGCCTCGTCGCCGAGTCCCAGCAATGCCTCTCCCCTGATCATCAGGAGCAGGATCCGGGGTACGTCGACCGTGCTCGGGCGCTCGTCGGAGCCCAGGGCGACGGTCGCCGTGTCGAGGGCCTCGCGCCATCTGCCCGCGTCGGCCCAGTGGCGGGCGAGGTGCTGCAGGGCGAGCCTCTCGATGGTCCGGTCCCCGGCCTCGCGGGCCAGCCCGACCGCCCGCTCGCAACCCGCCGCGGCCTCGTCCAGGTGGCCGAGGGACGATTGCGCGACGGCCAGGACGATCAGGGCGTTCGCCTCGGCCACCGCGTCGCCGGACCGGGAGGCGAGCTCGCAGGCAGTCGCCAGGTGGGTGAGCGCCTCCGGGACGCGTCCTTCCTCGGTCAGGACCCAGCCGAGCACGTTCAGCACCCGGGACTCGCCGTGCTGGTCGTCGTCGGCCCGCGTCGCCTCGAGGGCGGTCTCCAGGAGCGGGACCCAGCCGTCCCGCACGCGCCACACGATCAGCGGCCACAGCAGGAGGACGATCCGCCAGGTCCTGCCGTGCAGTCCGGCGGCGTGCGCCGCGGCCACCGCCAGCGTGAGGTCGTCCCGCTCGGCCGCGTACCAGGCCACGGCGGCGGACCGGTCCCCGAACTCCCGTACGGCGACGGGCGACAGGTAGTCCGCTGGCATCGGGAAGCACTCCTCGTTGCCGGGCTCGGCCGCCGCCACGGCCGCGAGGGCCGTGGCGATGTGGTGGTCGAGTACGCGCTTCAGCGCGTCGGGGCCGACGTCGGGGCCGTGTGCGGAGAGGCTGCGTGCGTAGAGGCGTACGAGGTCGTGCATCGTCCATCGCCCCGGCGCCGACTCGGTGACCAGGTGGGCGACGGTCAGCCGCTCCAGGGACGCCTCGGCCGCCGCCAGGTCCGTACCCGCAAGAGCAGCGGCCGCGTACCGGTCGACGTGCGTACCGGGGTGACAGCCGAGGTGTGCGAACTGGCGGGAGACCTGCGGCGGGAGCTGTTGCAGCGTCAGCCGCAGCGCCGCTTGCACACCGGTGTCCTCCACGTCCAGCAGACTCAGCCGACGTGTCTCGTCCGACAGCTCGGCGGCCATCGCCTCCAGCGACCGGTCGGGCCGCCCCGCCAGCCGGGCGGCCACCACCCGCAGCGCGAGGGGCAGCCCGTCGCAGAGCTCGGCCAGCCGTCGCGCGGCCGCGGGCTCCGCTCCCACCCGTTCCGCGCCGAGCACTCCGGCGAGGAGCATCGTCGCGTCCTGCGGCCCCAGCACGTCCACGGAGACGGGACGGGCGGTGTCGGTGACGATCAGCCCCGTCAGCCGGTGCCTGCTGGTGACGACGGTGACGCAGTGGCGACCACCGGGCAGCAGCGGCCTGACCTGCTCGGAGTCACGGGCATTGTCCAGCACCACGAGCAGTCGGCGGTCGGCGGCGAGCGAGCGGAACAGCGCGGCCGCGCCGTTGGCCGACTGCGGTATCCGGCCGTCCGGCACGCCGAGCGCGGGCAGGAACTCGCGCAGCACCTCCAAGAGGGCCGGCTCGCCCGTGTCGCCGAAGCCGCGCAGGTCGGCGTAGAGCAGTCCGTCGGGGAATCCGGCGCGGCCGCGGTGGGCCCAGTGCAGGACGAGCGCCGTCTTGCCGACCCCGGCGGGCCCGACGACGAGGCAGACGGGTGCCTCGCCCGTGGCGGCCCGGGACAGCTCGGCGAGCTCCGCCGCCCGCCCGTGGAAACCGCGCGGCGCGCGCGGCAGCAGGTCGGGCGCACCGGTGCGCCCGGCGTCCGGTGCGGTGGCAGGGGGCGGAACGTCCGTCGTGGCGGCCGGGCGGGGGCGGCCCAGGCTCGCGACGCGCTCCAGCTCCCCGGCGCCCGCCTCGTCGAGTTCCAGGGCCGCGGCCAGTGCCCGCACCGTACGGCGCTGGGGCCCCCTCGAGCGCCCCCGCTCCAGGTACGACAGGGCCCGCACGCTGACTCCCGCGGCGTGCGCGAGCTCCTCCTGGCTCAGCCCCGCCCCGGTCCGCAGACCGTGCAGAAGCGCGCCGAAATCGCCGGTGTCCGGTCGTCCGGTACCCATGCTGAACAAATCCCCTGGTCGACGTGGCGCCGCCCAGCGCCGCACCTCACCCGCAAAAGTATGCGGGACACAGTTTTGCAGGCGAGATTTCGTGTTCCGCTCCCGCCCCGTCGGGTTGGCTGCACCTACGAGGGCACGGGCGCCGGATCCACCGGAGCGCCCTCTCGCCCCTCTCCCCCACTCCGCCAGGACACGGCCGGTACGGCCGGTACGGCCGACGGCGGGGCCAGGTGAGACCCCGTACCACGGACCGCATCCCGGGTACCGCAGCCCGCACACGAAGGACTGGAGTTCCATGCCCCGCACCACCCCCCACGCCGACGGCGCCGGATCGCGTCGGCGGTCCCGCCCGCTGGCACGATTGATGACGGTCTGCCTCGCGCTGGGCGCGGCACTGCTGACGCCCGCCGCGGCGGGGGCGGCCGGGTCGACCAACGAGGAGGCCTACCGCAACATCGGGCAGCCGGACCGCGCCGAGTGGATGTGGGGCATGGCGAGCGACACCCCGCTGTCGGCGATGTCGTTGCCCGGCACGCACGACACGCTCGCCCTCCACGGCCCCTACGCGCAGACGCAGGAGGACTACGGCGACAGCGCCGACACGCTCAGGGCGCAGCTGGACCGGGGCATCCGGGCGATCGACATCCGGGTCCGCGTCACCGAGAACAAGTACTTCGCGATCCACCACGGCAAGGCCTACCAGCAGGCCAACTTCGACGACGTGCTGACCAAGGCCCGGTCCTTCCTCACCGCACACCCGACCGAGAGCGTGGTCATGCGCCTGCGGGCCGAGTGCCCCTACGCGAACGGCGGTCTGGCCGACTGCACGAACGATCCGGATTCGGTGACCCCCGAGAAGGTCCGGTCGATCTTCGCCGGCTACGTGGCGCAGTACCCCGGACTGTTCTACGCCCCCTCCGCCAGCGGTTCCGGCCGGGCGACCGTCCCCACGCTGGGGCAGGTCCGCGGCAAGGTGGTCCTGGGGAGCTTCGACAACGTGGACAGCGACGACTACGGGATCAAGGGCTTCAACGACCACAAGGACGACCACTGGGCGCCCAAGTCCGTTCCGGAGAAGTGGGGCTACGTCAAGGGAAACGTCAACAAGGCGATCACCGGATCGGCCAACGATGTGTACGTCACCTACTCTTCGGCCAACAGCGCCCCTTCCGGTCCGAGCCCGGACGACTTCGCCGGGGGGTACCGATCCGTCCAGGACGGTGTCACCACCGAGTTCCTGGGCATCAACTACCAGCTCATGAAGCACCTCAACAGCAGTGCCGGCCGGGTCGGCATCATCATGACCGACTTCCCCGGCTGGGGCCTGGTGAACGCGATCATCGACCACAACGACGACTATGCCGTCAAGGGAGGTGACCGGGCCATCTGGTATGTCAACGCCGACAAGACCTACGTCAACAGCCAGTACGGCCGGTGCATGGTGCGGGGCCCGGAGTTCGACAGTTCCAAGACCGGCGGCCTGGTCACCCAGCGCGCGTGCCAGTCGACTGCGCCCAGCAGCCACCAGTGGGGCGCCGAGAAGCCCTCGTACGACGGCAAGGGCCATTACTGGATCAAGGCGAGCAACGGCAAGTGCCTGACGGTCCCCTACAACAACGGCACCCCGCCGGGCGCCGGGACCCAGTTGTTCTGGTGGGACTGCGAGACCCGCTGGTTCTCGGGTAACCAGATGTGGAACGTCATCCCGACCAAGGTCGCCACCGCGACCGGGTCGCGGCCGGGCTACACGTTCATCAACAACTGGACGGGGAAGTGCCTGTCCATGGACCCGGCCACCGCCGCCGAGTCGGGCGGCAAGGTCACGCAGGACACCTGCCCCAAGTAGCGTCCCCGGTCCCCGGTGCGCTTCCCGGCCGCCCCTCCTCCCCGGAGGGGCGGCCTTCGGCATCTCGGTCGGCGGTGACGTGGAGCGACCCACCTGGGGCATCCCACCTGGGGCATTCCGACTGGGGCATTCCGAAGGGGATCGTCCTGCCGGCGACGGCTAAGAGCTGGTGCGGGGGAAGGAGACCTCGACGCGACGGTTCTTCTTCCGGCCCTCCTCGGTCGCGTTGTCGGCGATCGGGTAGTCCTCGCTGTATCCCCGGATGTCGAAGGTCGTCCCCGGGTCGAGCCCCTTCGCCAGCTCCAGCTGCACGGCGTTCGCCCGGTCCTTCGACAGCTTCAGCCCGTGCTCGTACGTCCCGAGGTCATCGGTGAACCCGAACACCCGGACCCGCCGCGAGCCCTGCTTGTTCACCTCGGCGGCGATGGCGGCGATGCGCGCGGTGGCGGCGGGGCTCAGCTTGGCGCTGTCCTTCGGGAACAGCACCTCGGCCTGCAGCGCGAACGTCACGTCGACGTTGGTGTCCTCACGGCGCTGCTCGCCGCCCTGCTCCTCGACGATCTGCTTGATGTCGAGCACCTTGGCGGGCGCGAGCGTGGCGCCCTCGGGGAGCATCAGGCCCGGGGATTTGGTGTCGATGACGGGTGGGGGGGCGCCGTTGGAGGTGGAGTTGGGCGGGTCGTCGGCGCGGGCGGGGCCGAGGGCGGCGCTGGTGATGAGGAGGAGGGCGAAGGTGAGGGTGAGGGCGGTGCGGGGGTGGGGGCGGAGCGTCGGAGTCGTCGAGGTCGTCATGATGCGCCTCAGGAGAGCTTGATGGTCGTGGGCGTGAAGGTGGGCAGCTGGAAGCTCACCTCGCCGGTGGTGGCGGGCGGGGCGGGGAACTGCATGAAGACGGGAGCGGTCGCACCGGCCGCGACGATGTTCAGACCCGTGGTGGTCAGCGGCCGCCCCTCGGTGTCGCGCAGGACGTAGTAGCGCTTCTTCTCCTTCAGGTCCACCAGCGTGGCGCCGCCGAACGAGTCCCCGTGCTCCACCACCTCGGTCTCGTCGCCCTGGACACCGGCCGGGATGGCCTGCGGATCGTTCGCGGTGTTCTTCAACGTCCCCTTGATCGTGATGAATCCACCGGCGTCGCGTTCGGCCGAGTTGATCACGATCTCGAAGCCGTTGGGCCCCTTGGTCGTGCCGAGCACCTGGTCGGGCTCCTGCGACTGGGGCTGCGTGTTGCCGCCCGCGCCGTTCTTCGCCGGTGCGCTGGTGGCCTTCGTCGGCTTGCTCGGGGCCGGGTCGTCGCCCCCGCAGCCGGCGAGGCCGAGACCGAGTCCCACCACGACCGCCGCCGCGACCACTCCTCTGACGGTCTTCGTCGTCTGCCGCACACTCATCAACAGGATCCTTCGTTCTCGTCAGTCGACCAGTCGGACGGTGAACAGATCGGCCGCGTCGGGCAGCCGCGGGTCTTCGGGGTCGATCGTCCATTCGGCGTCGTCGCAGACGAGACCGGTGATCGGTTCGGGTTCGGGACTGGGCGTCGGCTCCGGGCTCGGCGAGTCCGTCGGGGTGGGTCCGGTGGGCGTCGGCGGGGGCGGGGTCGGCGGCGGCGGGTCGAAGGAGCAGCGGGGTTCGAGGACGGCCGTGGCCGTCGCCTCGCCGTGCACGTTCTCCGTACCGGGGACGAGGGATCGTCCCACGCCGGCGTCCGTGCGGACGTGCAGCCGGAACACCTCGGCCCCACCCGCCCGGTACGGGGCGCACGCGCCCGTCACCTTGGCACCGTTGTCGGCCGCGTACCGGTCGGCGCTGGTGCAGGCGGAGGCGGCGACGTAGTCGGTGCCGTCGATGAAGCCGTCCCAGCGGTCCGGTTCGAGGATCACCTGGAGCCAGCCGTCGCGCAGTTGACGCCGGGCGTCCTGGGCCGCCGCGAGCGCCGCCGCGTCGGCCGCGGTCTGACCGCCGTTGCGGGTCACCGCGGCCTGGGCGACCACGAAATAGACCAGTGCGAGGAAGAGGAGTCCTGCCACGACCGCGATGTACGCGGGGAACGCCTGCCCCGCCTCCCGGTCCCTCCCGGGGCGCACTAGCCCGCGAGCTTGGCGATCTTGTTCGAGATGGCGGTCTTGATCGACTGTCCGATGCTGGTGCCCGAGATCGCGACCACGATCGCCACCACCACCACGATGATGCCCAGGTACTCGATCGCCGTCTGGCCCCGGTCGCTCCGGTGGGCGGCGCGGGCCTTGGCGCGGTCTGCGCCCTTCTCGGCCCAGGTGGAGGTGTGGACCTGAGCCTTGGTCATGGCCTTGAGCAGCGCGTTGTTCATCTCGTTCCCCTCCGGATGACTGCGTGTGCGTGCCGGGTCCGGCGGGGGCAGGGTACGCCCGTACCCCCCGGGGATCACAGGGTCCGTAGGCCCAATCACCCTGCGTGACACGTCTCTTCGGCGTCATGACGCCGTCCTCGTGCCCAGCCACGACGCGATCGCCTCGCCCCGCGTCGTGCTCTGCAGCTTCGCGAAGATCCGGTTGATGTGGTTCTTGACCGTCTTCTCGGAGATGGAACAGGTGGCGGCGATCCGCTGGTTGGTCATGCCGGACGCGATCAGGTCCATCACCTCCACCTCCCTCGCACTCAGACCGAATCGTTGCACTCGCGAAGCTGGATATCTGAAGTGCAGTATATTCGCGACAGTTGACTTGGCGCCAGCATGTGCAGTCGCATGGACCATCTCGATCAGCTCCGCCACCCCGAACCGCCCGTGCACCAGTCGACCGCACCCGGCCCGCACCACCGGCACCGGAGCGTGCGTCAGTAACAGGACCGGGGCCAGGGCCGAGAGCAGCGGCACCGCGTCCGGGTCGTCGTCCAGGATCACCAGGTCCGGGGCCAGGCGGTGGACCCGGGCGAGGGCCGCCGGGGCCGAAGGGGACTCCGCCAGCACCGTGATGTCCGGCGTCGCGCCGAGCAGGACCACCAGGCCCGCCCGGACCACCGGGTTGCCGCTCACCACCACCACGTTGACCATCCGACGCCGCCTCATTCGCCCGTGATCGAGCCCAGATCGGTGCCCGTCCCCAGGAACAGGCCCGCACCCAGCAGGATCATGGTGGCCGGGACCATCAGCGTGGTGATCACCATCGTCGCCTTCGGCACCGCCTTCGCCGCCTTGCGGCGCGCGTTCTGCGCGTCCGTGCGGCGCATGTCGTTGGCGATCTGGATCAGCGTGTCCACGATCGGCGCGCCCAGCTCCTCGCCCTGCTGGAGCGCCGTGACGAACTGGGCCACCTGCTCCGAGTCGTTGCGGCGGCGCAGTTCGTCGAACGCCTCGCGGCGGCTGACACCCATGTCCATCTGGCGGAGCGTGATGCGGAGTTCGTCGGCCCACGGGCCCTCGTACTTCTCGGAGACCCGCTCCAGGGCCTGCCGGAAGCCGAGCCCCGCCGACACCACGACCGCGAGCACGTCGAGGAAGTCCGGCAGGGTCCGCTCGATCTGGTCCTTGCGGATGCGGACCGCCGACCAGATGCCGACCTCCGTCCAGAACGCGCCGAACGCGAACAGCAGCAGCGCCACCAGGAACGAGCCCCGGCTGATCATCAGCAGTCCGCCGAGGCCGCCGAGGAAGCCGTAGACCGCGCGCCGCGCCCCGTACCGGTTGATGGTCAGGCCGCCCGGGTTGCCCGCCAGGTCGATCCGGCGGCGCACCGCGTTGACCCGCTTCGGGCCCATCAGCCGCAGCACGGACGGCGACCAGCGCATCCCGAGCCGGTCGACCACCGAGTCGACGGCGCCGGTCCTGGTGGCGCCGACCTCCAGGGCGAGCTGGAGGTCGGGCGGCAGTTTGGCGTCGGCCCGCAGCAGCCGGACGGCCTGGGCGGCGCCGGCCACCGACAGGCCCGCGAGCAGGGCGAGGAGCAGTTCCATGGTCGTCGTACCGCCCCTACACGTCGATCTTCGCGAAACGGCGGATCGCGATGAACCCGACCAGGTACAGCGCGAACGCGGCCACCACCGCGACCTGTCCGAGCACCGACCCCGTCATCCGGTCCAGCGCCCCGGGCTGCATGTTGTCGATGAGCAGCAGCGATCCGACGCCGATGACCGGCACCGCGTACGCCGTCAGGCTCACCTGCGACAGCTGGGTGCGCACCTCGCGCCGGGTCTCCTTGCGCTCCTCCAGGGTCTCGGTGAGGTTGCGCAACGAGGACACCACCGTGCCACCCGCCCGGTTGGCGAGCACCAGGGTGGTGACGAGGACGACGAGTTCACGGGACGGGAGCCGGACGGCCAGTTCGCCGAGCGCGTCGTCGATCGACGTGCCGATGGCCAACTGCTGTGCCACCTTCTCCAGTTCGTCCCCCGCCGGGGCCTCCATCTCGTCCGCCGCGAGCGACAGCGCCATCCGCAGGGCGAGGCCGGCCTGGGTGGCGTTGGCGAGGATCCGGGACAGTTCGGGGAGTTGGTTGATGAACTTCTCGATCCGCTTCTGCCGCTGCCAGTTGAGGAACCCGACCGCCACCCACACCCCGACGAAGCCGCAGATCGGCCCGAAGAACGGGGAGAGCAGGGCCTGTCCTACGGTCCACAGGACGGCGACCAGGACCACCATCGCCGCCACGAACTCGCCCGGTGTGACGTCGAGTCCGGTCGCGGAGATCCGCAGTTCCAGCCTGCGCCCGAAGGAGGTACGGCGCAGCCGCCGGTCCAGGCCCCGGAAGGGGCGGCGGCGGCGGCCGCCCGGGCCGCCGTCGTCCTCGCCCGCCGTCTGCGAGAGGCGGGCGATCAGGTCGGCCCGCTGGGCGGCGCCGCGCGCGTACGCCTGGACGCCGACCACCGCGAGGACGCAGGCGACCAGCGCCGCGACAAGGGTCAGTCCTGCCGGACTCATCGTGCTCTCCTTCTCCGCGACCACCGGTCCCGGTACCGGCTCCCGCCGGGCCGGTCGGCCGGGCTCCTCAGGTCCATCCGCCGCTCTCCCACCGGCCGCTACCTCGCTTCCCTGCTCGCGAGCTCCAGGTCGGAACCCGCCACCCCGAACGCCTGCGGCAGCGGCTGGCCCGCCATGTACAGCCGGTCCGCCACCCGGCGCGGCAGCGGGTGGTAGGTGAACTCGCCCCGCACCCGCCCCTCGGGCGACACCGGCAGGGCGTTGAACCGGCACACCGTGGCCAGCAGATACCGCTCGCGCCCGTTCGACGCGAGGATCGCGATCTCGGTCACCCGGCGGGTGCCGTCGGGGTGCCGGGTCAGCTGGACCAGGACGTCGACCGCGCTGTTGATCTGGTCGCGCAGCGCCTCGAACGGCACCTTGACCTCCGACATCGAGGCGAGGGTCTGCAGTCGCATCAGCGCGTCCTCCGCCGAGTTGGCGTGCACGGTGGCGAGCGAGCCGTCGTGGCCCGTCGACATCGCCTGGAGCATGTCGAGGGTCTCGCCGCCGCGGACCTCGCCGACCACGATCCGGTCGGGCCGCATCCGCAGCGAGTTGCGCACCAGGTCCCGGATGGTGACCTGGCCGCGCCCCTCGATGTTGGGCGGCCGGGCCTCCAGGCGGATCACATGCGCCTGCTGGAGCTGGAGTTCGGCCGAGTCCTCGATGGTGATCACCCGCTCGCCCTCCGGGATCAGCCCGGACAGCGCGTTGAGCAGCGTCGTCTTCCCGGTGCCGGTGGCGCCGGAGACGATGATGTTGAACTTCGCCTGGACGAGCCCGGAGAGCAGCACCAGCATCTGCTCGTCGAGCGAGCCGAGGCCGATCATCTCGTGCAGGGTGTACGCGCGGGGGAAGCGGCGGATGGTGAGGGTGGCGCCGGTCAGCGCGAGCGGCGGGATGATGACGTTGACGCGCTCGCCGGACGGCAGCCGCGCGTCCACCATCGGGTTCGACTCGTCGACCCGGCGGTTGACGGTCGACACGATCCGCTCGATGGTCTGCATCAGCTGGTCGTGCGAGGCGAACCGCAGCGGCAGCAGCTCCACCCGGCCGGCCCGCTCCACATAGATCTGGTCAGGACCGTTGACCATGATCTCGGTGATCGACGCGTCCTCCAGGAGCGGTTCGAGCACGCCGAGGCCGAGGGCCTCGTCGACCACCCGGCGGATCAGCTGCGCGCGTTCGACCGTCGAGAGCACCGGGCCCTCGCGGCTGATGATGTGGCCGAGGACCCGTTCGAGCCGGGCCCGCCGCTCGGCGGCGGCGAGCGCGGACATCTCGGTGAGGTCGATCTCCTCCAGGAGCTTCGCGCGGAACGAGGCGACCAGATGGCCGTCCTCCCGGCCGCCGCCGCCCGCCCCGTTCTCCTCCGGGGTGTGGATACGTGCCCGCAGACTCATCGCTGTTCCCCCTCCTTTCCCTCTCCTCGGGCCGCTCGGCTGCTCGGCTAGTCGGTTACTCGGTTACTCGGTTACTCGGTTACTCGGGCACCGGCATGGTCGCCGACTTGGTGATCCGCACATCGGACATGAACGGGATGAGCGACGGGACCGTGACGGTGACCGTCGCCCGGCCGCCGCCCACGTCGAAGCTGCTGCGGCCCGCGACCCAGCCGCTCATCGCCGCCCGCCCGGCCGCCTCGCCGTCCGGGACCTCGCCGTCCGGGTCGTCGACGCTCTCCGCCCGGGCCGCGGCACGGGCCGCCGTGCCCGCCTGCTGGGCGGCGTACCCGACGATGCCGAGCTGGACCCCGACCAGGCCGATCAGGAGCAGGATCGGCAGGAAGCCCAGGTACTCGACGGCCGCCTGGCCACGGTCCCCGGCCCGCCCCCGAGCCCGCCCCCGCAGCCGCGCCCCCGCCCGTACCCGTACCCGATCCCCACCCCGTACACCCGGCGTCCTCATCACCGCTTCCCCTCCCACACGGCCCCCGCCTCGCCGTCCACCGTCCACGGGAAGCTCGCGGACCCCGGGAACAGCACGGGTACGGGCAGGCGCACCGTCACATGGACCATGCCGCCCGACGGGCCGCCGCAGCTGATCGCCGCCCGGGACGCCCAGGCGCCCTCCAGGTCCCGCCGGGCCGCCGCCGCGCAGTCGTCGTCGACGGCGGCGGCGCGGGCCGCCTCGTCGGCGGCGTTCCCGGCGAGGGTGTAGGTGTAGCCGATCAGGACGCACTGCCAGAGCAGCGCGAGGGTGAGCAGGATCAGCGGCAGCATGCCGACGAACTCGACCGCCACCTGCCCCCGGTCCCGCTCCTGGCCCGGACGGGGATCCCCCGCCCGTCGCCACACCCGCGCCACCCGCCCGGCGGCCCGCATGGTTAGCGTCCTCCCCCGCGCCGCCGCAGCCCCAGCGCGCCGCGCTCCCGGCCGCCCCGGCCGTCCTGTGCGGGGACCGGGGCGCCGCCGCCCCGTACCAGCTCCTTGCCGGAGCCGCCGGGCGCCGACGGGGCCCGCACCAGGCCGAGTTCGCCCGCGAGCGACCACAGCGCCTGCTTGACCGAGGAGCGGGCGTCGAGGTCGTGCAGGCGGCCCGCGTCGACGACGGCGGAGAGTTCCTTGAAGGCGGCCGGGACGGCGACGCCCGCCATCCGGGTGCCGGTGATCTTCTGGATCAGCGGGGGCTGGATCTCGGTGCCCCGGGTGTGCCGGTTGACCAGGACCGTGGTCTCCTCCGGCTTGCGGATCTGCAGCCGGTCCCACATCCGGACGACCCGCTTGGCGGCCCGGACGGCGATCACGTCCGGGGTGGTGACGAGCAGGGCGACGTCGGCGAGTTCGATCGCGGCGGCGCCCGCCGAGTCGAGGTGGGTGCCGCAGTCGACGACCACCACCTCGTGGCGACCGCGCAGCGCGCTGACGATCTGCCGGGCGGCCCGGTCGGACACGTCCTCGCCGCGTTCGCCCTCGCCGGGCGCGAGGAGCAGCGAGAGCCCGGTCTCGTGGACGTAGACGGCGTCCTGCAGGACCCGGGGGGTGATGTCGTTGATGGCGGCGAGGTCGGCGAGCGAGCGGCGGAACTGCACGTCGAGGTACGAGGCGATGTCGCCGCCCTGCAGGTCCATGTCGACGAGGGCGACCGTACGACCGGACGCGCGGGCGGCGAGGGCGAGCTGGACGGCGGTGACGGTGGTGCCGACGCCGCCCTTGGCGCCGCTGACGGTGACGACGGTGCCGCCGGGTCCGGTCGGCAGGTCGGCGGCCGCGCCGAGGTGGCGGCGGACACCGGTGGACCACTGGGCGGCGGCCTGGACCCGGCTGGCGAGTTCCTCGTACCCGAGCGGCAGGGTGACCAGGCCGCGGGCGCCGGAGTCCATGGCGGCGGAGAACAGCACCGGGCTGGCGTCGGCGGTGATGAGCACGACGCCGACGGCGGGGAAGCGGAGGGCGACCTCGCGGACGAGTTCGAGCGCGGGGACCGGGCCGATCCGCTCGTGGACCAGGACGACCTCGGGGAGTTCGTCGAGGGACTCGGCGGCGAGCCGGGCGAGGGTGTCGAGGAGCTGGGTGGAGTCGGCGACCGGGCCGGTCGGTTCGGCGTCGGGGAGCTGGCCGATGAGGGTGACGACGGCGCGGGCGGCGTCCGGGTCGCCGACCGCCGGCAGGATCCTGGTGGTCATCCCGGTGCCTCACTTGTCCTTGTCGAGCGTGTAGGTGCGGTCGCGCGGGTCGGGCGCGGTGCCGTCGCCGGGGGCGACGAGGGTGAGCCGGACGTGCTCGGCGAAGGACTCGGCGTAGGTGACGCGCTGGGTGTCGGCGGCGGTGAGCGCGAAGGTGATCGGGACGGCCTCGGTGGGGCCGCGGCCCGCGCGGTCGTCGCGGTTCTCGATCGGGGTGAGCTTGCCGACGGCGAGGACCTTGGCGCGCGACACGATCAGCCGGGACTGGGCGGCGGTGCCGCCGCGTTCACCCGCGAAGGTGGCGTAGATGTTGACGGTGGAGCCGGGGGTGATCTTGCCCGCGACGCCGGTCTCGGCGTCGATCATGATCGCGATCTCCTGCTGCCCGGGGGCGAGCGCGGGCCGGTCGACGATCATGTCGCTCTGCAGGAGCGAGCCCGCCTTGAGGGTGGTGACCGCGATCTTGCCCTCGGTCCTGCGCAGATCGGTGACGGCGGTGCCGGGCAGCCACCGCTCGGGCATCGTGATCTTCTCGAAGTCGGCGGCGCCGAGCGGCGTGAAGGGCTGGATGTCGTCCTTCACCCGGTACGCGGTCACCTCGGGCCCGACCTTGGAGTTGACGTCGTCGATCACCGAGAGGACCCCGGCGAAGGCGCCGAGCGCGCACAGGACGGAGAGCAGCAGCAGGATCACGCCGCGGCGCTGGCGGGAGTTCATGGCCGTACTACCTCGATCGTGGACGGTGCCGGACGGGCGGGGGCGGGGGCGGGGGCGGGAGACGGGACTCGGGAGACGTGGGCGGGAGACGGGACTCGGGAGACGTGGGCGGCGGCGGCCGGGTGACGGGCCCGGCGGACGCCGACGCGGACGGGGACTAGGGGTGGGCGGCCGGGGCCGGGGCCGGTTCGCCGGTGGGCAGCGGGGCGCCGCAGAAGCCGCAGCGGTCGCCGATGAGCTCCATCCGGCACCAGTGGCAGGTCTCCCGCCGTACAGAGGCGACGAGTTGGTACAGGACGGGCAGGTCGGGCAGGTACGCGGCGAACTCGGTGACCTTGCCGGTGCCCCACCAGCGGGCCGCGGACTCGGGCAGCGCGGCCTCCTGGACCGCGCGGACCCGCCAGCGCGGGGCGAGGGTCTCGGTCGGCCAGTCGGTGTGCAGCGGGCCGCGGGCGACGACCAGGTCGGTGGTGAACTCGGGCCCGGCGAGCGTGTCCCCTTCGGCCCCGGCGTCGCCCGATCCGAGGCGTACGAGCTGGGGCGCGGGGCCCGCGAGGACCGCGAACTGGGCGCCGGGCAGCCAGCCCTTGACGTGCGAGGTCAGGGTGACGGGCACGTGGTCGAGCTTGGCGACGGAGCCGAGCACCGCGCCCGCGTAGACGTAGTGGGTGAGCAGCCGGGCGGCGGAGGCGAGCACGCCGGGGCCGATGTCGCAGACCGACAGCTGGCGCAACTGCCGTACGAGGACGGCGGCGCCGAGCGGCGGGAGCGCGGTCCGCACGATCGCGATCCGGTCGGATTCGAGCAGCGAGCGCACCGCGTGCAGCCGCTGGACGGTCGCGGGCGGCGCCGTGGCCGGGCAGACCACGACCACATGGCCGTGTCGCTCGATCAGTTGACGGGCGTCGGTGACGGCGGCGTCGAGCGAACGGGTGTCGGGGCCCGGCAGCACGGCGGCGGGGGGTGTCTGCGGGTCGGTCGGCGGCAGCACCAGATCGGCGCTGGTGACCGCAATCGCTGTCGGCATGTCGGGCTCCCCCGATCCCTCACTGATCACACGCACAGATCCATGTACTGGCCCCACGCACGGGTCGGCCGTCGACCGCCGGCTGATCACCAACCGCGTTCGCGGCGTCACCGCGACTGCACCATATCCAGGCCACCGGAGTGGTGAACACACAATCCGGCAAGCTCCGTCATATTCATGGCCGCTCCGGTCGGCTCTGAACTGCGCTTCCTGTCAGAGGTCTTGACAAGCGAATTGGTCTGGACCAACTTGTCCCCAGGTCGGATCCTCGGTGGCCACCGTTCCGCGATCCCCGCCGCCATCCCCACCACCATCCCCGCCCCCGCTCCACCACCTCTCCTCCCCCACTCCCCCCGGAGGCAACACGTGGACCGCACCACCAGAACCGTGCTCGGGACCGTCCTGAGCGCCGGTCTCGTGCTCGTCGGCGCCGCCGGCACCGCACAGGCCGCGGACATCAACGTCGCCAAGAACGCGGGCTTCGAGAACGGCCTCGCCAACTGGTCCTGCTCGGCGGGCAGCGGCGCCGTCGTCTCCTCGCCGGTACGCACCGGGGCGGGCGCCCTGCGGGCCACCCCGGCCGGCCTGGACAACGCCAAGTGCACCCAGACGGTGACCGTCAAGCCCAGCTCCACGTACACCCTGAGCGCCTGGGTGCAGGGCGGCTACGCCTACCTCGGCGCCACCGGCACCGGCACCTCCGACGTCTCCACCTGGACGCCGGACAGCGCCGGCTGGAAGCAGCTGACCACCACCTTCAGCACCGGCGCGAACACCACCTCGGTGCAGATCTACACGCACGGGTGGTACGGCACGGCCGCGTACTCCGTCGACGACGTGAGCGTCTTCGGCCCCGACGGGGGCGGCGGCACCGACCCGCAGCCCACGGTCCCGGCCACCCCCGCCGGACTCGCCGCGGGCACGCCCACCTCCTCGTCCGTCCCGCTGAGCTGGGGCGCGGTCTCCAACGCGACCGCCTACAAGGTCTACAAGGACGGCGCCCTCGCCACCACGGTCAACAGCGCGTCGGCCACCGTCACCGGTCTGACCGCGAACACGACCTACCAGTTCCAGGTCTCCGCGACCAACGCCGCCGGGGAGTCCGCGAAGTCGGCCGTCATATCCGCGAAGACCGCCCAGGTCACCGACCCGGGCCCGGGCCCGGCCGTCCCGAAGCACGCGCTCACCGGCTACTGGCAGAACTTCAACAACGGCGCCACCGTGCAGAAGCTGCGGGACGTGCAGTCGCAGTACGACATCATCGCGGTCTCGTTCGCGGACGCCACCACCACCGCCGGGCAGATCACCTTCAACCTCGACCCGGCGGTCGGCTACGCCTCCACCGCCGACTTCAAGGCGGACGTCGCCGCGAAGAAGGCGGCCGGGAAGTCGGTCATCCTGTCGGTCGGCGGCGAGAAGGGCAACGTCACCATCAACAGCGACGCCTCCGCGACCGCCTTCGCCAACAGCGCGTACGCGCTGATGCAGGAGTACGGCTTCAACGGCGTCGACATCGACCTCGAGCACGGCATCAACGCCACCTACCTCACCAAGGCGCTGCGCCAGCTGTCCGCGAAGGCGGGCTCCTCGCTGGTCCTGACGATGGCGCCGCAGACCATCGACATGCAGAACACCGGCACCGAGTACTTCAAGGCCGCGCTCGCCGTGAAGGACATCCTCACGGTCGTCAACATGCAGTACTACAACAGCGGTTCGATGCTCGGCTGCGACGGCAAGGTCTACAGCCAGGGCTCGGTGGACTTCCTCACCGCGCTCGCCTGCATCCAGCTCCAGGGCGGTCTCGACGCCTCGCAGATCGGCCTCGGGGTGCCCGCCTCGACCCGCGGCGCGGGCAGCGGCTACGTCGACCCGCAGATCGTGAAGAACGCGCTCGACTGCCTCGCCAAGGGCACCGGCTGCGGCAGCTTCAAGCCGTCGCAGACCTACCCGAACATCCGTGGCGCGATGACCTGGTCGACCAACTGGGACGCCACGGCGGGCAACGCCTGGTCGAACGCGGTCGGCCCGCACGTCCACAACCTCCCGTAACACCGCGCACCGCACCCCGCACGGGGGAATCACCACGCGACGCCGCCGTTCCCACGGCGGCGTCGCGCCGTTTCCAGGGCCCGGGAGCGGGAGAATGTGGCCGAACTCCACTGCTTGACCGGTTCATGCCATACCCCCACCATGTCACCACCCGAACGACCCACGCACCCCCACGCAATGCCGTACAAGGCAAGACCGCATGAGCCACTGTCGCACTCCCCACACTCCCCACCCAGGAGACAGCATGCGACTTCGCACCCGAAGGTCCGCCGGACTGGCGGCCCTCCTGGCCCTGGCGCTCTGCGCGCCGCTCTCCGCGCTCGCCACGACCCCCGCCGGTGCCGACCCGGTGCCGACCGCCGCCGCATCCCCCGACGGCACGGAGGTGATCCGGCAGTACGAGATCGCCGGACCCGCCACCGCCGCCGAACGCTCCGCCCTCACCGCCACCGGCGTCTCCATCGACGAGGTGGACGCCCGCTCGGTGGTCGTCAGTGCCGACGCCCGCCAGCTCGCCCACCTCAGGAGCCTGGGCTACCGGCCGACCGCGCTGCCCGCGCCGCCCGACCGGGGCCCCGCCGCCAAGACGGCGGCCGGGCCGCTGGACTTCCCGTCCGCCGACGCCAAGTACCACAACTACGCCGAGATGACCGCCGAGATCGACCAGCGGCTCGCCGCCTACCCGTCGATCATGTCCAAGCGGGTGATCGGCAAGAGCTACCAGGGCCGGGACATCGTCGCCATCAAGATCAGCGACAACGTCGGCACCGACGAGAACGAGCCCGAGGTCCTCTTCACCCACCACCAGCACGCCCGCGAGCACCTGACCGTCGAGATGGCGCTCTACCTGCTGCGCGAGTTCGGCGCCGGCTACGGCAGCGACAGCCGGATCACCAGCATGGTCAACAACCGGGAGATCTGGATCGTCCCGGACCTCAACCCGGACGGCGGCGAGTACGACATCGCCAGCGGCTCCTACCGCAGCTGGCGCAAGAACCGGCAGCCCAACTCCGGTTCCTCGTACGCCGGTACCGACCTCAACCGCAACTGGGACTACAAGTGGGGCTGCTGCGGCGGCTCCTCCAGTTCCAAGAGCTCCGAGACCTACCGGGGCGCCGCCCCCGAGTCGGCCCCCGAGGTGAAGGTCGTCGCCGACTTCGTCCGCTCCCGGAACATCGGCGGCAAGCAGCAGATCAAGGCCGCCATCGACTTCCACACCTACAGCGAACTGGTCCTGTGGCCGTTCGGCTGGACCAACGCCGACACCACCACCGGCATGACCCAGGACGACCGGGACGCGTTCGCCACCGTCGGCCGCTCCATGGCCGCCAGCAACCGCTACACCCCCGAGCAGTCCAGCGACCTCTACATCACCGACGGGTCCATCGACGACTACCTGTGGGGCGCCCACAAGGTCTTCGCGTACACCTTCGAGATGTATCCGACCGATTCCTGGAGCGGCGGCTTCTACCCGCCCGACGAGGTCATCGAGCGGGAGACCAGCCGCAACCGTGACGCGGTGCTCCAGCTCCTGGAGAACTCCGACTGCATGTACCGCTCGATCGGCAAGCAGGCGCAGTACTGCTCCTGACCCGCTCGTGACAGCAGCCCCACGGGGGTGCCCCGGTCCGCGTCACGCGGACCGGGGCACCCCCTTTGCTGCGGTTGCCGTGACGGCTAGACCAGCAGACTCAGCAGGGCCGCCACCGCGAAGCCCGCCACCGACAGGACCGATTCGAGGACCGTCCAGGACTTCAGGGTGTCCCGCTCGGAGATGCCGAAGTACTGGGAGACCATCCAGAAGCCGCCGTCGTTGACGTGCGAGGCGAAGATCGAACCCGCCGAGATGGCCATGATGATCAGGGCCAGGAACGCCTGCGAGTGGTCGCCGCCCTCGACCAGCGGCAGCACGATGCCCGCGGTGGTGACGATGGCGACGGTGGCCGAACCCTGGGCGACGCGCAGCACCAGGGAGATCAGATAGGCGAGCACGATCACCGGCAGGCCGACGCCGCTGAAGGTGTCGGACAGGGCCTGGGCGACCCCGCTGGCCTTGAGGACGGCGCCGAAGACACCGCCCGCGCCGACCACGAGCAGGATGTTGCCGACCGGCTTCAGGGACGAAGTGGAGACCTGCTCAAGGGACTTGCGGGTCCAGCCGCGCCGGATGCCGAGCAGGTAGTAGGCGAGCAGCAGCGCGATGGTCAGGGCGACGAACGGGTTGCCGAAGAACTCGATGACCGAGCGGAGCGTCGACTCGTCGAGCGCGATGGAGGAGAAGGTCGCGGCGAGGATCAGCACCAGCGGGGTGCCGATGATGAGCAGCACGGTGCCGAGCGAGACCGGGGCCTCGCTGCCGCCCTTGCGCTCGGCGGCCACCTGGCGGCGGGCCTCCTCGGCGGCCTCGACCATGTCCTGCGGGACCTCGACGAAGATGCGCTTGCCGATCCAGGCGGCGTACGCCCAGGCCGCGAGCACGGCGGGGATGCCGACCACGACGCCCATCAGGATCACCCAGCCGAGCGAGACGTGGAACATTCCGGCCGCGGCCACCGGGCCGGGGTGCGGCGGCAGGAAGGCGTGGGTCATCGACAGGCCCGCGAGCAGCGGCATGCAGTAGAGCAGGACGGACTTGCCGGAGCGCTTGGCGGCGGCGTACACGAGCGGCGCGAGGACGAAGATGCCGACGTCGAAGAAGACCGGGATGCCGAAGATCAGACCGGTCATGCCCATCGCGAGCGGGGCCCGCTTCTCGCCGAAGACCTGGAGCAGCCGGCCGCTCAACACCTCGGCTCCGCCGGATACTTCGAGGATCGCGCCGAGCATGGTGCCGAGGCCGATGATGATGGCGACGTGGCCGAGGATGCCGCCCATGCCGGTCTCGATGACGGAGGTGGCGGCGGACTTCTGGATGGTGCCGAAGAGTTCGGTGACCGAGAGTCCGGCGGCGAGGCCGACGGCGATGGAGACGGCGAGCAGGGCCACGAAGGGCTGCAGCCGGGCCTTGATGATCAGCAGGAGCAGCAGGCCGATGCCGAGCACGGCGACGGTCAGCAGGCCCGCGGTGCCGGGTATCAGGAGGAGCAGGCCGCCGGTGTGCGGTGTGGGCGGCGGGGCGTCCGCGGCGAGGGCGGACAGCGGCTGGATGAGGTGCGTCACGGGGGACCTCGATGGGGGTGGGCGCGTTTTCGGGTAGGGGGGAGCGCGGCACGGCGTTCCGGGGGTGAACGCCGTGCCGTGCGACAGCTGGTGCGTGGGGGTCAGCTCAGGAACCGATCAGCTCAGGACGGCGAGGGCGTCGATCTCGATGAGCAGGCCCTTGGGGAGGCCGACGTAGACCGTCGTACGGGCGGAGGCGGGGGCCTTCAGGCCCTCGTCCTCGAAGTACGCGTTGTAGATCTCGTTCATCTCGGCGAAGTGGTCGACGTCGGTGAGGTAGACGCGCGTCATCATCACGTCGTCCCAGCTCGCGCCGCCCTCCTCCAGGATCGCCTTGACGTTGGCGAGGGTCTGCAGCATCTGCTCGCGCAGCGTGGGACCGGCCGGGGTCGGGGCCTGGCCCTCGACGGCGGGGAGGAAGCCGACCTGGCCGGCGACCTGGAGGATGTTGCCCTTCTTCACGCCGTGCGAGAACTTGGCGGGCGGGGCGGTGTGGGTCGACGGGGTGAGGGCGATCTTCTCGGTCATGCGATGTCCTTCGTTGTTCCGGTGGGTGGTTCTCAGGGTTCTCAGGGTTCTCAGGGGTGGACGGACGGTGTGGTGCCCGAATACTCGCGGCTGATGTCGTCCGCCGTGCGACGCACCAGTGGCAGCAGGGTGAGGAGTTCCTCCGCCGTCACGACGACATTGGGCGCGGAGACCGACATGGCGGCGACGACCCGGCCGTCCGCGCCCCTGATGGGCGCGCCGACGCAGTTGATGGACTCCTCGTGGCCGCCGAGGTCGGTGGCCCAGCCCTGTTCGCGTACGGTCGCCAGCTCCCGCAGGAAGGCGGCGGCGTTGGGCGTCGAACGGGGCGTGTACAGGGGGTAGTCGAGCTTGGCGGCGATGGCGCGCCGCTCGGGCTCGGTGAGGTCGGCGAGCAGCAGCTTGGCGACGGCGGCGACGGTGATGGCGACCGGCTTGCCGATCCGGGAGTACATCCGGACGGGATAGCGGCTCTCGACCTTGTCGATGTAGAGGACCTCGCCCTCCTCGTGGACGGCGAGGTGGACGGTGTGCCCGATCTGCTCGTTGAGGGCGGCGAGGTGGGGGTGGGCGATCTCGCGGATGTCGAGGTTCTCGACGGCTTCCTGGGCGAGGGCGAAGAGCCGGGCGCCGAGGCGGTAGCGCTGGTCCTGCTGGCGGTAGACCAGGCCGTGTTCGTGGAGGGTGCGCAGCAGGCGCAGGGCGGTGGACTTGTGCACACCGAGCCGGTCGGCGACCTGCCCGAGGTCGGCGGGGCCCTGCGCGAGCAGCGGCAGGATGCTGAGGGCTCGGTCGACGGTCTGGCTCATGGCGTGCGTACCTCCTGGTCCTCCCCGGTCCAACCGGGGCCGAGGTGCAGTCTCCCCCAGTCGTCGGCGCCGAGGGCGGTGAGCCGGTCGGCGTGGGCGCGGCGGGGCGGGGCGGCGAGGTCGCCGTGGACGGTGAGCGCGGCGGCGGCGGCGAGGTGGCCGTGCCGGAGGCGGGCGGTGGCGTCGAGGCCGCGCAGGGTGGCGGAGAGGAATCCGGCGGCGAAGGCGTCCCCGGCGCCGACCGGGGCGACGACGTCGACGCGGGGTGCGGGGACGTGGGTCACGGTGTCGCCGCCGCCTCCCCCGTCGGGTCCGGGGGCCCGTTCGTACACGGAGGCTCCGGCGGCGCCGCGTTTGACGACCAGGACGGCGGGTTCGGGGAGCGCGGCGCGGATGGTGCCGGGGTCGGTCTGGGCGGCGGCGATGCCCCAGGCGTCCTCGGCCTCGTCGGCGCCGACGAAGACGAGGTCGGCGCCGCGGGCGAGGTCGAGGAGCGTCCGGCCGCCCGCGGCGGGGTCGGCCCACAGGCCGGGCCGGAAGTTGACGTCGAAGGAGACGAGCGGGCGACCCGGGTCTCCGCCGCCGGTCCGGCCGAGCAGGGTCCGGGTCAGGGCGAGGCAGGACGGGGAGAGCGCGGGGGTGATGCCGGTGAGGTGCAGGATCCGGCCGTCGCTCAGGGTGTCGTACGGCACGTTGTCCGGGGCCATCGCGGAGGCGGCCGATCCGGCCCGGTAGTAGACCACCTCGTGGGCGGCGGTGGCCCGGTCGGTGGCGGTGCGGAAGTAGATCCCGGTGGGGCGCGCGGGGTCGCGGACGACGGCGGTGACGTCGACGCCCCAGCCGCCGATGGCCTCGGTGAGGTGCTCGCCGAAGCCGTCGTGGCCGACCCGGCCGACCCAGCGGGCGCGGTGCCCGGCGGCGGCGAGGGCGCAGGCCACGTTGGACTCGGCGCCGCCGATGGCCCGGTCGAAGGCGGGCACGTCGGCGAGCCGTCCGGGCCGGGTGGGCAGGAAGGTGACCATGGACTCGCCGAGGCAGACGACGTCGGGCGCGGTGCCCGGCACGGCGGCCGTGTCCTGCGGCACGTCGTCGTACGGCGGGGTTGCGGTCACCTTCGTGCTCCTCGTCATCGGGGGGCTGGCGGGGCCGGGGTCCATTGACCCGGCGTTGGCCCGGATGTTAGACAGCATTAAGCGATATGCGCAATGGCCGTTGCACATAGTGCAACGACTAGGTGCGCACCACGGAGCCTCAACGAGGAGGAGACCCCATGCCGGACCTGGCCCACGAGGTCGTCGACCACCGCTTCAAGGCGCTGCCCCCGGACGCCGCGGGGCTCACCGTCGGCGAGCTCGCCGCCCAGCGCCGCAACCTCTTCACCGGTGGCTTCACCACCCCCGTCCTGGCCCTCTCCGCCGAGTCCGTCGAGCACAACCTGCGGCTCCTGGAGACGTACGCCGAGCGCCACGGCCTCGCCTTCGCGCCGCACGGCAAGACCTCCATGGCCCCGCAGCTCTTCGACCGGCAGATCGCCCAGGGCGCCTGGGGCATCACCGCCGCCGTCCCGCACCAGGCCCGGGTCTACCGCGCGCACGGCGTCGCCCGGATCTTCCTCGCCAACGAGGTGGTCGACGCGGTCGCGCTGCGCTGGATCGCGGGCGAGCTCGACGCCGACCCCGACTTCCGCTTCGTCTGCTACGTCGACTCGGTGCGCGGGGTCGAGCTGATGGACCAGGCGCTGCGCGCGGCGGCGGCCGAACGCCCCGCCGACGCCCGCCCGTTGGACGTGGTCGTGGAGCTGGGCGCGGGCGACGGGGCCCGTACCGGCGCCCGTACCGAGGCGGACTGCGCGGCCGTCGCGGACGCCGTCGCCGCCACCCGCACACTGCGCCTGGTCGGCGTCGCCGGATACGAGGGCGAGGTGCCGCAGGCGGACAGCGACAAGGTGCACGCCTGGCTGCGCCGACTCGTCGCGCTCGCCGCCGAGTTCGACAAGGCGGGCCGCTTCGACGCGGCCGTCGGCGAGATCGTGGTCAGCGCGGGCGGCAGCGCCTGGTTCGACGCGGTCGCCGACGTCTTCGCCGAGATCCCCGAACTCTCCCTCCCCGTCCTGAAGTTGCTGCGCTCCGGCGCCTATGTCTCGCACGACGACGGGCACTACCGCAGGCTCACCCCGTTCAACCGGGTCGCCGAGGAAGGCGCGTTGGAGCCCGCGTTCCGGCTGTGGGCGCAGGTCGTCTCCCGCCCCACCGCCGAGCAGGCGTTCGTCAACGCGGGCAAGCGGGACGCCGCCTACGACCTGGACCTGCCCGAGGCTCAGGTGGTCAGGGACGCCCGCACCGGCGAGGTCCGCGCCGCCGACGGCATCGCCGTCACCGGCCTCTCCGACCAGCACGGCTGGCTGCGCACCGAGGACGGCGCCGCCCTCGACGTCGGCGACTGGGTCGGCATGGGCCTGTCCCACCCGTGCACGTCGTTCGACAAGTGGCAGCTGATCCCCCTGGTCGAGGCGGACGGCACCGTCGTCGACTACATCCGCACGTTCTTCTGAGAGGCGGCACCCGATGGATCTCGTACTCCGTGACGCCCGGGTCGTCGACGGCGGCGGCGGCCCCGCGTTCCGCGCCGACGTCGCCGTCGACGGCGGCCGTGTCGCCGCGATCGTGAAGGCGGACGCGCCGGACGGCGTCCGCCGCCCGACCGGCCGCCGCACCCTCGACGCCGACGGCCTCGTCCTGTCCCCCGGCTTCATCGACATGCACGCCCACAGCGACCTCGCGCTGCTCCGCGACCCGGACCACAGCGCCAAGGCCGCGCAGGGCGTCACCCTCGAAGTCCTCGGCCAGGACGGCCTGTCGTACGCGCCGGTCGACGACCGCACCCTCGCCGAGGTGCGCAGGACCATCGCCGGCTGGAACGGCGGCGGCCCCGAGGACGACCGCGTCGACTTCGACTGGCGCACGGTCGGCGAGTACCTGGACCGGCTCGACCGGGGCATCGCGGTCAACGCGGCCTACCTCATCCCGCAGGGCACCGTCCGGATGCACGCCGTCGGCTGGGACGACCGGCCCGCCACCGACGCCGAGCTCGACCGGATGCGGCAGCTCGTCGCCGAGGGCATGGAACAGGGCGCGGTCGGCATGTCCTCCGGCCTCACCTACACCCCCGGCATGTACGCCCCCGACGCCGAACTCACCGAACTGTGCCGGGTGGTGGCCCGGTACGGCGGCTACTACTGCCCGCACCACCGCTCCTACGGGGCGGGCGCCCTTGAGGCGTACGCGGAGATGGTGCGGCTCACCGGGGAAGCGGGCTGCGCCCTGCACCTGGCCCACGCCACGATGAACTTCGGCGTCAACGAGGGCCGCGCGCCCGACCTGCTCCGGCTCCTGGACGAGGCCCTGGCGGGCGGCGCGGACATCAGCCTGGACACCTACCCGTACACCCCGGGCTGTACGACGCTGGTCGCCGTGCTGCCGAGCTGGGCGCACGAGGGCGGGCCGGAGGCGCTGCTCGCCCGGCTGCGGGACGACGAGACGGCGGAGCGGATCCGGCACCACCTGGAGGAGGTGGGCTCGGACGGCTGCCACGGCGTGACGGTCGACTGGGACACCATCGAGATCTCCGGCACCACCGACCCGGGCCTCTCCGGCTTTATCGGCCGCCGCGTCCCGGACTGGCCGACGGCCCGGCGGCTGCTCCTGGATGACCGCCTGGGCACGACGATCCTCCAGCACGTCGGCCACGAGGAGAACGTCCGCACGATCATGCGGCACCGGGTGCACACCGGCGGCTCCGACGGCATCCTCCAGGGCGCCAAGCCGCACCCGCGCGCGTACGGCACGTTCCCCGAGTACCTGGGGCGCTATGTCCGCGAGGAGTCCGTGCTCTCCCTGGAGGAGTGTGTCGCGCACCTCACCTCCCGGCCCGCCGCCCGCCTCCGGCTCGCCGACCGCGGTCTGGTCCGCGAGGGCTATCTGGCGGACCTGGTGCTCTTCGACCCGGACACGGTGGCGGCGGGCTCGACGTACGAGACACCGCGGCGACTGCCGACGGGGATCCCGCACGTGCTGATCGGCGGCGAGTTCGTGATCGAGGACGGCAGGCGGACGACGGCCCTGGCGGGCCGCTCGGTCCGTGGCACAGGCAAGCCCGCCTGACCCACTCACCCCCTTCCCCACCCACCCCAACCGCCCTACGGCGGGCCGGGGGCCCACCCACCCCAACCCCATCCCACCCTCCCCCCGACGGCAGGGCGGGGGCCCACCCACCGGGCCCGGTCTCCTGGATCCGGCGGGAGGGGGCCGGGGCCGGAGTGGGGGTGGGGGTGTCCGGACGTAAAGGCGCGGAGCGCGCGCGAAGCGCGGCGAGGCGACAGTCCGGACACC
>NZ_JBIVFL010000001.1:807201-885177 GCF_044748125.1 Streptomyces sp. NPDC090025 | reverse complement strand
GGGGGGGGGGGCGCGCCCGCCTCCCCCCGCGGCGCGCGCGCCGCGCGGGGGGCCCCCCCCCCCCCCCCCCCCCCCCCCCCCCCCCCCCCCCCCCCCCCCCCGCACCACCGACGGACCGCCCCAGGCCCCGCCAGGCCCCGCCCCGCCCCGCCCCCGCCGCCAAGCCCTAGCGCCGCACCCCCGGCCGCACCCGCGGCGCCGTCGCCTGCCCCGGCACCCGCACCGCCCCCGGCACCCCCGTCACCGAATCGCGCCGCACCCACAGCACCCCAGCCACAAGCACCACACCCGCCGCCACGAAGCCGTACCAGGGGGTGTGCCCGGACGGCGCCGTCTCGTACACGAGCGCGGCACAGAGCACCGCCAGGTACGTGCCGAGCCTGCCGTCCCACGCCACCGCCGCGACCACGCAGACCCCCCACAGCGCGTACCAGGGCTGCACCATCGGCGACAACGCCACCAGCGCGAGCAGCGAGAGCCCCAGTCCGAGGACCACGTCGAGGCGGCCCCGCCAGGCCCGCCAGCCCAGCCGGCCGATGACGGCGACGGCCGCCAGCAGGCCGAGCTTCTGCACGACCGCCTTCACCGGCTCCGGGTCGCCGCCGCCGAAGAGGACACCGAGGCCGAGGCCCACGTCGCTGGTCACGGAGAGCGCGGTGTGGATGGTGGCCGCCACGCTCTGGGTGCGCAGCCAGCCGAAGCCGGTGCCCGCGAGGAGGCTCGCGGCCGCCGCCACGGCGACCGCGACCACCCCGGGGAGCAGCCCCTTGGCGAGCCCTGCCGCGCCGCCGCCGCGCCGCCGGGCGACGAGGATGCCGACGAACAGCAGCCCCACCGCCGCCGGAGACTTGATCATCATCGCGACGCCGATCAGCGCCGCGCCGAGCACCCACCGGCCGCGCACCGCGAGCAGCACGCCCGCGAGCAGCAGGCCGATCATCAGGCCGTCGTTGTGGACGCCGCCGACGACGTGGATGAGCAGCAGCGGGTTGAGCGCGGCGAGCCACACCGCCCCGTCCTCGCGTCCCTCCGGAGCCAGTCCCCGTACGGCCCAGACGATCAGGGCGAGGGCGAGCAGCGCGACGAGCCGCATCCCGAGGACGCCGGGGACCACCGCGCCGCCGGTGAGTCTGACGATCAGCTGGGCGATGACGAGGAAGCCGGGGCCGTACGGGGCGGGGGTGTGGGTCCAGTGGCCGCCGACGCTCGCGGCGGCGTCGTGGCCGAGTTCGCCGGGGGCGAGGACGGCGGGCCCGGTGCCGTACACGTCGTGGCCTTCGAGGACCATCGCGCCCTGCGCGAGGTAGCTGTAGACGTCGGCGCTGTACAGCGGCGGCGCGAGCACCAGCGGTCCGGCCCACCAGGCGAGGGTGACCAGCGGCCGGGGCCGGGAGCCGGGCGCCCGCTCCGGGCCGCGCAGCCGCCGCCCGTACTGCCACCAGGCGAGCACGAGCAGGGTCAGTCCGGCGTACGCGAGCAGCGTCCCCGCCGTCGTGACGGCGGACCCGTGCCGCTGCCACAGCCCCGCCCCGCCGCGCAGCGGCAGGGTGCCGGCCGCCCAGCCGCCGACGGCGACGGCGAGCGAACCGGCCGCGCCGAGCCACCGGCATCCGGCGGTGCTGGCGACGGAGCTGAATTTCCACATGACGGACCAATTTATCGTGTCCGGCCGGACCCCCGGCCGGGCCGGACGGCGCCGCGGCCCGCGCGGACGGCGGCGGCGCACCGCACCGCACGGCACCGCACGTGTCCCAAAACACCACGCGTCCCGCCCCGGCCCGCCGTAAGCTCGCGTCATGCAGGTGATTCAGTCCACGAAGCTCGCCAACGTCTGTTACGAGATCCGGGGCCCGGTCCTCGAAGAGGCGATGCGGCTGGAGGCGGCGGGGCACCGCATCCTCAAGCTCAACACCGGCAACCCGGCCGCCTTCGGTTTCGAGTGCCCGCCGGCCATCCTCGAGGACGTGCTGCGCAACCTCTCCGAGGCGCACGGTTACGGGGACGCCAAGGGCCTGCTCTCGGCCCGGCGCGCGGTGATGAGCCACTACGAGACCAAGGGCATCCATCTGTCGGTCGAGGACATCTACCTCGGCAACGGGGTGTCCGAGCTGATCCAGATGTCGATGCAGGCGCTGCTCGACGACGGCGACGAGGTGCTGGTCCCGGCGCCGGACTATCCGCTGTGGACGGCCGCGGTCTCGCTCGCGGGCGGTACGGCCGTGCACTACCGCTGCGACGAGCAGGCGGACTGGATGCCGGACCTGGCCGACATCGAGCGGCGGATCACCGATCGGACCAAGGCGATCGTGATCATCAACCCGAACAACCCGACCGGCGCCGTCTACGACGACGAGATGCTGAAGGGCCTCACCGAGATCGCCCGGCGGCACGGCCTGGTGGTCTGCTCGGACGAGATCTACGACAAGATCCTCTACGACGGGGTCACCCACACCCCGACCGCCGCGATCGCGCCGGACCTCCTGGTGCTCACCTTCAACGGCATGAGCAAGAACTACCGGGTGGCCGGTTTCCGCTCCGGCTGGCTCGCGGTCTGCGGCCCGAAGGGGCACGCCACCTCGTACATCGAGGGCCTGACGATCCTGGCGAACATGCGGCTGTGCGCCAACATGCCCGCCCAGCACGCGGTGGCCGCGGCCCTGCAGGGCCGGCAGTCGATCGAGGACCTGGTGCTGCCCGGCGGGCGGCTCCTGGAGCAGCGGAACACGGCGTACGAGCTGCTGACCCAGATCCCCGGCGTGACCTGCGTCAAGCCGAAGGGCGCGCTGTATCTGTTCCCGCGGCTCGACCCGGCGGTCTACAAGATCAAGGACGACCAGCAGATGGTCCTGGACCTGCTGCGGGCCGAGAAGATCATGGTGGTGCACGGCACCGGCTTCAACTGGCACGAGCCGGACCACTTCCGGATCCTCACGCTGCCCGCGGCGCCCGACCTGGCGGACGCGGTGACCCGGATCGGCAACTTCCTGGACGGCTACAGCCAGTACTGACCGGGCGGACCACGTGACCCACCGGGCCTCCGGAGGGTCACGCTCACGCCAGGAAAGACCTTCTTCAGGCCATTTCCGGACGGTGCTCAATTTTAGATCGGTTCTAAGCTAGGATGCCTCCATAGCCATCAGGAGGCCATCCCCATGTACGAACCGATCCGCACCAAGTCGGTCCACCGGATGGCCGACGACGCCCCGGACGGCTACCCGCACCGCTCCCGCGAGGAGGAGCTGGACATCCAGCTCGCCGGACACCTCGCCGCGCTCCTCGCCGTCACCGACGAGCTCGGCGACACCGAGGGCGGCGAGCTCATCGCCCGCCAGGTGGCCAGGCTGCGCGGCGCGCCCCCGGCCCGGCACGCCGGGCTGACCGGCGCCGCCGCCGACACCCTGCACCGCAAGGCGCACGCCCTCGCGGGCCGCGCCCTGGTCGTCGCCGCCTCGCGCGCGGACACGGCCGCCGCGATCCTCGCCGCCGAGCGGATGGACGCCCACACCGCGGCGCTGACCGCCGCCGCCCCCGCGGCCGACCACCACCCGCTGGTCGCCGCCCCCTGACGGCCCCGGTCCGCGCGGCTACGATCCCGCGCGGACCGGGCGCCACCCACCCCCCTGCCCGCATCCGGCAGGGCTG
This sequence comes from Streptomyces sp. NPDC090025, assembly GCF_044748125.1. Classification (NCBI taxonomy): domain Bacteria; kingdom Bacillati; phylum Actinomycetota; class Actinomycetes; order Kitasatosporales; family Streptomycetaceae; genus Streptomyces; species Streptomyces sp. NPDC090025. The sequence goes on along the minus strand of NZ_JBIVFL010000001.1, from coordinate 881,535 downwards.
GGCCAACTCCCGCGCCCCAGCAGCCGGATCAGGCCACTCCGGTTCTCATCCGGGATCGCCACTTCACCTCCCGTCCACTCAACTCCCCCTGGAATGTGGGATTCCGCGAGCAATCTGCACGCGTGAGACGGATTCTGGGAATCGTCCTCGCCGTCGTACTCCTCGGCGGTGTGGCCGCCGCCTTCGTACTGGGCGGCGACAAGGGCGAAAACGGCACGGCAACGAAGACCGTGCGAGGAGTGATCGGGTCGGAGAAGGCGGAGTTCTTCGCCGATCCCGAGGTCGTGAAGGCCCTGGCAGCCAAGGGCCTCACCGTGCGGACCGAGACCTCCGGGTCCTGGGACATGGAGGAACTGCCCCTCAAGGGCTATGACTTCGCGTTCCCGTCCGCCAAGGCGCCCGCCGACGAGATCAAGGCGAAGCTGAAGGTGACCGCGGCGACGCAGCGGCCCTTCTACTCGCCGCTGGTCGTCGTCGCGCACAGCGCCGCCGCCAAGGTGCTGAGCCAGAACGGCCTCGCCACCCTCGGCCCCGGCGGCCGCACCGGCGTCCTGAAGATGGAGCCCTACCTGGCCGCCGCCCGCGCCGACCGCACCTGGCAGCAGCTCAAGGGCTCCGCCGGGCACGCCGATCTGAGCGGCACCGTCTTCATCACCTCCACCGACCCCATCGCCTCCAACTCCGGCGCGCTCTACCTCGCCGCCGCGAGCTACGTCGCCGACGGCGGCCGGGTCGCCGGTGACAAGACGGCCGTGGACCGCACCGCGCCGCTGCTCCGCAAGCTGATCGCGGTCCAGGGCGCCCAGCAGTCCAGCTCCGACGCCCCGTTCCGGGACTTCATCAGCAACGTCGGCAACCCGCTGGTGCTGGTGTACGAGTCCCAGGTGGCGTCCCAGCTGATCGCCAAGCAGGACATGGGCGACCTGGTGGTGCTCTACCCGGACACCACGGTCAGCAGCGACCACACCGTCGTCCCGCTCACCGAAGCGGGCCGCACCCTCGGTGAGCTGCTTGCCAACGACCCGGAGCTGCGCAAGCTCGCGGTCCGCCACGGCTTCCGGCCGCAGGGCCCGGCGGGCGAGTTCACCGCCGCCGTCGCCGGTCAGACCGGCTATCTCAAGCAGACGCTCGACGGCATCCGCCAGGCGCCCGTGCCCACCTCCAAGGTGCTGCACGAGATGGCGCTGCGGGCCCGTGACCAGGGGGGAACACCATGACGACACCGCTCCAGCCGCCGACCGAGGCCCCGCTCGTGCTGACCCCGCCGGAGCCGGTCGCGCCGATCCGCGCCGAGCAGGCCGGCACCCTGGTGCCGATCGACGACTCGGTCCGTACCGAGATGAGCCGCCGGGCCACCGAGTACGTCGGCTCGCTCGCCGGACTCGACGCCCGCTCCCCGGAGTTCACCGGCCGGATCGGCGAGATCACCGGCCTCGGCGCCGGTGAGATGCGCACCGCCACCCAGCAGTCCAACCGGATGCTGGACCGCACGGTCCGCTCGCTCAGCTCCGGCGAGGGCGACGCGATCACCCGGGTCGGCGGCAACCTGGTCGAACTGCGCCGCACCATCGAGGACCTGGACCCGCGCGACACCCCCGGCAAGGGGATGCGCGCCCTGCTCTCCAAACTGCCCGGCGGCAACAAGCTGCGCGACCACATCGCCCGCTACGCCACCTCGCAGGACACCATCAACCGGATCCTCGACGGGCTGCGCGGCGGCCAGGACGAACTGCGCCGCGACAACGCCGCGTTGCAGACCGAGCGGGCCCGGCTGTGGGAGACCATGGGCAAGCTCCAGGAGTACGCGGTGCTCACCGAGGCCCTCGACGCGGCCGTCGAGGAGCGGATCTCCGGCACCGGCGACCCGACGCAGGCCGACGCGCTCCGCGCCGACGTGCTCTTCCCGGTCCGCCAGAAGCACCAGGACCTGCTGGTCCAGCTCGCCGTGTGCGCCCAGGGCTATCTGGCCATGGACGTGGTCCGGCGCAACAACGACGAGCTGATCAAGGGCGTCGACCGGGCCACCACCACGACCGTGACCGCGCTGCGGATCGCGGTGATGCTGGCCACCGCGCTCGACCACCAGAAGAAGGTCATCGAGCAGGTCAACGCGCTCCGCGACACCACGGGCAGGCTGATCGAGGGCAACGCGGCGGCGCTCGCGACCCAGTCCGGCGACATCCAGCGGCTGGCGGCCGAGCCCGCGGTCGGCCTGGAGACCATCCGTACCGCCTTCCAGCAGATCTACAAGACGCTCGACACCATCGACACCTACAAGGTGCGGGCCACCGAGTCGATGGCGCAGACCGTGGACGCGCTGACCAGCGAGCTCCAGACCGCCAGCGCCTACCTGGAGCGCACCCGGGACGACGAGACCGTCCGCGGCGGCGGCTCCGCGCCCGCCCGCGGCATCCTCGAAGGCGGCCGCGGATGAGCATCGCCCGCCCCGCCACCGGATTCCGCCGCCGCCGCGCGGTCGGCGTGCTCGCCGCCGCCCTGCTCGCCCTGACCACCGCCGCCTGCGACTCCTCGTCCGGCGACGACAACGGCGGCGGGGACACCGGTGCCGGCGGCCTGGAGTACCGCGCCGGCACCCTGCGGATCCTCGCCTCCTCCGAACTCTCCGACATGGCACCGGTCCTGGACGAGGCCCGCAAGGCCACCGGGGTCACCGTCCGCCCGACGTACGTGGGCACCCTCGACGCGGTCCAGCGGATCGCCTCGGGCGAGGCCGACAAGCAGTACGACGCGATCTGGCTGTCGTCCAACGACTATCTGCGGCTGCGCCCCGACGTGGCCCGCAAGATCACCGGCGAGACCCCGATCATGACCTCCCCGGTCGCGTTCGGGGTGCGGCCCGCCGTCGTCACCCGGCTCGGCTGGGACCCCGCGAAGGTCACCTGGGCGCAGATCCACCAGGCCGTCGCCGCCAAGCGGTTGACGTACGGCATGACGGACCCGCTGCGCTCCAACTCCGGTTTCTCGGCGCTCGTCTCGGTCGCCTCCGGCCTCTCCGGCGCGCAGGCCGCGCTCACCGACAAGGACGTGAAGGCGGCCACGCCCAAGCTGAAGGAGTTCTTCAACGGGCAGAAGCTGACCTCGGGTTCGTCCGGCTGGCTGGCCACCGCGTACAGCCGCCGCGGCGACATCGACGCGCTCGTGAACTACGAGTCGGTGCTCCTGTCGATGCCGGAGAAGCTGACCGTGATCCGCCCGGCCGACGGTGTGGTCACCGCGGACTATCCGCTGACCTCGCTGACCGCCGCCCGCACCGAGGCCAAGGACGCGGCCCGGCGACTCGCCACCTATCTGCGCACCCCGGCCGCCCAGAAGCTGATCACGGACCGGACGCTGCGCCGCCCGGTGGTCCCCGGCGTGCCGCTGGAACCCCGGCTCGGCGCCGACAAGCGGCGCGAACTGCCCTTCCCCGGCAGCCGTTCGGTGGCGGACGGCCTCCTCGACTCGTACGACAACACGCTGCGCCGCCCGTCCCGCACGGTGTACGTCCTGGACACCTCGGGCTCGATGGACGGCGACCGGCTCGACCGGCTGAAGAAGGCCCTGGTGGATCTCACCGCGGACTTCCGGGACCGCGAGGAGGTGACGCTGATGCCGTTCGGTTCGCGGGTGAAGACCGACGAGGTCACCACCCGTACCGTCGACCCGGCCAGCCCCAAGGCGGCGCTCGACGCGATCCGTTCCGACGCCGAGCGGCTGTCCGCCGACGGCGGCACCGCGATCTACTCCAGCCTGAAGGAGGCGTACGGCAAGCTGGGCACCGCGCCCGGCGACACCTTCACCTCGATCGTGCTGATGACCGACGGCGCCAACACCGACGGCGACGACGCCGGTTCCTTCGACAGCTTCCACAAGGACCAGCTGAACCCGACGCAGCAGAAGATCCCGGTGTTCCCGATCCTGTTCGGCGACTCCGACCGGGACGCGCTCGACCACATCGCCCAGCTCACCGGCGGGCGCCTGTTCGACGCCACCAAGGGTTCGCTCAACGGCGCCTTCGAGGAGATCCGTGGCTACCAGTAGGCCGGGCAACCCGGTCATGCGGTACGTCGAGTCCCGCAAGAACCTGATCGGCTGCGCCTGCGGCCTGGCCGGGCTCGGGGTCACCCTGACCGGCGCCGCCGGGGCGCTGTGGCCGGTGGTCGTCGTGGGTCTGTACGGCGCGGGCGCGCTGATCGCCCCGCCGGAGCGGATCCCGCTGCCGCCGCTGCCGGACGTCGACGACCAGATCGAGGAACTGCGCGCCGATCTGGACACGCTGCGCGGCTACCTCGCCCAGATCGAGCTGCCGCCCGCCGCGCACGGCCGGCTGACCGAGCTGGACACCCTGCTCGGCGCGCTGCTCGAACCGGGCTGGGTGACCGATCAGGAGCACGCCCGGGTGCTTGCCCGCGCGGTCCGCAAGGACGTGCCGGAGGCGGTCGACGCGTACGAACGCACCCGCTGGTGGAGCCGGGTGGTGCCGGGCAGCGAGCCGCCGGAGCGTCATCTGGAGCGCCAGCTCGGGGCGTTGCACGACGAGTGCGTGCGGATCGCGGACTCCCTGCGGGAGGCGGAGGCGCTGCGCCAGGAGACCCACACCCGCTATCTGGAGGACCGCGGCGGGCACTGACGCACGGCACCGGGGGCTCGGGCCGGGACATGGGCCGGCCCCCGGTGCCGTGAGGGGGCGCCGGGGGCCGGATGTTCGTGGCAGGCCGTCGTGACCCCACTGGTCAGGGCGGAAATCGGGGCAACCCGCCACGAGTCCAGGGGGCTGACTAGCCGAGGCGCTCCACCAGGGCGCGGTACTCGTCCCACAGCTCCTTCGGGGTGTGGCTGCCGAAGGTCTCCAGGTGCGCCGGGACCAGGGCGGCCTCCTCGCGCCAGACCTCACGGTCGACGCTGAGCAGGAAGTCCAGGTCCTCGTCGGCCAGGTCGAGCCCGTCGGTGTCGAGGGCCGCGCGGGTCGGCAGCACGCCGATCGGGGTCTCGACGCCCTCGGCCTTGCCGTCGAGGCGCTCGACGATCCACTTCAGGACGCGGCTGTTCTCGCCGAAGCCGGGCCACACGAACTGTCCGGCGTCGTTCTTCCGGAACCAGTTCACGTAGTAGATCTTCGGCAGCTTCGCCTGGTCCTTATCAGCACCGACCTTGACCCAGTGGGCCATGTAGTCGCCCATGTTGTACCCGCAGAACGGCAGCATGGCGAACGGGTCGCGGCGCAGCTCGCCGACCTTGCCCTCGGCGGCGGCGGTCTTCTCGGAGGCCACGTTGGCGCCGAGGAAGACGCCGTGGTTCCAGTCGAAGGACTCGGTGACCAGCGGTACGGCGGAGGCGCGGCGGCCGCCGAAGAGGATCGCGGAGATCGGGACGCCCTTGGGGTCCTCCCACTCGGGCGCGATCGTCGGGCACTGCGCGGCGGGCACGGTGAAGCGGGCGTTGGGGTGGGCGGCCGGGGTGCCGGACTCCGGCGTCCAGTCGTTGCCCTTCCAGTCGGTGAGGTGCGCGGGCGCCTCCTCGGTCATGCCCTCCCACCACACGTCGCCGTCGTCGGTGAGCGCGACGTTGGTGAAGACCGAGTTGCCCCAGAGGGTCTTCATGGCGTTGGCGTTGGTGTGCTCGCCGGTGCCGGGCGCGACGCCGAAGAAGCCGGCCTCCGGGTTGATGGCGTAGAGGCGGCCGTCGGCGCCGAAGCGCATCCAGGCGATGTCGTCGCCGATGGTCTCCACGGTCCAGCCGGGGACGGTCGGCTCCAGCATGGCCAGGTTGGTCTTGCCGCAGGCCGACGGGAAGGCGGCGGCGACGTACTTGGCCTCGCCGCGCGGCGGGGTGAGCTTGAGGATGAGCATGTGCTCGGCGAGCCAGCCCTCGTCGCGGGCCATCACGGAGGCGATGCGCAGCGCGTAGCACTTCTTGCCGAGCAGGGCGTTGCCGCCGTAGCCGGAGCCGTACGACCAGATCTCGCGGGTCTCCGGGAAGTGCGAGATGTACTTGGTGGAGTTGCAGGGCCACGGCACGTCGGCCTCGCCCTCGGCGAGCGGGGCGCCCAGGGTGTGCACGGCCTTGACGAAGAAGCCGTCGGTGCCGAGCTCGTCGAGGACGGCCTGTCCCATCCGGGTCATGGTGCGCATGGAGACGGCGACGTAGGCGGAGTCGGTGATCTCGACGCCGATCGCGGAGAGCGGGGAGCCCACGGGGCCCATGCAGAAGGGCACCACGTACATGGTGCGGCCCTTCATCGAGCCGCGGAAGATGCCCTGTTCACCGGCGAAGACGGCCTTCATCTCGGCCGGGGCCTTCCAGTGGTTCGTCGGGCCCGCGTCCTCCTCCTTCTCGGAGCAGATGAAGGTGCGGTCCTCGACGCGCGCGACGTCCGTCGGGTCGGAGGCGGCGTAGTACGAGTTCGGGCGCAGGGTGGGGTCGAGCTTCTTGAAGGTCCCCTTGGCCACGAGCTCCTCGCACAGGCGCTCGTACTCGGCCTCGGACCCGTCGCACCAGACGACCCGGTCGGGCTGGGTGATCTCGGCGATCGAGTCGACCCAGGAGACGAGCTCCTGGTGCTGGGTGGGGACGGTGGAGGGAGCCGCGTTGTCGCGCGCCACGATTGCTCCTTGAAGAGGGGTTTTTAGATGTCTGCCCCTTGGGGGCTGCGACCCGGACGCGTCGTAGGCGCTCATCCGGTGCCGACCGCACTCATTTGATCATCCGATGCTACCGCCCATATGTCCAGAGGGCCGCACACGTGAGCATCGCCACTCCTGGCCACCTCTCCGTCACCCACGCATATCCGAAACTTACGATCGCGTAGGTACCATGCGGAGTCATGACTGCAGCCTCACCGGACCTCACCGCCGCGGAGCAGCGCCCGGCGCTTCCGCTCCCGCTCAAGCCACGGCTCCGGGGCTGGCTGCACGCCGGAATGTTCCCCGCGGTGATCGTCGCGGGCCTCGCCCTGGTCGCCCTCGCGGACTCCCCGCGCGCCCGCATCGCCTGCGGGATCTACGTGCTCACCGCCTGCCTGCTGTTCGGCGTGAGCGCGCTCTACCACCGGGGCGAGTGGGGCCCGCGCGGCGAAGCCGTGCTGCGCCGCCTCGACCACGCCAACATCTTCCTGATCATCGCGGGCACCTACACCCCGCTCACCCTGCTGCTCCTGCCGGACTCCACCGGCCGCCCGCTCATGTGGGCGGTGTGGGCGGCGGCGCTCGCGGGCATCGCCTTCCGGGTGTTCTGGGTCGGCGCCCCGCGCTGGCTCTACACCCCCTGCTACATCGCGATGGGCTGGGCCGCCGTCTTCTTCCTGCCCGACTTCATGCGGGCCGGCGGCATCGCCGTCCTCGTCCTGGTGATCGTCGGCGGACTCCTCTACAGCGCGGGCGGCGTGATCTACGGCATCAAGCGCCCCAACCCGTCACCCCGCTGGTTCGGCTTCCACGAGGTCTTCCACTCGCTCACCCTCGCCGCCTTCACCGTGCACTACGTCGGCATCTCCCTGGTCGCCTACCAGCACTCCTGAGCGGCCCGCCGGGGCAGCCCCCGGACCCCCGCCTGACCAGGCACAATGACGGTCATGGCTGCCGCATCCCCCGATCCCGACCGCGAGCCCGACCGCGCCGGCGGCCTCGACCGCGCGAGCGCCCCGCGCCCCGGCCTGCGCGAGCGCAAGAAGCTGCGCACCCGGTCCGCGATCCGCCGCGCCACCTACCGGATCGTGGCCGAGCACGGCTGGGAGGCGGCCACCGTCGAGCAGATCGCCGCCGCCGCCGAGGTCTCCCCCTCCACCGTGGTCCGCTACTTCCCGGTCCGCGAGGACATCCTGCTCACCGACGACCAGGACGAGATCCTCGCCGCCCGGCTGCGCGCCCGCCCCGCCGACGAGGACCCGCTCGACTCGCTCCGCGCCGTGATCCTCGACGCCGTCACCTTCTGGCTCGACGCCGAACCCGAGGAGACCCGGCTGCGCGGCCGGCTCATGGTGGAGATCCCCGCCGTCCGCGCCCGGCTCACCGAGACCACCGCGCAGACCGGCCGGATGCTGTCCGCCTCCATCGCCGAACGCACCGGCCACGACCCCGAGGCCCTGGAGGTACGGGTCTTCACCGCCGCCGTGCTCGGCGCGCTCCGCGAGGCCGCCGTGCACTGGGCCGAGCGCGGCCAGGGCGACGACCTGGTCCCGCTGCTCGACCGGACCGTCGACCTCCTCAAGGCCGGTCTGACGCTGCGCTCCCCGCGCCCGGCGCACCCCCGCCGCCCCGGCCGAGCGCGCCCCTGACCACCTCGCCGGACAGCGGGTTCTCCGCGCACGCCCACACCCCGTGCGGGCAGTAGTCGGTGAACGTCTGGTACACCGGCCGGTGCCGGGCGAACCAGTCCAGCATCCCCCGTACGTACGCCGGGTTGTCGCCGTTGCGGAACAGCCCCCACTCCGGGAACGACACCGGCTTCCCGCGCGCCGCCGCGAACCGGGCGTGGAAGGCGAGCCCGTACGGCTCCGTCACCTGCTCCTCGAAGGACAGCCCGGCGGGCTGGTCGTACGCGTCGAGCCCGACGATGTCCACCACGTCGTCGCCCGGCCAGCAGCGCGGCCAGGCGATCGCGTCCAGGCCGCGGCTCGGCGTGAAGTCGAACCGGAACCGCTGCCCCGGCACCTCCCGCAGCACCGCCACCACCCGCCGCCAGTACGCCTTCCAGGCCGTCGGATCGGGCCCGCAGCGATGGCTGTACGTGGTGCCGTTCATCTCCCAGCCCAGCACCAGGACCGCGTCCGCGAGCCGGTGCGCCACCAGCCGCTCGCCGAGCGTCCGGAAGTGCCGGTCGAAGTCCCCCGCCGCCCCGCGCCGCAGCCCCGCCCGCACCCGGGCGTCGTCGAGGCCCTCCTCGTTGCGGTCCAGCAGCGGCACGTTGAGCACGAAGAGCCGCCCCGGCCGCTCCTCCCGCCAGCGCGCCCACGGCTCGAAGAGGTCCGCGTGCCCCTCGATGTTCGACCAGCGGTCGCCCGGCAGATAGGTGTGCCCGACGGTCAGCGGCTCCCCGCCGAGCCAGCGCTCCACCTCGGCGATCCGCCGCACCCCGGCCGCGTCGGACCCGGTGAAGAAACCGGACGGCACCCCGGGCGGCGGCACCGGTGCCGTCGGCGGCACGGCCTGCCCGTCGGCCGGGCGGCGGCCCGGCGCCAGCCGCTCGTACGGCAGCAGGAACACGAGAACGACCGCGAGCAGCACCAGAAGCGCCACTCGCGGCCAGGTCACAGGGAAGCGCACGTCAGCTGGTCCAGAACTCCCACCAGCGGGTCAGGATCAGCATCCCGATGATCCCGATGTGCAGCACCGGCAGGGCGAAGGTGAACTCCGTGACGAAGCCCTTCACCCCGGCGGGCAGCGGAAGCAGTCCGTGCCGCACCAGATGCGCGGTGGTGTACCAGAACATGGTGATCGTCGCGCACCAGGCCAGACAGCACCACAGGCACAGCGAGTTGATCTCGTACAGCGACTGCTGCATCAGCCAGGTGCAGAACCCGACACCGAACAGCATCCCGGCGTCGAGCCCCAGCCAGAACCAGCCCCGATAGCGGGCACCGGCCAGGATCCCGGCGCCCACGGCCATGACGACGGCGTACGTGATGAGGCCGAGCATCGGGTTCGGGAAGCCGAACACCGCCGCCTGCTCGCTCTTCATGATGTTGCCGCAGGAGACCACCGGGTTCAGGCTGCACCCGGGCTGGAAACCCGGGTCCTCGGCCAGCTTGATCTTGTCGATGGTGATGACCCACCCGGCCAGCACCCCGGCCGCGCCCGTCACCAGGAGCATCCAGGCGAAGGCCCGGCTCGCGCCGATCCCCGCCCCGCCCGGCCGCCCGCTCTCCTGCCGCCGCTGCTCCGGCAGCGTCCCGCCCCGTACGTTCACCGTCGTCATGGGACCGCCCCCTGTCCGCTCAGCCCTGGATCCGGCTCACCGGAACGGCGATGTGGGCCGCGTTCTTCACGATGTCCTCGTCCGTGATGAACGCCCGCAACCGGTCCTCGGGGACCGGCACGCCCGGCGCCGCGTCCGGCCACGGCGTCACCGGGACCATCAGGATCACGTGGCCGGTCTCGTACGCCGCCGCCTGCCACTCGGCGGGCACCGGGCACTGCGCGTTCATGAACGGCAGCGTGAGGACGGCCCGCTCCGCCTCGACGAGCAGGTGGGCGCCGATACCCCGGTCCTTGCCCGCGTCGACGACGTCACCACCGATCGGCGCGCCCATGTCCTTCAGGGTCTGCCGCAGCTCCGCCTCGACGGCCTCGGGGCCGTGCAGCCCGTCGCCGACCGAATACACCATCAGAAAGGGGGTGGCCGGCATCTCGTCGGTGGGGCCGAGAAGCCACGAGATGACGGTGAGCGTTCCCATCGTGTGCGCGCTGTGCACCGGGGAGACGACATTGGAAGTGGTCATGGAAACGGATGCTAGGGGACGAACACCCGGCCCCCCGCGCCGAATTCACTCATTCGGCCGACATTCCACCCGGAGGCACGCCAGGCGCAACGAAGCGGGGTTTTCATCGTTGTGCCCAGAGGGCTCCCCCCACCTTCGGCGGGGGTACCGCCACAGACCCCAGGAGATCGCCATGATCGTCCCGCGCCGCGTGGCCTTGCGGTCCCTTTTCACGCTCGCCGTCACCGCCTTCACCGGCGGGGCGCTCGCCCGGGTCGGCGCCCGGCCGGAGGCCCCCGCGACCCCGCCGCTCTTCGACGAGATGTACGGGGGCCGCCGCATCCGGGGCCTCGCCGGGCCCGGCGGTGAGCCGCTGGTCCTCGTCGACGGCCGGCCGCTGCATCTGATGCGCTGCGCCGACGGCGGCTGGGTGAGCCCGATCGACCACTACGAGTCCTGTCCGACGCCCCTGGCGGCCACCCGCGCGGCCGTGGACGGGCTCGGCCCCGCCCCGCTGAGCCGGTTCGCCGCCGCCCACGGCGTCCACGAGGGAGGGAGCCCGCGTGGTGTACACGCGTAAGAACCAGCGCGACCTGTCCAGCGCCGAGCGGAAGCGGTTCGTCGCGGCCGTGCTCGAACTCAAGCGCACCGGGAAGTACGACGAGTTCGTCCGCACCCACATCGACCACTACGTCGCCGACGGCGAGGGCAAGCTGCGGGTGGCCCACATGTGCCCCAGCTTCCTGCCCTGGCACCGCCGTTTCCTGCTCGACTTCGAGCGGGCGCTGCGGCTGGTCGACCCGGCCGTGACCGTGCCCTACTGGGACTGGACCCGGGACAACACCCCGGCCGCCGCGCTGTGGAGCGAGGACTTCATGGGCGGCAACGGGCGGCGCGGCGACCTCCAGGTCACCACCGGGCCGTTCGCGTACGCCGGCGGCCGCTGGACCGTGCGCTACGGGATGACCGAACAGACCTTCCTCAGCCGGGACTTCGGCCGTCCGGGCGACCCGCTCGGCCTGCCGACCGCCGCCGACGTGGACGGCGCCCTCGGGGAGCGTACGTACGACTCGGCGCCGTGGAACTCCACCAGCCGCACCGGCTTCCGCAACCGGCTCGAAGGCTGGGCGCAGGGCCAGGGCAACGCCCGCTTCCAGCTGCACAACCGGGTGCACCGCTGGGTGGGCGGGCTGATGCTGGGCGGCGGCTCGGTCAACGATCCGGTGTTCTGGCTGCACCACGCCTTCGTCGACCTGCTGTGGTCGCGCTGGCAGGCCCGCAACCCGGGCGCGGGCTATCTGCCCAAGGACCCGCCGTCGCTGGGCGATCCGCAGTACCGGAAGGTGGCCGCGCTGAACGAGAAGCTGGCCCCGTTCGACGCCACCCCGGCCCAGCTCCTCGACCACAGCGGGATCTACCGCTACGCGTGAGCGGTCGCGGACAGCGGCGTCCCCCCGGTCCGGGACACGGACCGGGGGGACGCCGAGGGTACCGCGAGGGGTGCGGGGCGATCAGCCGCCGTAGCCGCCGTCCTCGTGGTGGCCGTCCACGTTCATGCACGTGTTGCCGAAGGTCGGGTTCAGCAGGCCGATGACGCTGACGCTGTTGCCGCAGGCGTTGACCGGGACGTGGACCGGGACCTGGACGACGTTGCCGGAGCCGACACCGGGCGAGTGGGCGGCGACGGCCTCGGCGCCCGAGTCGGCGACGGCCAGGCCGGCCCCGCTGAGGGCAACGGCACCGGTGCCGGCGATGACGGCGGCAGCCTTCGCGATGCGAGACATCAAGAACTCCTTGAACGGGGAAAGCGACCGCGAGAACCGCGGTCACATGTGTTCTTCAACGGCGAAAGCACGCACGGGACACGGGCATTGCGCCGAATGGCGGGGAAATACGGAAACCGAGGAGATGGCCCGCGGCTCCACCGCCCGCACCGTCGCCGGATGCGACGGAACGAGAACCGGGAGACGCGGGCCGCGGCCATGCGACAAGCCTTTATCCGTAACGAGCGAAGATCCCTCGGGTGGCGGGCAGAATCGTGTCTTCACCCGCCGGACCGACGCACAGGCGAACGGCTTTCGCACAAAAGGCCGGACCGGAATTCGGTCAGGGGGCCAGGCCGAGCTGCGGGGCGAGGTCGCCGGTGAGCGCGGGGGTGAGCAGACCTGCGTCGGGGTGCTTGAGCTCCGGCAGCCCGAGCCCCTTCCCCGTGGGGCTGAGGACCGGGTTGCCGACGGTGGCACCGGGGGTGAGGGCCCGCATGTCCGAACGGGGGCTGGTGAGCTCGGCGGTACCGGGCTCGCTGTCCCGCAGGACCTCGGGCAGCGGGGCCGCGATGTCCGTCTCGGAGAGGGTGCTGGCGAGCGGGATCTGGGGCAGCGTGAGGTCCGGCAGGGTGCCGACGCCCTCGTGGAACCCGGTGGGCGCGCCCGGGATCGGCGTGGGGACACCGGTCTCCAGGGTGGGGGCGTCCATCGGGAGCACCTGGTCGAGACCCTGCAGCGGGACGACCACGGGGGCGTCCGCGGCTGCGGGGGAGGCGAAGGCCGCCGAGGCGATGGCGGCGGCGAGGACGCCCAGGCCGGCGTGAGAGCGCAGATTCATGTCCTGCAAACGAGTTGTGGCCCCGATACGTGACGGGATTCGCCTGAGTGCAGCAACACGAGGCCCCCACCGGTGAGGGTGGGGGCCGGTGTTGACGGCAGGTCAGGGGCCCTGCGGAGGTCCCTCAGTCACGCGGGCGGACCAGGCGGCCGCCGCGCAGGTAGAGGACCGTGCCGCCGATGACGAGGGTGGCGCTGATGGCCGCGGCGCCCATGAGGGCGGCGGTGTCACTGCCGGTGTCCGGCAGGTGCGGGTGGCCGGGCGGGGTCGGCTCGCCGGGCTCGTCGGGGTTGGTGGGCGGGGTGCTCGGTCCGCCGGGGGTGCAGTCGGGGCCGGTCTCGCCCTCGTCGCACTCACCGGGCTCGTCCGGGTTGGTGGGCGGGGTGCTGGGGTTGCCGGGCGGGGTGCTCACCGGCGGGGTGTGCGGCGGGGTGCTGGGGGTGCAGTCGGGGCCGGTCTCGCCCTCGTCGCACTCACCGGGCTCGTCCGGGTTGGTCGGCGGGGTGCTCGGGCCGCCGGGCTCCTCGCAGCCGGGTCCGGTCTCGCCTTCCTCGCACTCGCCGGGCTCGTCGGGGTTGGTGGGCGGGGTGCTGGGTCCGCCGGGCTCGCACCACGGACCGGTCTCGCCCTCCTCGCACTCCCCCGGCTCGTCCGGGTTGGTGGGCGGGGTGCTGGGGTTGCCGGGCGGGGTGCTCACCGGCGGGGTGTGCGGCGGGGTGCTCGGGCCGCAGTCGGGACCCTCGTGCCCCTCCTCGCACTCGCCCGGCTCGTCCGGGTTGGTGGGCGGGGGCGTGCTGCCGGGCGGCGGGGTGCTCGGGTGGCCGGGCGGGGTGTCGTCGCCGTAGCCGTCGGGCTCGTCGTCGCCGTCACCGCCGTGCTGGGCGGACTGCACCGCCTGGTGGCAGATGTCGGCGACCGCGGCGGCCATGTCCCCGAGGCCCGCGTGGTCACCGCAGACGTTCGCGGGCAGCGGCATCCGGGCGTGGTGACCGGACGCGGGGCCCGGTGCGTCCCCCGCCGCGGCCACCGAGTTCACGGCCAGGGCGAAGCCGCCGGTGAGCGACAGGAGGCCGGTCGCCGCGGCGGTGGTGAGGATCTTCCTGCTGATGATGGATCGCATTCCGCTCTTCCTCTGGGACAGGGAGAAGAACCGGCGGGATCCCCCCGCGTCCGTCCGGCCCATGGTCCACGCCGTCCAGTGCGTGGGGCTGGCGCGAGCGTAGGAAGGAATTCCGTCCCCGGACCCGAGGCAACGCGGCACACAATCCGAAAATCATTCAATCGGACCTCGAAGAAGGGCAAAGGTGCGGCCCTGGCAGAGGAAATCACCAGGGCCGGTCACCGCAGCACGATCTGAACGATCGTCAGCCGCCCAGCGGGAGGCCGCCGAGCAGGTTGCCCCCGGCCTTGCCGGCCTGGTTCAGGCTCCCCGCGGTCTCCGTCACGGTCTTCACCGGGGAACCCTCGGTGGTGCTGTTGAGGGCGTCCGTCGTCAGGCCGCTGTCGGTGAGCGAGCCGAGACCACCGTCGAGGCTGGTGGGCGCCATCGACTCCGCGGCCATCGCGGGGGCGGCGATACCCAGGGCCATCACAGAACCGGCGATGACCGCGGCAACCTTGGTGGGCTTCATGAAGAGGATCCTTCCATCAATGGGACAAGTCGCTTGCCGTACAGGCTTCTTGACTGATTCCCGTACGCCGTTACGCCTTCTGTAACGAGAGGTGCGCCGACCGGAAACTCCACGGACGACGATTTCTCGACACTGCACCCGAAGGAATGGAAGCGGTGCTATTTGCCGATGAAAGCGGGCCGTGCCCGCCCAGGAGTTCCTGGACGGGCACGGCCCGGAGCGGGTCCGGTCAGCGGACCGGCAGCGACGGCGGCTTCACCGGCAGCGCGTCCGTCGAGACGGGCGGCGTCGCCGGGAGGGCGTCCGTGGAGACCGGCGGCGTGGCGGGAAGGGCGTCGGTGGAGACCGGCGGCGTGGCGGGAAGGGCGTCGGTGGAGACCGGCGGCGTCGCGGGAAGGGCGTCGGTGGACACTGGCGGCTTTACCGGCAGCGCGTCCGTCGAGACCGGGGGCGTGGCCGGGAGCGTGTCCAGGCCCGGCAGGGCGGGCAGCCCGGCCAGGTCGGGCGCCGGGAGTCCGGCGCCGAGCACGGTCGCCACGGCGAGGTTGACCACGGAGGTCAGGGTCGCGGTGACCTGCGGGAGCACAGCGGCCGCGTCACCCGAGGTGACCGCCGCGAGCAGCGAGGCGACCGCCTTCTCGATCGAGGCGAGCGCGTCCCCGACCACATCGGCGGGCACCGCCGCCCTGGCGCCGGCCGCCACCGGCAGCGTGACCGGCGTGGCGGGCACGGCCGGGACGGCCGGGGTCTCGGCGGCGGGCGGGGCGACCACCGGGGTCTCGGCCGCCGGCGGGGTGACCGGCGTCGCGGGGGTGCCGGTGCCGGCCGAGGTGTCCGGCACGGCCGGGGTCTCGGGGAGCGGGACCGGGGCCGGGGCCGTCCCCTTCGCCGCGTCGACGGCGGTCTTGATCTTCGCCCTGAGCGCCTCGGCGTCGGCGGCGGGCAGCTGCCCGTCGTCGGCCTTCAGTGCGGCGGTGACCAGCTCGGCGACCGGGGTGCTCACGGAGCCGAGTTCGCCCACGGCCTCGGCCTGCTTCAGCAGGGCGGCGGAGTCGGGCAGCGGGGCTCGGGTGCCGGCCTGGGCGGCCGGGCGGGACGGGCGGTGTTCGTCGGCGAAGGCGGGGCCCGCCGTACCGAGGGTGACGGCGGCGGATATCGCCAGGGCGGTGAGACGGCGTGAAGCCTGGGGACGCATATGTGTTCCTTTTCCTTATGCGTCGGACAACTGCTCCGCCACCGTGCCTGCGCTTATAGCGCTCCGCAACCGCAGAACTACTGAGCGCCACGTCTCCGTTCGAGTGAATCCGGGTGCCTGACCTGCTCCTCTTCCGGGCGTACGCCGTTGCACCCGACGGCGCATGGGGGTGCGCCCGAACGAGTCAGTCAGCAGTCAGCTCGGTCATCAGCGAGCGGACACGGCGAAGGCCGACGCGCCGCCCCGGGGAGGGGACGACGCGCCGGCCTCGGAAGGACCACGATCCGGCGTGCGAGATCAGGCGTTGACGCAGGTGTTGCCGAAGGACGGGTTCAGCGCGCCGATCACGTTGACGGTGTTGCCGCAGACGTTGACCGGAACGTGGATCGGGGCCTGGACGACGTTGCCCGAGAGGACACCGGGGGAGTGCACAGCGGCGCCCTCGGCACCGGCGTCGGCGGCGGCGATGCCGGTGGCACCGGCGACGGCGGCAGCGGCACCCACGGACAGAACGACAGCCTTGGCGATACGGGACATGGGGAACGACTCCTCGGTCGGAATTCTTCTCGGACGGCACGGACGGTGTTGCCCGGCTGCTTCAACAACGCCTCAGGATTTCATCGGTTGCTCTCCCGAACGGGTGACGTTCAACCGATCTTTGGGCCATAGGAGCGTCATTCGAGTGACTGGGCCCAGAAAGGCGCAACACGCTCAACGAGGAACCTGCCGGATGGATACGGAAGTTAGCGTTTGTGAGCATCTAATGCTTACTATCGCCCGGCTCGGGGGTTATAACGGTCCCGATCGTTGCTTCCGGTCGACTCGCGCGTTCATCCATTTCGCGCGGCCGACATCTCTCTCTCCTCCCCCGGTCTCCACGGGTCTTCCCTTCCTTCTCTCATCAAAGCGGAGAACCTGTATGCGGAATTCAGCGGTTCATGCCGTACGTCGGGGCCTGGTGTGCGCCGTGTCGTGCGCGGCGCTCTCCGCCGCGCTCCCGGCCGCCTCCGCCGTCACCCCGCCGATCGCCCCGCCCCTCCTCGTGCCGCCGCTCGCTCCCCCGGTCGCCCCCGGCGCCGAGGAGGCCGCGCGGATCGCGTTCGCGCCCCGCCACGAGGCCGTCACGCACGGGGGGATCGTGCGTGCCGCCAACACCTCGGCGACCGGCACGACGGGCGCCGAGACCGTCAACGACGACACCGCGATCCGCTATGTCGACGTCGACGACGACCCCAACACCTACAACTCCAGCCGCGCCGAGCTGCGCGTTCCCGCCGGTGCCCGGGTCACCTGGGCCCGTCTGTACTGGGGCGGGAACCTGCGGGTGGGCGAGCAGAAGCCGCCGAAGGACAACGGGCGGGTGCTGATCGCCGAGCCCGGCGGGCAGTACAAGGCGGTGCTCGCCGACAGCACGATCGGGCACCGCACGGCCGACGGCGCCGACGCCTTCCAGGCGTCCGCGGACGTCACCGACCTGGTCAGGTCCGCCGAGGGCGGCCTGTGGACGGTCGCCCAGGTGAACGTCGCCATGGGCCGCTCGAAGGTCGGCGGCTGGGGCGGCTGGACGCTGGTCGCCGCGTACGAGAAGGCCGACGAGCCATTGCGCCGGCTGGCCGTATGGGACGGATTCGAGGCGATCGGCCCGAACGGCCGAGAACTCTCGGTGCCGCTCGCACTCGGCGGAAACCGCATTCCCGAGGGGGCCGGAGGTCAACTGGGACTCGTCGGCTACGACGGCGACCGGGGGACTTCCGGGGATTACCTGGCGGTGGAAACCGGCCGGGCGAAGAGCGTCACGCGCAGCGTGATCTCCGATTCCGCGAATTCCGCGGACGACGTGATGAACTCCAGCATCACGGAATCGGGAACAAGTCGGATGGAACGACTGCCCGCTCATCTGAACACCCTGGGGTACGACTCCGACGTCTTCGATCTGCGGGGGGCGCTGCGCCATGGGGCCGATCGTTTCCACATCCGCCTCGGAAGCCGGAAGGACGCGTTCTGGCTCGGCGCGCTCTTCCTCCAGGCGGACCTCGGACCGCGCGACAGCCGGGCGAAGGACCGGGCGGTGGACGCCCGGGACTGAGCCCGGCGCCGATGTGCTGCACGCGGTCCAGCCGGGTGACGGCGGGGTCGCCCGGGTCGTCGTCGACCTGGTCCGCGGGCAGCTCGCCGCCGGGCTCCGGGTGGCGGTCGCCTGCCCGCCCGGCACCGAACTCGCCGCCGCGGTACGGGCGGAGGGCGCCGACACGTACGACTGGCGGGCCGGCCGCGACCCCGGGCCGCGGCTGGTCCGGGAGACCCGCGAACTCGGCCGTCTGCTGCGCGGGGTGCGGCCCGCCCTGGTCCACGCGCACAGCGCGAAGGCCGGGTTGTGCGCCCGGCTCGCGCTGCGCGGCCGGGTGCCGACCGTGTACCAGCCGCACGCCTGGTCGTTCGAGGCGGTCGAGGGGACGACCGCCGCGCTGGCCCGCCGCTGGGAGCGGCTCGGCGCCCGCTGGACGGACCGGATCGTGTGCGTCAGCGACGCGGAACGCCGTACCGGCGAGGCCGCCGGGGTGCGCGCCGCCTGGTCGGTGATCCACAACGGGGTGGACACCGAACGCTTCGCCCCCCGGGGCGGACCGGGGGAAGAGGCGCGGGAAGCAGACGTGGGCCTCGGGCCCGGGGGGCCGCTGGTGGTGTGCGTGGGGCGGCTGTGCCGGCAGAAGGGGCAGGACGTCCTGCTCGCCGCCTGGCCCGCCGTGCGCGCGGCTGTACCGGACGCCCGGCTCGTGCTCGTCGGCGACGGACCCGACGCCGAGCGGCTGGGCGCCGCCGCGGCGGCCGACCCCTCGGTGCGTCTGACGGGCGCGGTGGCCGACCCCGCGCCCTGGTACCGGGCCGCCGACGTGGTGGTGCTGCCGTCCCGCTGGGAGGGCATGGCGCTCGCCCCGCTGGAGGCGATGGCCTGCGGCCGGCCCGTGGTGGTCGGCGACGTGGACGGGGCGCGCGAGAGCCTGCCGCCCGGCCACGAGGCGCTGTGCCTGGTCCCGCCCGAGGACCCGGCCGCGCTCGCCGCCGCCCTGGGCCGCCTGCTTGGCGGGCCCGAGCCGCGGCGCTCGCTGGGCCTCGCGGCCCGCGAGCACGTACTCAGCAGATTCGATGTGCGGCGCACCGGCGCGGCCGTCGCGGGGCTCTACCGCGAACTGGCCGGAGTGCGGTGCACGGAGCACAGAGAGCCGATCGGACAGTGACGACCGAAAGCACCAGCGTTCCCCAGTCTCCGGGCCCTTGGCCCGGGGCGGGCCAGTTTCCCGGGCTCGCCTCCCTCACGCAGCCGCGGGCCGGTTCCGACCGGCTGGCGCTGCCGCCGCGCGGCCCGGTCCGGCTGCGCTTCGCCGCCCTGCCGCTGCTCACCGCCGACGTGTTCGCCGTGCTCCTCGCGGTCGCGGTGCTGTCCACGGCGCACCGCCGCTGGGAGCTCGCGCTGCCGGTCGCCGCGCTCGTGCTGCTCCTCGACGGCCGCGCCGGACTGCACCGGCCCGCCGCGCTGCCCGGCGGGGTCCTGGAGGACGTGCCCGCGCTCGCGGCCCGCGCCGGGATCGCCTGGTGCGTGACGGCCGCCGCGGTCGCCGCGTACGCCCCGGCGCACGCGCTCGGCCCGTTCCGGCTGTGCGCCGCGTACGCCACCCAGCTGCTCGCCGTGTCGGCGCTGCGCGGGCTGCTCGCCTCGCGGCGCCGCCGGTCGGTGCGGGCGCATCCGCGGTCGACCCTGGTGGTCGGCCCGGCGGGCGCGGCCCGCCGGTTCGCGGGGCTGCTCGCGCAGCACCCGGAGTACGGCATCCGGCCGGTCGGCATCGTCGGGCCGCGGCCCGACGGGGCGCGGCCGGACGGCGGGCGGGCGCTGCCGGTGCTCACCACCACCGAGCAGATCCACCGGGCGGTCATCCAGAACACCGTCCGCGACGCGGTCTTCCTCGGCGAGGACGACGGTCTGGTGACGCTGTTCCAGCACTACGGCTGCGCGACCTGGCGGGTCGGTGCCGAGGCGGCGGGTGAGCCGATGGGCGACCATCTGTGGGGCCACGGCTGCCGCCGTCTGGTGCCGCTCGGCGAGCGGCGCGGGCTGACCGCCAAGCGGGCCCTGGACGTGGCGCTCTCGGCGCCCGCGCTCGCGGTGGCGATGCCGGTGCTGCTGGTCTGCGCGCTCGCGGTGCGGATCGCGGACGGACCCGGGGTGCTGTTCCGGCAGGAGCGGGTGGGGCAGAACGGGCGGCTGTTCACGCTGCTCAAGTTCCGCACCCTGAAGCCGGTCGACGAGACCGAGTCGGCGACCCGCTGGAGCGTCGCCGACGACCACCGGATGAGCGCCGCCGGGCACTTCCTGCGCAAGACCTCGCTCGACGAGCTGCCGCAGCTGTGGAACGTGCTGCGCGGCGACATGAGCCTGGTCGGCCCGCGCCCCGAACGCCCGTACTTCGTCGCCCAGTTCAGCCGGGTGCACGCCGGTTACGCGGCCCGCCACCGGATGCCGGTGGGGCTGACCGGGCTCGCCCAGGTGCACGGCCTGCGCGGCGACACCTCGATCGAGGACCGCTGCCGCTTCGACAACCACTACATCGACCACTGGTCGCTCTGGCAGGACGTGTGCATCCTGCTGCGTACCGCGGCCGGGCTCGTGCGACCGACGGGAAGCTGACGATGACCACGGCCGTGACGGCACAGGACACCCCGGACCTCGATCGCGACCCGCTCCGGGGCGTCGACCGGGCGGAGCTCGCCGACTGGGCGCGGCGCGCCGGGGCACTGTCCCCGGTGCTCGCGGTGATCGCCCTGCTGCTCGCCCCTGGCGGCGGCGGGGCGCAGGGCGGAACGGGCGGATCCGGCACGGTCGCTGACGCAGCGTCAGGACTACTGGTCCTGATCTGTCTGATCCGGGTGGTGCGGAGCGGGCTGCGTCCGCTGAGCCGGGCGGCGGCCGTGGTGTTCGCGCTTCCGGTGCTCGGGGTCTGCCTGGCCGCGATCACCTCGAACGACCCGGGCGCCAGTCTGCCGGGCGTCCCCCGCTACCTGCAGATCTTCGTGCTCGTCCCGGCCGCCGTCCTGGTGATGATCCGCGACCGGCGCGACTTCGCCGTCGTCGCCTGGGGACTCGTCGCGCTCGCGCTCGTCGAGGGCGGGGTCGGGGTGCTCCAGTTCCTGACCGGGACCGGTGCCTCGTACCAGGGCGAGGACATCCGCGCGGTCGGCACCTTCGGCGCCACCGACGTGATGGGCATGGCCACCGTGGTGGCGTACGGGCTGGTCGTGGCGACCGGCCTCGCGCTCGGCGCCCGGCCTGGCCGGGCCCGGACGGCGGCGCTCGTCTGCGCGGGTCTGCTGTTCGTGCCGCTGGTGCTGTCGTTCAGCCGGGGCGCCTGGATCGCGACCGTGCTGACCTGCGGCGCCCAGCTGCTGCTCGCCGGGGTGCGCCGGGCGGCCCGGGTGGCGCTCGCCGCCGCCGCGCTCGCGGTGGTCCTGGTCGGCGGCCTCGGCATCGGCTCCGACATGGTCAAGGAGCGGGTCACCAGCATCACCCAGGTGACCGCCGCGCCCGACCAGTCGGTCACCGACCGCTACACGATGTGGGCGGCGGCCGGGCGGATGTGGCGCGGCGAACCGCTCACCGGCGTCGGCCTCAAGGGCTTCCCCGCCTACCGCGACTCGAACGCCTCGCTCGCCCTGTCCTCGGGCAGCGACACGGCGGGCGCGGGCGCCGCCTTCGCCCGCCAGCCGCTGCTCTCGCCGCACAACATGTACCTGCTGGTGCTCAGCGAGCAGGGCCTGGTGGGGCTGCTCGCGCTCGCGGGCAGCTGGGTGGCGCTGCTCGTCGCGGCGGTCCGGCGCAGGCGGCTCGGCGGTGAACTCGGCCAGGGCGAGGCCCTGGTGGCGATCGGGCTGCTCGGCTGGCAGCTCATCGACTTCTTCTACGCGGACATCGGCGGCCCTTCCACGGTGCTGATGTCCGTCGTGCTCGGCCTCGCGGCCTGGTGGTCGCTCGCGGAGGTACGGGAGGTGGGCCGTGCGTGATCCCTGGGGCGCTTCCCAGGACCCGATGGTGCCGCCCGCCCCGACCGCCCCGCCCGGCGGGCGGGGCCGCGCCACACCGGAGGCCCGGTACGGCGCGGCCGCGCCGCCGCCGTCCGGCGACCCGTGGTCGTCGGCCCCGCCGGCCGACCCGCTGTGCGAACTGCCGCAGCCCACCGGGCCGTTGGCCGTCGAGCACCCGGCGACGGTGCCGGTCCCCGCCCCGGCCGCCCTGCCCGTACCGCTGCCGTCGTCGCTGCCGCTGCCCACCGAGGCGCCGGTGCCGGTGCCGCCGACCGACCCGTGGGCCACGGCGGGTCCCACCGACGGCCGCTGCGAGGCCCCGGTCCACGCGGCGGGCTGCGCCCATGTCACCCGCCCGGCCCGGCGCGGGGTGCGCCGGGCGGGCGGCCACGACCGGCCGTCGCCGTACGAGGGGAACCCGTACGAGACACACCCGTACGCGACCGGTCCGTACCCGACCGGCCCGTACGACCACGAGGCCACCGGCACCGGCTTCGGCCCCGAACTCGGCTCTCCGCAGCGCGCCTTCGCGTCCAGCGGCGCACCCATCACCAGCCACACCGTGCCCGGCGCCGCCGCCCGGCCGCCGCTGCTCGGCGGGCGGCCGCTCGGGCAGGGCGCCCGGCCGGTCGAACCGCCCGCGCCGCCCCCGTACGGCCCGCGCGGCTCCGGCCGGCACGCCCGGCGCCGGGGCTCCAAGTGGTCGCCGTCCGGCCGGTTCCTGCTGCGGGCCGCCGCCGTCACCGCCGCGCTGACCGCCGTCGGCGCGGTGCTCGGCCTGGTCCGGGACCAGATCCTCGCCGGGCACTTCGGCGCGGGCGCCGAGACCGACGCCTTCCTGGTGGCCTGGACGGTCCCGGAGTTCGCCTCGACGCTGCTGATCGAGGACGCGATGGCGCTGATCCTGGTGCCCGCGTTCTCCCGGGCGCTCGCCCGGCGGGCCGGGACGCTGTTCGGCGACCCGGTGCGCAGCCTGGTCAAGGCCACCCTGCCCCGGCTCATCCTCACCGTCGCCGCCGTCGCCGCGCTCCTCGTGGCCTGCGCGCCCTGGCTGGTCGCCGCGCTCGCGCCCGGCCTGCCCGACCCGCAGCTCGCGGTCGACTGCACCCGGCTCACCGCCACCTGCGTGCTGTCGTTCGCGCTCGCCGGATACTGCTCGGCGGCGCTGCGCGCGCACGGCTCGTTCCTGCCGCCCGCCGCCATCTACGTGGCGTACAACGTCGGCATCATCGGCACCACCCTGGTGCTCCGCGAGCCGCTCGGGGTGCGGTCGGCCGCCGCCGGAGTCGCGGTCGGCGGCGTCCTGATGGTCCTCGTCCAGGCGCCCGCGCTGCTGCGTGAACTGCGCACCAGGCCGGTCCCCAAGGAGCAGCCCGCGCCCGTGCCGCAGGGC
The DNA here is from genome assembly GCF_044748125.1 of Streptomyces sp. NPDC090025. NCBI lineage: Bacteria > Bacillati > Actinomycetota > Actinomycetes > Kitasatosporales > Streptomycetaceae > Streptomyces > Streptomyces sp. NPDC090025. Next base: position 858,226 of record NZ_JBIVFL010000001.1, on the reverse strand, counting down.
GGCGACAACCGGCTCCTGGTGCTCGGGATGATCGCGCCGGTCGTCGTGTTCGCGCTCACCCGGCAGTCGCAGATCCTCATCGAGCGGTTCCTCGCCTCGCCGCTCCCGGCGGGCGCCATCTCGCATCTGAACTACGCGCAGAAGGTCGCGCAGATGCCGATGATCCTCTCCCTGATGCTGTGCACGGTCAGCTTCCCGGTCGTCGCCCGCGCCCTCGCGTCCGGCGACGCCGAGGCCGCCCGCCGCCGGGTCGAGCGGGACCTGCTGCTCGCCGCCGTCGTGGTGCTGATCGGCGCGTCGACGGTCGTCGCCGCCGCCCCGCAGATCGTGTCGCTGCTCTTCGAGCGCGGCGCGTTCGACGCCGGGGACACCGCGGCGACCTCCGCCGTGATGCGGGTGTACGCGCTCGGGCTGCTCGGCCAGACCATGGTCGGCGCCCTGGTCCGCTGCTACTTCTCGGCCGCCCGCCCGCTCTGGTACCCGGCCGCCGCGATGGCCGCCGGGCTCGCCGCCACCGCCGCCACCGGGGCGCTCGCCGCCCCGCTGTGGGGCGCCACCGGCATCGCGGGCGCCAACGCCCTCGGCATCACGCTGACCGCCGTGATGCTGCTGTCCGGCGCGCACCGCCAGTCCGTGCCGGTCGACGCCCGGCGGCTCGGCGAGGGCCTGCTGCGGCTCGCCACCGCCGGTGCCTGGGCGACCGGCGCGGGCTGGCTGGCCACCACCCTGATCGATTCCCCGGTGCTCGCGCTCGTCACCGCCGCGCTGGTCGTCGTCGCCGTCTTCCTGCTCTTCGTCGCGTGCGCCGCCAAGGTGCCCGAGATCCCTCCCCTGCCCCGCTCTCCCCGTCGAAGGAACCCCGATGCCCGCCGCCGTGCTGCGTCGTCTGCTGCCGAAGCCACCCCTGTGGGTGGCGATGTACCACTCGATCGCGGACGTCCCCGATGACCCGTACAAGGTGACCGTCTCCCCCGTACGGTTCGCCCGGCAACTGCACTGGCTCGGCGACCGCGGGCTGCGCGGGGTGTCCGTACGGGAACTCCTCGCGGCGGCCGCGCAGGGCCGGGACCGCGGGCTCGTCGGACTCACCTTCGACGACGGCTACGCGGACTTCCTGGAGTCGGCGGTGCCGCTGCTGCGGCGGCACGGCTTCACCGCCACCGTGTACGTCCTGCCCGGACGGCTCGGCGGCCACAACGCCTGGGACACCGAGGGCCCGCGCAAGCCGCTGCTCGACGAGGACGGCATCCGCAGGGCCGCCGCCGCCGGGATGGAGATCGGCTCGCACGGTCTGGTGCACGTGCCGCTCACCGACACCGACGACCCGGCCCTCGTCGACGAGACCCGGCGCAGCCGGGAGCTGATCGAGGAGATCACCGGCGATCCGGTGGACGGCTTCTGCTATCCGTACGGGACGGTCGACACCCGGGTGGTGCGCGCGGTCCGCAAGGCGGGCTACCGCTACGCCTGCGCCATCGACCCCGGCCCGCTGTCCGGGCGTTTCGCGCTGCCGCGGGTGCACGTCGGCGAGGAGGACACGGCGTGGCGGCTCACCGCCAAGCGGGTGCTGCACCCGCTGCGGCGGCGGCGCCCGGCCGATCTGATCCCGGCGCAGGGCGGCCCGGCGGACCGGGCGGTGCTGTCGTGACCGCCGCTCGCGCCGGGGCGGGAGCGGCCGCCTCCCCCACCGCCTCCCCCGCCGCCGGGTCCGGGCCCGCGGCCCTGCCGGACCCGGCGGGACCGCCCGAAGGCCACCGGGAGCTCAAGGTCCTGCACGTCATCACCGGTCTCGGGATCGGCGGCGCCGAGCAGCAACTACGGCTGCTGCTCCGCCACTTGCCGACCCGCAGCGAGGTGGTGACGCTCACCAACCCGGGCCCGGTCGCCGACGGCATCGAGGCCGACGGCACCCCGGTCGTCCACCTCGGCATGACCGGCAACCGGGACGTCGGGGCGCTGCCCCGGCTCACCCGGCTGATCCGGCAGGGCCGGTACGACGTGGTGCACACCCATCTCTACCGGGCCTGCGTGTACGGCAGGCCCGCCGCCCGGCTCGCCGGGGTGCGGCACGTCATCGCGACCGAACACTCCCTCGGCGACGCCCAGATCGAGGGCCGCCCGCTGTCCGCCGGGAACCGCGCCCTGTATCTGGCCACCGAACGGCTCGGCACCTCCACGGTCGCCGTCTCCGACAGCGTGGCCCGCCGCCTCGCGCACTGGGGGGTGGCGCCGTCCCGGATCACGGTGGTCCCCAACGGCATCGAGAGCCGCCGCTTCGCCTACCACCCGCGCGCCCGGGCCATGACCAGGGCCGCCCTCGGGCTGCCCGCCGACGCGTTCGTGGTCGGCGGGGTCGGCAGGCTCGCGCCGGGCAAGCGCTTCGACCGGCTGGTCCGCGCGGTCGCCTCGGTCCCCGGGACGTGGCTGCTGCTGGTCGGCGAGGGCGACGAGCGGGACCGGCTCCGCGAGGTCGCCGAGGAGTGCGGGGCCGCCGACCGGGTGCTGCTCGCGGGCGCGTTCCAGGACCCCCCGGCCGGGCCCCCGGGCGGCCGCCCCGACCTGCCGTCGCTGCTCGCCGCCATGGACGTCTTCGTGTCCACCTCCCCCGACGAGACCTTCGGGCTCGCCGTCGTCGAGGCGCTCGCCGCCGGACTGCCCGCCCTGTACGTGGCCTGCCCGGCGATCGAGGACCTCGACGACGGGGCCGCGCCCGGCGCCCGCCGGATCGGCGAGTCGGTGCCCGAACTGATCGGCGCGCTGCGCGAGTTGCGTACCGCCCGTACCGCCCGGCAGGACCGGCTGACCCCGCCCGACGCGGTCCGCCGCTACGACATCGCGCACAGCGCCCGGCAGTTGCTGTCCCTCTACCACCAGGCCGTCCACGGCCCCCACCCCGTGAAGTGAGTGTGCGTCATGACCACGACCCCGCCACGTCGTCCGTCCCTGCCCACCCCCGCCCGCTGGATGGTGCTGCCCGCCGCGGCGCTCACCGGCGCGGTGCTCGGCGGCGGCTACGGCGCTCTGAAAGCCCCCGAGTACGCGGCCACCAGCTATGTCATCGTCGTGCCCGCCGAGAAGGCCGACCCGTCGGCCGCGCTCGGCTTCGCCCAGGCGTACGGGCGGGTCGCCACCGACATCGCGGTGACCGGTGACGCCCAGGTGTGGGCCGGGGTCCCGGCCGACACGCTGCGCTCCAGCGTGCAGGCGGCGACCTCGCCGGACGCCCCGATGATCTCGATCACCGCCCGCTCGGAGAAGGCGACCACGGCGGTCGCCATGGCCGACGGCGTGGCCCGCGCGCTCGTCCTCAACAGCTCCCATGTGGCCGCCAACACCGGCGTGAAGGTCGTCCAGTTCTCCCGCGCCACCAAGCCGCAGGACCCGGTCTCCCCGTCGGCGGCCCTGTCCGCCCTGGTCGGCGCCTGTGCGGGCGGTCTGATCGGCGGCCTGATCCTGCTCGTACGGCCGAAGCGCGCCGCCCGGGTCGAGCCCCGGCACTCCCGGCAGCCCGTCGGGGCCGCGTCCGTCCCTGGCCCGGCGGCCGGGGCGCAGCAGCCAGAGCCGGAGGCGGTGTGAACGGCAGACCCTTCGGCACGGACATGCCGACGCTGACCTCGGAGGTCCTGCGGGACGGCGAGGAGTTCGCCCGCATCGGCCCCGAGTGGACCGCCCTGTACCGGCGGTGCGCGACGGCCACCCCGTTCCAGTCGCACGCCTGGCTGCACAGCTGGTGGCTGTCGTACGGCCGTCCCGGCGCGCTGCGGGTGGTGCTCGTGCGGGGCGCGGACGGCGCCCCGGTCGCCGCCGCCGCGCTGCACCGGGCACCGGGCGCACTGCCCGTCCTGACCCAACTGGGCGGTGCCATCACCGACTTCACCGATGTGCTGCTCGACGACCGCTGCCCGGAAGCGGCACCCGCGCTGGCCGCCGCGCTCGCCCGGGCAGCCCGGGGCGCGGTGGTCGACCTGCGCGAGGTACGGCCCGGGGCGGCGGCCGAGCGGGTCTTCGACGCCTGGCCCGGCGCGCGGCGGCGGCTCACCGACTCGCTGTGCCTGGAACTGCCCGCCGTACCGATGGAGACCCTGCTCGAACGCATCCCGTCGGGCAAGGCCCAGCGGGTGCGGGCCAAGCTGCGGAAGATGGACGCCCTCGGCATCGACGAGCGGGTGGTGCCCGCCGCCGAGGTACCGGCCGCCCTGGAACGGCTCCTGATTCTCCATCAGCTCCAGTGGCAGGGGCGCGGGGTGACCGCCGAGCACACCAGCGAGCGGTTCGCCCAGCACCTGGCCCGGGCGGTGCGGCCGATGGTCGAGCACGGCGACGCGATGGTCACCGAGTTCCGGCTCGGCGGCGACGTGGTGTGCGCCGACCTCACCCTGATGTCGCCGCGGCTCGCGGGCGGCTATCTGTACGGCGCCGACCCCGAGCTGCGCGCCCGCAAGGTCGACGTGGCCGCGATGCTGCTGCGGCACGGGGCCCGCGAGACCAGCGCGAGCGGCCGGGCCACCCTGAGCATGCTGCGCGGCACCGAACCGTACAAGCAGCACTGGCGCCCGGAGACCGTGCCCAATCAACGGCTGCTGCTCGCCGGCCGGGGCGCGGCCCCGCTGCTCCTGTTGCGCGCGGGCGCGGCGGGCGGCCGCCGCTGGGCGGCCCGCCAGGCCCGCGAACGGGCCTGGCTCGGACGTGCGGTGGCCCTGCTCCCGGGCCGGGGTGCCCCGCCGGGCGGCGGAGGATGATCTCCTCCGCCGCCACCGGCCGGATCAGAACGGCCAGACGCCGTTCAACGCGCCCTTCCAGTCGATGGACAGGGCCTCCTTCCAGCTCCCGGTCAGCTTCGCGGTCTCCTTCGCGGGCTCCTTCATGGAGTCCTTCACGGAGTCCTTCCAGCTGCCGCCCTTGGAGACGCAGACCGGTCCGCCGACCCACTGCTCGACCCAGGAGCCGAGGTTCAGCTTCCAGCAGTCGGGCTGGGGTTGGGGCTTGGGCTCCGGCTTCGGTTCCGGCTTGGGTTCCGGCTTGGGCTCCGGCTTCGGCTCCGGCTTGGGCTCCGGCTTCGGCTCCGGCTTCGGTTCCGGCTTGGGCTCCGGCTTCGGTTCCGGCTTGGGCTCCGGCTTGGGCTCCGGCTTCGGGATCGGGACCGTCGGCACCGTGGGGATCGACGGAATCGACGGGATCGACGGGATCGACGGGATCGACGGGATGGTCGGGATGGTGGGGATGGTGGGGATCGACGGGATGGAGGGGACCGACGGGATGGAGGGGACCGACGGGATCGTCGGCACCGTGGGCACGGTCGGGACCGTGGGGACCGTCGGGACCGTGGGCTCTCCCGGCTCGGTGGGCTCGGTGGGCTCCCCCGGCTCGGTCGGCTCCGTCGGCTCCGTCGGCTCCACCGGCTCGGTCGGCTCCGTCGGCTCCACCGGGTCGGTCGGATGCGTCGGCTCGGTCGGCTCGGTCGGCTCGGTCGGGACCTCCGGGTCCACCCCGTACAGCATCTGACGGAACACCTGCGACGAGCGCGGATTGTCGTCGCACTGCCAGACGCCGTGCGGGCAGTAGTCGGTGATCGTGTGGTACAGCGGCTTGTGCTGCTTCATCCATTCGAGCATGCGCCGCATGTACTCGGGGTTGTCTCCGTTCCGGAACAGGCCCCATTCCGGATAGGAGATCTGCTTCCCGTGCTCGGCCGCGAAATCGACCTGCTTCTGCAGCCCGTACGGCTCGTTCACGTGCTGGTCGAAACTGGAGCCCGACGGCTGGTCGTAGGAATCCATGCCGATGATGTCGACGGTGTCGTCACCCGGATAGCATTCCGTCCACGGAATCGCGTCCCGGCCCCGGCTCGGGTTGAAGTCGAAGCGGAACTGCTGCCCCGGCACCGACCGCATGGCCGCGACGATCCGGTTCCAGTACTTCTTCCACGACGTCGGGTCCGGCGCGCAGCGGTGGGTGTACGTCGTCCCGTTCATCTCCCAGCCGAGGACGATCACGGTGTCCTTGGCGTTCAGGTCGACGAGGCGCTGCGCGAGCGTACGGAAGTGGTGGTCGAAGTACCCGGCGGCGCCGAGCTGGAGCTGGCGGCGGACCTCGTGGTCGGAGACCCCGGCCTCGTTGCGCTCCAGCATGGGGACGTTGAGCACGAACATCCGGTCCGCGCGCTCGTTGCGCCAGGACGCCCAGGCGTCGAGGAAGCCCGGCGGGCTCTCGATGTTGGACCACAGGTCGCCCGGCAGGTAGGTGTGCCCGACCTTCAGCTCGTGGCCGCCCAGCCAGCGCTCCAGCTGGGCGATGCGGGCGACACCGACCGGTCCCGATTCCAGAAACGCACCCATGGCGTTGGACAGAGTCGGTTGGGGGTCCCGGGTCGTTACGGATGGGGCGGCGTGAGCGTGAGCGGGAGACGACAGCACGACTGAACCTGACGCAAGGAGACCGGCGGTGAACACCCCCAGCCATACCCTCGATGTTCTTCGCCTTCGGTTGATCATGGCGGATTCTCCTTCTCTCTGGCGCCGCGTGATGATCCGTCAGTCCGATCTTCCGAAAGTATTCCTAATGCGCCGACCGAGAACTCCGCTTCGCTCCACTCAATAGTCCGTTAGAGGATTCCTGATCGCCCAGTTGGGGCACTGAGAAGACGAAGGACATGCCGTGCCGACTTTTGACACCCGCGTTCCAGCGGTCCTTGTGCGGCTCGATCCGAACCCCTTTCACCACGGCACGCTCGGTGCCGCGCGATCCCTGGGGCGGGCAGGGGTCGCGGTCCACGCGGTGGTCGAGTCGGCGTCGAGCCCGGTGGCCCGCTCCCGCTATCTCGCCGGCGTCCACCCGCGCCCCGCCGAGACGTCCCCGGCCGCCCTCACCCGGCTGCTGCACCGGATCGCCGACACTTTCGACGAGCACGCGCCCGTCCGACCGGGGACGGGAGCGGGGAACGGAATCGGAACAGGGAACGGAACCAGGGCCGGGAACGGAATCGGAACAGGGAACGGAATCGGGGCCGGGCTCCGGTCCGGGGGCGGGCCCGGTCCCCGCCCGCTGTCCGGAGCCGACACCTCGTCACCTCCCGCGCTGCTCGTACCCCTCGACGACATCACCGCGCTCACCCTCGCCGAGTGCCGCCCCGAACTCGCCGCCCGCTTCCTGCTGCCCGACCAGTCCCCCGAGCAGCTCGCCCAGGTCGCCGACAAGGCCCAGCTCGCCGAGACCTGCCGGGCCCTTTCGCTGCCCCATCCCCGTACCGAACTCCCCACCAGCGCCGACGAGGCCGCCGCGATGGCCTGGCAGCTCGGCCTCCCCGTGGTCGCCAAGTGGAGCCGCCCCTGGCTGCTCCCGGCGGGCGGCGGGCTGCGCAGCACCTCGATCGTCGGCTCGCTCGCCGAGGTGCGCGCACTGTACGAGCGGACCCCGCAGGCGGGCAGCCGACTGCTGCTCCAGGAGTTGCTGCCCGCCGGGCGCGGCCTCGACTGGTTCTTCCACGGGTACGTCGACTCCACCGGCGGCTGCGCCACCGGCGCCACCGGGCTCAAGGAACGCTCCTGGCCGGACGGTGCCGGGCTGACCGCGGTCGGCCGCTGGACGCCGAACCCGGCGGTCGACGCACTGGCCAGGGAGCTGCTCGGGGCGCTCGGCTACCGGGGCGTGTGCGACCTCGACTTCCGCCTGGACCGGTCGACCGGCGCGTACCACCTGCTCGACTTCAACCCCCGGCCCGGCGCGCAGTTCCGGCTGTTCGCCGACCGCAACGGTCTCGACGTGGTGCGGGCCATGCACCTGGACCTCACCGGGCGGCAGGTGCCCGGGCACCTGCCCGGCTACGGGCGCCGCTTCGTCGTCGAGAACTACGCCGCCCTGTCCTACCTCTCCTCGCCGCGCCGCCGGTACGTGCCGGAGCCGGTGGTCCCGGCCGGTGCGGCGGGCGGCGGCGAGGCCGCCTGGTTCGCGGCCGACGACCTCGGGCCCGCGCTCGCGATGCTGCGGACCTGGCTCGCCCATGTGCTGCGCAAGGGGCTGCTGCGGCTGCGCGCGGTGCTGCGGGCCGGCCGGCCGCGCCGGGCGCCGGACCTGCCGCCGCCGCCCCCGGCCCGTACCCCCACCGACCGGATGAGCAAGCGGTGAGCGGACGGTGAGCGGACGGCGGACCGGCGCCGCCGCTGACCCCCCTCTCCGACGACGACCTTCCCGTAGCCGTACCCGTACCCGTACGGCTTCTTCTCGTTCTTCTGATTCCTCTCCTTCTTCAAAGGCGGAACGCACGATGCACGACCTGGTGATTGTGGGAGCGGGGCCGTACGGCCTCTCCATCGCCGCCCACGCGGCGGCGCACGGTCTCGACCTCAAGACCTTCGGGCGGACCATGGAGTGCTGGCACGCCATGCCCTCCGGGATGTTCCTGAAGTCGGAGCCGTGGGCCTCCCACCTGTCCGACCCGCGCGGGGAGTACGGGCTCGACGCCTACGCGGCCACCCGCGGGGTGACCGCCGAGCACGGCCATCCGCTGCCGGTCGGCTTCTTCGCCGCGTACGGCGACTGGTTCGCCCGGCAGGCGGTGCCCGCGCTCGACCCGCGCCTGGTGACCCGGGTGGCGCCGGACCCGGACGGCGGTTTCACGGTGACGGCGGAGGACGGCGAGACGGTCCGCGCCCGGACGGTCGCGCTCGCGGTCGGGGTGCTGCCGTTCCTGGAGATCCCGGGCCCGCTGCGGGGGCTGCCGCGCCGTCAGGTCACCCACTCCAGCCACCACGGCGAGCTCGACGGCTTCGCCGGGCAGGACGTGACCGTGATCGGCGCCGGACAGGCGGCCCTGGAGACCGCGGCCATCCTCGCCGAGCAGGGCGCGTCGGTGCGGATCCTGGCCCGTTCCGACCGGCTGAACTGGAACACCGTGCCGCCCGCGCTGCACCGCGGCGCCTGGCGGACGCTGCGCGCGCCGCACACCGGGCTCGGCTGCGGCTGGCAGAACAAGCTGTACGCGGACACCCCGGGCATCTTCCGACGGTTGCCCGCCACCACCCGGGAGCGGATCTTCGACTCGGCGCTCGGCCCGGCCGGTGCCTGGTGGCTGCGCGAGCGGTTCGGGAAGGTGGATGACGTGCGGCTCGGGCAGCGGGTCAGCGGGGCCACGGTGACCGCCGACGACCGGCTGCGGCTCGACGTGACGTGCTCCGACGGCACGACCGGGGTGGTGGAGACCGACCATGTCATCGCGGCCACCGGCTTCGTGCCGAGCCTGGACCGGGCGGACGTGCTCGCGCCCGAACTCCGCGACGGGCTGCGCCGGGTGGGCGCGGGCGGGGCGCCGGAGGTGGGCGGCCTCTTCGAGTCCTCGTGGCCGGGCCTGTTCCTCGCGGGCCTGCTGACGGCGCCGTCGTACGGGCCGTCGATGCGGTTCGTGTTCGGCGCGGGCTACACGGCGGGGCGCCTGGTGAAGGGGGTGCGGCAGCGGCTGCGGACCCCGGGCGGTGCCGGTGGCGGGGCGGTGACCAGGCCGCGTACGGGCGAGGAGCGGGTGACGGCGGCGACCACGCCCTGAGGGTGACGGGAGCGGGGCCGGTCCCGGGGAGCGTGCTTCCCGGGACCGGCCCCTTCACCTGAGCGAGGTGTCGACGGGGGAACGTCAGACGTTGACGCAGGTGTTGAACGCGGCCGGGTTCGCGATGCCGATCACGTTCACGCTGTTGCCGCAGAAGTTGATCGGGATGTGGATCGGGGCCTGCACGACGTTGCCGGACAGGACGCCCGGGGAGCCGATGGCCGCGCCCTCGGCGTGCGAGTCAGCCATCGCCGGAGCGGCGGCACCCAGGGCCATGAGCAGACCGGCGACGGCGACCGCAGCCTTCTTGCACTTCATTTCGTCTGGATCCTTTCTACGCGGAAGAGAATTCACGGCTTTCGTGATGCGCGGACGCGTACGCGCCCCCGACTTCCGCTGCACGGTTCACAACGACCCCGGCACGGAAAGGAAACCGCCCGATGGTGCGAACGGCGGCGTTCACCCCATTGCCATGACTCGTACCGGTGAATCCCGCGGAGTCGGGAGGCCGAATCGGGAGGCCGAATCGGGAGGCGGAACCGGGAGGACGGGAAGACCCGGCGTCACGGCGGCGACCGTGGCCGGAAATCAGCGCGGCCAGATGGGCATCCTGGTCAGCCGCTCCCACTCCCGGTCGGGCACGCCGGGCACCGCCCGGCCCGCCTGGATCCACTGCCGGGCGAGGGACGCGTAGAGGGGGAAGGGTTCTCGGTCGGGTGGTGGCGGGTCCGCCACATAACGGCTCTTCGGAATGAAGGCCATGCGCTCCCATTTCCCTGGATCGGGGGCCATTTTCGCTCCTTCCGCTGAGGTTCCGGCATCATGGCACAGCCCTCGCAAGAGGGTGATTCGACCTGTCCATGTCGCGTCGCGTACCTGTGTACGAGATCATCCGATCTACGGTGCGGGCATGAAATTCCCCCGACCCGGTCCCGGAAACCCCGGGCGCCCTCGTGGCCGAAAACTGCTGTTGTCCTCCGTCGCCCTGCTCACCCTGGCGCCCGGCGCGGTCGCCGCGGCACCCGCCCTCATGGGATCGGCACCCGCCCTCATGGGATCGGCGGCCGCGCTGCTGCCGTCGGCGCTGCCGTCACCGGCCAAGGGGCTCACGATCCTGCTCGTGGGGGTCGACAGCCGGGCCGGGATCACGAAGCACGAGAAGAAGGCGTACCGCCTCGGCGGCCAGGCGTGCGGCTGCACCGACGTGATGATGCTGGTGCACGTCTCGGCGAAGAACGACCGGGTCAGTGTGGTGAGCATGCCGCGTGACTCGCTCGCCGAGTTCCCCGACAGCCACCGTGACGCCCTGACCGGCGAGGAGCACGAGGCCCATCCGGCGAAGCTGAACAGCGCGTGGGCGGAGGGCGGCCCGACGTTCGCGATGAAGACGATCGAGCGGATGACGAAGGTCAAGATCGACCGCTATCTGGAGGTCGACTTCCGGCACTTCATGGACAGCGTCAACCAGGTGAAGAAGGGCGTGCCGGTCTGCACCAAGGAGCCCCTGAAGGACCCGTACACCGGGTTCGAACTCGCCCCCGGCACCAAGCGGGTCAACGGCGGGCGGGCGCTGCAGTACGTGCGCTCCCGGCACGACGGCAAGATGGACTTCGGGCGGATCCAGAAGCAGCAGAAGTTCATGAGCAACGTCCACCAGGAGCTGCGCGGCGGCGGGGTGTTCAAGAACCCGGCGAAGCTGAAGGCGTTCGTGTCGGCGCTGCGCGGGACGACGGCGGCGGACCGGGCGCTGAGCGTGACCGATCTGATCACCCTGGCGGGACGGCTGCGGAACCTCACCCCGGCGCAGACGCAGCTCGCCACCGTGCCGATCGCCGGGTTCAACCCGAACATCGCGGGTGTCGGCTCCACCGTGGGCTGGGACGAGGAGCAGGCAGCCGAGGTGTTCGGGGCGATGCGCGCGGACCGGCCGCTGCCGAAGGCGCGGCCGAAGCCGACGAGCCACATCCCGCAGGGCCTCGGCGACTACAAGCCGATGAAGGGCTCGGCGCTGCTCTGCGGCTGAGCCGTACCGCGTGCCGTACCGCGTGCCGTCCCGCGTGCCGTACGGGGGCGGGCCGGGGACCTGGACCCCGGCCCGCCCCTCGCCGTCTCAGCGGCCGAGCTTGCGGGCGAGCAGCTCGGGGTCGGTCGTCGGCGCGTCGCACACGAAGTGCCGGCAGACGTAGGCGGTGGCCAGGCCGTCGACCAGGGGCCGGTCCGTGAGCAGCGGGAACTCCTCGCCGTCGGGGAGGCCGGTGGCGACGACGGCGCCGGGTGCCGCCGCGCGCAGCGCGGTGCGGCGCAGCTCGCGGAAGCCCTCGTCGTCGGGCGCGCCGACCACGGCGATCTCGCGCGGTCCGTCGCGCAGTGCCTCGGCGACGGCCAGGCCCCAGCCGATGAACCGGGGTGCGCGCGGCCCGAGCGCCTTGACCACGCCGAGCGCCCGCTCGGCGGCGGCGCGGTGCGGCTCGGAACCGGTGTGCGCCGCGTAGCCGAGCAGCGCGCCCGCGGCGGCGGTCCAGCCGGACGGGGTGGCGCTGTCGGTGGGGTCCTGCGGGCGCCGGATGAGCTGTTCGGCGTCGTGCGCGGTGTCGTAGAGGGCGCCGCCCTCGGCGGTGAACTGGTCGAGGACGATGTCGAGCAGGAACCCGGCGAACTCCAGCCAGACGCCTTCGCCGGTGACGGCGGCGAGGGCGAGGAAGCCCTCGGCGACGTCGGCGTAGTCCTCCAGGACTCCGGCGTTGGGGCCCGGGTGGCCGTCCTTGGAGGTACGGACGAGCCGGGCGCCCTCGCCGAGGTGGAGCCGGACCAGCAGGTCGGCGGCCTCGGTGGCCCGCTCGACCAGGTCGGGGCGGTCGAGCAGGGCGCCGGTCTCGGCGAGCGCGGCGATGGCGAGCCCGTTCCAGGCGGCGACGACCTTGTCGTCCCGGCCGGGGCGCGGGCGCTCGTCGCGGGCGGCGAGCAGCCGGTCCCGGATGCCCGCGATCCGCCCGGCGTCGGCGAGCGCGCCGCCCTCGGGGTCCTGCGGGAGCTGGAGCACGGAGGAGCCGTGCTCGAAGGTGCCCTCGGCGGTGACGCCGAAGTGGCGTGCGGCGTACCCGGCGTCGGCCTCGCCGAGGACGGCGGTGAGCTGCTCGGGGGTCCACACGTAGTAGGCGCCCTCGATGTGCTTGCCGCTGCCGTCGTCGCTGTCGGCGTCGAGCGCGGAGGCGAACCCGCCCTCGGGGGTGCGCAGTTCGCGGACCATGAAGTCGGCGGTCTCCAGGGCGACCCGCCGGGCCGGCTCGCTTCCGGTGGCCCGCCACAGGTGCGCGTACACGCGGCAGAGCAGCGCGTTGTCGTACAGCATCTTCTCGAAGTGCGGCACGACCCAGGACCGGTCGACGGCGTAGCGGGCGAAGCCGCCGCCGAGCTGGTCGTAGATGCCGCCGCGGGCCATCGCCTCGCAGGTGTCGGCGGCCATCTGCAGGGCGCCCTCGGAGCCGGTGCGGGCGTGGTGGCGGAGCAGGAACTCCAGCACCATGGACGGCGGGAACTTGGGCGCGCCGCCGAAGCCGCCGTCCTTGACGTCGTACTCCCGGGTGAGCCCGAGCAGCGCCTGCGCCAGCTCCTCGTCCCCCGGCACCCCGTCGCCGCCGTAGGCGAGCGACCGCGCGGCGAGGTCCTTGACGATCCGCCCGGCGACCTCCCCGACCTCGTCGCGCCGCTCGTGCCAGGCCCGCGACACCCCGTCGAGCACCTCGGAGAACCCCGGCATCCCGTGCCGCGCCTCCGGCGGGAAGTAGGTCCCGAAGTAGAACGGCTCGGCGTCCGGCGTCAGGAACACGGTCATGGGCCACCCGCCCTGCCCGGTCGCCGCCTGCACGGCTTCCATGTAGACGGCGTCGACGTCGGGCCGCTCCTCGCGGTCGACCTTGACGGCCACGAACCCGTCGTTGACGAGCGCGGCGGTGGCCTCGTCCTCGAAGGACTCGTGGGCCATCACATGACACCAGTGACAGGAGGAATACCCGACCGACAGAAGCACGGGCACATCCCGCCGCCGCGCCTCCTCGAACGCTTCCGGGCCCCAGGGCCACCAGTCGACCGGGTTGTCCGCGTGCTGGAGGAGATAGGGCGACTGCTCGCCGGCCAGTCGGTTCATACGGCCCAGCCTCTCACAGGGCCCCGGCCGCACCGGTGGAACCTTCACCGGCGCCGCTCCGCGTCGGGCCGGGCGGGCCCGATGCCTCGGAACAGTAGGCCCGCCTCCTGGCCAACGCGCTGGACGCGGCCGCAGGCCCGGACTGGCACGCGGGCACCGGCTTCGACGTTCGCCTGCAGGACGTTCCGCTCACCAACCGCCGCCCGGACGTCATCGCCTACCGGGCGGAGACCATCGACCTCACACCCACCCGCCCCGAGTGCGCCCTCCCACCAAGCCAACTCGTCAGGTGCGTGATGGTGCACGCATGGACGACATCAGCAGTACGGCCAGCTGATCCCTTGCCCCCCCCTGATGGCACGCAAACCTTCGACGGGAACCCGACCCGCAGCGGCATTGATCCAGCCTCCGTAAGGGGCCTCGTCCACGATCTCCCCAACCGTATGCCAGTCGGCTTGGTGCCCACAGGAGGCGCAGCGGTTGGGATTAGCCCTCGCCCGTGCTGCCACGCCAGCAGGACATCCACTCGGCGAGTTGATTCTGCCCTCCAACGGAGGATTCGGAGCTGGTGTCCCACACGGCACGCGAACCCCACAGTCATGGGCCAGGCGTCGCCCTGATCGCCGATAGCCGCTCGGATAGTGAGCGGCAGGTCTCGCTGGTCAGGACCATCGAAGCCCGCGAGTGCGCACGGTCCCCGCCATGTAATAGACCTTGTCCTACACTTAGGGCATGAAGCCGACCCGAGCCGGGACCACCGAAAACATCTCCGTGTCCATGCCCACCGAGCTGGTCAGTGAGCTTCGCTCTCGGACCGGCCGTCGCGGGCTGTCCAGCTACATCACCGAGGCTGTCAGGCACCAGCTCGCCATGGATGGGCTCGCCGAGATCGTCGCGGCCCATGAGGAGGAGCACGGCGCGCTCACGGAGCAGGAGGTCGAAGCCGCTCGTCGTGAGCTGTTCGGGGACGAGACCGCCGAGCGGGGCGCAGCGTGAAGGAGCTGCCGGCCCGCTCGCTGGTGCTCGACTCCGAGGCGCTGTCCCTGCTCCTGCGCAATGACCGCGGCATGGTGGCTCGCATCGAAGCATCCCGGCGGGTCGGGGTTCCCGTCCTCGTGTCTGCGCTGACCATTGTCGAAGCGGTACACGGGAAGACCGACCTTGCGCGCTTGAAGTGGGTGTTGTCCCGGCTGCGGGTGGAACCGGTCAGCCAGCAGGACTCCCTGACCGCGGTGGAGCTGCTTCAGGACGCAGGTGGGCTGCACGGTCACAAGTACGCGATCGACGCCCTCGTTGCCGCGCTCGCGCTCCGCGCCCCGGCCCCCGTGATCGTTCTGACCTCCGACCATGACGACTGGTCGAAGCTCTGCGGCGAGCGCGTGATCATCAAGGAGGTGTGAGCATCGCCAGCTGCTGGGTTCGCGAACTCACTGGCACCAGGGACAGGAGGAATACCCGACCGACAGAAGCGCGGCCGCTCCGCGCCTGCCGCACCTCCTCTCGTGCGATCGCCGCCAGGTGTGCCAACGCGCCCGGGGCGAGGCGGGGGGAGCAAGGGGATCATGGACGGGATGGTCGTCGTGAGCCCGAGCGCCTCGAACTAGGGCGCGGGAGGAGCACCCGGCCCCGTCAGCCGCCCTGCGGGACGAGCTTTCCGCGTTTCAGGGTGAGGATCTCGTCGCAGGCCGCCGCCACCTCCTTGGAGTGGGTCACGACGATCACGCATTTGCCGTCGTCGTGGGCGAGTTTGCGGAAGACGTCGATGATGCCGGTGGCGGTGTCGTGGTCGAGGGCGCCCGTGGGTTCGTCGGCGAAGAGGATGTCGACCTCGCAGGCGAGGGCGCGGGCGATGGCGACGCGTTGTTGCTGGCCGCCGGAGAGCTGGAGGGTGCGGCGGGTGCGGTCGGGCGGGTCGATGCCGAGGAGGTCCAGGAGGTCGTGGGCGCGCTGTTTGCGGTGGCCGCGGCCGACGCCGGTGATCTCCATGGCCGAGGTCACGTTCTGCACGGCGGTCATGTAGCTGAGCAGGTTCAGGGACTGGAACACGGTCGCCACGTGCCGGTTGCGGTAGCGGCCCAGGCCCAGGTCCGTGACGTCACGGCCCTGGAAGCGGACGCTGCCCGAGGTGGGGGTGTCCAGGCCGCTGGCCAGGGACAGCAGGGTCGTCTTGCCCGAGCCCGAGGGGCCGACGATGCCATACATCCGGCCCGACTCGAAGGCGTACGACACGGACTTGAGGACCACCCGGCGCCGGTTGCCGCCGCTGAACGTGCGGGAGACGTCGACGAGTTCGAGGACCGGGGCGGGTCGGGAGGGCGAGGCGGGCGAGGGGTCCGCGGGGGCGGACTCGGGCTCGGTCCCGTGGGGTACGGGAGGTACGGGGGGTACGGGGGGTACGGGGAGGGTCATGGTCAGTCGCCCTTCGTCAGGATGTCGCGCGGGTTGAGGCGCAGCACGCGGGCGCCGGGGATCAGGGTGGCCAGGGCCGCGATGCCGAGTCCGGTCGCGCCGACCTTGGCGATGTCGGCCGGGCCGAGGCTCACGTCGAGCGAGTCGATCGGCTGGGACTCCGCCTCGTCGTCGCCCTGCCTGGCCAGGCCGTTGGGGTCGCTGGGGTCGGGTCGCAGGTTCTCGTTCGCGGCCTGTTCGCGGGCCGAGTCGACCTCCCCCGCCAGGAGTTGGTCGCCGATGGCCTGCGACACGAACTGACTGCCCGCGCCCGCGAGCCCGATCGCGACGACGGCGCAGGCGACGATCTCGACGAGGTGCTGGCCGAGCAGCTTGGGCTTCTTCTCGCCCAGCGACAGCAGGATGCCCAGCTCGCCGCGCCGCTCCCGCAGGCCGGAGGCGACGACCAGGGCCAGGATGACCGTGCCCGCGACGGCGACCAGCCACACGGTGACCGTCGCGAAGTCCGCGGTCCTGGTGATCGGGCCGACGAGCGCCCGGTACTGCTTGTCGTTGACCGAGATCGGGAAGATCCCCAGGTCGGCGCCCGCCTTCTCGGCCGCGGCCTTGAGCGCGCCCAGGTCGTCCGGGTCGGTCAGCGTGAAGGTCGCCGACTTGAGGGTGCCGCCGCCGTCGGTGGTGCGGCCGCCGAGCAGGCTGGCGCCCTCGATGGTGGCGTACACCTGGTTGGCCGGGTCCATCATCGCGGGCACGTACTGCCCGGTGTCGGGGGTGCCGCTGCGGTAGACGCCGATGACCGTGAACTCGTGCTCCTCGGTGGGCATCCCGTTGCTCAGGTCGCCCTTCTTGAGCTTGACCTTGTCGCCGACCTTCAGCTTGTTGGCCTTGGCCACCCGCTCCTCGACGACGATCTCGTCCTTGGCGGTGTCCGGCCCGATCCCCTTGCCCGCGACGAGCTTGGAGTCGCCGTTGCGGAACGCGCCCACCTCGTCGAGCTTGCGGACGCCGTCGACCTTGAACAGGTCCGTACCGGTGGTGTCCTGCCCGGTGGGCGGCGGGACCGGCTGGTGGAGCCGGGTGGTCTTGGTCGGGAAGGCCGCTCCGTCGGCCGTGTAGTTGCAGTCGGCGACGACCGAGGCCGCGCAGATCCGGTCCACCAGGTCGCGCTTGAGGTCACCGGCCGTGCCGATGGTGCCGCCCTGCCGGCCCTCCGGCGCCCGGCCGTCGTTCTTGCCCGATGCCAGCAGCCCGTTCACGTCGAGCTGCATCGTGGCGACCGCGCCCACGCTCTTCTTGGCGCCGTCGGCCGCCCTGGCCGCCGCCGACTGGATGAGGAAGCCGGACAGCACCAGGGTGCAGATCACGAAGAACAGGCCGACCAGCATCAGGGTCCTGCCCGGGGCGCCGGTCAGCCGCCACCACGCGCGTTTGAAAAGATTCATGCCCAGCACGCTAGGCAGCGGCCGTTGTGAGGGACGTTTCACGAATGTGCCTCCCGCGCGCTCCCTCATACACGGATCAAATCCGGCATCTGATAGACGTGGGAGAGGTGAGGAGAAAGCCCAGGAATCGCGCTGACACGTCCGGTGGTGCCGGATGAAATCCAGTGCATTTCTCACTCAATTCTCAGGATCAGTGAGCGGTGGACGACGAAAGGAACGGGCTCGCGTGCGGGTGTTGGTGGTCGAGGACGAGCAGTACATGGCGCGCGTCCTGGAGATCGGACTGCGGCGCGAAGCCATCGCCGTCGACGTCGTCCATGACGGCGCCGCGGCCCTGGAGCGGCTCGCGGTGTACGACTACGACGCCGTGGTCCTCGACCGTGACCTGCCCGGGGTGCACGGCGACGAGGTGTGCCGCCGGATCGTCGACATGGGCCTGGGCTGCCGGGTCCTGATGCTCACGGCGGCGGGCCGGCTCGGCGACAAGGTGACCGGCCTCGGGCTCGGCGCCGACGACTATCTCCCGAAACCCTTCGACTTTCCCGAACTCGTCGCCCGGCTGCGCGCCCTCTACCGGCGCAGCCCCATGGCGCATTCCCCGGTCCTCACCTTTTCCGATCTCACCTTCGACACCCATCGACGACGGGTCACGCGCGGCGGCACGGACATCAGGCTCACCCCGAAGGAGATGTCCGTCCTCGAATTGCTGATGCGGGCGGAGGGCGGGGTCCTCAGCGCGGAATATCTCCTCGACAAGGCATGGGACGCGCACGCCGATCCGCTCACCAACGCCGTCCGGCTCGTCGTCCACACCCTGCGCCGCAAACTCGGCGAGCCGCAGCTCGTACACACCGCGATCAGCGCGGGCTACTACCTCGGCGCGCCCGAGCCGTCCCCCGGGCACTCCCCCGAACCCTCCCCGGAGACTCCCCCGAAGCACTCTCCACAGGACACCCCGTGAAGTGGCGGACCCGCGGCGGCCCGCACCGCCGGGCGCGCGCGCTCAGCATCCACACCCGCCTCTTCCTCGGCTTCGGCGCCGCGCTCGCCGCCTGCTCGGCGCTGATGGTGGCGATCATCTACGTCGGCATCCGCTATCTGCCGACGTACGACTTCACCGCCCCGTACGTCGTGCCCCCGGGCACGACCGCGCCGCCCGACCTCGGCGAGGCGCCGCAGGGGCGCGGCCGGACGATCGACGTGTCCGGCCTGATCCGCGACAAGGAGGACGTCTGGTCGACCGTCCTCGCCGTGTCCGTCGGCGGCGTGATCGTCGTCCTCGGCATCGGTCTCGGCGCGGGCTGGCTGCTCTCCCGGCGGCTGCTCGCCCCGCTGCACACCATCAACCGGGCGGCGGCCAAGGCGGGAGAGGGCGATCTCGCGTACCGGATCGCCGCGCGCGGCCCCGAGGACGAGCTCAAGCAGCTCGCCGACACCTTCGACACGACGCTGGAGCGCCTGGAGGAGTCGTTCGCCGCGCACCAGCGCTTCGCCGCGAACGCCTCCCACGAACTGCTCACCCCGCTCGCGACGACCCGGGCCATCCTGCAGATGGCCGAGGCCGACGGCGGGACGACCCGCGAGGAGTTCGCCGAGCTGATCCCGATGCTGCGCGAGACCAACGAGCGCAACATCGAGGTGGTACGGGCGCTGCTGCGGCTGGCGGCGGCCGAGCAGGGCGACCACGAGGCCGAGCCGGTGGACCTGGCCGCGCTCACCGAGCGGGCGGTCGCGGAGCGGGCTGACGCGGAGCGACCGGCGGAGGTCTCGGGCGGTCCGGAGGGTCCGTACGGCGTGACCATCACGCTCGCCCCCGGTAACCCCGGTACCCCCGGCTCCGGCCCCGGCTCCTGCGAGGTCGTGGGCAGCGCCACGCTGCTGCGGCAGCTCGTCGTGAACCTCCTCGACAACGCCCGGACGCACAACGTGCCGGACGGGACGGTCGAGGTACGGGTGGGACGTGAGGAGCGCGAGGAACGCAAGGGGCGCCAGGGGCGCGAGGGCGGGGAGCACCGGGCCGGACACGTGGTCGTCCTGACGGTCGCGAACACCGGCCCCGAGGTCGACCCGGCGACCGTGCACCGGCTCTTCGAGCCCTTCTACCGGGCCCGTCCCCGGGTGGCCAGCGACCGCAGCGGCCACGGCCTCGGCCTCGCCCTCGTCCGGTCCATCGCGCGCGGCCACCACGGCACGGTGACGGCGCGGGCCAGGGAAGGGGGCGGGCTGCTCGTACGGGTCGAGCTCCCGGCCCGCGAACCCATCGGCCCCACCGGCCCCGCCCACGAACCCGCCGGTCCGTCGACCGGTCCGGAAGACCGCCCGTACAGCGGGGGGTGACAAGCCCGGAGAACGGGCAGGCATACGGCGAAGCGGCCCCGCTCCTCGCACTGGCTCTGCGAGGAACGGGGCCGCTTCAGCGGAGCCGCGGAGATCAGCCGCCGACGTTGCCGTTCTGGGAGAGGACCTCGCCCAGGATGTGCGACAGCGCGTCGTCACCCTTCTGCTGCACGGAGTTCTGGGTGCAGGTCTGGTTCGACATCGGGTTGCCGAGGACGTCCTGGATGGCGACCGGGACGGCGATGACGCCGACCGGAACCTGCGCCTGGATCTTCTGGATGTCGAAGCAGTGCAGGACGCCACCGTTGATGAGGCCGAAGTTCGGGCTCATGTAACCACCGGTGGAGTTGCTGCCGATGGACTGCTTCGACTGGTTGCCGATGATGTTGGCGCTGCCGCCATCGTTGCCGGCCGCCATCGCCGTGGTCGCGGACATGCCGGCGACGGTGGCCGCAACAGCAGCGGTAGCAAGAACCTTCTTGATCACGAGTCTTCCTTCTTGAGCTCGGTGGCCCGGAACTGCTCCGTTGTCCGAAGCGCCCTGATCAACTGCCCGGGGAAGGATTGGTTCCGGCGCATCACCCGGACGCGGTATTCGGCACATGAACGCCATCGGACGCGAGGTCGACGGTCTGCCGTTCGGTCAGCCGGGGTACGGGGTACGGGGCTTGGGAACTGCGGCACCGTCGCCGCGGTCCTTCACAGCGGCCCCGCGCGCGGGCCGGGGTCCCGCAGGAATCCGGGGCCCGACTGTTCGAGCCCTGAGCGATTCCGCCGCAGGACACGCGGCGGGGCCGGGTCAGGGGACACGGCACGTCGACCGGAGGGGGACGCGGATGCGGAACAGCCATCGGGCCGAGGCCGAGGGGCTGCTGGCCCTGGCCGTGGACGAGGAGGTACGGCGCTCCGGCGGCAGCGACGCCGACCGGGTGGAGCTGCTCGCCCGGGGCGCGGCGGCGCTGGACGCGCTCGCGGAGGAGGCCGCGGAGGAGTACGCGGTGTACCTGGTCGCGGTGGAGGCGCGGGAGGCCGCCGAGGCGGAAGGGGCAGTGGGGGCGGCGGATCCGGCCGGGCCTGTTCCCCCGCCGGGTACGGACCCTGCTCCCGGCGGGCCCGGGGCCGGTGCCGCCGCGCCGCGCGGCCTCGCGACCGTGGCGACGCCCGCCGTGGTGACGGCCGTCGCCACGGTCGCGGCGGTCGGCGGCGACCTCGTCCTCGGTACGGCGACGGGCACCGCGCTCGGCGCGGGCGCCGTGGTCGCGGTGGCGGGCGCGGCGGCCACCGTCCTGCGCACCGGCGCGGAGCGGCGGGCCGCCGCACGGCGCACGCCCCCGCACGGGACGGGGACGACCGGGAGCACAGGGACGGCCGGGACGGCCGGGGCGACCGGGGCGGGCGGGGCGGGCGGGATCGCCGAGGCCATCGGCGCGCAGGGTCTTGAGCAGTTGCGGCAGAACTGGCTGGACGCCGTCGAGGTACGGGGCGTGCGCCCCTTTCTGGAGCGCCAGCGGGTACCGGCGGCGGCCGGGGACGGGGCGGTGGACGGCGGCGGGAACGGGGCCAGGAACGGCAAGGGGAAGGGGAACGGGAAGGGGTCCGGGAAGGGGTCCGGCGCCATGGCCGGGGACCGGGACCGGGTCGCGTCCGGGGCCGAGGCCCGGACACCCGCCACGGTCCCCGGCGCGCCCACCCCCGCCCGTACGCCCACCTCACCCCGTACCCCCGGATCGGGCCGGTCCGTCACCCCTCCCGCGCAGAAGGTCGTCGACCGGCTGCGCGGCGGCTCCGATCGGAGTGCGGCGGCGCGGCGGCGGGCCGTGCTTGAGCAGTCCTTCGGGCAGTTGCCGGAGCTGACCGGGACGTTCGCGGGGCGGCGGGCCGAGTTGGGGCGGATCGTCCGGTGGGTGCAGGCCGGGCGGGCGGCGCCGACGACGCGGCCGACCGTGGTGATGCTGCCGGGCGCGCCGGGCTCCGGCCGTACGGCGCTCGCGGTGCGGGCTGCGCACGCGCTGCGGGACCAGTTCCGGGGCGCGTGCGTGGTGGACCTGCGCGGCGGCGCGACCCGGGGGCAGCAGCCGCTGAGCACCCGGGAGGCGCTGCTGCATCTGCTGAACCGTTTGGGCGCGCCGCGCGAGCAGTTGCTGTTCCGTGAGCGGTCCTCGCCGGAGCAGCAGGTCCGCAGGCTCGCCGAGCTGTACCACCAGCAGCTGACCGGGCTCGCGGTGACGGTGATCCTGGACGACGCGGTCGATCCGGCGCAGGTGCGGACGCTGCTGCCGGCGCGGTCCGACAGCCTGGTCCTGGTGACCTGCCGGGAGCCGCTGGACCTCGGTGACGACGTGCCCGCCTCGGTGCACGTGCTGCCGGTGAGCGCGCTCGACGCGGCGGCGGCCGAGGATCTGCTCGGCGGCGGTTCGCGGGAGCCGTACGACGCGGAGGGGCTGGCGAGGGCCGGGGAGCTGTGCGGCGGGCTGCCGCTGGCGCTGCGTACGGCGGGCGCGCTCCTTCAGGGGCGGCCGGCGGACGAGGTGGCGGGGCTGCTCGCGGCGGCCGGTCCGGAGGCGGGGCCGGTGGAGCGGGCGTTGGCGGCGGCGTACGCGACCGGGCTCGACGACGACGGGCGGCGGCTGCTGCGGCGGCTTCCGCTGGCCGGGCGGGCGTCGCTGGGAGCGGCGGCCGCGGCGGCGCTGCTGGGCGGCGGTCCGGCGGAGGGGGCGCGGCTGCTCGCGGAGCTGGCCGGGGCGGGGCTGCTCGACCATGTGCGGGGCAAGCGCTACCGGGTGCACGACGCGGTGCGCGGGTTCGCGGCGGCGCGGCTCGTCGAGGAGGAGGACCAGGCGGAGATCGCGGCGGCGCAGGAGCGGCTGATCCGCAACTACGCGGAGCTGGCGGACGCGGTGATCCGGATGGTCGACGGCCGGATGTCGACCCGGGTCAACCGGGCGGCCCGGTTCGACGGGGACGGGTTCGGGTCTCTGGAGGCGGCGCTGCGCTGGCTGGACGACGAGTCCAGCTTCATCACGGCGACGCTGCGGCACACCGAGGGCGTGGACCAGCAGACGGTCCTGGATCTGCTCGGCGCGCTGTGCGACCACTGTCTGCTGCGGGGCGATCTGTACCGGCTGGGTGAGATCAACGAGCTGGCCGAGGCGGTGGGGCAGGGGCAGTTGTCGCGTTCGGTGCAGTGGCGTACGGGTATCGCGGCGCGGCAGCTGGGCGAGCTGGACAAGGCGCGGTCGACGCTGACGTCGGTGGTCTCGCTCTATCAGGAGGCGCACCAGGACGCGGGGGCGGCGCTGGCGCTGTGCTCGCTCGGGATCACGCTGCACCATCAGGGCGATCTGCCGGGGGCGGCGGCCCGGCTGCGGGAGGCGCTGGCGTTGCAGGCGCCGGAGTCGCTGGCGGCCGACCGGGGCTGGACGCTGCACGCGCTGGCGGCGGTGGAGCGGGACCGGGCGCGGCTCACGGAGGCGGTGGCGCTGCTGGGGTCGGCGCTCGCGCTGCACCGGGAGCACGAGTCGCTGCACGGCGAGGCGTGGTCGCATTTCCAGCTGGGCCAGGTGTGGCTGCGCCGTGGCGACACCGGGCGGGCGGCGGCGGAGCTGCGGCTGGCGCTCGATCTGTACGGCAGGACCCATGACGGGCGCGGCGAGGCGTGGGCGCTGACCCAGCTGGCCAGGACCCGGTTGATGGCGGGGGACGCGGAGGGGGCGGTGGAGGGGCTGCGGCAGGCGCTGGCCCGGCACCGGGAGCAGGAGGACGCGCGGGGCGAGGCGTGGACGCTGTACTACCTGGGGCTCGCCCTTGAGGAGCGCGGCGACCGGGATCCGGCGGTGCGGGAGCTGGAGCGGGCGCGGTCGATGTTCTCGCGGATGCGGGACGTGTACGGCCTGGCGTGCGCCCGCCACCATTCCGGCCGGGTCACCCGCGACCAGCGGGCGGCGGCCACCGGGAATCTGCGCAACTCGGGCTTCGCCCGGCAGCTCCTGACGGACGCGCGGGCGGACTTCCGCCGGATCGGTGTGCCGCACGGCGAGGCGTGGGCGTGTCTGGAGCTGGCGGTGGTCGACGCGGGCAACGGCCGCACCGCGCAGGCGGTCCGGCTGTGCGAGGAGTCGGCCCGGCTGTTCCTGTCGTACGGCGACCGCAGGGGCGCCGACTGGGCCCGCTTCCTGCGCGCCACGTTGCTCCCCGACCCGGCGGAGGCCCGCGCCGAACTGACGGCCCTCACCGCGGACCGCCACCCGACCCGCGACCCCCGCCTGGAGGACTGCGCGGAGGCGTACGCCCTGGTCCTGGACCGCACCCCGACCCCACCGACCCCGGAGACCGGCTGGCCGGCCTGGGACCTGGGGATGCTGCCGGGGCTGCAGGCGCGGGAGGTGATGGGGGTGGAGCTGGCCTGACCGGCGGCGCCGGTACGGGGGCGGGCCCTGCCCCGGTCCCGGGCAGCGCTCGTACGGGCCTCGGCGGTGCCGGGGCCCGTACGGTCGTGTGCCGTTACTTCTTCGCCGTGCCCTTGGCCGGCGCCGTCGCGCCCGCCGTCGCGCCCGCCGCGGCCGGGTCGGGGGCCTCGGTGAAGTCGATCTTGTGCATGTGGCGGTTCATCGACTTCATCAGCATCCACACGGCCAGCGCCAGGGCGGCGAAGACGATGAAGCCGAGGACGCCGGGGGTCACCTTGTTCTCGTCCAGCTCCTTCGCGAAGGGGACGAGCTCGGTCATAGCCAGGTGTGCGCTCATGCTAGGCATTCTCTCGGATGCCTTCGAAGAGGTCGCTCTCGGGGAGGGAAGTGTCCACGAGCGACTTGCTGAGCTCGTACTCCTCGGTCGGCCAGACCTCGCGCTGGATCTCCATCGGGACCCGGAACCAACCGCCGTCGGGGTCGATCTGGGTGCGGTGGGCGATCAGGGCCTTGTCGCGGATCTCGAAGAACTCCGCGCACGGCACGAAGGTCGTCAGGGTCCGCTCCGTGCGCTCGAAGTCCTTCCAGCGCTCCAGCCACTCGCCGTACGGGGACTCCAGGCCCCGGTCGAGGAGGGCCTGGTGCAGGGCCTCGGTGCGGGGGCGGTTGAAGCCCTGGTTGTAGTAGAGCTTCTGCGGCTGGTAGGCCGGGCCGAACTCGGACTCCGGGAACTTCTCGGTGTCGGCCGCGCCATCGAAGGCCACCATCGTGATCTTGTGGGTCATGATGTGGTCGGGGTGCGGGTACCCACCGTTCTCGTCGTAGGTCGTGACGACCTGCGGGCGGAACGCGCGGATCTTGCGGACCAGCTCCCCGGCGGCCGTGTCCACGTCCTCCAGGGCGAAACAGCCCTCGGGCAGCGGCGGCAGCGGGTCGCCCTCGGGCAGGCCGGAGTCGACGAAGCCCAGCCATTCCTGCTGGACGCCGAGGATCTCGCGGGCCTCGTCCATCTCCTTGCGGCGCACCTCGTGGATGTTCGCCTCGATGTAGGGGTCACCCTGGAGCTTGGGGTTGAGGATGGAGCCGCGTTCGCCGCCCGTGCAGGTCACCACCAGGACCTCCACCCCCTCGGACACATACTTGGCCATCGTCGCCGCGCCCTTGCTCGACTCGTCGTCGGGGTGGGCGTGAACGGCCATCAGTCGCAGCTGCTCAGTCAAGACTCGATCCTCAGTCATTCGTCGCCTAGGGAGGTCTCTATAGTGACGGAATCGGGGGGAGGAAAATTCCGGACCCCCGGCGGCGAGAGGAACGATCATGAGCGCGGTGCGTGAGCAGCTGCCCGAGGGGCGCTACGGGCGCTCGGCGGACGAGCGCGCGGACCGCAAGCTGAAGATCGTCGGAGCGGTGCTCGGCACCCTGTTCCTCGCCCTGATGGGCTGGTTCGGCTGGTACTACGTGGTCGACAGCAAGATCAGCGCCGAGATCATCAAGTTCGACGTCGTGAGCGACCGCGAGGTCCAGGTCCATCTGGAGATCCGCAAGGACGACGACGCCCAGGGCGTCTGCACCCTGCGCTCGCGCGCCGAGGACGGCGCCGAGGTGGGCCGCAAGGACGTCCGGATCGACGAGCCGGTCGGCCGGATCGACAAGGTCTACGCGGTGCGCACCACCGCCCGCGCCACCAGCGCCGAGCTGATCGGGTGTACGGCGCGGTAGCGGTGGGTAGGGACCCCGGGTGGCGCACCCGGCGAGGTCACCTTCGTGACCTGGGGTGACGTAAACCCCGCGTTTATGTCCTCCCGCTTTCCGCCACTGATTGTTAGGCTCGTGGTTTCGCCCGCTCGGAAGGCGCATGCTGAAAAGGCAGTCCTCCGACAGGGCGAGCTTTTGTATTCCCAGTACCTACGAGGAGCACCTGTGACCCAGACCAGCGACAACGTCACCTGGCTCACCCAGGAGGCGTACGACAAGCTCAAGGAAGAGCTTGAGTACCTGTCTGGTCCCGCGCGTACCGAGATCACGGCCAAGATCGCCGCGGCGCGCGAGGAGGGCGACCTGCGCGAGAACGGCGGGTACCACGCGGCCAAGGAGGAGCAGGGCAAGCAGGAGCTCCGGATCCGTCAGCTGACGCAGCTCCTGGAGCACGCCAAGGTCGGCCAGGCGCCCGCGGACGACGGCGTCGTCGAGCCGGGCATGGTCGTCACCATCGCCTTCGACGGCGACGAGGACGACACCCTGACCTTCCTGCTCGCCTCCCGCGAGTACGCCAGCGGTGACATCGAGACCTACTCGCCGCAGTCCCCGCTCGGCGTCGGGGTCAACGGCAAGAAGGCCGGTGACGACGCCGAGTACGAGCTGCCGAACGGCAAGATGGCCATGGTGAAGATCCTCAGCGCCAAGCCGCACGGCGCCTGACACCTGATACCTCGGGCGCGCCCGGCGCGCCCCGGCACCACGTGTCCCGGCTCAGGGCCGGACCTCGCGAAGGGGTCCGGCCCTGAGTCATGTTCATGCAATGATCACGCTGTCGGTTCACGGGCTCGCGGGGGGTCAGGGACGTGCTGGGGGCGTTGCGCGCGGGTTCGCCGCGCCGGATCGGTCCGTACGAGGTGCTGGCACGGCTCGGCGCCGGGGGCATGGGCGAGGTCTATCTGGCCCGGATCCCCGAGGGACAGGGGCCGGGGCAGACACAGGGACAGGGACAGGCCGAGGGCCGGTACGTCGCCGTGAAGACCGTGCGGCAGGACGTGGCGGGCGATCCCGCCTTCCGCGACCGGTTCCGCCGCGAGATCCGGGTGGCCGCCCTGGTGCGCAGCGCGCACGCCGCCGCGCCGGTCGGCGGTGACGCCGACGCCGAGGTGCCGTGGCTGGCCACCGCGTACGTGCCGGGCCCCAGCCTCGCCCAGGCCGTGCGCCGCGGCGGCCCGCTGCCGGTCCCGGTCGTGCGCGCGCTCGGCGCCCGGATCGCCCGCGCGCTCGCCGATGTGCACGCGGCCGGGGTGCTGCACCGCGACCTCAAGCCCGGCAATGTGATGCTCGCCGTCGACGGGCCGCGCCTGATCGACTTCGGCATCGCGAAGGCCACCGGCGCGACCACCATGACGGCCACCGGGATGATGGTCGGCACCCCGTCCTTCATGTCGCCCGAGCACGTGGCGGGCGCCCGGCACGTCAGCGGGGCCTCCGACGTGTTCTGTCTGGGCTCGCTGCTCTGTTACGCGGCGACCGGCGAGGACCCGTTCGGCGAAGGACCGGTCGCGGCCGTGCTCTACCGGGTCGCGCGGGCCGAGGCGGACCTCGGCCGGGTGCCGGAGGAACTGCGCCCGGTGATCGCCGCCTGTCTGGCCGCCGACCCGGCGGCCCGGCCGACGCCCGAGGCCCTGGCCGCCATGCTCGGCGACGAGAGCGGCACCGGGGGCCGGGCGCCCGCGTGGCCGCAGGCCGTACGGGAGCACATCGGCGAGTACGGGCGGGAGCTGGCCCAGCTGATCGCGGCGGGCGGACCGCTGGTCGAGGCGCCCGCGCCCGCCGACGCCCCGGCCGTGGCGCGGCCGGCCGATCCGCACGCGGCACCGACCCTCGGCCCCGGCACACCGGCCCCGTCCGCAGCCCCGGCGACGAAGGACGGCCGTGGGCGGCGTCGGCTGCTCGCCGCCGTGCTCGTCCTCGCGCTGCTCGGCGGCGGCCTCGGCACCTGGCTGCTGTGGCCCGAGCCCGCCGCCCCGCACCAGGACCCGGCGCCGAGGAAGCCGGTGACGGCCGCGCCGCCCGCCGTGCCCCGGGTGGCAGGTGTCGACGACCGTGGCCTCGCCGACGGCTCCGGCGTGGTCCCGCAGAGCGCCGCCCAGCGCCCCGCCGGGTGGCAGCCCTGGCGGGCGAAGCTCGGCGCCCCGGCCTTCGGCTGCTCCGGCAACGACAAGGCCCTGGTGTGCCGGACCACCGACGGCTGGTACGAGGCGCTCGACCCGGCGACGGGGAAGAAGCTGTGGGCGGTGGACTTCGACGGCACCGGCGGCCGCCGCGCCGACAGCGCCAGCAGCTACATGAACGACCACGGGCGCCCGTGGATCGTCGGCAAGGCGTCCCGCCCGACCGTCCACGACAGGGTCGTGGTGCTCGCCTGGGAGGGCAAGCTCCAGGTCCGTGACGTGCGCAGCGGCGCGGTGCGCTGGGAGAAGACCGACCGGGTGCGCGGCACCCAGGCGGAGCCGACCCGGCCGATCGTCGCCGACGGCATGATCTTCGCGGCGGTCCGGCCGGCCGGTGCCGCCAGCGAGTACAAGACCGGGATGGCCGCCTTCTCCCTCGCCGACGGGCGCAAGCTGTGGGAGAAGGAACTCACCAACGACAACATCCCGTACTCCGACTTCCGCGGCTTCGAGCCGGTCGCGTACGCCAGGGGCCAGGTGTACGCGCTCAGCGACGGCGGGCTCGTCACGTACGACGCGAAGACGGGCGCGCTGCGCGGGCAGGTGGACCGGGCGGCGGCCGACTGCGAGCTGGTGAAGATCCTCGGCACGTCGGCCTGGTGCGTGACCGTCCCGCACAGCTCCGACGGCACGGCGAGCCTGCACGTCCTGGACGCGGCCACCCTCGTGACCCAGCGGCAGCTCCCGGCCGCCGTCGCCGGGCTGACCCCCGAGGCGCTCTCCCCGACCGCGGCCGTCGGCTACGCGATCACGTACACCAGCGGCTCCTACGACATCCGCGTCGAGTCCGGCCGCACCCTGCGGGTGGTCGACCCGAGGGACGGCCGCACGCTCGCCGAGCATCCGGCGAAGCCCGCCCCGGCCGGACTGCTGCAGAAGTGGTCGGCGCCGCTGATCGCGGGCGACCAGGTCGTGTACGCGGACTACGCGGCGCTCTACACCCTGAAGCTGGGCCCGGGCGGCAAGCCCGGGGACCTCAGGGCGACCCCGGTGCCGGGCGCGCCCGGGCCCCGCGCGGAGGTGGACACGCGCGACCCCCGCTACGGCATCGTCTACGAACGGATGCTGCGGAAGCCCGAGTTGATCCCGGTCGGCGGGATCGCCTACCTCGTGTACGACAAGGGTGCCGTCGTCGCCATGGAACTGCCCAAGCGGTGACGGCCGAGAAGCCCTCAGGGAAGGTGTGCTGACCGTGCTCGAAGCGCTGCCCGCCGGACGGCCCCGGCTCGTCGGCCCGTACCGGCTGCTCGCCCGGCTCGGCGCGGGCGGCATGGGCGAGGTCCATCTGGCCTGCCGGACCGACACCCCGACCGCCGACCCCCGGCACATGGTGGCGGTGAAGACGGTCCGCGCCGATCTCGAACTGGACGACGACTTCCGGGCCAGGTTCCGGCGCGAGATCACGGCCGCCCGGGCGGTGGACAGCCCGTACGCGGCCCGGCTGGTGGCCGCCGACGCCGACGCGGCCGCGCCCTGGCTGGCGACCGAGTACGTGCCGGGTCCGTCGCTCGCCGAGGCGGTGCCGCGGACCGGGCCACTGCCGCTCGCCGCCGTGACGCGGCTCGGCGGCACCCTGGTGCGGGCGCTCGCCGCGGTGCACGGCGCGCGGGTGCTGCACCGGGACCTGAAGCCGGCGAACGTGCTGCTCGGCCCGGACGGGCCCAAGCTGATCGACTTCGGCATCGCGCAGGCTTTCGAGGCGACCGCGCTGACCTCGACCGGTCTGGTGGTGGGCTCGCCGGGGTTCATGTCGCCGGAGCATCTGACCGGCAGCCGGGCGGTGGTGCCCGCGTCGGACGTGTTCTGTCTGGGCGCGGCGCTCGCGTTCGCAGCGAGCGGCCGTGGCCCGTTCCACGACGACGAGATGGCGGCGGTGATCTACCGGATCAGCCGGGCCGACGCCGAACTGTCCGGTGTGCCGGAGGAGTTGCGTCCGCTGCTCGGGCGCTGTCTGCGGCTCGACCCGGCGCGGCGGCCGACCCTGGCCGAACTGGCCGAGGAATGGCCGCTGTTGGGTGACGGTGAGCCGTTCCCGTGGCCGGGTGGAGTGCTCGGTCTGATCGCCGCGTACGGGACGGCGGCCCGGGAGAGCGGTGAGGCGGCGGCCTCGGGGGCGGGGGTCGCGGAGCTGCCGACGCTCGGCCCCGTGGTGCCGTACTCCCCCACGGCGGTCGGCGACCGGCCCGCGCCGGGTGCGGCGGGCGCGGACGGCGCGGACGGCGCGGACGGCGGGGTCGGCACGGGGGCGGCGGAGGGGCGGCGCCGCCGGTGGCGCCGGATCGCGGCGGCGGCCGTCGCGGTGGCGGTGATCGCCACGGTGGGTGTGATCCTGAACCAGCGGGCGGGACAGGGCGGTTCGGGCGGTACGGGGGGCGCGGCGGGCCCGTCGGCCTCGGCGTCCCGCTCCGGCTCGCCCTCCGGCTCCGCGTCCGCCTCCCCCTCGGGTCCTGGCGCGGCACGGGTGCTGGACCAGGTGGTCCAGCCGTACGGCGGCGAGGGCCGCACCGGCGACTTCGGGAAGGCGGGCACCGACACCGGGCAGCGTCCGGCGGGCTGGTCGCCGTGGGCCACGAAGACCGATCAGGACGTGGAGGAGTGCGCGCTCGCCCCGACCGTGCTGCTGTGCGCGGGCGGCGGGGGCGGTGCCCTTGCCCTGAACGCGGCGGACGGCAAGAAGCTGTGGTCGGTGCCGCCCCGGCGGACCACCGACGGCACCAACCTCTACCCGACCTCGGGCTATCCGGCGGTCGTCGGCGACACCGCGTACATCACCGGCGAGGGCGTCCTCACGGCGTACGGGCTCAAGGACGGCAAGGAACGCGGGCGGCTCGCGGCGCCCGCGGGCTGGGCGCACAAGGGCACCGAGCTGCACGACGACGTCCTCTACACCAGCTATCTGCGGCTCGGCGACACCGCGTCGGGCCTGGTCAGGGCCGTACGCCTGGACGGCAAGGGCGGGGCGCGGGAGCTGTGGCGGCATCCGCTCGACCACAACCCGGAGGAGGTCGTGGCGAGCGGTGGCCGGGTCTTCCTGACGATCGGCGGGGTGGTGCCGGTGTCCCTGGACGCGGCGACCGGCCGGGAGCTGGCGCGCGGGGCGGACGGGGTCGAGTGCCCCAGCCTGGCGGTGCGCGGCGAGTCGGTGCTGTGCGGCTGGACCCGGCTCGACGGCGGACTGCCGGTGCTCGACGCCCGGACCCTGCGGCGGCAGCGGGTGCTCGCCGAAGGGGTGGAGCTGTCCGGGACACCGGCGGTCCGCGCGGACGGCACGGTGGCGGTGCTCAGCAAGCCGCAGAGCGGCAGCGCCACCGTCCTCACCTATGACCTGGCGACCGGCCGCGAACTGCGCCGCACCGAGCCGGGCGGCCTCGCGGCCGACCCGGCCCTGGTGCGGTTCGCGGGCGATCTGCTGGTCCTGGCCGGGAAGCAGGACGTGCAGACGCTGCCCGCGAGCGCCACGGCGGCCGACCAGGACGTCCGGATACGGCGCGCCCTGGTCCCGGACGGCGTCGACACGAACTCCCTGACGACGCCGTCCGTCCTGGTCGCGGGCGGAGCGGTGTTCCTGCCCTCGGACCAGGTGGTGCTGTCCGGCTATCTGCCCTGAGCCACGGCGACGACGGCCTTATGGCTTCAGGCCGTCGCCGAGCGGTACTTGCGGACCGCCAGGGTCCGGAACACCGCGATGATCAGGATCGACCACAGCACCGACGCCCACACCGGGTGCTGCATCGGCCAGGCGTCGGACTGCACCACGCCCGGGTTGCCGAACAGCTCGCGGCACGCCTGGACGGTGGCGCTGAACGGGTTCCACTCGGCGATCGGGCGGATCCAGGAGGCCATCATGCTGGGGTCGACGAACGCGTTGGACACGAAGGTCACCGGGAACAGCCAGATCAGACCGCCCGAGGTGGCCGCCTCCGGGGTGCGCACCGACAGGCCGATCAGGGCGCCGATCCACGAGAAGGCGTAGCCGAGCAGGAGCAGCAGGGCGAACGCGCCGAGGGCCTTGGGGAAGCCGTTGTGGATCCGCCAGCCGACGATGACGCCGACGATCGCGAGCACGACCACGGTGAGCGCGGTCTGCACGAGGTCGGCGAGGGTGCGGCCGGTGAGGACCGCGCCGCGCGCCATCGGGAGGGAACGGAAGCGGTCGACGAGGCCCTTGTGCATGTCGTCGGCGATGC
The DNA here is from genome assembly GCF_044748125.1 of Streptomyces sp. NPDC090025. Taxonomy (NCBI): domain Bacteria; kingdom Bacillati; phylum Actinomycetota; class Actinomycetes; order Kitasatosporales; family Streptomycetaceae; genus Streptomyces; species Streptomyces sp. NPDC090025. The sequence continues at coordinate 825,834 of NZ_JBIVFL010000001.1, read as the reverse complement.
CCGCGCCCGCTCCGGCGGTGGCGAAGGTGACGGTCTGGGCGAAGATGCCGGCCATCAGGAAGTTGCGGTAGACGTTCGGGTCGGTGTTGCCGCCGACGCTCATCGAGCCGCCGAAGACGAAGCTGAACAGGACGACGAACATCACGGGCTGGATCAGCCCGAAGATGACCATCTCCGGGATCCGGGACATCCGGATGAGGTTGCGCTTGGTGACGACGAGCGAGTCGTTGACCGACTGCATGAGTCCGCCGCGCGGCTTGGGCGGCGCGTTCAGGGTGTCGCCGACGGCGGTCATCGGGCGGTCTCCTTCCGGCTGTCGTTCCGGCCCTCGCTCCGGCCGTCGCTCTTGCCCTTGCCCTTGCCCTTGCCCTTGTCGCCGCCCTCGCCGTTCTCGTCCTCCTCCTGCTCGGCCGCGTGGCCGGTCAGCGAGATGAAGACGTCGTCGAGGGTCGGGCGGCGCAGGCCGATGTCGTCGATCTCGACGCCGACCGCGTCCAGGTCGCGGATGACCTCGGCGAGCAGCTTGGCGCCGCCGGTGACCGGAACGGTCAGTTTGCGGGTGTGCTGCTCGACGCTGATGTCGCCGTGGCCGATGCCGGGCAGGCCGTAGCGGGCGAGGACCTCGCGGGCCGCCGGGATGGTGTCGCGGTCGTGCACGACGACCTCGACGCGCTCGCCGCCGGTCTGGGCCTTGAGCTCGTCGGAGGTGCCGCGGGCGATGACCTTGCCGCGGTCGATGACGCAGATGTCGTGGGCGAGGTGGTCGGCCTCCTCCAGGTACTGCGTGGTGAGGAGGAGGGTGGTGCCGCCCGCGACGAGCTCCTGGATGACCTCCCACAGGGACTGCCGGTTTCGCGGGTCGAGGCCGGTGGTCGGCTCGTCCATGAACATCACCGGCGGCGAGACGACGAGCGCCGCGGCCAGGTCGAGACGGCGGCGCATGCCGCCGGAGTAGGTCTTGGCGGTGCGGTCGGCGGCGTCCGCCAGGTTGAAGCGCTCCAGGAGCTCGCCCGCGCGGACCTTCGCCGCCTTGGCGCTCATCTGGTAGAGCTGGCCGACCATCTGGAGGTTCTCCCGGCCGGTCAGATACTCGTCGACGGCGGCGAACTGGCCGGAAAGACCGATCGAGCGGCGCACCTCGTTGGGGTGCTTGAGCACGTCGATCCCGGCGACGACCGCCCTGCCGCTGTCGGGTTTGAGCAGGGTGGTGAGGACGCGGACGGCCGTCGTCTTCCCCGCGCCGTTCGGACCGAGCAGACCCAGGACGGTGCCCTCGGGGACATCGAGGTCCACGCCGTCCAGAGCTCGTACGTCACCGAAGGTCTTCACCAGACCTTCGGCGTGGATCGCGCCTGGCATGTGGCTCTCCCAGCAGGTGTGGGTGCGATACGGGCGTTTCCGCCCAATTTTAGGTATGCACCGCCGGACGCGCCCGGCAGCACTGTGACCCGCCCCACACGCTAACGCGATACATCGCGACCCACAACCGATTTACCCGCCCCGGACTCCCGGACCCCTCAGCCCAGGATCTCGTACCCCGCGTCCCGCAGCGCCGCCACGACCTCCGCGCAGTGCTCGGGCCCCTTCGTCTCCAGGTGCAGCTCGACCTCCACGTCCGTGAGCCCGAGCCGCGGATCCGTCCTGACATGGCTGACGTCCAGCACGTTCGCGTCCACCACCGTCAGGACCGCCAGCAGCGTCGCCAGCGCGCCCGGCCGGTCCGTCACCCGCACCCGCAGGCCCAGATAGCGGCCCGCCGCCGCCATGCCGTGCCGCAGGATCCGCTGGAGCAGCAGCGGGTCCACATTGCCGCCGGACAGCACCGCCACCACCGGGCCGCGCCCCTCGAACGCCTCGGGTCGGGCGAGCAGCGCCGCCACCGGGCTCGCCCCGGCCGGTTCCACCACCAGCTTGGCCCGCTCCAGGCACAGCAGCAGCGCCGAGGACAGGGCGTCCTCGGAGACCGTCCGCACCTCGTCCACGTACTCCCGCACCAGCGGGAACGTCACATCGCCGGGCCGCCCGACCTTGATCCCGTCGGCCATCGTGACCGGCCGCTCGACCGCCACCGGGTGGCCCGCCGCCAGCGACGGCGGGAACGCCGCCGCGCCCTCCGCCTGTACCCCGACGACCCGCACGTCGGGCCGTACCGCCTTCACCGCGAGCCCGATCCCGGCCGCGAGTCCGCCGCCGCCGACGCCCACCACGATCGTCCGGACCTCGGGGCACTGCTCCAGGATCTCCAGGCCCACCGTGCCCTGCCCGGCGATGATGTCCGGGTGGTCGAAGGGGTGGATGAACACCGCGCCGGTCTCCCGCGCGTACTCCTCGGCCGCGGCGAGGGTCTCGTCGACCACGTGTCCGTGCAGCCGCACGTCCGCCCCGTACTCGCGGGTCGCCGCCACCTTCGGCAGCGGCGCGCCCACCGGCATGAACACCGTGGCGTGCACGCCGAGCAGCGCGGAGGCGAGCGCCACGCCCTGCGCGTGGTTCCCGGCCGACGCGGCGACCACCCCGGCCGCCCGCTGCTCGGGCCGCAGCCCGGCGATCCGCACGTACGCGCCGCGCAGTTTGAACGAGCCGGTGCGCTGAAGGTTCTCGCACTTCAGGTGCACCGGCGAGCCGATGAGACCGGACAGATGACGGCTGCCTTCAAGGGCCGTCGTCCGCGCCACCCCGGCGAGCATCTTCTGCGCCCCGCGCACGTCGTCGAGGATCAGCGGCACGCTCGGCCGGTACGTCGACCGCGGGACCGGGGCCGCGGCCTGGTACCGGGAGCCGCCCGGCGCGTGAAAGGGGTCTGACATACCGAAGCTCATGACCGAAGTGTCCCAGCTCAACGGGGACCCGGCCGCCCGTGGCAGGCGCCCGGGGCGGGCCGCCGGGGCCGTTCGTATCGGATCGTGCAGCGCCGGTACGGACCCGGGCCCGGCCGCGTACTCTGTCCCCCACCAACCGACCACCGCACGAGAGAGCCACCACAGCCATGCCCACATCTCAGGACATGACGACTGAGCTTGACCCCGGTCTCCTCGACGCCCTCCAGCACCAGGTGGCCGTCTTCGCCCGACGGGCCGAGCAGACCCGGCTCGGCGGCACCGGACAGCTCCGCAACTCCATGGACCGCGCCGCCTATCTGCTGCTCAACCGGCTCGATCAGGAAGGGCCGATGGGCGTGAAGGCGCTCGCCGCGGGCATGGGCATCGACTCCTCCACGGTCACCCGGCAGGTCGCCCCGCTCGTCGACACCGGCCTGGTCAAGCGCACCTCGCACCCCGAGGACGGGCGCGCCGTGGTGCTCCAGCTGTCGCCGCGCGGGCTGACCCGGCTGGAAGAGGTACGGGCCTCCCGGCGGCAGTTGATGGCCGACGTCACCGACGGCTGGACGCCCGACGAGCGCGAGTCCTTCTGCTCCCTGCTCACCCGTTTCAACTCGGCACTCTCGGCACGCCAGTCGGGCCTTCCGCCGGTCGCCGAGGACACCACCGCCAAGTCGTGACCTTCCGCCCCGGGCAGGGGGCTTGACCTGCGCAGCGCGCTGATCTCAACTGATTCCGTGCGCACCGGGGAAGACGGCAGAGCCGTCGAACACCTCCCACGGGCCCGGGAGTTCACCGCGTTCGTGGCCGGTGCCTCGGGCCGGCTGCTGCACGTCGCCACGCTGCTCACCACCGAGCCGGCCCATCGCAACCCGCTCGCCCAGGAGCTGCTGACCGCCGCCCTCGCGCACACCTTCGCGCACTGGGACCGGCTGCGCGGCGACGACCCGTACGAGGCCACCCGCTCCGATCTCGCCACCCGCTTCGCCCGCACCGCCTGGCGCCACCACCGGGGCCGCGGCGGGGTGCTGTCCTCGCTCACCCCGCAGGAACGGCTCGTCGTGGTGCTGCGGCTGTACGAGGGGGTGGCCGAGGAGCAGACGGCCGCGCTGCTCGGGATCCCGGAGGACCGGGTGCGGGCGGTGTGCGCCCGGTCCGTGAGCCTGCTGCGGGCGGCGGCCTCATGACCGGCCACTCCGACCACTCCGGCCTCCCCGGCCGGGACGGCCGCAACCGCCATGAGCGCAAGGAGGACGAGGTCCGGCGGCTCATGGAGACCGCCGGCCATCCGACCGTCCCCGGCGACCTGACCGCCCGCGCGGTCGCCCGCGGCACCCGGCTGCTGCGCCGGGACCGGGCGCTGCGCCGCCTCGGCTGGACCCTGCTGACCGTGGCGGCCGTCGTCTTCCTGGTGTGGGCGTCGGTGGCCCGGCCCTGGGAGGCGCCCCCGGCGGTGACCACTCCCCCGCTCGAAGGCTGGTGAGGACCGGCCTAGCCTGGAGGGAGACGCCTGTGTCAGGAGGTCGTACGCCATGGCCAGGAAAGCATCCGACTGCCGGGACACGCCCAGTGTCTCCGGCTGCTCCCTCTACATCTCGGGCGAGGAGGAGGAAGTCGTCCGCGCGTCCGCCGAGCACGCGGTGTCGGTCCACGAGCACGAGGACAGCCCCGAGCTCCGCGCCGAGATCCGCAAGGCGCTGAAGGACCCGCTGCCGGGCACCTGAGCACCCGCGCCCATGCCGGTGCGCGGCGGTACGCGGTACGGGGTGCACGCGGTGCACGGCGGTACGGGGAGGGGCCGGGCGCACTGTACTTGGCGCCCGGCCCCTCCCCGTACCGCTCCTGAAAAGGACCGTCAGCCCAGGGCCTCGCGCAGGTCCGCGAGCAGGTCGTCGACGTTCTCGATGCCGACGGACAGCCGGACCAGGTCGGCCGGGACCTCCAGGGCCGAGCCCGCGACGCTGGCGTGGGTCATCCGGCCCGGGTGCTCGATCAGCGACTCGACGCCACCGAGGGACTCGCCCAGGGTGAACAGCTTGGCGCGGTTGCAGACCTCGACCGCCGCCTCCTCGCCGCCCTCGACGCGGAACGACACCATGCCGCCGAAGGACCGCATCTGCTTGGCCGCGATCTCGTGGCCCGGGTGCTCCGGCAGGCCCGGGTAGAGGACCTGGGTGACCTTCGGGTGCTGGGTCAGCATCTCGACGATCTTCCCGGCGTTCTCGCTGTGCCGGTCCATCCGCACCGCGAGCGTCTTGATGCCGCGCAGCACGATCCACGAGTCGAAGGGCCCGGCGACCGCGCCCATCGCGTTCTGGTGGTACGCCAGTTCCTCGCCGAGCTCCGCGTCGGCCGTCACCAGCGCGCCGCCGACGACGTCCGAGTGGCCGCCCATGTACTTGGTGAGCGAGTGCACGACGACGTCCGCGCCGAGCGCCAGCGGCTGCTGGAGGTACGGCGAGGCGAAGGTGTTGTCGACGACCAGCTTCACCCCGGCCTGGCGGGCGACGCCCGCGACGGCCTCGATGTCGGTGATGCCGAGCAGCGGGTTGGAGGGGGTCTCCACCCAGATCAGCTTGGTGCGGTCGTTGATCGCGCCGCGCACGGCCTCGACGTCGGAGGTGTCGGCGACGGAGAAGTCGACGCCCCAGCGCTGCACCACCTTGGCGAACAGCCGGAAGGTGCCGCCGTAGGCGTCGTTGGGGATGACCACGTGGTCGCCGGGCACCAGCAGGGTGCGCAGCAGGCAGTCCTCGGCGGCGAGCCCGGACGCGAAGGCGAGACCGCGACGGCCGCCTTCAAGGGCCGCGAGGTTCTCCTCCAGGGCGGTCCTGGTGGGGTTGGCGCTGCGGCTGTACTCGTAGCCGCCGCGCAGCCCGCCCACACCGTCCTGCTTGTAGGTGGACACCTGGTAGATGGGCGGGACGACCGCGCCGGTCAGCGGGTCGGCGGTGTTGCCCGCGTGGATCGCGCGGGTCTCGAAGCTCTGGTGGGAGTGCTGGTCGCTCATGAGGCAGGAGCGTAGTGCCGGGCGGGGGCGTCCGCCCGGCGTCTCAGCAGGTGTGCCGGAGCGTCCTGGACAATGGACGCATGGAGATTCTGTGGTTCCTGATCGCGCTCGCGATGCTGTTCGGTGTCCTGGGCCCCTATGTGCTGCGCCGGCGCCGCGGCGGCATCCGCCAGGTCGCGCCCGGTTCGCCCGACGCGGCCGACCCGGAGGCGTACGGCTTCCTGCGGCAGGAGGAGCAGGACATCCGGCTGCCCGGACCCGACCGTGATCTCCTCGACGTGCTCGACGTGGTCCAGGCGACGCAGGACTGGCGGGCCGCCTCGCAGCTCCTGAAGGGCACCGAGAAGGACGGCGAGGTGCGCTGGCAGCGGGTGCAGGCGTTCGCGGGCGCCGCCTCGCTCGAACTGGTGGAGCGCCCGGGCGTCGGCGGCGCGTGGCTGCGGTCCTGGCGGGCCGAGGCGCCGAAGGACGCGGGCGGCGCACAGGTGTACGCGGAGTTCCTGGTGCAGCAGGCGTGGCGCACCGCGACGGTCGGCTCGCGCGACTTCGAGGTGATCCTGGACGAGGCGAAGTCCGCGTGCGAGCAGGCCGCGCTGCTGTCGCCGGGCGACCCGGTGCCGTACGTATCGCTGCTCGCCGTCGCGCGCGGACTCGGCTATCCGCACGAGGAGTTCGACCTGCTGTGGGCGAACGTCATCGACCGCGCGCCGCAGCACATGGGGGCGCATCTGGCGGCGCTGCACTACTGGTGCGAGAAGTGGCACGGCTCGCGCGAGGAGGCGGACCACTTCGCGACGACGGCCGCGGCGCGCGCCCCGCGCGGTTCGCTGCTGGCCGCGCTGCCGCTGTTCGCGGTGTTCGAGAACCGCCCGGAGATCGTGGTGGGCGTGGACTTCCACCGCACCGCGGTGGTGACCAAGGCGGTCGAGGGCGCCCTGTACGCGGTGCACTCGGCCCGCCCCGACGACCCGATGCTGTCGCAGGTGCGGCACCTGCTGGTGCAGTTCCTGATGGGCGCCGAGCGCTGGTCGGAGGCGATGGAGGCGCTGGTGCGGGTGGACGGGTACGTCGGCGCGCTGCCGTGGACGCTGAGCGAGGACCCGGCGGCGACGTACGTGGTGCACCGCAACCTGGTGGTGGCCGGGTACGAGGCGAACGGCGGGAGCCCGGCGACGCTGTCGCGCTAGCGCGGACGAGTCCGGGGGGCGGCGGGGAATCCCGGCCGCCCCCTTCGCGTTGTGCTGAGGGCCGACCGTCGAGGAGAGATGCAGCATGTTCCTGTCCCGTACCCCCGTCCTCCCCACCCCCGAGCAGGCCCTGCGCGGGCGGTCCGAGCGGTCCTTCGCGGTCCCCGAGCGCCACACGGTCCTCGGCACCCCGCTCCTCGGCCCCTACCCGAAGGGCCTTCAGACCGCGGACTTCGCCCTGGGCTGCTTCTGGGGCGCCGAGCGCAAGTTCTGGCAGACCGAGGGCGTGTACACGACCCTCGTCGGCTACCAGGGCGGCATCACGCCGTTCCCGGAGTACGAGGAGGTCTGCTCGGGCCTCACCGGTCACACCGAGGTGGTCCGGGTCGTCTTCGACCCGGCGAAGGTGTCGTACGAGCGGCTGCTCAAGCTGTTCTGGGAGTCGCACGACCCGACCCAGGGCTTCCGCCAGGGCAACGACGTGGGCACCCAGTACCGCTCCGCGGTCTACACCCACACCCCCGAGCAGGCCGCCACCGCCGAGGCGTCCCGCACCACCTACCAGCAGGTGCTGACCCGCTCGGGCCTCGGCACCATCACCACCGAGATCCTCCCGGCCGCCCCGCGCACGTTCTACCCGGCCGAGGGCTACCACCAGCAGTACCTGGAGAAGAACCCGGGCGGATACTGCGGCATCGGCGGCACCGGTGTCTCGTGCCCGATCGGGATCGCGAAGGCCGAGTAAGCCTCGCCGGGGCGCGCTCCGCCGTCACGCGGCCGTCACGCCGCCCGTGCCGCCCGCAGGGCGGCGCCGGTGGCGGCGGCCGCGTAGCCGTCCGGGACGCCGTCGATCAGCAGGATGTCGCCGGTCATGTGGCGGGTCCTGAGGGGGATCAGCTCCTGGTAGGCGGCGGAGTCGTACCAGCCGCGGGCGTCCTCGTACGTCGGGAAGCCGATGATCACGAGGGCGCCGGGCCAGTCGCCCTCGGGGACGGCGCGGGCGGGGGCGCCGTGGACGAGGAAGTGGCCGCCGAAGGGGTCCAGGGTGTCCTGGATCCGCTCCATGTAGACGAAGACCTCCTCGTCGAGGACGGGCGCGGGCTGCAGGTTTCCGATGGCGTATGCGGTCATGGGACCAGCGTGCCGGGGCACGGCCGCCGGGTCGATTACCCCGGAGGTCATGCACCCGGCATCGCGAGCTCAGCCCCGCCTCGCGCCGCAGGCCGTACGCCCGCCTCAGGCCGTACGCCCGCCTCAGGCCGTACGCCCGCCTCGGGCCCGTACGCCTCAGGCCGACGCTCAGATCGTGGCGGCGTCGATCACGAAGCGGTACCGCACGTCGGACGCCTCGATCCGGGCGTACGCCTCGTTCACCTGGTCCGCCGAGATCAGCTCGATCTCCGCGCCCAGGCCGTGCTCGGCGCAGAAGTCCAGCATCTCCTGGGTCTCGGCGATGCTGCCGATCATCGAACCGGCCAGCGTCTTGCGCCCGCCGATCAGCGAGAACAGGCTGACCTTGACCGGCTCCTCCGGCGCGCCCACGTTCACCAGGGCGCCGTCCGTCTTGACCAGGCTCAGGTACGCGTCGAAGTCCAGCGGCGCGGACACGGTGGAGATCACCAGGTCGAAGTGGCCGGCCAGCTCGGTGAAGGTGGCCGGGTCGCTGGTCGCGAAGTAGTGGTCGGCGCCCAGCTTCAGGGCGTCCTCCCGCTTCTTCAGGGACTGGCTGAGCACGGTCACCTCGGCGCCGAGCGCGTGGGCGATCTTGACGCCCATGTGGCCGAGGCCGCCCAGGCCGACGACCGCGACCTTCTTGCCGGGGCCCGCCTGCCAGTGGGCGAGCGGCGAGTAGAGGGTGATGCCCGCGCACAGCAGCGGGGCGGCGGCGTCGAGCGGGATGCCCTCGGGGATCCGCAGGGTGTAGTTCTCGTCGACGACGATGTGGGTGGAGTAGCCGCCGTAGGTCGGCTCCCCGTCCTTGTCACGGGAGTTGTACGTGGCGGTGCCGCCGGTCACGCAGTACTGGTCGAGGCCGCGCAGGCAGTACTCGCACTCCCGGCAGGAGTCGACGAAGCAGCCGACGCCGACCCGGTCGCCGACCTTGTGCCGGGTCACGCCGGGACCGACCTCGGCGACGACGCCCGCGATCTCGTGGCCCGGGACCATGGGGAAGATGCCTTCGCCCCAGCCGTTGTGGGCCTGGTGGATGTCGGAGTGGCAGATGCCCGCGTACTTGATCTCGATCAGCACGTCGTGCTCACCGACGGGGCGGCGCGGCACGGTGGTGCGCACGAGCGGGGCGTCGGGGGCGGGGGCGGCGATGGCGGAGACGGTGGTCACGGCGGCCGAGCCCGTGGCGCTCGCGGTGGCGGTGGCGGAGACGTTCGTGGTCATGGCGACCAGCCTGCCGCCGCTCTCCGGACTTACCCAGACCACTGTTCTGCCTACGACCGCCGTGCCTACCACTGGCAGGGACAGGCACGGGCGGCCGTTCCCGGCCGCGGACGGGAATACTGGGGAGATATGGACCTCAGCTCGGAACTCAGCGAATTCCTCCGCACCCGCAGGGCGCGGCTGAAGCCGCAGGACGTCGGACTGCCCGAGTTCGGGCGGCACCGGCGGGTGCCCGGGCTGCGCCGCGAGGAGCTGGCGCAGCTGGCCGGGGTGTCCGTGGCCTACTACACGCGCCTTGAGCAGGGCAACGGCAAGAACGTGTCCATGGAGGTCCTGGACTCGATCGCGCGGGCGCTGCGGCTCAGCGACACCGAGCGGGCGCACCTCACGCATCTGGCGAAGCCGACGGTGAAGAAGCGGCAGCGGGCCGCCGCGGCCCGCCCGCAGAAGGTCCGCCCCGGCCTCGCGCACCTGCTGGAGGCCATGGAGACCGTGCCCGCCTTCGTGCTCGGCCGTCGCGGCGACATCCTGGCCTGGAACCGGATGTCCCGGGCGCTGTTCGGCGACTTCGACTCCTGGGAGCCGCACGAGCGCAACATGGCCCGGATGATCTTCCTGGACCCCAACTCCCGTGATCTGTACCCGGAGTGGGAGTGCAAGGCGGTCGAGGTGGTGAGCGTGCTCCGGCTGTACGCCGGGATGAACCCGGACGACCAGGAGCTGTTGTCGCTGGTGGGCGAGCTGTCGGTGCGCAGCGAGGAGTTCCGCTCGCTGTGGGCGGCGCACACGGTCACCGACAAGGGCCACGGGAGCAAGCGGGTGCGGCACCCGCTGGTGGGCGAGATGACGCTGGCGTACGAGTCGCTGAAGGTGTCGGGCGACGATCCGGACCTGATGCTGGTGACGTACCACGCGGAGCCGGGCTCGGCGTCGGCGGACGCGCTGCGGCTGCTCGCGCAGTGGGGTGTGGACGAGCCCGCGAAGCCCGCGGACGTACCGGAGTAGTACTCCCCGCCTCTGCCCTGGGTACGGGCGCGGCCCCCGCACCGTGAGGGTGCGGGGGCCGCTGCCGTACGAACGTATGGGGGTCAGACGGCGGAGCCGGCCTTCCACGCCGACCAGCTCATGTTCCAGCCGTTGAGGCCGTTGTCCGGGGCGATGGTCTTGTCCGCGGAGTTCTTCACGATCACGACGTCGCCGACGATCGAGTTGTTGAAGAGCCAGGCCGCCTGCTGGTTCGGGTCGCCCGCGCCCTTCACGTCGGCGAGGCCCACGCAGCCGTGGCTGGTGTTGACGGAGCCGAAGATGGAGCGGGAGCCCCAGTAGTTGCCGTGGATGAAGGTGCCGGACGTCGACAGACGCATGGCGTGCGGCACGTCCTTGATGTCGTACTCGCCCTTGCCGTCGGAGTCGGTGAAGCCGACGGTCGCGCCGTTCATCCGGGTCTCCTTGAACTTCTCGGAGATCACCATCTGACCGTTGTAGGTGGTGTTGTCCGGGGAACCCGCGGAGATCGGGATGGTCTTGATGGTCTTGCCGTCCTGCTTGACCGTCATCGTCTTGGTCTTCACGTCGACGGTGGAGACCTGGTTGCGGCCGATCTTGAAGGTGACGGTCTTCTGCTGGACGCCGAAGACCCCGTTGGCGCCCTCGACGCCGTCGAGGTCGAGCTTCAGGGTGACCGTGGAGCCCTCGGTCCAGTACTCCTGCGGACGGAAGTCGAGCCGCGTGGAGTTGAACCAGTGCCCGACGACCTCCTGGCCGGTGCTGGAGGTGACCTTGATGCCACCCTGCACGGCCTTCTTGTCGGTGATCGCCTTGTTGAAGTTCACCGAGACCGGCATGCCGACGCCGACGGTCGAGCCGTCCTCCGGCGTGAAGTTGCCGATGAAGCTGTTGGCCTTGGAGACGGTCGTGAACGAGGCGTTCTCGTGGGCCTCCAGGCCGCCGGCGTCCGTCGCGGTCGCCGCGATCTTGTAGACCGTGCCGCGCTTGAGCTGCCCGGTGGGCTTCCAGCTGAGGCCGTCCGCCGCTATGTCGCCCTTGACCGTCTCGCCCTCGGCGGAGGTCATGCTCACCTGGGTGAGCTTGCCCTCGGTGACGGTCACCTTCGCGTCGTCGTTGATCGACGCGTTCTGCGCGCCGTTCTTCGGCGTGATGGAGATCTGCGCCTTCGACGTCTTCTGCGCGGCCGCCTCGTCGACCTGGGCCTGGGACTGGGCGCTCTGCGAGGCGTCGGCACTGCCGCCCTTGTCGCTGTCGCTGCACGCCGAGAGCACCAGCACGCCGCCGAGCACCGCGGCGGCCGCCGCCAGGCTCTTACGACGCTTGCCGTCCGTCATCACACGCTTCTCCATCGTCGCCGACTACCTGCCACTTCCCACTCAAACACCCATCAGAACCCGTCCGGACCCTTATCCGGGGGGTTTGTGGGGAACACCACTGATCCACACGCTTCATCAAGCCATCCGGTTCCCGATCGATTCCCGGGTACTCCTCCGGCCGTCGGCCGAGTGCTCCCCCGCGCACGGGGAAGGCCCCGGGACATCGACGTCCCGGGGCCTTCCCGCCCTGCTCGCACGGCCTTCCGGCCGGGTGGTCAGGTACCGGGCGTGCGGTCCTCGTCGTCGTCCTCCCAGACCCCATCTTCGTCGTCGATGTCCCACTCCATCGCATCGGGGTCGTACTCGACCTCCTCGGTGCTCCAGGACGCCTGCACCATCTCGATGCCGGGGACGGTGGAGACGATGTCGAAGGGCTCGACGAGATAGGCCAGCGCCTCCGCCCCGTCGTCGACGACGGCGGCGCGGGCGTGCACCCGCTCCTCCTCCGGCAGGAAGGTGTCGGCGTCGATCCTGGCGACGGCGGCGTCGGTCAGCTCGGCGGGCCCGTCGACCTCCAGGACCAGATCGACCCGAAGCCGTACATAGCGTGATGTCTCGGATGTGCTCATGGGCGGAGCGTAGAGCGCCCGAGGGGCTCGGCTTTCCCGCGACCCGCTGTGTTCATTAGCATCGGCGCACCGACCAATTCGCGGTTCCGCAAGGGGGATCGAAAGAACGTGTCCGTCGCCCGACGTCCGCTGCTCACCGCCACCGCGGCGGGAACTCTGCTCTGTGCGCTGTGGTTCGTGCCGTCCGCCAACGCGACCGGTGACCAGGGCAGATCCGACCGGGACGGCTCGGTCGTGGTCGAGGGCGCGGGTGAGGACCGGCTCGCCGAGACCGGCGGCCCCGACACCACCCCGTACCTCCTCGGCGGCACGCTGTTCCTGGGCGTGGGCGCGGGGTTCGTGACGCTCGCGATGCGCCGTGGCGGCCGGGCCTCCTGAGAGACCCGGCCGCCGCGTCCGGCCTTACGGGGTTTACGCGAGGGGGCCGGTGACCGGCTCCACCGCGGCGACCAGCTTGCCCGCCCGTACGAAGGCGTCGGCGGCGGCCAGGTCGGGGGCGAGGAAACGATCCGGCCCAGGTCCTTCGACCCCGGCGGCGCGCAGCGCGGCGATGGCGGCGGCGGAGGCGGGCGCCGGGCTGAGGCCGTGGCGGAGTTCGATCGCGCGAGTGGCGGCGTACATCTCGACGGCGATCACCCGGTTGAGGTTGTCGATCGCGGTGCGCAGCTTGCGGGCGGCGGACCAGCCCATGGAGACGTGGTCCTCCTGCATCGCGGAGGACGGGATCGAGTCGGCGGAGGCCGGTACGGCGAGCCGCTTCAGCTCGCTGACCAGGGCGGCCTGCGTGTACTGGGCGATCATCAGACCGGAGTCGACACCGGCGTCGTCGGCGAGGAACGGCGGCAGGCCGTGCGAGCGGTTCTTGTCGAGGAGCCGGTCGGTGCGGCGCTCGGCGATGGAGCCGAGGTCGGCGGCGGCGATGGCGAGGAAGTCGAGGACGTACGCGACCGGGGCGCCGTGGAAGTTGCCGTTGGAGCGGACGGTGCCGTCGCCGAGGACGACCGGGTTGTCGACGGCGGCGGCGAGCTCGCGCTCGGCGACCAGCCGGGCGTGCGCCATGGTGTCCCGGCCCGCGCCCGCGACCTGCGGGGCGCAGCGCACCGAGTAGGCGTCCTGGACCCGGGGGGCCTCGCCGCTCTGGTAGTGGCCGGTGAGCTCGGAGCCCTTGAGGACGGCGAGCATGTTGGCGGCGGAGGCGGCCTGGCCCGGGTGCGGGCGGATGGCGTGCAGCTCCGGCTCCAGGACCTTCTCGGTGCCGAGGAGGCCCTCCAGGGAGAGGGCGGCGGTGATGTCGGCCGACTTGTAGAGGGTGTCGAGGTCGGCGAGGGCCATGATCAGCATGCCGAGCATGCCGTCGGTGCCGTTGAGGAGGGCGAGGCCCTCCTTCTCGCGCAGCTCGACGGGCGCGATGCCGGCGGCGGCGAGCAGCTCACCGGCGGGCTTGACGACCCCGTCGGGGCCTTCGGCGTCGCCCTCGCCCATGAGCGCGAGCGCGCAGTGGGAGAGCGGCGCGAGGTCGCCGGAGCAGCCGAGCGAGCCGTACTCGTGGACGACGGGGGTGATGCCCGCGTTGAGGACGTCGGCCATGGTCTGGGCGACCTCGGGGCGGACCCCGGTGTGCCCGGAGGCGACGGTCTTCAGCCGCAGGAACATCAGCGCCCGCACGACCTCGCGCTCGACCCGCGGCCCCATGCCCGCGGCGTGCGACCGCACGATGTTCCGCTGGAGCTGGGCGCGCAGCTCGTGCCCGATGTGCCGGGTGGCGAGCGCCCCGAACCCGGTGGAGACGCCGTACACGGGCTCGGGCTTGGCGGCGAGCGCGTCCACGGTGGCCCGGGCGGCGGCGAGGGCCTGGACGGCTTCGGATGACAGCTCGACGCGGGCGCCGTGGCGGGCGACGTCGACGACGTCCTTCGGGCTGGTTCCGGACGTCCCAAGGACGACAGTCTGCATATCCATATTCAGCACCCTACGGACTGAAGAGCACCATGTCACTAGCTGACGGCCGGACGGGGCTGACGAGCAGGCGAGCGGCTCGGAGCGCGGTCGGCCCCTGCGGACCGGATCCGCACATTCGCTGATCACTTCCTCGCCGCACCCGAGGACAGGCACGGATCCTTGGCTACGGGTCAGGGAATCAGCGCTCTTCCCACTGGGTGCGGGCGAGCTCCGCGTTCGTCCGGACCAGGTCCTCGTCGTCCTCGATCATGAACAGCGAGTACCGGCCCGTTGCGTCCAGGGCGTCGAAGACCCGGTGGGCCCAGGCGTCCGTGTCCGGCTGATGGGCAGTGACCCGGGCCGGGTGGGAGTGGTGCGGCTCGTCCAGGTCGGGCGGCACGGCGACCCAGACGTTCAGCCAGTGCTCGTCGTCCCCCCAGGTGAAGGAGGGGGATCGCCCATCGGTGTCACGGAAGAACTCGATACCGAAGGCCGCTTCGAGGTCGGCCCGCAGGGCCTCCGCGAGGGTGACCCCGGGCGTCTGCGGCCCCCGGAAGCCGGCGTGGATGTTGTATGCGCTCAGGATGATCGGCCTCAGCCCACGTCGAAGGTCTCGTCGTAGCAGTATCCGATCCGTCACACCTGGGTGTGGCGAGGGAGGCGCGGGGAAATGCGGGGCCCGGAAGCGAGGCCGGGGCGCTCCCCGCCCGCCCCCTCGGCGACCCGAGTCCGGCCCGTCACGCGCGTCAGTCGAAGAGTGCGACGACTCCGATCACCCAGACCGTGAGGAACGCGAGGGTCCCCACGAGGCAGCCGGCGCCCGCCAGGACGCCGCCGACCGTCCATCCCCGGGAGGGCTCCTCCTCGTACTCGGGCTCCAGGCCCGCCCGGTACGAGGCGGGGTCGTCCCAGTCGACGGGGCGCCCCAGGTCCTCGGCGCAGGCGGCGCGGACGGCGGCCAGCTGGCGCTCCGCGAAGGGGGTCGCGGCGAGTGCCTCGGGGCCGCGCCAGGCGAGGGCCTTCATCCGCCACGCGGGGGATCCGTAGCGGGACTCGAAGGCGGCGGTCTCCTCGGCGTCCCGGTCCGCTTCGAGGTACATCCACCGCCCGGCCTCGGCGGCGTCGCCGTAGCGCCGGTAGACCTCGGCCAGACGTCGGCGGAGCGTCAGGTCGTACGGGAAGGACGAGACGAGACCGCGCAGACGCTGACGCGCGACCGGAACCCGGCCGGCGGCCAGGTCCGTGTCGACTCGGGCGAGGGTCTCTGTCAGGGGCATGGCCGCATGATCGATCATCGCGGCGGCGCTCGTCGATCGAATTGTCCCGGCGGGCGGAGTCGGTCGGAGTGATCAGAGTGATCGGAGTCAGACGGTCGCGGGGGCCAGCAGGGTCGGCCAGGGCTGGCTGGCGGCCCAGGTCGCGAAGGGGGTCCAGGGGATCTCGGGGTGGGCGCGGTGGAGGGCCGTCGTGTCGACGTCGAGGCCCGGGGAGTCGAAGTAGGCGAACATCGCGGCCAGGTCGGCGGAATGGCGGCGGACGTGGTCGAGCGGGACCTGGTGGTGGGTGATCGGGGTCGCGGTGGCCGTGGTGAGGATGGTGGCCATGGCCTCGGCCGTGAGGGTGTCGGAGGCGATGTCGATGCGGCGGCCGGTGAAGTCGGCACTGCGGGTCAGGGCGAGGGCCGCGAAGGCGCCGATGTCCGTGGCGGGGATCAGGGCGAGCGGTACGTCGCCGGGCATCGGCCACGCGAACGTGCCGTCGCGCAGGCTCTCCAGGGTCCAGCCGTCGGCGTAGTTGTCCATGAAGGCGGCCGGGCCGAGCACGGTCCAGTCGAGCCCGGAGCCGTACAGGTGGCGTTCGACGGCGGCCTTGCTGTCGTAGTGCGGGATGCCGGTGGCGCGGTCCGCGTGGGCGGCCGAGGTGAGGACGACGTGGCCGATACGGGCCTCGGCGGCGGCGTCGATCAGGGCGGCGCCCTGCCGGACCTCGGTCGCGATGTCGGTGCCGAACGGGGTGGTGACGGCGAAGAGCGAGTCGGCGCCGGTGAGGGCGGCGTCGAGCGAGTCCCGGTCGTCGAAGTCGGCCCGGCGGAGCTCCGCGCCGAGGGCGGCCAGCTCCCGGGCGGCAGGTGAGCCGGGGTCGCGGGTGAGGGCGCGGACGTGGTGTCCGGCGGCGAGCAGGGCGCGGGCGGTGGCTCCGCCCTGGGCGCCGGTGGCGCCGGTGACGGCGACGGTGAGCATGGGATCCTCCAGAACAGCACTTATCTGCGTGGCGCAATCTTTGTGACATGCAGACAGTAACCCACTTCTCTGTGTCGCGCAGATTTTTTGCCACCCTCTTTCGACGCCTCTCGACGCCTCTCGACACACGGCCCCCCGACACCGCACGCTCACCCCATGGAATTCGTCGTGATCCACCGCGACCGCCCCGGCTCGCTGCCGCTGCGTGACGCGCTCATCGAGGACCACTGGTCCTACATGGACCGGTTCGAGAAGGAACTGATCGCCCGCGGCCCGATATTCACCACCGACGGCTCGACGCTCCTCGGCAGCATCCACATCGTCGACCTGCCCGGCCCCGCCGCCGTACGGGCCTTCGCCTTCGACGAGCCCAACTACCAGGCGGGCGCCTACCGCGACGTCCTCGTCCGCCGCTGGCGCAACCTCCTCGGCCGCACCATGTGGGACTACCCCGGCGGCCGTACGGGCGGCGACCGCTTCCTGGTGCTCGGCCTCGGCGCGGGCGAGCCGGCCGACCAGGAGCCGCCCGCCGACCGGACCGGACTCATCGCGTACGGGCCGCTGCTCTCCGACGACGGCACCGCCTGGCTCGGCACGGTCGCGCTGGTCGAGGCGGCGGACGCGGACACCGCTCGCGCGGTCCTGACGGCGGACCGGTACGACGAAGTCGAGGTCCACGGCTGGACGTTCGGCGGCCGACGCTGACCCACGGCGAAAAACTCGTTGACGGCCCCGCCAGGCCCTTTGCTAGCCTGGCGGGGTTGATCTGGGTCCTTCTGGACCGTTCTGCGCCCATGCGCCCCTGTGCCATGTGCCCGTGAAAGGGTGTGTTGATGACCCGGCCCGCGCCGAGTGCGCCTCGCCGTACCGCGTAACCGTCCCCCGCCGGACGCGTTCGCCGGTCCCCTCGACCTCTGACGAGGCCGCTCGGCCTGCTCTTGCTGTCATGACCAACTCCCAGCAAGGAGCACCCGGGTGTCCCAGCACACCACCAGCACTTCCACCTTCACCTGCGCCTGGTGCGGGTCCACCATGTCCGCGTACGCCGCCGACGGCGCACCGCGCGGCCACTGCGCGGCCTGTCTGCGCTCCCGGCACGACGCCTGCGGGGGCCGGATGGCCCCGATCGCCGTCGCCGTGCTCCGGGCCGGCGCATGGCAGATCGTCCACCGCTGCGAGCACTGCGACGCGCTCACCGCCAGCCCGGCCCGCGAGGACGACAACCAGTTCGTCCTGATGCGCATGGCCGTCCGGCCACTGGCTCAACCCCCGTTCCCGTTCGAAGCGTTCGGGAGTCGGTGAGCCGCCGCCGTGTCACGCAGCAATCAGGTTCATCACCGTCGCCGTCCGCAGCGGCGCAAGGATGTACTGCACGCGCAGGGCGAGCACCGGGCGCGCACCTTCCGGTGCGTGGGCTGCCGACTCGACGTCCCGCTCGACGCCCCCGGCACCGCGCACCGCAACCACTGCCCGCAGTGCCTGGCCAGCCGCCACGTCGACCGCCGGATCCCCGGCGACCGCGCGGCGGACTGCGGCGGCCGGATGACGGCCTTCGGCATGTCCGTCCGCGCGGACGGCGAGTGGCTGCTCATCCATCTGTGCGCCGCCTGCGGCGAGTTGAGTGCCAACCGGGTCGCCGGTGACGACAATCCGCTCGCCCTGGTACGGCTCGCCCTCCGCCCGCTCGCCGATCCGGTACGCACCGAGCACGCCGAGCGGGCGTTGTCCGCGCTGGGGGCGGCGGGGTGGGGATCAGACGGTACGGGTGCCCCGGGCGTAGCCGACGAAGGCGGCCCAGGCGGCGGGGGTGGCGGTCAGCTCGCCCGCGGCGTGGTCCTTGGTGTCGCGGACGCGGATGAGGTGGGGGGCGTTGTCGGCGACCTCGACGCAGGCGTCGTTGTCCGCGCCGCTGTGGCTGCTGGTGTGCCAGTTCGGAGAGGTCTCAGCCATGAAGTTCCTTCGCGATAGAACGCAGTTGGGGGGGTGAGACAGGAGGTCAGACGGTACGGGTGCCCCGGGCGTAGCCGACGAAGGCGGCCCAGGCGGCGGGGGTGGCGGTCAGCTCGCCCGCGGCGTGGTCCTTGGTGTCGCG
>NZ_JBIVFL010000001.1:765608-807104 GCF_044748125.1 Streptomyces sp. NPDC090025 | reverse complement strand
GCGGACGCGGACGAGGTGGGGGGCGTTGTCGGCGACCTCGACGCAGGCGTCGTTGGTGTTACCGCTGTAGCTGCTGGTGTGCCAGTTCGGTGAGGTCTCACTCATGATGTTCCTTCGCGATAGCACGCATCAGTTCGAGGGACGCCCGCACGCCCAACGCACCCTGTTGCAACAGATCATAGACACGCTGGAACTGCATCACCTCGGCCGGATCTTCAGTGTAGTTGCCGGTGTTGAAACCCTCGGTGTACGCACCACGCCCACCCCTGGGGAGGGTGAGGAGGGCCAGGGAGCCCGCCACCGGGGACCCCCGCAGGGGTAGTACCTGGAGGTTCACATTGGGGCGGTCGGACATCGCCAGCAGGTGCTCGATCTGCTCGCGCATCACCCGGCCGCCCCCGAGGTCACGGCGCAGGCACGCCTCGTCGAGCACGATCACCATCCAGGGCGGCTCTGGCCCGTCGAGCACCGTCTGACGCTCCAGCCGTCGGCGTACGAAGTCGCCGATCTGGCCCGCGTCACCGGCCAGTCCGGCCTCCATCGCCGCGCGCGCGTAGTCGGCGGTCTGGAGCAGACCCGGCACCACGATCGAGAACTCGTGTATCGCGGTGGCTTCGAGCTGCCGCCGCATGTACGTCTTCGCGTAGTCGCGGACGTTCTGCTCGGTCAGGATCTTGACCAGGTTCACCAGCGTCCCCGGCGGCAGCCCCAGCACGATCTCCAGCTTCCGCGCCAGCTCCCGGTCCGGCGGGTCCTCGCCGCGCTCGACCTCCGAGATGCGACTCCCGCTGCTGAAGACCTTCGCCCCCACGACCGCCTGGGTCCAGTCCCGGCCCAGCGCGAGGCGCGCTTCCCGCACCGCGTTCCCGAGGTACTGCTCGATGCTCTCCCCCGGATCCAACTCCTTTGCCCCTGGCATATGCCTCGTTCCTCACCCGCAACGCCGGAACCCAACTCCTGGTGAGCGTAGGGGCGTCCGCGCCATCGTGAAGGGGTAGTCGAGGAGATCCATCAGAAAGGGAGCGTGATGAGGTACCGGCAGGGCGACATCGTGACGGACGCGACCAGGGCCCTCACGGGCGAAGTGCACTGCGTGCACGCGGACACGCTGATCCTGGTCCGACCCAGCGGATACGTGTGGCAGGCGGCCGTCGACCAGTGCTGGACGGCGAGTCCGCAGGAGCGGGAGAGTCTGACGCCGCGCGGAGCCGTACGGGTCATCAGCACGTCTCCCGAGCGGCGAACCCCCGTACAGACAGCGGGTGATGACTGATCGTCACTCACACGAGGGATTTTCACTCGACGTGGCGTTTCGGGCATATGCCGTGCGGTACGTTCGCCGCATTGAACGGCCCTCGCGATGGCGGGAACCATCCACGAGGGCCTCGACCACCAGTGGACAGGACTCCACCCGTGATGTACCGGCACTTTATCGCGCCCTCGCGCTGCTTCACCCCGTTCGACCACGAGATCATCCGGCACCCCCGGCTCTGTTCCGACGCCGTGCGGCTCCTGACCTGGCAGCTCTCGCTCCCGGAAGGCGCCAGGGAATCACTCTCCCGAACGGCCGAGCGCGCCGGGATCCGAGGGTGCGCGTTCACCCGGGCCAAGCGACAGCTGATGGCGGAGGGCTTCGTCCACGAGCTGCGGACACAGGGCCCCGGCGGGCGGTGGGAGACCCGACAGCTCGTGTCCAACCGCCCGTTGAGCGCCGCGGAGGCGGCGAAGCT
The DNA here is from genome assembly GCF_044748125.1 of Streptomyces sp. NPDC090025. NCBI lineage: Bacteria > Bacillati > Actinomycetota > Actinomycetes > Kitasatosporales > Streptomycetaceae > Streptomyces > Streptomyces sp. NPDC090025. The sequence goes on along the minus strand of NZ_JBIVFL010000001.1, from coordinate 805,374 downwards.
GCTCGGCGGCCGTCCACCGGGAACGCACCAGGTGGCACCGGGTCCCCGGGTTCCGGCGGTCGGTGAGCCGACCACCCCGGGCACCGACGGTCCTCCAAAGAAAGACCCTGTCGAAGACACCTCCAACCGTCCGGCCGAGACGGAGGGCGAGGGCGGGGGCGGGGGTGGGCCGGAGGCTCCCGAGGCGGAGGTTCCCGAGGCCGAGGTTCCCGAGGCGGAGGTTCCCGAGGCGGAGATTTCCGAGGCCGAGCCGGGCATCCCCGAGGAGGCCCGGCTCGGCCTCATCGGTGCGCTGCCCCTCCTCTCCCCCGCCCTGCGGTTCATCCCGCGCGGCATGCGCGACGAACTGGCCCGCCTCGCCGCGCGCTGGCTCACCGCCGGGCACAGCGTCACCTCCGTGCACGACCACATCCTGCGCAGCCTGCCGAGGAACGGCACGCCGGTGCACCGGCCCGGCGGGCTCGTACGGTATCTGCTCCGCGAGGTGACGCCCCTGACTCCGGTGCCTTCGGTGGCACCCCCGGCTCCCGGGCCGTCCGCCGGGCCGCGCGTCTCGGCGCGGCTGGCGGAGGCCCGGGAGTGCGAGGGCGCGCACCTTCAGCCGATGCTGTTCCGGCCGGTCGGCGAGGAGACGTTGTGCGCTCCGTGCGCCGACGCGCTGATCGGAACGACCGGCACGGCCGGGACGGTTGGGACGGTCAGGACGGGTTCAGCTTGATCGCGAAGCCGTTGAAGATCGACCACACGTCGACCCACGCGAGCCCCGTGCTGCACTCCTTGCTGGCGTTGCATCCGTAGCCGTAGCTCACGATGCCGTTCAGCTGACGGGAGTTGGGGTCGTTGATGAAGATGACCGGGCCGCCGCTGTCGCCGCCCCGGCCGACGATGCCGCCGTTGTGCGGGACGCCGTAACTGCCCCAGACCGTCGTCCCGTTGACGACCCAGCTGGAGTTGCCCGCGTACACCGTACGGATGTTGCAGACGACCTTGGAGTTGTAGCCGAGCTGGCAGGTGAAGTCACCGACGGCCACGTTCCGGACGCCGTTGAGGTAGCGGGTGTAGCCCGCCGCGTCGACGCCGTCCCACGTGTAGCGGTTCGTCGGGGTCTCGATGAAGACGGAGTCCAGCTCCGGCTTCTTGAACTTGACCTGGCCGATGTACGTGCCGCCGGCCGTCCACACGTTGTCGTTGACGTTGTAGCAGTGCCCGGCCGTGACCAGCCACTGCCGCCCGTCCCAGGTGCTGATCGCGGGTATGCCGCTCGTGCAGTACGAGCGGTCGCCGCTCGCCGGACCGAGCGCGGCGCCCGCGTAGAACGGCGAGGAGTCGTTCCAGCGGTTGAGCGGCGCGGAGGGCGCGGCCTGGCTGACGGTCACCGGGGTGGCGTCGGCCGTGCGCGCCGCCGTGACCGTCGGGGAGGCGAGATAGGTGCGGGCCGCGGCCGGTTTGTCGACGGAGAGCTGGATGCGCGAGCCGTCCGGGGACGAGCCCGCGAGCGAGACGGTGAAGGGGAGGTTCGCGCGGTGGGTCAGGGCGTCGATCTCCGCGCGCAGCGCCTTCGCGGACTTCTTCGCCTGCCGGACGTGCAGGAGACCGGTGTCCGCCTGCGGGTTCGCGCGGTGCGCGGCCGCCCGGAAGCGGGCGGTCTGGGCGGGGCTCGTATCGGTCAGATAGACGTTCACCGAGCGGTAGTCGGGGGCCAGTTCGACCTGCGTGTAGCGGTCCGCCCAGGCCGCGCCCCGGCCGACCTGCGCGGCGGCATCGGCGGCGAGCCGCAGCGGGCCGAGGACCTCGGCCTGACGTTCCGGGGAGAGCGCGGCGATCCGGTCGGCGGAGAGCGGTCCGGACGCGGCGGCGGACTCGGACGGCTCCGCGTGCGCGGAGACCGCGAGGACGGGCAGGAGGCTCAACGCCCCCAGGAACGCCAGGCCCTTTCGTAATCGGCGCATCGGGTATCCCCCTTGGGCGGTGGTGGCGGGCCCGGCGGGTGCGGGGCCTTGGTGCCCGGGGATGCTAGGGAGGGGTGGGGCGGTCGGCAAGGGGCGCGGGTGGGGGCGCGTGGCGCGCGGTTGCGGGGTGAGCGGTTGCGCGGCGCGGGGTTGCGCGGCGCGGGCGGGCGGTGCGGGTGCGCTGCGCGGGGGCGCTGCGCGGGCGGGCGGGGCGCTGCACGGGCGGCCGGGGCCGGGTGGTGGGGGCGGGGGCCGCGGTCTCCGGTACGGGGTGTCCGGACTGTGCCTCGCCGCGCTCCGCGCGAGCTCCGGCCCTTTACGTCCGGACACCCCGTACCTGCGACCCCGGCCCCCTCACGTCGTACCCCCGCCCACCGCTTCACCGGGCCTGGGTGCGCCATCGCCCTGCGGGTCGGGGGAGGTGGCGTCGCGGGTTGTCGTCACGCCGGTGGCGCGTCGCGGAAGCGGCGGCGGTCGCGGGTGCCGGGTGGGGCGTCGGCCAGGCGGATGACCGCGCCGTCGCGGCCCGCCACCACCGGTTTGCTGGAGCGGGCGGCCTTCGCCTGGTACTGGGCCGCGTCCGCCAGGCGGAACAGGCGGCGGGCGGACTTCAGGGGCCCGATCGGGTCGCCCGTCGAGGCGACCCCGCACGCCACGCCCTCGCCCAGCTCCAGCTCGGCGGCCCGCACGCACAGTTCCTCCGCCACCGCCACCACCTCGTCCGCCGTCGGACCGACCGTCAGCAGACAGAACTCGTCGCCGCCGAGCCGCGCCGCCAGCGCCCCCGGGAGCATCGCCCCGCACCGGGAGAGGACCGAGCCGAACCGTTCCAGCAGTCGGTCGCCGACCGCGTGCCCGTGGGTGTCGTTGACCCGCTTCAGGCCGTTCAGGTCGCACACGAGGAGGCTCACCACCGAGCCGTCCGCCCGGTACCGCTCGATCGCCTCGTCGAGCCGGGTGTCGACCGCCCTGCGGTTGGCCAGGCCCGTCAGCGGGTCCGTGAACGCCAGCTTGCGGACCTCCTCCAGGCGCTCCGCCTGCGCGATCCCGGCCGCGACGACCGCCGCGAGCACCGTCGCGAAGTCCGCGTCGGCGCGCCCGAACGGCTCGGTGCCGGCCGGGCGCGCCACGTACAACTCGCCCCACGCGCGCCCGTGCAGCACGATCGGCGCGACCACGCAGCTGCCCCGGCCGCGCCGCCACAGGCCGGTGACCCGGCCGGTCGGGACCGGGTCCTGCGCCGTCTCCACCCAGGCGTCCGGCTCGCCGCCGCCCGCCCACTGCTCGTGCAGGAACTCGGTGATCTCCGGGAACTGGTGCACCGGATACGTCTCCGCGTCCGGGAACTCCTCCTCGCCCGGCGCCCGGTCCCCCGCGTTGACCAGGACCTTCAACCGGCCGTGGTCCCGCTCCCAGACGGACAGGGCCGCGAAGCTGCCCCCGAGCGCCTCCGCCGCGCCCAGCGCGGCGATCCGCCAGAACTCCCGCGGAGTGTGCGCCGCCGCCATCGCCTGAGCCAGCGCCACTACCGCCCGCAGCCGCACGTCCTCTCCCATTCCTCCAGCTTAGGGAGGTTTGGTCCGTTTTCCCTTCCGAGACGTCACCGTAAGTGACATTTCGTGCAAATAGTGACAAAGGGGGCCGGAGGGGGGCTTGAGGGACTTGGGGGGCTTGTTCGGGCGGTCGGCTACTCGCCCGGCCACTCCGGGCGGCGCTTCTCGTTGAACGCCGCCACGCCCTCCGCCCGGTCGCCCGAGAACGCCACCGAACGCCAGGCCGCGTCCTCGACCTCCAGGCCCGCCCGCAGGTCGAGCCCCTGCCCGAGCCGCATCGCGCGCTTCGCCGCCCGCAGGCCGACCGGCGAGTTCGCCGCCATCCGCCCGGCCAGCTCCAGGGCCGCCGTACGGGCGTCCTCGGCGAGCACGTCCACCAGACCGAGCTCGCGGGCCTCCGCCGCCTCCACCCGGCGGGCCGTGAAGACCAGTTCGGCGGCGCGCGCCGCGCCCACCCGGCGCGGCAGCAGCTGCGTACCGCCGCCGCCGGGGATCACGCCGACCGACACCTCGGGCAGTCCGACCACGGCCGTCGCGTCCGCCACGATCACGTCGCAGGCGAGCGCCAGCTCGTACCCGCCACCGAGCGCGAAGCCGTGCACGGCCGCGACGGTCGGCATCGGCAGTTCCAGCACCCCGGTGTACGCGGCGCGGGCCACCGGCCGCTGCCGGACCAGCTCGGCGTCGCTGAAGGAGTTGCGCTCCTTGAGGTCGGCGCCGACGCAGAAGGCCCGGTCGTTGGACGAGGTCAGCACGGTGACCCGGACCGCCGGGTCGGCGGCGAGCGCGGCGCAGGCGGCGCCGAGCGAGCGGGCCATCTCCGAGGAGACCGCGTTCATCGCCTTGGGGCGGTCCAGGACCAGCTCGGCGACGTGCGCCGCCCTGCGCACCAGCACGAACTCGCCAAAACGCTCTTCGGACTGCTCGGACTGCTCGGACATGACCGACACACCCTCCCGGTTAACGACTGTTCACCGGGATCCTAGGACACCCCCTAGGTCGGGCGGCGGCCCAGCAGCCAGGGCTCCACGACCCCGAGTCCACGCACCGGGCGCTGCCACATCGGCTGGAGCGCGAAGCGGTACGCGGGGGGCTGTTCGCCCTCCTTCTCGGCGCGGGCGGCCTCCTCGGCGGCCTGCGTCTCGGAGACGGGTGCCTCACCGGTCCTCGTCAGCTCCTCCGCGAAGGCGCTGTCGACCAGGACCGCGTCCTTCGGGGCTATCGAGGTGAGCCTGCTGGCCAGGTTCACGGTGGTGCCGAAGACATCGCCCATCCGGGTCGTCACCGTGCCGAACGCGATGCCCACGCGCAGCGCGGGCATGGTCTCGTCGTGGCCGAGGGTCTCGATCAGGCGAAGGCCGATCTCGGCCGCCGTGCCCGCGTCGTCCGCCGCGTACAGGACCTCGTCGCCGAGGGTCTTGATGAGCCGCCCGCCGTGCGCGGCCACGAGGTCGGCGCAGGTCGTCTCGAACGCCTCCACCAGCTCGCCGAGCTCCTCCTCCTCAAGGCGGCGGGTGAGCCGGGTGAAGCCGACCAGGTCGGCGAAGCCGACGGCGAGCCGCCGGTCCACCATCTCCTCGTCGTCGGCCGCCTGCACGACGCGGCCGGTGGCGGCGGCGAGCTGGCGCCGCCACACGTAGATCAGGAACTCCTCCAGCTCGGGCAGGAGCAGCTCGACCAGGGGGTACGTGACCTCGGTGCGGGTCATGCCGGGCTCGGGGGGCTCGGTCAGGCCCTCCAGGAAGGAGTCGATCTGCCATTCCGCGAGCCGCGCGGTGGTCTGTCCGGTGGACCGGGCGACCTGCACCGCCATCGGCTCGCTCAGCAGCCCCGCCTCGACCAGACCGGCCAGCCGCCGCAGCGCGAGCACGTCGGCCTCGGTGAGCGCCTTGGCCTGGCCGATGTCGGCGAAGCCCATCGCGCGCCAGAAGCGGGAGGCGAGCTCCATGGAGACACCGGCGGTGCGGGCGGCCTGGAAGGGCGTGTAGCGGCGGTCCGCGCCGAGGATCAGCTGTTCGAGCCGGATCGCCAGCGGGTCGTCGGTCGGCTCGGCCGTGTGGTCGACGACATGGTGCGGGGTCGGATAGGCCGAGGGTGGGTCGGCTGGTTCAGCTGGTTCGGCCGCGCCGCCGTTGTTCGCGTCGTCGACGGTCACCGGCCGCCTCCTGCCCGTTCCCTGCCCACTGTCCTGCCGATCTGTCGCGTGGATCGCGGTCCACGATACGGCAGGTGTGTGCTGGCTCACGCCGGAACCCGTCCCCGGACGCCCGCGACGGCCGGGTGAACGGGTGAAGCCCCACTCCCCGGGGCGGCCGGACGGAGGCCGAGCGGACCTCCGCCCACCCGCTTCCCCACCCACCTTCACCCTCCCCGTCCGGCGGGGCGGGGGCCCACCCCCGCGGAGACCCCGGCCCCCGCACCCACGACGGACGGCCCCAGGCCCCGCCAGGCCCCGTACCCGAGGCCCCTACCCCGCCGCCCGCACATGCACGATGTCCCCCGCCGCCACCGCCTCCGTGCCGCCGCCCTCCGTCTCCACCACCAGACGCCCGTCCCCGTCCACCGCCACCGCCTCGCCCTCCAGCACCCGCTCGCCGGGCAGCTCGGCCCGCACCCGGCGCCCCAGCGTGGCGCAGGCGGCGGTGTACGCGGCCTGGAGGCCGGAGCGCTCGGGGTCGCCGTCGGCGCGGGCCCAGTCGCCGTACCACTGTTCGAGTGAACGCAGTACGGCGACGAGCAGCGCGTCACGGTCGGTCGCGGCGGCTCCGGCGAGCAGCAGGGAGCCCGCGGCCGGGACCGGGAGTTCCGCCGGGCGGAGGGTGACGTTGATGCCGAGGCCGATGACGACGCCGTCGGCGCCGGCCCGCTCGGCGAGGATGCCGCCGGTCTTCCGTTCTTCGCCGTCGACGCGTACAAGGAGGTCGTTGGGCCACTTGAGGGAGAGGTCGGCTCCCGCGGCCTCGCCGAGGCCGCGCGCGGCGGCCACCCCGGTGAGCAGCGGCAGCCAGCCCCAGCGGTGCACCGGCACGTCCGGCTTGAGCAGTACGGAGACGAAGACGCCGGAGCGGGCGGGCGCGCTCCAGGTGCGGTCGAGGCGGCCGCGGCCGGAGGTCTGTTCCTCGGCGACGAGGACCGCGCCCTCGGGGAGTTCGTCGGCGCGGGCGGCGAGATCGGAGTTGGTGGAGCCGGTGGAGTCGACCACGTCGAGGGAGGTCCACAGGCCGTCGGGGCGGACGAGCGCGCTGCGCAGTGCGGGAGCGTCGAGCGGGGGGCGGTCGAGGTCGGACCGGTGTCCCGCTGAGCCTTGGGAGGACGTCATGCAAGCCAGCGTAGGTGTGGCAAACGCCGCACTGCCGAACGGTATCGACGCCGATACGCTACGGGTCAGTAGCTCAGCAGTAGCCCATTCGTAGTCAACGAACCCCCCGTGACCAGGCAGGGAGCCGCATCCCGATGTCCGAGCCGGCAGAGCACGACGAGATCGACATTCACACGACCGCGGGCAAGATCGCGGATCTGATGCGCCGGACCGGCGAGGCCACCCACGCCGGTTCCGAGCGGGCGGTCGAGAAGCAGCACGCGAAGGGCAAGCTCACCGCGCGCGAGCGGATCGCACTGCTGCTCGACGAAGGCTCGTTCGTGGAGCTGGACGAGCTGGCCCGGCACCGCTCCACCAACTTCGGTCTTGAGCAGAACCGTCCGTACGGCGACGGCGTCGTGACCGGTTACGGCACCGTGGACGGCCGCCCGGTCGCGGTCTTCTCGCAGGACTTCACCGTGTTCGGCGGCGCGCTCGGCGAGGTCTACGGCCAGAAGATCATCAAGGTGATGGACTTCGCCCTGAAGACCGGCTGCCCGGTCGTCGGCATCAACGACTCCGGCGGCGCCCGCATCCAGGAGGGCGTGTCCGCGCTCGGCATGTACGGCGAGATCTTCCGCCGCAACACCCACGCCTCCGGCGTGATCCCGCAGATCTCCCTGGTCGTCGGGCCGTGCGCGGGCGGCGCGGTGTACTCCCCCGCGATCACCGACTTCACGGTGATGGTCGACCAGACCTCGCACATGTTCATCACCGGCCCGGACGTCATCAAGACGGTCACCGGTGAGGACGTGGGCTTCGAGGAGCTGGGCGGCGCCCGCACCCACAACACCACCTCGGGCGTCGCGCACCACATGGCGGGCGACGAGAAGGACGCGATCGAGTACGTCAAGTCCCTGCTGTCCTACCTGCCTTCGAACAACCTCTCCGAGCCGCCCGCGTTCCCGGAGACCGCCGAGACCGAGGCGAGCGACGAGGACCGCGAGCTCGACACGCTGATCCCGGACTCCGCGAACCAGCCGTACGACATGCACACGGTGATCGAGCACGTCCTCGACGACGGTGAATTCCTGGAGACCCAGGCGCTGTTCGCGCCGAACATCCTCACCGGCTTCGGCCGCGTCGAGGGCCTCCCGGTCGGCGTGGTCGCCAACCAGCCGATGCAGTTCGCCGGTTGCCTCGACATCAACGCCTCCGAGAAGGCCGCGCGCTTCGTGCGCACCTGCGACGCCTTCAACATCCCGGTGCTGACCTTCGTCGACGTGCCGGGCTTCCTGCCGGGCGTGGACCAGGAGTACGGCGGCATCATCCGGCGCGGCGCGAAGCTGATCTACGCGTACGCCGAGGCGACCGTCCCGCTGATCACCGTCATCACCCGCAAGGCGTTCGGCGGCGCATACGACGTGATGGGCTCCAAGCACCTGGGCGCCGACCTCAACCTGGCCTGGCCGACCGCGCAGATCGCGGTGATGGGCGCGCAGGGCGCGGTGAACATCCTGCACCGGCGCACCCTCGCCGAGGCCGAGGCGAACGGCGAGGACGTCGAGGCGGTGCGCACCCGGCTGATCCAGGAGTACGAGGACACCCTGCTCAACCCGTACATCGCGGCCGAGCGCGGCTACATCGACGGGGTGATCCTGCCGTCCGACACCCGCCCGCAGATCGTGAAGGGGCTGCGTCAGCTGCGCACCAAGCGGGAATCCCTGCCCCCGAAGAAGCACGGCAACATCCCACTCTAGGCCCGGGAGGACCGACGAGGTGACCGAGATGACCAAGACGACGGCCATGACCGAGACGATCAGGGTCGTACGAGGCAACCCGACCCCGGAGGAGCTGGCCGCCGCACTGGCGGTGGTCCAGGCCCGGGCCGCGGCCACGGCGGCGGCCGCGTCCGGCGGCGGCCCGGGGGCTCCCGAGGGCTGGTCCGACCCCGCCAGGATCGCCCGCGGGGTACGGCCCCGGCCGGGCCCGCACTCCTGGGCGCGCACCTACTGGCCTGCCTAGACCCCTGACCCCTCCACCACTTGTCCGGACAAGTGGGCGGCGAGAGGACTAGTCCTTTCACACCGGGCGCTTGAGTACCCGTACTCAGGCGCCCGCGCCGGGCCTGCCGCAGCATCGAGAACATGCTGTGGTCCGACCCCGAGAACGAACCCCCGAAGGAAATGCGCGACATGCAGGCGATGCTGCGGCGCGCCGGTTTCCTGCTCGCGCTGGCGATGGTGGTGGCGATGTTCGCGGTCGGCTGGCGGTGAACCGCGGACGCCGACCGGGCCCCGGAGCCGCAGCGGGCGCCCGGGCCACGGCCTAAGCTGCCCCCATGACTGCTGATCGCCGCCGTGTCGTGCTCGCCTCCGCCTCCCCCGCCCGGCTCGGACTGCTCAAGCAGGCCGGTCTCGCGCCGGAGGTGATCGTGAGCGGTGTCGACGAGGACAAGACGCACGCGCCGACCCCCGCCGAGCTGGCGCTCGCCCTCGCCGAGGCGAAGGCCGCGCACGTGGCCGCCCGCCCGGAGGCGTCCGGCGCCCTCGTCATCGGCTGCGACTCGGTCCTCGAACTGGACGGCCAGGCGCTCGGCAAGCCCGCCGACGCCGCCGAGGCCACCGCCCGCTGGCACGCGATGCGCGGCCGGGTCGGCATCCTGCAGACCGGCCACTGCGTCTTCGACACCACCACCAAGCGCTACGAGTCGGCCACCGCCTCCACCGTGGTGCGCTTCGGGCAGCCCACGGACGAGGAGATCGCCGCGTACGTCGCCAGCGGCGAACCGCTGCACGTGGCGGGCGCGTTCACGCTCGACGGGCGCTCGGCGCCGTTCATCGAGGGCATCGACGGCGACCCGGGCAATGTCATCGGGCTGTCGCTGCCGCTGCTGCGCACGCTGCTCGCGAAGCTGGACGTGCGGATCACCGACCTCTGGGCCTGACCGGCCCGAGCGGCGTCACGCGGAGGCCACGGCCTCCGGCGGCTCCGGCCGCGCCTGCGCCGCACCGTCGCCGCCGCGCTGCTCCCCGTACGCCACCAGCGTGAGCACGATCAGGCCGACCACGACCATCATGAACGCGAAGGCCCCCCAGCCGAGCAGACCCACCGTCACCGCGCCGAGCACGCCGTGCACCACCGCGCAGCCGACGAGCAGGATCCGGCCGGGGCGCGCCGGGCGGCGGTCGCGGATCGCCGCGATCAGGGGCACCAGGGCGCACAGCACGAGCAGCGCGCCGGAGCCGATGCCGAGCGCCCAGGTGCCGGCGTACATCGCGTCCGGGTCCATGCCGTCCAGGGACATCGACTGGGCCTTCACGAAGCGGGCCATGACCGCGTTGATCGCCACGATGCCGGGCGCTTCGAGCAGGAGCACCGCCGCCGTCACGAGTGCTATCGGTCTGCGGGCCACCTCGGCCACCCCCTGAGACGTCTGTTACCTACGGTACGAACATCAGGGCGAAGGCTACTGGCCGGTAAACCTGCGGACAAGAGGCGGACAAGAGGCGGACAAGAGAGAGACAAGGGCTCGCGCGAGGAACGAAAACCTCCGTGACCGGGTGGCGTACGGACGACGGACAGGCAAAGAATCCTTGAGCCATTCGTAGGTTCTCGACAAAGAATCCCGTTTGGCGACTGGCTCCACGAACAGAGACCTGCGCCACACCTCGGAGCTACTGTGCCGTAAAGGAACCCTGCGTACCTTGGTGCGACAAGGGATTTCACGGCCCGAGCGAGCCTCGATCCATACTCCATGTGGGCTGGCTCACCATGGGGGGACGGGTCGAAGGGCCGTGTCGGCAGTCCCTAAACTCAGCTTGTTTCAAGGAGGGAGCCATCGTGCGCAAGGTGCTCATCGCCAACCGTGGCGAAATCGCTGTTCGTGTCGCCCGTGCCTGCCGGGATGCCGGGATCGCCAGCGTAGCCGTCTACGCCGATCCGGACCGGGACGCCCTGCACGTCCGCGCGGCCGACGAGGCGTTCGCTCTGGGCGGTGACACCCCGGCCACCAGTTACCTGGACATGGCCAAGGTGCTGCAGGCGGCCGCGGACTCGGGCGCCGACGCGGTGCACCCGGGCTACGGCTTCCTCTCCGAGAACGCCGAGTTCGCCCAGGCCGTCCTCGACGCCGGGCTGATCTGGATCGGCCCGCCGCCGCAGGCCATCCGCGACCTCGGTGACAAGGTGGCCGCCCGGCACATCGCGCAGCGCGCCGGTGCCCCGCTGGTGGCCGGCACGCCCGACCCGGTGTCCGGTGCCGACGAGGTCGTCGCCTTCGCCGAGGAGCACGGCCTGCCGATCGCCATCAAGGCGGCCTTCGGCGGTGGCGGCCGCGGCCTCAAGGTCGCCCGCACCCTCGAAGAGGTGCCGGAGCTGTACGACTCCGCCGTCCGCGAGGCCGTCGCCGCCTTCGGCCGCGGCGAGTGCTTCGTCGAGCGCTACCTGGACAAGCCGCGGCACGTCGAGACCCAGTGCCTCGCCGACTCGCACGGCAACGTGGTGGTCGTCTCCACCCGTGACTGCTCGCTCCAGCGCCGCCACCAGAAGCTGGTCGAGGAGGCGCCCGCGCCGTTCCTGACCGAGGCGCAGAACGCGGAGCTGTACGCCGCGTCGAAGGCGATCCTCAAGGAGGCCGGTTATGTCGGCGCCGGAACCGTCGAGTTCCTGGTCGGCGTCGACGGCACCATCTCCTTCCTGGAGGTCAACACCCGGCTCCAGGTCGAGCACCCGGTCACCGAAGAGGTCACCGGCATCGACCTGGTCCGTGAGATGTTCCGGATCGCCGACGGCGAGGAACTCGGCTACGGCGACCCGGAGATCCGCGGCCACTCCTTCGAGTTCCGCATCAACGGCGAGGACCCGGGCCGCAACTTCCTCCCGGCCCCCGGCACCGTCACCCTCTTCGCGCCGCCCACCGGCCCCGGCGTCCGCCTGGACGCGGGCGTCGAGTCCGGCTCGGTCATCGGCCCGGCCTGGGACTCGCTGCTCGCGAAGCTGATCGTCACCGGCGCCACCCGTGAGCAGGCGCTGCAGCGCGCCGCCCGCGCGCTCGGCGAGTTCAAGGTGGAGGGCATGGCCACCGCCATCCCGTTCCACCAGGCCGTGGTGGTCGACCCGGCGTTCACCAGCGACCCGTTCCGCATCCACACCCGGTGGATCGAGACCGAGTTCGTCAACGAGATCAAGCCGTTCGCCCCGGCGGGCGCCGACGCGGACGAGGACGAGTCCGGCCGCGAGACGATCGTCGTCGAGGTCGGCGGCAAGCGTCTTGAGGTCTCGCTGCCGTCCTCGCTCGGCATGTCGCTCGCCCGCACCGGCCTCGCCGCCGGTGCCAAGCCGAAGCGCCGCGCCGCGAAGAAGTCCGGCCCGACCGCCTCCGGCGACACCCTCGCCTCCCCGATGCAGGGCACCATCGTGAAGGTGGCCGTCGAGGAGGGCCAGGAGGTCAAGGAGGGCGACCTGATCGTCGTCCTGGAGGCCATGAAGATGGAGCAGCCGCTGAACGCGCACCGCTCCGGCACCGTCAAGGGCCTGAGCGCCGAGGTCGGCGCCTCGATCACCTCGGGTGCGGCGATCTGCGAGATCAAGGACTGACCTCCGCAGCCGCTACCGTACGAAGGGCCCCGGGCGTCAGCCGCCCGCGGGCCCTTCGCCGTACCGCCGCCACTCTCCCCGGGAGGACCGCCCATGCGTGCCGACGCGCGCCGCAACCGTGAGCGGCTGCTGGCCGAGGCCCGTGCCGCCTTCGCCGCGCACGGCACGGACGCGTCCCTTGAGGACATCGCGCGGCGGGCCGGGGTCGGCATCGGCACCCTCTACCGGCACTTCCCGACCCGGGAGGCGCTGCTCGGCGCGATCGTCAGGGACGGCATCGCCGCGCTGCTCGACCGCTCGGCGGAGCTCGCGGGGGCGCGCGACCCGGGCGCCGCGCTGGTCGACTGGCTGCGCACCCTGATCGCCCACGCGGGCGAGTACCGGGGGCTCTCGATCGCCCTCATGTCGACGTCGTACGACCGGAGTTCGGCGCTCGCCGAGTGCGGCGAGCCACTGCGGGCGGCCGGGACGCGACTGCTCGACCGGGCGCGGGAGTCGGGCGCGGTGCGCGCCGACGTGGCGATCGGCGATCTGATGAAGCTCACCCACGCCATCGCGCTGGCCGCCGAACGCGCCCCGGAGGACGAGGAGTTGGCGGCCCGGTTGCTGGATCTGACGGTACGGGGCCTGGGCCCGCGCCCCGAGGAGTCGAGGCAGGGCGAGCTGCGGCAGGGCCCGGTCACCGGGCCCGCCACCGGGTCCACCACCGGACCGGCCACCGCCGGACCGGCCACCGCCGGGCCGGCCACCGCCGCGGACAGCGACGCCTAACGGCGGCGCATGTCCGCCACCCGGGCCGTGCGCTCGGGCGCCAGCACATCGGCACCGAGCGGACCGCCCGGGCCGCCCCGGAACTGACCGCCGCCCGGCATCCGGCCGCGCTGCCCGGGCAGCGGCAGGTCACGGCGCGGGCGGCCGCCCGGGGGGTGGTGCTCGCCGCCGTGCGCCCCGGTGCCGGCCACCGCGATCTGCACGCCCTGGTCGGCCAGGGCCTGGAGCTCGGTGAGGGCCCGCTCGTCGTGCGACGGGGGCTCGTCGGTGACCAGCCGGGTGATCACGTCGGTCGGCACCGTCTGGAACATGGTGTCGGTGCCCAGCTTGGTGTGGTCGGCGAGGACCACCACCTCCGCCGCCGCCTGCACCAACGCCCGGTCCACGCTCGCGGAGAGCATGTTGGACGTGGACAGACCGCGCTCGGCGGTCAGCCCGCTGCCGGACAGGAAGGCCCGGGAGACCCGCAGCCCCTGGAGCGACTGCTCGGCCCCGCTGCCCACCAGGGCGTAGTTGGAGCCGCGCAGGGTGCCGCCGGTCATGACGACCTCGACCCGGTTGGCGTGCGCGAGGGCCTGGGCGACGAGCAGCGAGTTGGTGACCACGGTGAGCCCGGGTACCCGGGCGAGCCGACGGGCCAGCTCCTGGGTGGTGGTGCCCGCGCCGACGACGATGGCCTCGCCCTCGTCGACGAGGCTCGCGGCGACGTCGGCGATGGCGGTCTTCTCGGCGGTCGCGAGATGGGATTTCTGCGGGAAACCGGACTCGCGGGTGAAACCGCCCGGCAGCACCGCACCGCCGTGGCGGCGGTCGAGGAGTCCTTCTGCCTCAAGCGCCCGCACGTCTCGCCGTACGGTCACTTCTGAGGTCTGGACGACGCGGGCGAGCTCGCGGAGCGACACGGCTCCATTGGCGCGCACCATTTCGAGGATCAACTGGCGACGTTCTGCAGCGAACACGAAACTGACAGTAACGTGACCCGCCGATGCTTTTCAGCACTATGGGCCGAATTGCAGAAGATGCACACAGGCGGGGTCCCCAAGTGATATGGGAGACCCCGCCGTTGACCGCCGAGATGCCATGGCTATGCCCCGGCTTGCCGGGGGTTGTCCGAGTCGGCGAACCGTTCCCGCAGGCCGGGGCCTTGATCGGCCGGGTGGCTACGCCTCGCCCGCGGCCTTTCGGGTGTGCAACTGCCGTGCCACTTCCGCGATCGAGCCCGACAGGGAGGGGTACACGGTGAAAGCATTTGCGATCTGTTCGACGGTCAGATTGTTGTCGACCGCGATCGAGATCGGATGGATCAGCTCACTCGCGCGGGGCGCGACGACCACACCGCCGACCACGATGCCGGTGCCCGGACGGCAGAAGATCTTCACGAAGCCGTCCCGGATGCCCTGCATCTTGGCGCGCGGGTTGCGCAGCAGCGGCAGCTTCACCACCCGGGCGTCGATCTTGCCCGCGTCCACGTCGGCCTGGCTGTAGCCGACGGTGGCGATCTCGGGGTCGGTGAAGACGTTGGAGGAGACCGTCTTCAGGTTGAGCGGGGCCACCGCGTCGCCGAGGAAGTGGTACATCGCGATCCGGCCCTGCATCGCGGCCACCGAGGCCAGCGCGAAGACACCGGTGACGTCGCCCGCCGCGTACACGCCGGGGGCGGAGGTGCGGGAGACCTTGTCGGTCCAGATGTGGCCGGAGTCCTTGAGCCGTACCCCGGCCTCCTCAAGACCCATGCCCGCGGAGTTCGGGATGGCGCCGACGGCCATCAGGCAGTGGCTTCCGGTGATGACCCGGCCGTCCGACAGGGTGACCTCGACCCGGTCGCCGACCCGCTTGGCGGACTCGGCGCGGGAGCGGGCCATCACGTTCATGCCGCGGCGGCGGAACACGTCCTCCAGGACGGCGGCGGCGTCCGGGTCCTCGCCCGGCAGCACCCGGTCGCGCGAGGAGACCAGGGTGACCCGGGAACCGAGCGCCTGGTAGGCACCGGCGAACTCGGCGCCGGTGACACCGGAACCGACCACGATGAGCTCCTCGGGGAGCTCCTTCAGGTCGTAGACCTGGGTCCAGTTGAGGATCCGCTCGCCGTCCGGCTTGGCGTCCGGCAGCTCGCGCGGGTGACCGCCGGTGGCGATCAGGACGGCGTCGGCGGTCAGCGTCTCCTCGGTGCCGTCGGCGGCGGTGACGATCACCTGGCGGGAACCGTCCATGCCCTGCCGCCCGGAGAGCCGGCCGCGGCCGCGCAGCACCCGGGCGCCCGCCCGGGTGACGGAGGCGGTGATGTCGTGCGACTGGGCGAGCGCCAGGCGCTTCACCCGTCGGTTGACCTTGCCCAGGTCGACGCCGACCACCCGGGCGGCCTGCTCCAGGTGCGGGGTGTCGTCCGCGACGATGATGCCCAGCTCCTCGTACGAGGAGTCGAAGGTGGTCATCACCTCGGCGGTGGCGATCAGGGTCTTGGAGGGAACGCAGTCGGTCAGGACGGACGCGCCGCCGAGGCCGTCGCAGTCGACGACGGTCACCTCCGCGCCGAGTTGGGCGCCCACCAGGGCCGCCTCGTATCCGCCGGGTCCGCCGCCGATGATCACGATCCGGGTCACTGGGATCTACGCCTCGCGCTCTCGTTCTGCCGGGGGGTCCCCCGCTGGGCTGCAGTGCGTACGCCATTGTCCCGCACGCTTCAAGTGCGTACCCCATTGTCCCGTACCCGCCCGCGCGGCACGCGCCGGGGTCGTTTCCCGGCCACCCGCCCCACCCGGCCCCCGCCCCGCTCCCCGCCCGCTCCCCGACCACTCCCTCCCCGCCCCCTCCCCGTCCCGGCCGCACCCCGCCGCTCGTCGACAACCCCCCGCGCTCCCGTACCCTCGACCCCATGTCGCTCTACGCCGCCTACGCCGGCAACCTCGACGCGCGGCTGATGACGCGCCGCGCTCCGCACTCGCCGCTGCGCGGCACCGGCTGGCTGAACGGCTGGCGGCTGACCTTCGGCGGGGAGCAGATGGGCTGGGAGGGCGCGCTCGCCACCATCGTGGAGGCGCCGCGCTCGCAGGTCTTCGTCGCCCTGTACGACATCGCGCCGATGGACGAGGAGTCGATGGACCGCTGGGAGGGTGTCGGCCTCGACATCTACCGGCGGATGCGGGTGCGGGTGCACACCCTGGACGGCGAGGAGCCGACCTGGCTGTACGTCCTGAACGCGTACGAGGGCGGGCTGCCGTCCGCCCGCTACCTGGGCGAGGTCGCGGACGCGGCGGAGTCGGCGGGCGCCCCGCACGACTATGTGATGGAACTGCGCAAGCGCCCCTGCTGAGGCCGCCGGGCCTTGGGCCGGGTCTTCGGGCCGGGCCTCGGGGCTCGCGGCGGGTCTCGGGGCTCGGGTCTCGGGTCTCGGGTCTCGGGTCTCGGGTCTCGGGGCGCCGAGTGTTCGTCCGGCCGCCCTTCCGCCGTCGCTTCGTCGGAAACGACAAGACAACGATCGCAGGTCCGTGCGGGCCGTCATCTACGCGCGTAGGGATTCTCGGGCTAGGCTGCTTCGCGTATCAGATCCGTCCGGGGCGACCCCTCCTCGGACCCCCCTCCCCGAGGCGAGAGAGTCAGTGAACGCTACTGCCACCCCGTACGAGGCCGCCGAGGCCGCCGCCGCGCGCCTGCGCGAGCTGACCGGCGTCGAGAACCACGACGTCGCCCTGGTGATGGGCTCCGGCTGGGCCCCCGCCGCGGACGCGCTCGGCGCCCCGGAGGCCGAGTTCCCGGTCACCGAGCTGCCCGGCTTCCCGCCGCCGGCCGTCGAGGGTCACGGCGGCAAGGTCCGCTCGTACAAGATCGGCGACAAGCGCGCCCTGGTCTTCCTCGGCCGCACCCACTACTACGAGGGCCGTGGCGTCGCCGCCGTCGCCCACGGAGTGCGCACCGCCGTGGCCGCGGGCTGCAAGACCATCGTCCTGACCAACGGCTGCGGCGGTCTGCGCGAGGGCATGCGCCCCGGCCAGCCGGTGCTGATCAGCGACCACCTCAACCTGACGGCGGCCTCGCCCATCGTCGGCGCGAACTTCGTGGACCTCACCGACCTGTACTCGCCGCGGCTGCGCGCGCTGTGCAAGGAGGTCGACGAGACCCTGGAGGAGGGCGTCTACGTCCAGTTCCCCGGCCCGCACTACGAGACCCCGGCCGAGATCAACATGGTCCGCGTGATGGGCGGCGACCTGGTCGGCATGTCCACCGTCCTGGAGGCCATCGCGGCCCGCGAGGCGGGCGCCGAGGTGCTTGGCATCTCCCTGGTCACCAACCTGGCGGCGGGCCTCTCGGGCGAGCCGCTGAACCACGAGGAGGTCCTCCAGGCGGGCCGCGACTCGGCCGCCCGGATGGGCGAGCTCCTGACCCGGGTGCTCGACCGGATCTGATCCCGCCGGATCGGATCCCGGATCTTGGATCCAGGGTCTTGGACCTTGGATCCCGTATCCAGGATCTCGGATCCCGTATCCACGACCCCGGATCTCGGATCCCGCATCCACGACCCCGGATCTCGGATCTCGGATCTCGGATCTCGGATCTCGGATCCACGGTCCTGGATCCACGGTCCTGGATCTTGGATCTTGGATCTTGGATCTTGGATCCGGTACCTCGGATCTCGGATCCCCTATCCCGTATCCGATCCCGGGTCTGATCCCGTCGGATGTGTTTCCGCCGGATCTGCTTCCTCCGGGGGCGGGGCGGGGAAGAAGAACCCCCGCCCCTCCTCCACCGCACCACCCCCGAAAGGCACACCGTGACGACGCAGGACGACCTCCTCGCCCGGGCCCAGGCGTGGCTCGCCGAGGACCCCGACCCGGAGACCCGCGAGGAGCTGGCCGCGCTGATCGAGGGCGGTGAGTCCGAGCAGCTCGCCGACCGGTTCGCCGGGATGCTGCAGTTCGGCACCGCCGGGCTGCGCGGCGAGCTGGGCGCCGGGCCGATGCGGATGAACCGCGCCGTGGTGATCCGCGCCGCGGCCGGTCTCGCCGCGTACCTGAAGGCCAAGGGCCAGACCGGCGGCCTGGTGGTGGTCGGTTACGACGCCCGCTACAAGTCGGCCGACTTCGCCCTGGACACCGCGGCCGTGATGATCGGCGCCGGGCTGCGCGCCGCGCTGCTGCCGCGTCCGCTGCCGACGCCCGTCCTGGCGTACGCGATAAGGCATCTGGGCGCCGTCGCCGGTGTCGAGGTGACCGCGAGCCACAACCCGCCGCGGGACAACGGCTACAAGGTCTACCTGGGCGACGGCTCGCAGATCGTGCCGCCGGCCGACGCGGAGATCGCCGCCGAGATCGACGCGGTACGGGCGCTCGCCGACGTGCCGCGCGCGAGCGAGGGCTGGGAGGTGCTCGGGGACGAGGTCCTGGACGCCTACCTGGCGCGTACCGACGCCGTCCTGACCCCGGGCTCCCCGCGGACCGTGCGGACCGTCTACACGGCCATGCACGGCGTCGGCAAGGACGTCCTGACGGCGGCCTTCGCCCGGCACGGCTTCCCGCCGCCGGCGCTGGTCGCCGAGCAGGCCGAGCCGGACCCGGCGTTCCCGACCGTGGCGTTCCCGAACCCGGAGGAGCCGGGCGCCATGGACCTCGCGTTCGAGGCGGCCCGCGCGGTCGACCCCGACATCGTGATCGCCAACGACCCGGACGCCGACCGCTGCGCGGTGGCGGTGCCGGACGCGTCGGCCGAGGGCGGCTGGCGGATGCTGCGCGGCGACGAGGTGGGCGCGCTGCTCGCGGCGCACCTGGTGCACAAGGGCGCGCGGGGCGTGTTCGCGGAGTCGATCGTGTCGTCGTCGCTGCTCGGCCGGATCGCGGAGGCGGCGGGCGTCGGTTACGAGGAGACGCTGACCGGCTTCAAGTGGATCGCCCGGGTGGACGGTCTGCGGTACGGGTACGAGGAGGCGCTGGGCTACTGCGTCGACCCGGAGGGCGTCCGCGACAAGGACGGCATCACGGCTGCGCTGCTCGTGGCCGAGCTGGCCTCGGAGCTGAAGGAGCGGGACAGGACGCTGACCGACCTGCTCGACGACCTGGCGGTCGAGCACGGTCTGCACGCCACGGACCAGCTGTCGGTGCGGGTGGAGGACCTGTCGATCATCGCGAACGCGATGGCGGCGCTGCGCGAGCGGCCGCCGGTCAAGCTGGCGGGGCTCACCGTGGTGACGGCGGAGGACCTGACCAAGGGCACCGCCTCGCTGCCGCCGACCGACGGGCTGCGCTACCACCTGGACGGTGACTTCAAGGCCCGGGTGATCGTCCGCCCGTCCGGCACCGAGCCCAAGATCAAGTGCTACCTGGAGGTCGTGGTCCCGGTCGCCGACGCGAGCGAGCTGTCGACGGCCCGCGCGAAGGGCGCCGAGGTGCTCGCCGCGATCAAGCAGGACCTCTCGGAGGCGGCCGGCCTCTGAGCCCCACCGCGCCTCGCGTGCGGCGAAGACCGACCGAAGCCCCGCTCCGTGCGCCGGACCCCGTCCTCGGCGCACGGAGCGGGGCTTCGCCGTACGACCCGGGAAGCGACCGCCCGCTCAGGCGCCCGGCACCAGGCCGGGCTGGTCGGCCTTCACGCCGTCGACGTACGCGGCGTACTCGCCGTCGGTCAGCGGGATGACATGATCGGTCAGGATGGAGTGGCGCAGCGCGTAGCCGAGGCCGGGGATCCGGGCCACCTCCAGGCAGTCGCCCGAGCCGCCGCCGCCGGAGAACGACGATTTGGTCCACTGGACACCCGACATGTCGTACGCCTTGATGGCGCGCAGAATGCTCAGTTTGTCGGTACGGGCATCCTCATGAGTCACGGGACAGCTCTTTCCTGATCGTTCTGATCATTTCCAATGAGTCTTCCGGCGTCCGCGCGATGACCCTCAACGACTCGACGAAGTCTCGGACCTCACGCACGTCCTTCGGACTCTTCTTGAACGACATCCCCGTCACGGCGTCGAACGCCGCGACGGGGGTCTCCTTCGCTCCACCGAACTCGATCAGGTGGAAGAAGTAGGCCAAGGTGGCCCCCGCCTCGAAGTCCACGACGCGGAAGCTGACCTGGTGGTGGGCCGAGTCGTGGAGCAGGCTGTCGAGCTGCCTGCTCATGACCTCCACCCCGCCGACCTTCTGACGGAGCGCCGCCTCGCCGATGATCGCCTGGATCATCGGCGGATTCTCCTTGCTCAGGATCCTCCTGCGGTTCACACGCAGCTCAACGCTGACCGGCTCCGACGGTGCACTCCTCGTACGACACGCCCTCAGCACGGCCCGGCCGGTCGAGACCGGGTGGGCGGCGTGTCTCCTCCTGAACTGAAAGGAACCCTGTGACCGACACTCCCACCCTCGACGAGCGCAGGAACCGGCTCGTCGACCAGATCACGTCCGGGCGGACGCTGCCGAGGACCGTCGAGCGGGCCATGCGCACCGTGCCGCGGGACCGGTTCCTGCCCGGTCTCGACCCGTCCAGGGCGTACACCGACGAGGCGGTGACCATCAAGGACAACCCCGATGGCCCCCAGCCGCTGTCGCTCGCGTCCGTGCCGTCCATCGTGGCGATGATGCTCGGCCAGCTCGATGCCCAGCCCGGCGACCGGATCCTGGAGGTGGGCGCGGGTACGGGTTACAACGCCGCGCTCCTCGCGGAGATCGTCGGCCCCGATGGTGCTGTCACCACCGTGGACATCGACACGGACGTGGCGCTGCATGCCCGGACCATGCTCGACAGGGCCGGGTACGACCGCGTCACCGTGATGCAGCGGGACGGGCTGCTGGGCGCGCCCGGGAACGCCCCGTACGACCGGCTGATCGCGACCGTCGGGCTGTGGGACATCCCCCGGGCCTGGTGGGGACAGCTCGCGGACGGAGGGCGGCTCGTCCTTCCGCTCCGCTGGCGTGGGCAGACCAGGTCGGTGTCGCTGATCCGGCGTGGCGACACCCTGGTCTCCGAGGGCATGGAGCTGTGCGGGTTCGTGCCGATCATCGGTCAGGACGGAGAGCGGACCGTCGAACTCTTCGACGGGAGGATCCGACTGCACCATGACGTGGACCAGGAGGTACGCGGTGATCGGCTCCGTGACGTGTTCTCCGGGCCGGTTGTCGAGACGTGGGCGGAGGCCCGCGTCGGCGGGCAGGAGCCGTTCGACGGCGTCTGGTTGCGTGCCACGATGAAGGACGACACGGTGTGCCGTCTGGAAGCCACGTCCGAGGCTCTCGCTTCGGGCGTACGACGACCGGCCATTCCGGTCCGGACGCCCGCTGTCGTGGTCGACGATTCGCTCGCCTACATGATCCTCCTGCGGGAGGACATGGATCCGGCACGGCCGTGGCGTCTGGGCGCGGCCGGATACGGGCCCGCCGGTGCCGCGTTGGCTCGCAGGATGGTGGCCCACATCGACGCCTGGGGCGCGGACCGGACGGCCGTGCCCGCCATGACGATCTACGCGACCGCTGCCCCGGCGGGCGGACACCCGATCTCCAAGAAGGAGAGCGTCATCGTCCTGGCGTGACCTGTCACCCTGACGGTGGACCCGAACAGGTGAACTCGGTACGGCGGCTGACGTCAGGTCCGTCCCCGGTCCCCGTGGCCGGGTCAGGGTGACCCGGTGTCCCCCGTGCCGTCCCAGCTGATCCGCCGCCCCGCCGCCGTACCTCCGGCACCGGCCCCCGCGCGGCTCTTTCGCGTTCCGTCGGCGCTGCGGCACGCGGGGCCCGCGTTGGCCGGGTATCTGGTCGTGCGGCTGTTCGGGCTGCTGGTGCTCGCGCACTGGGCGCATCTCAAGGGGCACGGGGTGTGGCCCGCGCTCGCCACGGACTGGGACTCCAACTGGTATCTGGGGATCGCCGATCACGGCTACACCCACGAGCACCGGGACCGGCTCTCCGACCCGCCCCGCAGTCTGGCGTTCTTCCCGCTCTATCCGGTGCTGGTGAAGGCGGTCGCGGCGGTCACCCCGGGCTCGCGGGCCTCGGTGGGTCTGGTGGTCGCCGTGGTGTGCTCGTTCGCCGCCGCCTGGGGGGTGTTCGCGGTCGGCGACCGGCTGCGCGGGCGGCGCGTCGGCACGGTGCTCGCGGTGCTGTGGGGGGCGACGCCGGTCGCCCTGGTGCAGTGGATGGGGTACACCGAGTCGCTGTTCACGGCGCTCGCCGCGTGGGCGCTGTACGCGGTGCTCGCCGGGCGCTGGGGGTGGGCGGCCGGGCTCGCGGTGGCGGCCGGGCTGACCCGGCCGACCGGGGTGGCGGTGGCGGCCGCGGTGTCGGTGGCGGGGCTGCTCGCGGCCCGGCGGCGGGGGCGTGCGCCGCTGCTCGCCGCGCTCGCGGCTCCGCTCGGCTGGCTCGGGTACGTCGGCTGGGTCGGCCTTGCCCTGGGCCGCTGGGACGGCTACTTCGCGGTCCAGCGGGTGTGGGGCAACGAGTGGGACGGCGGCGCGGTGACCCGGGAGCGGCTGCGCGCCTACCTCGCGTACGCGACCGATCCGCAGCTGTTCCTGGTGGTGGTGTCGGTGGTGCTCGTGGTGGCCGCCGGGCTGTTTCTGCTCTGTCTGGCGGACCGGCAGCCGCTGCCGCTGCTGGTGTTCGGCGGGGTGCTGCTCCTGGTGGTGCTGGGCAGCGGCGGGGTGTACTTCCCGCGCGCCCGGTTCCTGCTGCCGGGCTTCCCGCTGCTGCTGCCGGTGGCGGCGGCGGTGGCCCGGGCCAGGCTCCCGGTGGCGGCGGTGGTGCTGGGCGCGGCGGCGCTCAGTTCGGCCTGGCTGGGCGCGTACATGCTGCTCGTGTGGCGGGGCCCGCCGTAGCCACGTACCGGGCGGGCCCTCTCACGTACCGAACGCACCGGGCGTACCGGGCGTACCGGGCGAACGGGCTTAGCCGAAGCGGCCGTTGACGTAGTCGGCGGTCCTGGGGTCCTGCGGCGAGCCGAACACGGCCTCGGTGGGGCCGTGTTCGACGATGGCGCCGGGGGTGCCCTGCTCGGCCAGGAAGAAGGCGCAGCTGTCGGAGACGCGGGCGGCCTGCTGCATGTTGTGGGTGACGATCACGATGGTGATCTCCGACTTGAGTTCGGCGATGGTCTCCTCGACGCGCCGGGTGGAGGTCGGGTCGAGCGCCGAGCAGGGCTCGTCCATCAGGAGCACCCGGGGGCGGACGGCGAGCGAGCGGGCGATGCACAGGCGCTGCTGCTGGCCGCCGGACAGGGCGCCGCCGGGCTGCCGCAGCCGGTCCCTGACCTCCTTCCACAGGCCCGCCCTGGTCAGGCACTCCTCGACCAGGGCGTCCTTGGAGCCGCGGTCGCTCTTGACGCCGTTGAGCTTGAGTCCGGCGACGACGTTGTCGTAGATCGACATGGCGGGGAACGGGTTGGGCTTCTGGAACACCATGCCGATCTCGCGGCGGGCGTGGGTGATCCGGCGGCCCCGGTCGTAGATGTCGGCGCCGTCGAGCAGCACCCGGCCGGCGAGGGCGGCGGAGCCGGTCAGTTCGTGCATCCGGTTGAGGATGCGCAGGAAGGTCGACTTGCCGCAGCCCGAGGGGCCGATGAGCGCGGTGACCTCACGGGCGGGCATGGCGAGCGACACCCGGTCGAGGACCTTGTGGTCGCCGAACCAGGCGGAGACGGAGTCCGCCTCGAGCCCGGCGGCGCGGGACCCGGTCCCGGGGGGTCCGGCCGGGACGCCCGGCAGGATCACGGTGTCGGCGATGTCGGTCATGGCGGAACTCCAGGGTGTTCAGAGCAGGTTGGGGAGGAGCCGGGTCAGCTGCCCGGACAGGGCGATGCCGAGGGCGAGCAGCACCGGGACGGCGGTGAGCCAGGTCTGCCGGTGGCCCCAGCGGCGGTGCGCGGCGACGGCGAGCAGGGCGGCGGCGAGCAGTCCCTGGCCGGTCAGGAACACGCCGAGCCAGGCGTCGCCGTCACCGGCCAGCGGCTTCTCGGCGGCGGTGATCCAGCCGGGCCGCAGCGGGCGCGGCGGGGCCGGCTGGACGGTGCTGACCAGCTTGGCGTCGACCCGGACGAGGTCGTCGGGGGTGTAGGCGCCGCCGCTCGCGGTGAGCAGGGTGAGCCGGCCCTCCTGGGCTCCGGCCGGGGCCGGGTTGGGGTCGCCGGCCCGGCGGACCCCGGTGACCTGGTACTCGGCGTCGCCCTGTCCGGTGGTGACGGTGATCTTCGCGCCCTGCGGCAGCCGGTGGACGTCCTGGAACGGGCTGCCGTAGCCCCACTGGCGGCCCATCAGGACGCTGGTCCCGGCCTGGCCGGGCAGCGGGGTGTCGCGGCGGTGGCCGGGCCCGGACATCAGCACGCTGGACGTGGTGCCTTCGGAGACGACCTCGCGCATCCCGAGCGCGGGGATCTTGAGCAGGGCGACCGGGGTGCCGGGGGTGACCGGCTTGCCGTCGAAGGTGCGCTGGCCCACCGGGACGGTGCCGAGGGCGAGTTGTTCGCGCAGCTCGTCGTAGCCGGTGTTCTGGTCGCGGGCGTGCTGGAGGTGGCCGAGGACGGTCAGGTTCGCGGCGAAACCGATGAGGACGGCGGCGAGCACGCACAGGGCCGCCCCGGCGAGCGCGAGCCCGGGGCGGCGTGCGGTGGACACGGTGGTCACGAGGTGGCGCTCCCGCGGCGACGGACGTGGATCACGAGGGCGGCGCCGAGCAGCACCAGGGCGAGCGCGCCGAAGGCGGCGGCGCCGGCCTGGGCGCCGGTGGAGGCGAGGTTGCCGTTGCCGCCGGAGCCGCCGCCGGACGAGCCGCCGGTCCCGGTGGAGCCGTTCGAGCCGCTCTGGCCGTCGGTGGCGGCGCCGGTGTCGGACGGGTCCGGAGTGGGCGTGGCGGTGTCGGTGGGCGTCCCGGACGGGTCGTCGGTGGGCGTCTCCGACGGGTCGTCGGTGGGCGTCTCGGTCGGGGTGCCGGTGGCCGTCGGGGTGCCCGAGGGGCTGGTCGGGGTCGCCGAGGGGGTGGTGGGGCTGGGGCTCGGGGACTCGGCGGTCACGTACAGGGTGTAGATCCGCAGGGCGCTGGTGTACGCCTCGGCGTCGGTGGGCGTGTACGTGGCGACGATGGCGATGCCGTCGGGGGCCGCGGTGAGGGCGCCGAGGGTGGTCTCGGCCTTGCCGTCGGCGACGGGCACGGTCGCGATGTCGATCAGTTCGTCGTTGACGAACTTCTGGAAGGCGACGGTGCCTGCGGCGTCGGCGGGCGCGACGGAGGCGACGAGCTTGGCGGAGCTGCCGGCCCACGGGACGACCGGGTCGGAGGTGACCTGGAGGAGGGTGGCGCGCTGGCCGATGGAGGTCCAGTTGTCGCCGGAGACCTCGATCATGCGGGAGAAGAAGAAGTCGTCGTCGGCGGAGGTCGCGGTGCGGCAGGCGAGCCGCAGCTCGTAGCGGCCGTCGGCGGGGGCGTCGCCGACCAGTTCCTTGATGGCGGCCTGGAGCGAGCGCTCGCCGGTCAGGCTACGGGTGAACGGGCCGCCGCTCAGCGGCTGTCCGGCCGGGATGTCGGCGAGCCGGCTCTTGGTGTCGCGGAACTCGGTGTCCATGACGAACATGCGGGCCTGGACGTACGGCTTGGCCGGGTCGGCCGGGGCCGGGCAGCCCGCGTCGGTGGTGACCGAGGCGGCGAAGGGCGTGTCGGTGATCTTCCCCGAGGTCGCCTGCAGGGTGAACGAGCCCTGCCGGGTGAGCGCCTGGGCGGGCGCCGCGAGGGAGAGGAAGACGGCGAGCGTCCCGCAGAGGAGGGCGAGGCCGGTGAGCAGGGCGATCGGTGATCTCAGTGGTGCCGGGCGGTTCATGGTCGGTCTCCTCCGGAGGGACGGGACGGTCACGGCCTGGGCCGTGCGACGGCTACGGCCGTGCGGTGGCTTCGGCCGTGCGGCGCCGGACAGGCGCTACGCGCGGTGGCCGGGCACCTGGTGGGTGCCCGGCCGGCGTGCGGCTATGGGATGCCGGGGTGGTGCGGGGGAGCTACGGTCAGCGCTCGCCCTTGAGGGTGGTGGCGCCGCAGGCGGTGCCGAGCGTGCCGAAGCCGTAGTTGGTGATGACGGTGGTCTGGGCGCAGACCTTCGAGGAGGAGCCCACGAAGGACTGGGAGATCGAGGTGTTGGTGAGCTTCGCCGACGGGACGACGTTGTAGACGTCACGGGTGAAGGGGAAGGCGGTGTTCAGCGACTTGTCGGCGTTGCGCGGGGCGATCGAGTTGACCGAGCCGAGCACGGCCGCGCCGCGGCGGTCGGTGACGACGCCCTTCTCCTGCGCGGTGTACTGCGCGACCGAGAAGGGGACGATGTCGCCGGCGCCGACGAGGACGGTGCCGTCGTTCTCCTGGACACCCTGGGTGACACAGGCGCCCGGCGCGGAGACGCCGATGGAGCTGAGGAAGAACTGGCGGGTGCCGGAGTTGGCCTGCGGCAGGACCGGGGTGAGCGTCACACCGTTGAGCGAGGTGGTGGTGCACTCGTAGATCGCCTTGAGCTGCGCCGTGGTCAGGTCCGAGGGCAGCGCGCTGTCGGAACGCTTGGCGAAGGTCACCGCGTCCTTGGCGAAGGGGATCCAGGTGAGGTCCTGGGTGGAGGAGTCGACCGGGCCACGCGAGGAACGCGCGAAGTCGAGGCAGCCCGAGTTGGTGTCAACGGCGTTGCGCAGGGCGTCGATACCGGCCGAGGAGCCGTTCGGACGGGTGATGGTGCAGCCGTTGAGCTTGGTCTTGATGGACGCGGAGCCCGTGGCGTTCCAGGAGGCGATGATCTTCTGGCCGATGGCGTTCTTGACGACGTCACCGAGGCCGTTCACGACGTCCTGGGTCGTGTCGGAGCCGACACCCGCGAGGGTGCGGTACTCGGTGACCGGGTTGGGGTCGGCCTGGGCGGGGGCGGCGAGGACGCCGACACCGAGGGCGGCGACGGAGAGGACGGCACCGATGCGGGCACGGGACTTGACGTTCACTTCTGATCTCCTCCGAATAACGGATGACAGAGCACACGGAATGGACGCGCAAGCAAATCCGGATTCTTCATTCTTTGCCTTGGCCGGCCCGTCGACCGGCCGGGCAGAACAATTCCGCACGACCCGTACGGCGGACCACCACCATCAGCCCCTCATCAGGTTAAGAACTGCTTGCCTAGGTGAATCCGAGAGAATCCACCGAACGGAATGCGGGATTCCCGGGCGGCGGGCGCCCGGGAACCCCCTGGGCCGGCGCCGACAGGCACCGGCCCGCACCGCTCAGCCGCGTGGCCTGAGCACCGAGAGCCGCAGCAGGACCGGGCCCGCGATGGCCGCGCCACCGCCGACCACCAGGACCGTGAGCAGCACCCAGCGGATCACCCCGAGGGCCTCGGACGAGGTGATCCCGGTGCCCGCGAGGCCCTTGTCGGGGCCCGCGGAGCCGCCGGAGGCGGTCCCTCCGCCGGTCGGTCCGCCGGTGGTCGCCCCGGCGGCGCCGCCGGTCGTACCGCCGGTGCCGCCCGTGGCGCCGCCGATGGAGCCGGACCCGCCGGACGCGGAGCCGCCCGCGCCGCCGTCGGTGCCACCGGAGCCGCCGGACGCGCCGCTCGTGCCCGATCCGCCGGTCGCGGTGCCGCCCGTGGTGCTCGCGGGCGTGCCCTGCTCGAGCCGGGAGGCGGCGGCGACCGCCTGGAGCCGCAGCTTCTGCGGCAGCGGCGCGTAGCCGTACGGCAGCTCGCCGGGCGCGGTGCCCTGGCGCTGGCCCGCGCCGCCCGCGTACCGCAGCACGCGCGCGTACTCCTTGCGGTCGGCGGCGGCCAGGTCGGTGGAGGCGGCGGCGTAGGTGACGACGGTGAGCGGGTAGCCGCCCCGGCCGACCCGGGAGGGGTCGGAGTCGAGGACGCCGCGCACCGGTCCTTCGCGGAAGTCGCCGACCGCGTCGAGCAGGGTGGCGGTGGTCGGCTTCACGTACTCGCCGGCGGCGTTCGGCAGGGCGGCCGTCTCCAGCTGGTAGCGCTGGGCGGAGCCGTTGTCGGTGATGCCGTAGGCGGCCCGGCTGCCGGGGATGACGTCCTGGGCGACGAGCTTGATGCCGGTGTCGCTGGTCGGGTCGTCGGCCGGGTTGAACTTGCCGCCGTTGCTGCCGCGCCGGACGAGCTGCGCGGCGTCGTGCATGTCGAGCGCGTACGGGGACCGGTCGGTGACCGAGTAGTTCATCTTCTTCTCGGCCAGGTTGACCTCGGTCTCGGTCGGGTCGGCCTTCGGGAACTCGTCCGGGCCTTCCTTCGCGAGGTTCAGGTCCTCGTAGTACGGGTTGATCTTCATGCCCCAGGGATCGGCCTTGCCCT
Source organism: Streptomyces sp. NPDC090025 (assembly GCF_044748125.1). Taxonomy (NCBI): domain Bacteria; kingdom Bacillati; phylum Actinomycetota; class Actinomycetes; order Kitasatosporales; family Streptomycetaceae; genus Streptomyces; species Streptomyces sp. NPDC090025. Next base: position 776,938 of record NZ_JBIVFL010000001.1, on the reverse strand, counting down.
CCAGGAAGGCCCGGGCGTCCTTGTCGGAGCGCAGGTATTTCCAGACGATCCCGTTGACGTCGGAACGCTCGGCGGAGAAAAGGATTCCGCCCGGGTAGATCTGCGGGGCCTGCGGATTCCGGGCGAATTCCGGATTCAGCTGAAGGAATTCCGGGTCCTTGACGATCGACAGCGGATTCGCCTTCACATGGTCCGGCGCGGGCCGGTTGAAGGTGAGCTGCCGGATGTCGTACGGATAGGAGTACGTGAGCATCTTGGCGAGCAGCCGGGGGCTGAGCTTCAGATCGCCGACCCGGCCGATCCGGTCGGCCTCCCAGAAGAAGCCGACGGTGAGCCCGCTGACCGCGACCGGGGCGTGCACGGCGGTCTGCACGCCCTCGACCGGCTTCACCGTGAAGGCGAGTCCGGGCGAGGTGGAGGTGGGCTGCTCGATGGCCCGGCGGGCCAGGTCCTCACCGCGCTGGGTGAAGGTGAAGCGGCTGCTGCCGCCCGCGCACAGCGCCGCCTGCCAGGAGGTGACGGCGTCGGTGACCAGCTCCGAACCGGTCATCCGGCGCTCGGACTTGTCGGTCGCGCAGGCGTCGCGGACCGGCAGGAAGTCCAGCGGGAAGACGATCCGCTGGGCCCAGTTGGTGGCGGACAGCGCGGAGCTCACCGGCCGGTAGGAGTTGCCGGTGGTGCCGTCCGGGTCGTGGACGCCGCGCGGCACGACGACGAGCCAGCAGGACCGGCCGCGGACGGTGCCGCCGGGGCCGGTGAGCGGGTCGCCGCAGCCCAGGTGCGGGGCCTCCCGGGTGGTCTGCAGGCTGACCACCGCCTGACCGGTGCCGTCCGGCTGGGTGTTGGCGAAGAACTGCTCGTTGGTGTCGCCGGGACCGAAGTAGGTCCAGTCGGTGAGCGAGCGGGTCTGCGGGCCCTTGACCGGCTTGAACGGCACGAACGGGTCGAGTTCCAGGCCCGGCACCTGCGGGTCGGGGATCTTCTTGTCGTACTGCTTCTCCAGCGGGTCGGAGCCGACCGGGATCAGCCGCCGGTCGACATAGGCGCCGAAGTCGGAGCCGGTGGCGGCCGCCCCGTACTGGCACTGCTCCCGGGCGGGCCCGGCCGGGTCGTCGCCCCAGCACTGGAAGATCTGCAGGTAGTTGTTGTTCCGCAGCTCGGTGGGCGCGCCGTCGGTCCAGGTGACCCGGACGCCCTGGGAGCGCAGGTCACGGGTCTGGTGGACGGTCACCTTGAGCCGGGAGAAGTCGTCGTACGGGCCCTTGGTGCCGTTCTTGGTGACGGCGGAGCTCCGCTCGGGCGCGGGCGCCGCCGCCTCGGCGCGGTCGCCCTCGGTGCCGGGCAGCGGCAGCAGCGCGAGGACGACCGCGGCGAGCAGTGCGCCCGCCCCGGCCCGTACCCGCAGCCGCGCCCGGGGCGTGGTCAGGGTGCTCATATGCCGTCACCCCCGCGGCCGTTGTCGCCGCGGCCGGTCCTGCGGTCGCGGGCGGCGAGGGCGCGGCCGACCAGCGGCGGGCCGACGACCAGGCCGAGCAGCAGTACGGCGGACAGCGCCATCAGGACCGAGCGGAGCCCGCTGCCCGCGTCGGCGGCCAGGGTCACCGGGTTGGCGACCACGGAGGAGTCGCCGCCGTTGCCCGCGCCCGCGTCGGCGCCGGTCACCTCGCCGGTGTCGGGGTCGACGGTGCCGCCGGACCCGGCGGTGGTCCCGCCGGCCGCCGCGCCGCCGGTCGCCCCGGCCGTACCGCCGGTGGCACCGCCGTCGGCCGTGCCGCCGGTGGCTCCGCCGGTCGTACCGCCGTTGGCGGTGCCGCCGGTGGCTCCGCCGTTCGCGCCGCCCGTGGTGCCGCCGTTGGAGCCGGTGGAGCCGCCCGTGCCGGCGCCGCCGGAGCCGTTGTGGACCGGGGTGGTGACGTTACGGGCGCCGCCGGTGCCGTCGGCGCACTGGGAGGTGCCCTGCTTGTCGCAGGTGCGCGGCTGCGGGGCGTTCTTCGCCAGGGTGTTGGTGCCGTCCTTGGAGAAGGTCGGGTTGTTGCACTTGGTCAGGTCGACGGCGCCGCTCGGCGCGCCGGGGATCCGGCGGATCTGGTCGAAGCCCGCCTGGACCAGGTTCTTCGGCAGCGGCGAGTAGCCGAGCTCCTCGGCCTGCTGCTGGCCCTCGCACAGGAAGTACTGGGCGAAGGTGCCGAGCGAGCGGCCCTTGTCCTTGGTGTGCGGGGCGGTCTCGGTGGTCGGCACCACCATGTAGCTGTAGCTGGACAGCGGGTAGGCGCGCGGGTCGGGCGAGCGGTAGACGTCGTCGAGGATCTGGGTGAGGTAGTTCGTCGACGAACGGTCCGTGTTGATCCGGGCCTTGAGCAGCGCGACGGCCACGCTGGGCGCGGTCGGCTCCACGTAGTACTTGCTGGCGTTGAGGACCTTGACGACCGGGAAGTGCGCGTTGATCGCGTACGAGTACTCGACGTAGGTGATGGCGCCCTCGCCCTGCGGCTGGCGGACGTGCGCGGAGACGCCGAGCGAGCCGGACTTGGCGACCATGGTGGAGCCGGGCACCACCGGGAAGTACGAGGTCATGCCGCACGGGGTCTGCCGTCCGGCGCGGCGGCAGTAGTCGTTCCAGACGCTCGGGTGTTCCTTGCTCAGCCAGGTGGTGAACTGGGCGGAGGTGCCCGAGCCGTCGGAGCGGACCACCGGCACGATCCGGCGGGCGGGCAGCGTGAGGCCGGGGTTGTCGGCCTTGATCTCGGGCGCGTTCCACATGGTCAGCTGGCCGGTGAAGATCTTCGCCAGGACCGGCCCGGAGAGCCGCAGGTTGGTGACCTGCCGGCCGCCGATCTTGATGTTGTACATGAAGGCGGTGCCGCCCGCGACGATCGGCATGTACGCGTAGCCGCGGCCCGGCGGCACGTCGGTGGCGTTGCCGTCCTTGAGGCCGTACGGGATCTCGGAGACCGCGAAGTCGACCGTGCCGTTCTTGAACTGCTCGCGGCCCTGCGAGGAGCCGTTGGCGTTGAAGTTGACGGTGAGTCCGATGTTGGCGCCGATGTTGCGGCGCCACTGCTCGACCGCGTTGGAGCTCCAGGTGGAGCCGGAACCAGTGATCTTGGTGTACCCGTCGGCGACCGCCGCGGGCGGCCGCACGGCGAGCAGCGCGCACAGAGCGGCCGCGAGCGCCAGGGCGATTCGGGTGAGGGTCGCGGGTCTCACGACGTGCTCCTAGGTGATATGTCGGTCGAGGCGGGCGCCGGGCGGCCGGGGTTCGACGAGCCGGACGCGATCCGCTCGGCGTCGCGCCGGGACGCCTGCACCCGGCGCCGCTGCTGACGACTCGTCAACTGCCCGGGACCGCGGCCGCCGATGACGCGGGCGATCACGAAGAGCAGCAGGACGAGCAGCATCAGCACGGCGGCGGTGCCGAACCCGCGCGCGATCATGTTCGGTTCGGGGGACTTGACCAGCTCGAAGGTGGCGAGCGGCAGGGACACCTGGGCGCCGGAGTTCGGCAGCGCGTTCAGTTCGGCGGTGAACCCGGCGGTGAGCAGCACCGGCGAGGTCTCCCCCACACCCCGCGCGGTGCCGAGGATGACGGCGGTGGTCAGACCGGAGCGGGCGGTGGGCAGCACCACGTGCCGCACGGTCCGCCAGCGCGAGGCGCCCATCGCGTACGAGGCTTCCCGCAGCGTGCCGGGCACCAGCCGGATCACCACGTCGGAGGCCCGGATGATGATCGGGAGCATCATCACCGAGAGCGCGAACGACGCGGCGAGGCCGGAGCGTTCCATGCCGAGGGCGAGGATCGCGGTGGCGTAGATGAACAGACCGGCGACGATCGACGGCAGCGCGGTCATCGCCTCCACGATGGTGCGCACGAGCCGGGCGAAGGCGCCGGGGACCTCGTTGAGGAAGACGGCGCAGAGCACTCCGGCGGGCACGGTGAGCACCAGGGCGATGGAGATCTGCTCCAGGGTGCCGACCACCGCGTGCAGCACACCGCCGACGTCGAGCGGTTCGAGCGGGCCCGCCAGGCTCATGTCCTCGGTGAAGAAGTTGAGGTGGACCAGGGCCTTGCGGCCCTCCCAGAGGGTGAAGGCCACCACGAACACGAGCACCGCGACGAGCGCGGCCCCGAGGGTGCGGACGACGACGCCCGCGAGCCGGTCGCGGACGGCGGGGCCGTCCTCGTCGAGCGAGACGACGAGCGCGTACAGGCCGAGGAACAGCGCGTACGCGACGAGCACGAAGCCGACGGCCCCGCTGAACGGCAGCAGCCGGTCGAACAGCAGCCAGGTGAGGGCGACGGCCGCGGCGGCGGCACCGAGGACGGCGTACACGTCGGTGGCGCGCAGCCCGCCGGTGGATCGCCGGCGCTCCGCGGCGGCGGGACGTCCCGCGGGTGGCGGCGTGGCGGTCTTGGGGCGGACCGGTCGCTCCGGGGCGAGGGTCATCGGGTTCGGGTCCCCCTTCAGGGCACGTACGAAGGGCCGTACGAGTGCGCGTACTAGGGCCTGTCTGTCGGACAGGCCCTAGGCGTCGCTGGAGGCGCCGGAGCGGCTGCGGGCGACGATGGACGAGGCGGCGAAGTTGACGATCAGGGTCATGACGAAGAGGGCGAAGCCGGCAGCCATCAGGGCGGACATGCCGAAGGGGGTGGCCTCGCCGTACCGGAGGGCGATCAGGGAGGAGACCGAGCTGGTGCCGGTCTGCAGCACGTGCCACTGGATGGTGAACACCTGCGAGATGACCATGTAGACGGCGATGGTCTCGCCGAGCGCGCGGCCGAGGCCGAGCATGGTGCCGCCGATCATGCCGCCCTTGCCGAACGGCAGCACGACGGAGCGGATCATGCCCCAGCGGGTGGCGCCGAGCGCGTACGCGCCCTCCCGCTCACCGGCCGGGGCCTGTGAGAAGACCTCGCGCATGATCGAGCAGATGATCGGCGCGACCATCATGGCGACGACGAGCCCGGCGACGAAGGTCGACGAGGTGTAGACGGTGGGCGGCGCCAGCGGGTCGTCCGGGTCCGCGCCGTCCACCCGGAAGAACGGGATCCAGCCGAACCAGGTGGCGATCCACCGGGCGATCGGCAGGATCGATTCCTCCAGCCAGAACACCCCCCACAGGCCGTAGACCACGGACGGCACGGCGGCCATCAGGTCGACGGTCGAGATCAGGGTCTTGCGCAGCCGGGGACTCGCGTACTCGGAGATGAACAGGGCGGCGCCGGTGGCCAGCGGCACCGCCACGCTGATCGCCACGAGGGCGATGAGCACGGTGCCGACGAGCACCGCGGCGATGCCGAAGTTCCCGGCGTCCGGCTCCCAGGTCTCGGTGCGCAGGAAGGACCAGCCGGCCCTGTCCAGCGCCTGCCAGGCCCGCATCAGCAGGAATCCGCCGACGAGCAGCATCACGGCGAGCACGAGTCCGCCGCCGGAGCGGGCGACGGCCCGGAAGATCCGGTCCGGCAGTCCGCGGTCGGCGTGCAGCCGTCTCGGGGCGCCGAGCGCCGGCGCTTCAGGAGTTTCTGTCGTCACGCCACGATGTGATTCCCGCGCGGTGGACAGGGAGGCCCGGGAATGTGAACGAGGGGCGTGCGCGGGGCAACTTCCGTTCACAATAAGGAAGTTGAGCGCCAGACGACGCCGTCCTTGGCCACCATGAGCAAGAACCGCTCATAGGCCGTACGACAGGTCGAGTAGCGCTCGTAGGCGCGTCCGGAGACGGCGGCCGGTCTGCCCTCGCGATCCCGGAGTAACCACACCCAGCCGTTCCCGTCGGCCGTGTGCTGGATGCCGCCGGTCATCCCGGCGTGTTCCGCGCACAGGTCGACGAACGCGTCCCGGCAGCGGACGTGGTCCTCGTAGCCGCCGCCCGAGCGCGCCACGACGCGCCCGTTCGGTGACACGAGCCGCCACGACCACAGCCCGTCGGGCCCCGCGTCGACCAGACATCTCATACCGGACGGACCGGCACCTCTGCCCATTGCCCCCACCCCCACAGTCTCGGCAGGGGCAATCTATTGAGACGGACCTGTTTGTTGGACGCTGAACAAACGGCCCGCGCAACGCTTCATCGGGACGTTGCCCCTCGGATACCTGCAGGCTGGGGGACCAAACCGTCCGGACCGTCGGTTTAGGGGCAGAACGACTGAACCGGTTCAGCGGGCTGAACACGGGTGCGCCGGGGCGCGGGAAGGTGTGAAGACCGTGCGCCGGGGGCGCACGACCGGCCGGGCGGCCACCCGTGCGGGCACCGCCCGGCGGGCTCAGCCGGTGACGGCCAGGATCACCAGCAGGACCAGGCCCGCGACGGCCGGGGCGATCACCTCGTACGCCCAGCGGACCTGCGGCTCGCCCTGCGCCTCGGGCCGCGAACCGAGCCGCTCTGCCTCCCCGCGCAGATCGGCCACCACCTGGTCGGACGGCGCGACCCGGGCGGCGGTGTCCCGCACGTCGGCGGTCACCGAGGTGCGCCGGTGCGGATCGTCCTGCGAGGCCCGCGCGGCGGCCCGGGCGGCCCGCTTGCGCTGCCGCAGCGAGACCGGGACGGCCCAGAGCTGGAAGGTGCGGCCGTCCTGGGTCAGCACCTCACTGGAGTAACCGGCCCGGACGTCCGCGACGGCGGCCCAGGGCAGCGAGACGGTACGGAACGGGTTGCGGATCCGCAGCCGCTCGGCCCCGGCGAACACGGCGGGCCGCAGCGTGAACGCGACGATCAGCGGCAGCACCAGGAGCAGCCCGGCGAGCGCCAGCCACGGCACCCGGCCGTCGCCGCGCACGATCGAGTCCCCGCCGAGCACCCCGGCGAGCGCGACCAGGAAGACCCCGCCCGCGATGCCCATCGTCGAACGGAACACACGGTCCTTGTAGGGCTCGGCGGACGGCGCGGAGGGCGGCTGCGGGGTGGTCATGGCCCGATTCTGCCTCAGCCGGTGCGCGGACACCGCGAGGAGGTGGGGTGTCGCACGCGCGCGTGTTCGAACGACGCTCGGGGCGAGGCGGTACGGGAGGGGTCCCCCGGCCACGACCGGGCCCGGGCCGTGCCCCGTACGGCCGGAAGGCCCGGCTCCGGCCGGACCGCCCCCGTACCCGCGTCCGTGCCCGCGTCCGACCCCGCCCCCGACCCCGTGACCGAGCTCACCCCACCCCCGCCACCCCCGCACCCACCTGCGCTTTCGCCCGCTCGTACGAGCAGCCCCCTGTACAGGCCGCTACGCGCGTAGATATGCTCGACTGGTGACCATGCCCACCACTGCATCCGCAGCACACTCCCCCGCAGCCTCTGGCGCGGGAGGTGCCCCCCTCTCCGACGTGACCACGTCCGAGAGCACGCTGCGCCGCTTCCTCCACGGGCTGCCCGGCGTCGACGCCGTGGGCCTGGAAGCGCGCGCCGCGTCGCTCGGTACCCGTTCGATCAAGACGACGGCCAAGGCGTACGCCATCGATCTGGCCATCTCGATGATCGACCTGACGACGCTCGAAGGCGCGGACACCCCGGGCAAGGTCCGGGCGCTCGCCGCCAAGGCCGTCCACCCCGATCCGACCGACCGCGGCACCCCGACGACCGCCGCCGTCTGCGTCTACCCCGACATGGTGGCCACCGCCAAGGCCGCCCTGAAGGGCTCCGGCGTCAAGGTCGCCTCGGTCGCCACCGCCTTCCCGGCCGGGCGCGCCGCCCTGCCGGTGAAGCTCGCCGACACGGCCGACGCGATCGCCGCGGGCGCCGACGAGATCGACATGGTCATCGACCGTGGCGCCTTCCTCGCCGGCCGCTACCTGGAGGTCTTCGACCAGATCGCCGCCATCAAGGCCGAGTGCGCCGACAAGGCCCGGCTCAAGGTGATCTTCGAGACCGGCGAGCTGTCCACGTACGACAACATCCGCCGCGCCTCCTGGCTCGGCATGCTGGCCGGGGCCGACTTCATCAAGACCTCGACCGGCAAGGTCGCGGTCAACGCCACCCCCGCCAACACCCTGCTCATGCTGGAGGCCGTGCGCGACTTCCGCGCCCAGACCGGCGTCCAGATCGGTGTGAAGCCCGCGGGCGGCATCCGCAACACCAAGGAAGCCATCAAGTTCCTGGTCCTGGTCAACGAGACCGCCGGTGCGGACTGGCTGGACAACCACTGGTTCCGCTTCGGTGCCTCCAGCCTGCTCAACGACCTGCTGATGCAGCGCCAGAAGCTGGCCACCGGCCACTACTCCGGTCCTGACTACGTGACGGTGGACTGATCACCATGGCATCTGTTTTCGAGTACGCACCGGCTCCCGAGTCCCGGTCCGTCGTCGACATCGCCCCCTCCTACGGCCTCTTCATCGACGGCGAGTTCGTCGACGCGGCCGACGGCAAGGTCTTCAAGACCGTCTCGCCGTCCTCCGAGGAGGTCCTGTCCGAGATCGCCCAGGCGGGCACCGAGGACGTCGACCGCGCCGTGAAGGCCGCCCGCCGCGCCTTCGAGAAGTGGTCCGCGCTGCCCGGCGCCGAGCGCGCCAAGTACCTGTTCCGGATCGCCCGGATCATCCAGGAGCGCAGCCGCGAGCTGGCCGTCCTGGAGACCCTGGACAACGGCAAGCCGATCAAGGAGACCCGCGACGCGGACCTCCCGCTGGTCGCCGCGCACTTCTTCTACTACGCGGGCTGGGCCGACAAGCTCGACCACGCAGGGTTCGGGGCCAACCCGCGCCCGCTGGGCGTGGCCGGCCAGGTCATCCCGTGGAACTTCCCGCTGCTGATGCTGGCCTGGAAGATCGCCCCGGCGCTCGCCACCGGCAACACGGTCGTGCTCAAGCCCGCCGAGACCACCCCGCTGTCGGCGCTGTTCTTCGCGGACATCTGCCGCCAGGCCGGGCTGCCCAAGGGCGTCGTCAACATCCTCCCCGGGTACGGGGACGCGGGCGCCGCGCTCGTCGAGCACCCGGACGTGAACAAGGTCGCCTTCACCGGCTCGACCGCCGTGGGCCGCTCCATCGCCCGCTCGGTCGCGGGCACGGACAAGAAGCTCACCCTGGAGCTGGGCGGCAAGGGCGCCAACATCGTCTTCGACGACGCGCCGATCGACCAGGCCGTCGAGGGCATCGTCAACGGCATCTACTTCAACCAGGGCCAGGTCTGCTGCGCGGGCTCGCGCCTGCTGGTCCAGGAGTCGATCCACGACGAGCTGCTCGACTCGCTCAAGCGCCGGCTGAGCACGCTGCGCCTCGGCGACCCGCTCGACAAGAACACCGACATCGGCGCCATCAACTCCGAGGAGCAGCTGGCCCGGATCACCAAGCTGGTCGAGCAGGGCGAGGCGGAGGGCGCCGAGCGCTGGTCGGCGGCGTGCGAGATCCCCACCTCGGGCTACTGGTTCGCCCCGACGGTGTTCACGCACGTCACCCAGGCGCACACCGTCGCCCGTGACGAGATCTTCGGCCCGGTGCTCTCGGTGCTGACGTTCCGCACCCCCGACGAGGCCGTCGCCAAGGCCAACAACACCCAGTACGGCCTGTCGGCGGGCATCTGGACGGAGAAGGGCTCCCGCATCCTCGCGGTCGCCAACAAGCTCCGGGCCGGTGTCGTCTGGGCCAACACGTTCAACAAGTTCGACCCGACGTCGCCGTTCGGCGGCTACAAGGAGTCGGGCTTCGGCCGCGAGGGCGGCCGGCACGGCCTGGAGGGCTACCTCGATGTCTGACGCGACCCGTCTGAACGTCTTCAAGACCTACAAGCTGTACGTCGGGGGCAAGTTCCCCCGCTCCGAGAGCGGCCGGGTGTACGAGGTGACGGACTCCAAGGGCAACTGGCTGGCCAACGCGCCGCTGTCGTCCCGCAAGGACGCCCGTGACGCGGTCGTGGCCGCGCGCAAGGCGTTCGGCGGCTGGGCGGGCGCGACCGCGTACAACCGCGGCCAGATCCTCTACCGCGTGGCCGAGATGCTGGAGGGCCGCCGGGAGCAGTTCGTCCGCGAGGTCGCCGAGGCCGAGGGCCTGTCGAAGTCGAAGGCCGCGGCCCAGGTGGACGCGGCGATCGACCGCTGGGTCTGGTACGCGGGCTGGACCGACAAGATCGCCCAGGTGGTCGGCGGCGCCAACCCGGTGGCGGGCCCGTACTTCAACCTGTCGACGCCGGAGCCGACCGGTGTGGTCACCGTCGTGGCCCCGCAGGAGTCGTCCTTCCTCGGTCTGGTCTCGGTGATCGCCCCGGTCATCGCGACCGGCAACACGGCGGTCGTCATCGCCTCCGAGAAGGCCCCGCTGCCCGCGCTGTCCCTGGGCGAGGTGCTGGCCACCTCCGACCTGCCCGGCGGCGTGGTCAACCTGCTCTCCGGCAAGGCCGCCGAGATGGGCCCGCACCTCGCGTCCCACCTCGACGTCAACGCCATCGACCTCACGGGCGCGGACGCCGACCTGGCCCGCGAGCTGGAGGTCGCGGCGGCGGAGAACCTCAAGCGGGTGCTGCGCCCGCGCCGCGGCGAGGACTTCGCCGAGTCCCCGGGCACGGACCGGATGACCGCCTTCCTGGAGACCAAGACGGTCTGGCACCCGACGGGCTCGCTGGGCGCCTCGGGTTCGTCGTACTGACCGCTCCTGGTCGCTCGAAGAGGGCCGTGTCCTGTCCGTACGGACGGGGCGCGGCCCTTTTGCATTTCATGGGCAGACTCCATGCACCTAGTCGCATGAGTTGCTCACAAGTGGAATGTCGTGCCAGCATGTGACACATGGTTGAGATCGCCATCAGTGCCGCTCGCTCCCAGCTCGGCGACCTGGTCCGCCGCGCCGCCCACGGCCGCGAGACCATCGCCCTCACCGACCACGGCCACGTGGCCGCCCTCCTCGTCTCGCCCCAGGTGATAGAGGATCTGGAGGACGCTCTGGCCATCGCCGACTACCAGCGACGCAAGGCCGAGGGGACGTTGGAGCCGGGTATTCCCATGGCCGAGGTCCGCAGGCGACTGGGGCTCGACCAGCAGTGACCTACGAGATCATCTTCGAACCGGGCGCACTCAACTCCGCCGCACGGTTTCTCAAAGACGATCCGGACGGCCTGGCTCTCGTCCTGGACACCATCGACAAGCTCGCCAACGACCCGCGCCCCACAGGATCGATCGCCTACGGGTCGCCGAGCCTTCGCCGCCTGCGCATCAACGACTACCGCGTCCTCTACGTCATCGAAGAGGACGTCATCCGCGTCCTGGTCACCCACCTCGGCCGCACAGCCTGAGAATCACGCCGCATGAGAGGGCCGCCGCGGCGCCCCCCCCCCCCCGCCGCCCCCCCCCCCCCCCCCCCGCCCCCCGGCGGGCCCCCCCCCCCCCCCCCCCGGGCCGCCGCGCGGGGCGGGGGCGCGGCCCCCCC
>NZ_JBIVFL010000001.1:715298-765598 GCF_044748125.1 Streptomyces sp. NPDC090025 | reverse complement strand
CCACAACCATCCCCGAGCTGTGTCCCCCCGCCGCGCCCACCCCCCCCCCCGCCCCCCCCCCCCCTCCACCCCCCGCGGCGGGCGCGCCCCCCCCCCCCCCGCGGGGGGGGCCCCCCGGCCCTCTTCGCCGCGCTGTGCCCCGCTACGGCAGCAGCCCCCGCACCGCCGGGCCCGCCAGCGGGAGGTCCGCCAGCGCGCCGCCCTTGGTGACGAGGTCCGTCGCCGTGGTCGTGCCGACCGGCTGGAAGTCGGCGATCTGGGTGGCGAGGCCGTTGTCCAGCGGGTCGACGCCCGTGTTCGCCAGCGGGTCCAGCTGGAGCTCGGTCAGCGGGGCCACGCCGTGGCCGACGCCCGTCAGGGCCGCGCCCGCGTCCGCCTGGGTCAGCGAGTCCAGCGGCAGCGGCAGCGGGGCGGCGGCCTGGGCGACGGCGCCCGCGCCGAGGACGGCGGCGCCGGCCGCCGTCACGGTGAGGCCCGCCCTGAGCAGCGCGGCGGTACGGCGGGAGGTCCGGGAATCTGCGTGACGCGCCATGAGGTCGAAAAACCCTTCCGAGGAGTGATGGAGCGGGCACCGACAGTAGTGGCGGTGTGATGCTCGATACCAACGGGCCTCCTCAGGGGTCCCCCGCACGGGGTAATGCGTCACACTGGTGTCCCGTGAGTTCCCTACCGATCCCGACCCGGGTCGTCCTGCTCGCGGGCCCCTCCGGCTCCGGCAAGTCGTCCCTCGCCGCCCGCAGCGGACTGCCCGTCCTGCGCCTCGACGACTTCTACAAGGAGGCCGACGACCCGACGCTGCCCCTTGTCGAGGGCAGCGAGGACATCGACTGGGACTCCCCGCGTTCCTGGGACGCGGACGCGGCCCTCGCCGCGATCGGCGAGCTGTGCCGCACCGGCCGCACCGACGTGCCGGTCTACGACATCTCGATCAGCGCCCGGGTCGACCACGAGACGCTGGACATCGAGCGCACCCCGCTGTTCGTCGCCGAGGGCATCTTCGCCGCCGACATCGTGGACCGCTGCCGTGAGCTCGGGGTGCTCGCCGACGCGCTGTGCCTGCGCGGCCGCCCGTCGACCACGTTCCGCCGCCGGCTGCTCAGGGACCTCAAGGAGGGCCGCAAGTCGGTCACCTTCCTGCTGCGCCGCGGCTGGCGCCTGATGCGCGCCGAGCGTTCCATCGTGGCCCGGCAGGCCGCCCTGGGCGCCCACCCGTGCGCCAGGGACGAGGCCCTCGGCCGGCTCGCCGCCGCGGCCGCCGGGCGCTGCCGGGTCCCCACCGCGCGCTGACACCCCGGGGCCGCCGTGGCCCGGTCCGCCGGTCCGCGTCCGCACATGGCGGCGCGGGCCGGACAAGACCCCCGCCTGTCCGACCCGCGCCTGGTACCCCCGTACCCCGTACCCCCGTACGGTCCCCCCGTTTCCCCCGTGATCCCCCGTTTTCCCCCGTGGTCCCCCCGTACGTCCTCAGGCGACGAGCTCGCCGAAGGACTCCTCCTCGTCACGGCCGAAGCTCAGCACCTCGTCCTCGCGCAGCCGCCGCAGCGACCGCCAGATGCTCGACTTCACCGTGCCGACACTGATGTCCAGGATCTCCGCGATCTCCGGGTCGGTGCGGCCCTCGTAGTAGCGCAGGACCAGCATCGTGCGCTGGAGCTCGGGCAGACGGGCCAGCGCCTGCCAGAGGACCGCGCGCAGTTCGGTGCCGCGCATCGCGTCCGTCTCGCCCACCGTCTCCGGGAGCTCCTCGGTCGGGTACTCGTTGAGCTTGCGCCGCCGCCAGGCGCTGATGTGCAGATTCGTCATGGTGCGGCGCAGATAGCCGCCGACCGCGGCCTTGTCGCTGATCCGGTCCCAGGCGCGGTACGTGGAGAACAGCGCGCTCTGGAGCAGGTCCTCGGCCTCGAACCGGTCACCGGTCAGGTGATAGGCGGTGGCGTACAGGGAGGCCCGGCGCTCCTGGACGTAGGCCGTGAACTCGGCCTCCGAGCAGGAACGCTCCCCCGTGACCTCCCCGTACGCCGCTGCCCCGTCAGCGACGGCGACCATGTGCGGCGCCTTGCGCTGACGCCCGACACCGCGCACGCACCCCCGCTGGTTCACGACGCCGGACTTCTCACCCGCCTTCTCGCTCCGCGTGACGTCGTGGAGACGCGTGACAACTGCGCTGGAGGTGGTGCTGTGCAGTGCGTTCATTTCGCGCCCCCCGTCGGTTGGAGTCCGTGAGCCGTAGTCGCTCGATGCAGGTCCTTGATGTCGAGAAGCCTGCCCGGCCCACTTCATGGCGGTGTCCTTCGACTGTCACAGCCGTGTCACAGGCCCCCGTGCCCGGGCGGGACGGCACAGGGTCATGACGGAGGGTCCTGCCGGAAGGTCCTGCCGGAAGGTCCTGACGGAAGGTCCTGACGGGACGGTCGAACTCCGGCGGCCGCATGGGACAGAATGAGGCCGTGCCTTTCCTGTTGCTGATCGAGGACGACGACGCCATCCGCACGGCCCTCGAACTCTCGCTGTCCCGCCAGGGCCACCGTGTGGCCACCGCGGCGACGGGCGAGGACGGCCTGAAGCTGCTGAAGGAACAGCGGCCCGACCTGGTCGTGCTCGACGTGATGCTGCCCGGCATCGACGGCTTCGAGGTGTGCCGTCGCATCCGGCGCACGGACCAGCTGCCGATCATCCTGCTCACGGCCCGCAGCGACGACATCGACGTGGTCGTCGGCCTGGAGTCCGGCGCCGACGACTACGTGGTCAAGCCGGTGCAGGGCCGGGTGCTCGACGCCCGGATCCGCGCCGTGCTGCGGCGCGGCGAACGGGAGTCCACCGACTCGGCCACCTTCGGCTCGCTGGTGATCGACCGCTCCGCGATGACCGTGACGAAGAACGGGGAGGACCTGCAGCTCACGCCGACCGAGCTGCGGCTGCTCCTGGAGCTGAGCCGGCGGCCCGGACAGGCGCTGTCCCGGCAGCAGTTGCTGCGGCTGGTCTGGGAGCACGACTACCTGGGCGACTCGCGGCTCGTCGACGCCTGTGTGCAGCGGCTGCGCGCGAAGGTCGAGGACGTGCCGTCGTCGCCGACGCTGATCCGTACCGTCCGGGGTGTCGGCTACCGGCTGGACGTCCCTGCGTGAGCAAAGGGATCATCTCGGTGCTCCGGCTGACCAGCCTGCGGCTCCGGCTCGTCGTCGTCTTCGCCCTGGTCGCGCTCACCGCGGCCGTGTCGGCGTCCGGCATCGCGTACTGGCTGAACCGCGAGGCGGTGCTCAAGCGCACCCAGGACGGCTCGCTCAACGACTTCCGGCAGGAGATGCAGAACCGGGCGGCGACGCTGCCGGGGCGGCCCACCGAGGAGGAACTGCGGCGCACCGCCGAGCAGATGGCGAGCGGCAGCGCGGGCTACAGCGTGCTGCTGATCGGTGAGCGGGACGCGGGCAAGCCGATCGTCGGCGCCTCCGACCCGGACATGTTCACGCTCGCGGACGTGCCGGTGTCGCTGCGCTCGGCGGTGACGACGAAGCGCCCGGTGTCGGACGCCAACCCGTACCCGTACCACCTGTTCTGGCAGCGCACCCAGCGCGGTTCGACGCCGTACCTGGTGGGCGGCACGAAGATCGACGGCGGCGGGCCGACCGGCTACATGTTCAAGTCGCTGGCCGCCGAGAAGGCCGACCTGAACTCGCTCGGCTGGTCGCTGGGTATCGCCACCGGGCTCGCGGTGATCGGTTCGGTGCTGCTCGCGCAGGTCGCGGCCACCACCGTGCTGCGGCCGGTGCACCGGCTCGGCGAGGCCGCCCGGCAGCTCGGCGAGGGCAAGCTCGACACCCGGCTCCGGGTCACCGGCGCCGACGAACTGGCCGACCTCTCCCGTACGTTCAACGGCGCCGCCGAGTCGCTGCAGAAGAAGGTCGCGGACATGAGCGCGCGCGAGGAGGCGAGCCGCCGCTTCGTCGCCGACATGTCGCACGAGCTGCGCACCCCGCTGACCGCGCTGACCGCCGTGACCGAGGTCCTGGAGGACGAGCAGGACGGCCTCGACCCGATGATCGCGCCCGCGGTGGCCCTGGTGGTCAGCGAGACCCACCGGCTCAACACCCTGGTGGAGAACCTGATGGAGGTGACCCGCTTCGACGCGGGCACCGCGCGGCTGGTCCTGGACGACGTGGACCTGGCCGACCAGATCACCGCCTGCATCGACGCCCGGGCCTGGCTGGACGCCGTGGACCTGGACGCCGAGCGCGGCATCATGGCCCGGCTCGACCCGCGCCGCCTGGACGTCATCCTGGCCAACCTGATCGGCAACGCGCTCAAGCACGGCGGTTCGCCGGTGCGGGTGTCGGTGCGCACGGAGGCCGGTCCCGGTGCCGAGGGCGAGGGTGGTGCGGGCGGTACGGGCGAGGAGCTGGTGATCGCGGTGCGCGACCACGGGCCCGGCATCCCGGCCGAGGTGCTGCCGCACGTCTTCGACCGTTTCTACAAGGCGAGCGCCTCGCGCCCGCGTTCGGACGGCAGCGGTCTCGGTCTCTCCATCGCCATGGAGAACGCGCTGATCCACGGCGGTTCGATCACCGCCGACAACTCCACGGACGCGGACGGGCACGTGGACGGCGCGGTGTTCGTGCTGCGGCTGCCCAGGGACGCGTCGGCGGTCACCGGGGAGCCGGACGAGGTGGAGGGGCGTTGATCCGTCACGGGAAGGCGACGACGGCGGGGCGGGCTCCCCTGGGCACCGGTCTCGGCACAGGTCTCGGCACAGGTCTCGGCACCGTCCTCGCCGCCGCGCTGGGTGCCGTTCTGCTCGCGGGCTGCGGGATCCGGACCACCTCGGTGCCGGTCGACGCGGGCGCGGCCCCGACCCGGGTGCCGTGCAGCGTGCCGGAGGACTCCGGCAACGGCGGCGGGCGGACCGGCGGGCTGCCGCTGCGGGTGTACCTGGTGTGCGGGGCGCAGCTGGAGGCGGTGGACCGCAGGTCGCCGCTGCCCGAGGAGAAGGTGGCGGGCGATCCGGTGCGGACCGCGCAGGCGCTGCTCACCCAGCTGGAGAGCGAGCCGTCCGACGAGGAGCGGCAGGCCGGGTTCGGCACCGCCGTGAAGGGCCCCCTCGTGGTGTCCCCGGCCCGCAAGGGCGACCCGGCGGGCACCCTGCGGCTCAGCCGCCAGCCGGAGGACCTGCCGCCGACGGCGCTCGCGCAGATCGTCTGCACCTTCGGCGAGAGCGCGGCGGGCGAGTCCGCCCGCGCGGGCGGCACTGCGGGCGGCGACTCGGTGGTGCTCGGCGGTCCTGGACCGTACGAGCCGCGCCGTTACGTCTGTACGGGCGAGCTGAAGGAGCGGCCCGAGTCGGCGGTCCCGTCCGGCCCGGCCGGCTCGGCGCCGCGGCCCCCGGCCACCTCGTCCGCACCGGCCGCCTGAGCACCCCCCAGGGGGGCGTGGCGCTGGTCACGGAACCGTTCGCGCCGGGGTGTGCGTCTTGGGGGACGTGCAGCGTCAAGGTTCGGACGGTTCGGGCAGTGGTGGCGACAGCGTCGCCAAGGTCGTACGCGTGGCGGGGTTCGCCCTCCTCCTCGCGCATCTACTGCTCGTCGCCTGGGTGACGCTCCGGCCGCGCGACGTGGCCTGGGTGACCGCCCCGAACCTCACCCCGCTGGCCGGGATCCGGATCGATCTGGCGCTCGGTCCCGCCGAGGCGGTACGGCGGATCGGCGGCGGTCTGCTGCTGCTCGCCCCGCTCGGGGTGCTGCTGCCGATGGCGGACGGCCGGCTCTCGGTGTCGCCGCTGGCCTCGCTGGCCCGGACGACGGCGGCGGGCGGTCTGGTCTCGCTCGCGATCGAGCTGTTGCAGACCGCGGTGCCCGGGCAGGTCGTGGACGTCGACTCGGTCCTCCTGAACACCACCGGGGTCGCCCTCGCCCATCTGCTGCTCGTCCCGGCCGCGCGGGCCCGGCTGCGCCGGGGCCGTACCGGCGGACGGCGGGAGCCCTCGGACCGCGCGCCCGCCCGGCGTCCGGCGCCGGGTACGGGTGGCCCCTCCTCCTCGGGGAGGATGTCCAGGGTTGCTTCTCAGGGGTCGACCCCGACGATTCCCAGGGTCGGGATCGCTCCCTAGAGTGAGGCTTTCGCCCAGGTCAGGCGGCACGATGGAGACATCGGAAAGACCGAGAAACCTGGACCGAAGGAGCCCACCATGGCCGCACTCATCCGCCCCCGCGAAGGACGCATGATCGGCGGAGTGTGCGCGGGTCTGGCCCGGCGCTTCGGCATCTCCGCGACGGCGATGCGCCTGATCTTCCTCGCCTCGTGTCTGCTGCCCGGCCCGCAGTTCCTGCTCTACATAGCGCTGTGGGTGCTGCTGCCGGGCGAGAAGCAGGCGAGCACCGCCTGGTAGCCCCGCCCGCCCGCCCGCTCACTGACTCACTGACTCACTGACTCACTGATTCGCCGACTCGCCGACTCGCCGACGAGCTCGGTACGACGAAGGGGCGCCCGTCCGGACTTCCGGACGGGCGCCCCTTCGTCGTACGGGACCTCGCCGAGACCTCGTAGGAGACCTCGTACGTGAAGGTCGTACGTGAGGTCGTCCATGAGGTCGTACGTGAGGTGCGCGTGGGCGCTACAGCGGGAGCGCGCCGCCGCCGACCGGCAGGCCGCCGAGCAGACCGCCGACCGGGGTGCCGCCCGCGAGGTCGCCGACCGCGCCGAGCGGGGTGTTCTTCAGGCCGGCCTGGGCGCCCTCCAGGGGGATGCTGCCCGCCTGCTTCTGCACCTCGCCCGGCAGGTTCCGCGCCTGGTCGACCGCGCCCGGCAGCTGCTTCATGGCCTGGTCGGCACCGGCACCGACAGCGGTCTCGCCACCGGCCAGGGCCTGGCCCGCGTTCGCCGGGAGCTCGGTGAGGTCCTCGCCGAGCGGCACCACCTTGGTGACGTTGCTGAGCAGTTCGGGGCCCGCGGCGGGCAGGGCCGGGGCGGCGGTGGCCGTACCGGCGGCGGCAGCGGCGAAGGCGGCACCGAGAGCGGCGACACCGAGCGTCTTGGCGGCAGACTGCTTCATCAGAAAATCTTCCTCAGGGAATCTCAGGTGGATCTCAGATGCGCCTCGGGACGACGGGGCAAGGACCCAAAGAGCGGCGGGATTTCGGCGTCCGAAAACGGGGAACGGAGAATGCGAATGCCGAGTGGCTACGCAAGCTAACCATCCAACGCCCTCGCCGCAAACACCGGACGGCGGCCGGGCGTGGTGCGCCCGACCGCCGTCGATCCGGTCCTGAGAGCGGCGGTCAGCCCGCCGCCTGCGCAGACTCGCTGGTGGTGGCGGTCTGCTGGAACAGCCATTCGGACTTCAGCTCGGCATATCCGGGCTTGATCACGTCGTTGATCATCGCGAGGCGTTCATCGAAAGGAATGAACGCTGATTTCATCGCATTGACCGTGAACCACTGCATGTCGTCGAGCGTGTAGCCGAACGCCTCGACCAGGAATTCGAATTCCCGGCTCATGCTGGTGCCGCTCATCAACCGGTTGTCGGTGTTGACCGTGGTGCGGAAGTGCAGCTTGCGCAGCAGACCGATGGGGTGGTCCTCGTACGAGGTGGCCGCGCCGGTCTGCAGATTGGAGGTCGGGCACATCTCCAGCGGGATGCGCTTGTCCCTGACGTACGCGGCGAGCCGCCCGAGGGTGACCGTGCCGTCCTCGGCGACCTCGATGTCGTCGATGATCCGCACCCCGTGCCCGAGCCGGTCGGCACCGCACCACTGGAGCGCCTGCCAGATCGACGGCAGACCGAACGCCTCGCCCGCGTGGATGGTGAAGTGGTTGTTCTCGCGCTTCAGGTACTCGAAGGCGTCCAGGTGCCGGGTGGGCGGGAAGCCGGCCTCGGCGCCCGCGATGTCGAAGCCGACGACGCCGGAGTCGCGGTAGCGGTTGGCCAGTTCGGCGATCTCCAGGGAGCGGGCGGCGTGCCGCATCGCGGTGAGCAGCGCGCCCACCCGGATCCGGTGGCCGTTGGCCCTGGCCTGCCGCTCGCCCTCCCGGAAGCCCTCGTTGACCGCCTCGACGACCTCTTCGAGGCTGAGACCGCCCTCCAGGTGCTGCTCGGGGGCGTAGCGGACCTCCGCGTAGACCACGCCGTCCTCGGCGAGGTCGACGGCGCACTCGGCGGCGACCCGGACCAGCGCGTCACGGGTCTGCATGACGGCGCAGGTGTGGGCGAAGGTCTCCAGATAGCGCTCCAGGGAACCGGAGTCGGCGGCCTCCCGGAACCAGATGCCGAGCTTGTCGGGCTCGGTCTCCGGAAGGTTCTCGTACCCCTGGGCCTGGGCGAGTTCGATGATCGTGCCGGGGCGCAGCCCGCCGTCGAGATGGTCGTGCAGCAGGACCTTCGGGGCGCGGCGGATCTGGTCCGCGGTGGGGATGCTGGGGATCTGGCTCGTCATTGCCGCACTGTAGCGCCTACGCGCGTAGAGCGCGCCCCTCGGCGCCGTATCGAAAGCCCGAATTTCCGGTGCGTACGGTGGCCGTGGCCCCCTAACCTGCCGGTATGACCGTCGCACCGCACAGCACGCCCGGCCCCGGCCCCGACGACGCCACCGACGCCGACGCCGACGCCGACACCACGGGCGCCACCGGCGACACCGCCGCGCTGCGCCGCCGGGTCGAGGAGTTCGTCGCCGCCTTCACCCGGCGCAAGGCCGCCCGTACGGTCGACTTCCCCGGTGGCTTCGCCGCGCTCGACGACGCCTACGCGCTGTCCCGGGGCGACAACCACGTTCTGGTGACCGGGCCCACCGATCCCGAGGCGCTGCCCGGGCGGGTGGAGCGGCTGCTCGGGCATCTGCCGCACCGGGCGGTGTACATCGCCGACGAGGCGACCGCCGACGCGTGCGCGGGGCCGCTGGTCGCCGCCGGGTACACCCGGAGCGAGCTCGTGGTGATGGCCCGTACCGACGGCGAGGTGCCCGCGACCGGCGGCGCCCGTGAGGTCGACCTGCCCGCGCTGCGCGGCCCGGTGGCCGAGAGCTGGCGCCGGTTCCTGCCGGGCGAGTCCGACGAGGTGATCGACACCCTGGTGGAGCGCCGGGCGGCCCGCCGCAGGGGCGCCGCCGACGTACGGTTCCTCGCCTCGCACGACGAGTCCGGCGAGGCGGCCTCCTGGGCGGACCTCTATCTGGATCCGGCCACCGGCCTGGCCCAGGTGGAGGATCTGGTCACCGCCGGGTCCCGGCTGGGACAGGGCCATGCGACGGCCGTCCTGGACACCGCGCTGCGCGCGGCCGACGCGGCGGGCTGCCCGACCGTCTTCCTGATCGCCTTCGGCGACGACTGGCCCCGGCACTGGTACGCGCGCCGCGGCTTCGCGCCGCTGGGCACGATGACGGCCTTCGAGCGGGCCTGAGCGACACGGGCGGGCCGGGCGGGCCGGGCGGGCCCGTGCCCCGGCGGGACCGGCCGCCGCTCGAACCACCGGTCGAACGCAGGACCGGCGGCCGGCCACGGCCACGTTGCGCCGGACTGACACCGGACCGAAAACTGAGCAACATTCACGGCCAGTTGACCGCTCGTACTGCTGACGTACACCTCGGCTTCTGAGACTGTTCCGTCATGGCGCACTACGCACTCGTGGGAACGACCGGCTCCCGGACACCCCGGCTCGGTCGGCCCGTCGGAGCGACGAATCCGGTCAACGAGGCCGGTGGGGTGGTCCTGTTGCTGCCGGACGGTGAGCCGTCGTCCGGGCGCGGACCGTCGGTACGGGCCCACGCGGCCGCGTTGCCGCTGGGACGGCAGCTGGTACGGGCCGGGCGGGCCGACGGCCTGGTCGCGCACGTGGTCCGCTACCGGGGCCGGGGCTGGAACGGTACGGACACCCAGCTGGCGACGGACGCCGAGTGGGCGGTGTCGGAGGCGGTACGGCGCTACGGCGACGTCCCGGTCTGCCTGGTCGGCCGGGGCATGGGCGGCCGGGCCGCGCTGCGCGCGGGCGGGCACTCGGCGGTCGCCGCGGTGCTCGCGGTCGCGCCCTGGCTGCCCGAGGACGACCGGGCGGCGACCCCCGAGCCGGTGCGCCAGCTGGTGGGCCGCCGGGTGCTGATCGTGCACGGCACCAACGACGCCCGCACCGACCCGGAGCTGAGCTACCGGTTCGCCGAGCGGGCCAAGAAGTCCAACCGGGACACCTGCCGCTTCGAGGTGCACGCGGACGGCCACGCGCTGCGCCAGTACCACGACGAAGTGCACGCGCTCGCCGCCGACTTCGTGCTCTCGACGCTGTTCGCGCACCCGCAGAGCCGGCCGCTCGCGGACGCGATGGCCGCGCCGCCGCCACTCGGGCTGCGGATGCCGCTCGCGGCGGGCTTCGGCCGCTCGCTGCGCTGACCCCGGCCGGGGCCCACTCCGGGCCCACGGCTCATTCCGGGCCCACGGCTCACTCCGGCAGCAGGCTGCCCCGCTTGCCGAGCAGGAACTTCTTGAACGCGGCCACCGGCGGGGTGTCCGGATGTCCGTCGAGCCAGGCCACCCCGATCTCCCGGACCGCGCGCGGCGAGGTCACGCCCAGTTCCACCACGCCGGGCCTGGCCACCGCGGGCGGCGGCAGCAGCGCGACCCCGAGACCGGCCGCGACGAGCCCGCGCAGCGTCTCGGCCTCCTCGCCCTCGAACGCGATGCGCGGCTTGAACCCGGCCTGGGCGCACAGGTCGTCGGTGATCCGGCGCAGCCCGTACCCCGGTTCCAGGGTCACGAAGGTCTCGTCGGCGGCCTCCGCGAGCCGGATCCGCTTGCGCCCGGCGAGCCGGTGGTCGTCCGGCACCACGAGCCGCAGCCGCTGTTCGTCGAGCCGCCGGGCCACCAGACCGGGCGCGTCCGGCACCGGCGAGGTCAGGCACAGGTCGAGGTCACCGGCGCGCAGCCGGTCGATCATCGCCTCGCCGTAGTTCTGCACCAGGGTGAAGCGGACCCGCGGATGGTCGACGCGGAAGGCGCGCAGCAGCGCGGGCACCGTCTCGGAGCCCATGGTGTGCAGGAAGCCGAACGCGACCCGTCCGGCGCCGGGGTCGGCGTCCGCCCGTACGGTGTCGGCGGCCCGTTCGACCTCGGTGAGCGCCTTCTCGGCGGCGGCCAGGAAACGGCGGCCCGCCGGGGTGAGCGAGACGGTGCGGCCGCGGCGGGCGAACAGGGCGACGCCGAGGTCCTCCTCCAGCCGGACCATGGCCCGCGACAGGGTCGACTGGGGCACCCCGAGATCGGCCGCGGCCCTGGTCACATGCTCGTGCCGGGCGACGGCGGCGAAGTACGCGAGCCGCGGCGCGAGCAGCAGTCCCATGTCTTCTTCGTTACTGTTCGGTGACAGGCGAGGCTGTGACCTGTACTCATGCACCATGGGATCGATTACAGCAGTTCCATGCATTGGACGCATGAACCGGGCCGTCCTACGTTCGAGGCATGCCTGACGCCAGTACCAAGGCGGCCGCCGACACCCCGGCCGCCGCCGACACCCGCCTGACCCCCGGTCTGCCCGGCTACCGCCGGATGAGCCTCGCGCTGTTCGCCGCGGGCCTGGCCACCTTCGCCCTCCTCTACTCCACGCAGGCGCTGCTGCCCGCCGTCTCCGCCGAGTTCGGCGCCTCCGCGTCGGCCGCGTCCTGGACGGTCTCCGCCGCCACCGGCGCGCTCGCGCTGTGCGTCCTGCCGCTGAGCGCGCTCTCCGAGCGCTTCGGCCGCCGCCCGATGATGACGGTCTCGCTGTCCGTCGCCGTCGCGGTCGGTCTGCTCGTGCCGCTCGCCCCGAACCTGGAGACGCTGATCGCGCTGCGCGCCGTGCAGGGCGCGGCGCTCGCCGGTGTCCCGGCGTCCGCGATGGCGTACCTGGCGGAGGAGGTACGGCCGCGGGCGCTGGTCGCCGCGATCGGTCTGTTCGTCGCGGGCAACTCCATCGGCGGCATGAGCGGCCGGATCGTCACCGGCTGGGTCGCCCAGCTGTGGGGCTGGCGCGCCGGTCTGGCGGCGGTCGGTCTGCTGTCGGTGGGGTGCGCGCTCGCGTTCCGCGCGCTGCTGCCGAAGGCCCGGCACTTCACCCCGGTGACGCTCAACCCGAAGGCGCTGGCCAGGACCGTGAAGAGGCATCTGGCGGACCCGCTGCTCGTGCGCCTGTACGTGATCGGCGCGCTGTTCATGACGGTGTTCGGCGCGGTCTACACGGTGATCGGCTACCGGCTCGTCGAGGCGCCGTTCTCGCTGCCGCAGGGTGTCGTCGGCTCGATCTTCCTGGTCTATCTGGTGGGCACGGTCTCGTCGGCCGCCGCGGGCAAGCTGGTCGGCAGGCTCGGCCGCCGCGGCGCGCTCTACCTGGCGGTCTCCACCACGGCGGCCGGTCTGCTGCTGTCCCTCGCGGACGCGCTGCCCGCCGTCCTCGCCGGTCTGGTGCTGATCACCGCGGGCTTCTTCGCGGGGCACGCGGTGGCGTCGTCCTCGGTGAGCCGGACGGCGAAGACGGGCCGCGCGCAGGCGTCGGCGCTCTACCAGTCGGCGTACTACCTCGGCAGCAGCGTCGGCGGCACGCTCGGCGCGGTCGCGTTCCACGCGGGCGGCTGGGGCGGCACCGTCGTCATCGGCCTGGTCGCGGTGCTCGGCGTGGTGTCGGTGACGCTGTACGGGACGCACAGTGCCCGGGCCGAGGCGCGCCGGACCGCCGCCGCCCGGAACGGCGCGCACCGCCGGCTCGGCGTCGCCGCGTAGCCCGGTCCGTGAGGTCCCGCACGGGGCCGGGAACCGACGGAATTCCCGGCCCCGCCGACCGCAACCGTCACCCTCCTCCGCTCGTCTAGAAGGTCAGGACTCTAGGGGGAGTTGACGATAATGAGCGCGATACGCAGAAGAGCGGGCATCGGCCTCGCGGTGACGTCGCTGGTGCTGCCGCTGACGGTGGCCGTCGGTGCCGCACCGGCGCAGGCGGCGTCCTGCAACGTGACGACCGGCCCGTACCAGAAGCAGGTCGAGAAGTTCCTCGGCCGCCCGGTCGACGGGCGCCAGTCGCTCGCCGACTGCAAGGCGATCCAGTCGTTCCAGACGAAGCACGGGATCACCCCGAACGCCGGGTACGCGGGCACCGTCACCTGGCGCACGATGTCGACGATGCTGGCGCAGCGGGCCGCGGGGAACAACCCGAACAAGGACCGCAAGTGTCCGACCAACAAGGGCCGGATCGCCTGTGTCGACCTGACCCGCCAGCTGTCCTGGATCCAGGACGGCTCGCGGCTGAAGTACGGCCCGGTGCCGGTGCGCACCGGCCGGGACGGCGCGGAGACCAGGACCGGCGCGAAGAAGATCTACTGGCGGAACATCAACCACTGGTCGACGATCTACCACGTCTCCATGCCGTACTCGCAGTTCTTCGACGGCGGTCAGGCGTTCCACTCGACCACCAAGTCGATGTGGAACCCGCCGGGTTCGGGCGGCTGCGTCAACATGCGCCCGGCCGACGCGAAGGCGTACTGGAACCTGCTGCGCAACGGCGACGACGTCTTCGTCTACGGCCGCAAGCCGGGCACCTGACGGTCCCCGACCGCCGGGACCACCCTCTGGGGTCCTACCCGGCGGTTCCACCGCGACTTGTCAGTGGGCTGCGATAGCTTCGAACTCACCGGCGCCGGACGGGCGCCGGTGAGGGGCGAGTGGGGTGGACCCGATGAGCGACGTCGTGACGACCGATGACCTCGACGCACGGCTGGAGAAGTACCGCAGGGAGCTGACCGGTTACTGCTACCGGATGCTGGGCTCCGCCTTCGAGGCGGAGGACGCGGTGCAGGACACGATGGTGCGGGCCTGGCGGTCGATCGACTCCTTCGAGGGCCGTTCCTCCCTGCGGTCGTGGCTCTACCGGATCGCGACCAACGTGTGCCTGGACGCGCTGAACGCGGGCAACCGGCGGGCCCGTCCGATGGATCTGACCGACCCCACCCCGGTGGCGCAGGCCCGGCTGCACGAGCGGCCCGAGATCACCTGGCTGGAGCCGGTGCCGGACGGCCGGGTGCTGCCTTCGACGGCGGACCCGGCGGACACCGCGGTGTCCCGGGAGACCGTGCGGCTCGCGTTCGTGGCCGCGCTCCAGCATCTGCCGCCGAAGCAGCGGGCGGTGCTGATCCTGCGCGAGGTGCTGGCCTGGAAGGCCAGCGAGGCCGCCGAGCTGCTCGGCACCTCGGTCGCCTCGGTCAACAGCGCCCTCCAGCGCGCCCGTTCCACCCTCGCCGAGCAGGCCCCGGCCGCGGCGGACCCGGCGAACCCGCTGGACGACGAGCAGCGCGCGCTCCTGGACCGCTATGTGGCGGCCTTCGAGGGCTACGACATGACGGCGCTGACCGCGCTCCTCCACGAGGACGCGACGATGTCCATGCCGCCGTACGACCTGTGGCTGCGCGGCCACGACGACATCGTGGCCTGGATGCTGGGCGTCGGCGAGGTGTGCCGGGGCTCCAAGCTGGTGCCGACCGTGGCGAACGGCCAGCCGGCCTTCGCCCACTACCACCCGGACCCGGAGTCGGGCGGCTTCGCGCCGTGGGCGCTGATCGTGCTCCAGCTGCACGACGGCAAGGTCGGCGGCATGGACTTCTTCCTCGACACCAAGCGCTGGTTCCCGCTGTTCGACCTGCCGGACCGGCTGCCCGCGTAGCTTCCGGCGGCCCGAGGTGAATCCCGGCCTTTCCGTTCCCCCGGGTACGGAAAGGCCGGGCACCCCGCCGACGGGAAGAGCGACGGGGAGAAGGGGGGCCGGGTCGGGCGGGGCGGGGCCGCGTCCCGGTCGCGTGCCACGGGCCGTCGTCGTGGCGTCCGCGCCCAGCATGGCCAGCGGACCGCGATCACCGCATTGCAAAAACGCGACAGGAAAGCGGAGTTGGCCGCTCCGAGGGCGGTGCGGACGGTTCGAGCCAGCCCGGGCGACCGGCGATTGGCGCGGGAACGCATTGACCGGCCCGGCACGCGATCTCAAGATCTCTTGACGTGATGAATCCGGACGCTCCCGCGCACAGCCTGAAATTCCCGCCGGCCGCCCTGCTCCGCTCCGCCGTACGGAACTACTCCAGCTACTCCTACGACCGGGCCCCGCGCCGTCGCGTCCTCACCCCGAACACCGTCGCCACGATCAACTTCGCCTTCGGCGAGCCGGTGGTCGCCCGCAGCCTCGCCGGGCCTGACGTGCCCGTCCAGCGGATCGCCTCGCAGGCGCATCTGCCCGCCACCTCCGCGTACCTCGCCAGCCACGACGGGCAGGTCAGCGGGGTGGTGGTGCGGATGACGCCGATGGGCGCGTACCGGCTGTTCGGGGTGCCGATGGCGCACTGGGACGCCACCGATCTGGACCCCACCGAGCTGCTGCCCCGCTTCCTGCGGCTGCTGCCGGAGCGGCTGCGCGCCACCGCCCCGCGCGAGCGGGCGGCGCTGCTCGACCGGACGCTGCTGCCGCTCCTCGACGCGGGCCCCCGGGTCTCCCCCGAGGTGTCCTGGGCCTGGCGCGAACTGCACCGGACGAAGGGCAGGGTCAGGACCGCGCAGCTCGCCGCCGACACCCTGTACAGCGTGCGGCACCTGGAGCGCAGGTTCCGTGAGCAGGTGGGGCGCTCGCCCGCCACCATCGCCCGCATCCTGCGCTTCGGGCACGCCCTGCGGCTCCAGGAGGCGGGTGTGCCGCTCGCGCAGGTGGCGGAGCGGGCGGGCTACCACGACCAGGCCCACTTCACCCGGGCCTTCCGGACGATGAGCGGCTACACCCCGACACAACTGCCGCGCGCCGAACGGATCGACTGGAGCTGGAGCTAGGGATCCCTCAGAGCGCTGACTAGGGCCCCGGGGCCTGGGCTTCGAGCAGTCCGGCGAGCCCGACCAGCTCGAACACGGCCGCGAGCTCCGTGCCGACCCCCCGCACCGCCACCCGGTGCCCGCGCCGTCCGGCGGTCAGCCGGACCCGGGCGAGGGCGTCGACGACCGTGAGGTCCGCCCGTACGAGCCCGGCCAGGTCACAGACGACGAGGCCGGGTTCGGCGGTGTCGAGCAGGGTGAGCATCCGGGCGGTGCCGGCGGGGCCGGGGTGCGCGGGGAAGCGCAGGACGAGGGTGCGAGTGGTGTCCACACCGGGGATGACCGTGGTGGGCGGCGGAACTCATCGCGGGGGCTCAGCCGAGCGGGAAGGTGCTGGTGTCGATGGTGAGGTCGAAGGGGGCGGGGAGGTGGATCCGCTCGCCGAACCTCACCTTCTGGAGTTCTTGGTAGACGTCACTGGGCTGGCCGTAGAGGGTGACCGACGGGCCGGTCGGACCGAAGCGGTCGACAAGGAGGTAGAGCGGCACCTTGGCCTCGGCGTAGGCGGCCGCCTTGTTCAGCCGGTCATAGCTCGCGTTGGAGAAGGACGTGACCTCCACGACGAGTTCCACCTCGGTCATCGGAGCGGACTCGCCGCCTTCCAGCGACTCCATCACCCGTTCCGGGATCACGACGAGGTCAGGAACGTACAGCCGCCCCCGCGTGGGGTGAGCGACGCCCTGGGTCTCGAAGACATTCCAGTCCTCGGGCACCACGGAGTACAGCTTTCGATGCAGTTTCTCCACGATGCGGTTATGGGGTGCGGCGGGTGGTGGTGTCACGACAATGATCCCATCGATGATCTCCACCTTGCTGCCCTCGGGCCAGTCCGACTCCTCCCAGAAGCGGACAAGCTCGTCCCAGTGCCGGCCCGGCGCGGGATCGGCGGGGAGTGCACTCATGGCGGTCTCCTTCTCGGTGTGACACCGATCCCATCATGACGAACGGGACCGGCGGAGGTCCACCGGTCCCGTTCCCCCGAACGTGTCACTGGCACATGCCAGCAGCCCGCTCGGCCCGCTTCGTATCCCGCTTCGCGGCTCGCTCCGAACTACGCGATGCGGTCCAGGACGATCGGGTTCGCCGTGAAGGACGTGCCCTCGGGGGCGATGTCCCAGGCCGCGTCCAGCGACTTCAGGGCGTACTCGAACTTCTCCGGGGTGTCCGTGTGCAGGGTCACCAGGGGCTGGCCCGCGGTCACCGGGTCGCCCGGCTTGGCGTGCAGCTCGACGCCCGCGCCCGCCTGCACCGGGTCCTCCTTGCGGGCCCGGCCCGCGCCGAGGCGCCAGGCGGCGATGCCGATGTCGTACGCGTCCAGGCGGGTCAGCACGCCGGACGACGGGGCGGTGATCACATGCTGCTCGCGGGCGACCGGGAGAGTCGCGTCCGGGTCGCCGCCCTGCGCGGCGATCATGCGGCGCCAGACGTCCATCGCGGAGCCGTCGGCCAGCGCCTTCGCCGGGTCGGCGTCCTTGATGCCGGCCGCGGCCAGCATCTCGCGGGCCAGCGCCACGGTCAGCTCGACGACGTCCGCCGGACCGCCGCCCGCCAGGACCTCCACCGACTCGCGGACCTCCAGGGCGTTGCCCGCGGTCAGGCCGAGCGGGGTGGACATGTCGGTGAGCAGCGCCACCGTCTTCACGCCGCTGTCGGTGCCGAGCGCGACCATCGTGGAGGCCAGCTCACGGGCGTCCTCGATGTTCTTCATGAAGGCGCCGGTGCCGACCTTGACGTCCAGGACCAGCGAGCCGGTGCCCTCGGCGATCTTCTTCGACATGATCGAGGAGGCGATCAGCGGGATCGCCTCGACGGTGCCGGTGACATCGCGCAGCGCGTACAGCTTCTTGTCGGCGGGGGCCAGGCCGTCGCCCGCCGCGCAGATCACCGCGCCGGTGGTGTCGAGGACGTGCAGCATCTCCTCGTTGGAGAGCAGCGCGCGCCAGCCGGGGATCGACTCCAGCTTGTCCAGGGTGCCGCCGGTGTGGCCGAGGCCGCGGCCGGAGAGCTGCGGGACGGCCGCGCCGCAGGCGGCGACCAGCGGGGCGAGCGGCAGGGTGATCTTGTCGCCGACGCCGCCGGTGGAGTGCTTGTCGGCGGTCGGGCGGGAGAGCGCGTCGAAGTTCATGCGCTCGCCGGACGCGATCATCGCCGCGGTCCAGCGGGCGATCTCGTCGCGGTTCATGCCGTTCAGCAGGATGGCCATGGCGAGCGAGGACATCTGCTCGTCGGCGACCTCCCCGCGGGTGTAGGCGTCGATGACCCAGTCGATCTGCTCCGGGCTGAGCTCGCCCTTGTCCCGCTTGGTGCGGATGACGGAGATGACGTCCATGTGGTGGTGCCTCTTTCTACGCGCATAGAGGAGCGAACGGGGAAGGCGGCCCTTCCATCGTGCCGGAAGGGCCGCCGCAGTCCTACTTCGTCAGATGTTCGGGGCCGAACGCCTGCGGGAGCATCTCCGCGAGGGTGACCCGCCCGGCGGGCGTCTCCAGGACGAGCTCGGGGCCGCCGAACTCGTACAGGAGCTGCCGGCACCGGCCGCACGGCACCAGCGGGCCGCCGCTGCCGTCCACGCACACGAAGTGCGTGAGCCGGCCGCCGCCGGTCGCCTGGAGCTGCGAGACGAGCCCGCACTCGGCGCACAGGGCGAGCCCGAAGGAGGCGTTCTCCACGTTGCAGCCGGAGACCACCCGCCCGTCCTCGACGAGCGCCGCCGCGCCGACCGGGAAGCCGGAGTACGGGGCGTAGGCGCGGCCCATCGCCTCGCGGGCGGTCTCCCGCAGCCGCTCCCAGTCGGCCTCGGCCAGGCCGGACGTCACTTGCCCTGGCCCTTCCGGTACGGCAGACCGTCCGCCTTCGGCATCCGCAGGCGCTGCGCGGACAGCGCGAGCACGAGCAGCGTGGTGACGTACGGGGCGGCGTCCACGAACTGGCTCGGGACCTCGTCGGTGAACGCGTACCAGAGGAAGAACCCGGTCGCGAAGACCGCGGAGACCGCCGCCGCCACGTACCGCTTCTTGTACAGCTGCCAGGCCACCGCGATGACCAGCAGGAACGCGACGAGCAGCAGCAGCGCGTGGACGTTCTCGGCGCCGCCGCGCAGCTTGAGGCTGTCGGTGAAGCCGAACAGTCCCGCGCCCATCGCCATGCCGCCGGGCATCCAGTTGCCGAAGATCATCGCGGCGAGACCGATGTAGCCGCGGCCGCCGGTCTGGCCCTCCTGGTAGATGCCGGTGGCGACGATCGCGAGGAACGCGCCGCCGAGACCGGCCAGACCGCCGGAGACGGTGACGGCGATGTACTTGTACTTGTAGACGTTGACGCCGAGCGACTCGGCGGCCACCGGGTTCTCACCGCAGGAGCGCAGTCGCAGGCCGAAGGACGTCCGCCACAGCACCCACCAGGTGAGCGGGACCAGCAGGATCGCGACCACGGTCAGCAGCGACAGGTTGGTGACCAGACCGCCGAGGACGCCGGCCAGGTCGGAGATCAGGAACCAGTGCTTGGCCTGGAGGTCCTGCAGCCAGTCGGAGAGCCCTGGGATGGTGATCTGGGTGATCTCGTCGATGCGCGGGGACTGCTTGGAGGAGCCGCCCTCGGCCTCGGCGAACGTGAAGTTCGACAGGTACTGGGTGAAGCCGACCGCGAGGATGTTGATCGCCACACCGGAGACGATGTGGTTCACGTTGAACGTGACGGTGATGATCGCGTGCAGCAGACCGCCGAGCGCGCCGCCGAGGATGCCGACGAGGACGCCGGTCCAGGGGCCCCACTGGTAGCCCGCCCAGGCGCCGAACCAGGTGCCGAGGACCATCATGCCCTCGAGACCGATGTTGACGACGCCCGCGCGCTCGGCCCACAGACCGCCGAGTCCGGCCATGCCGATCGGCACGGCGAGCTGGAGGGCGCCGGAGACCTGGCCGACGGAGGTCAGGTCGGAGGCCCCGGAGATGGCCCGGACCAGCGAGAACAGCACGAGTCCCGCCGCGACGATCAGCAGGATCCAGGGCCAGGTGAGCTTGCGGCGGCCGGTGCCCTTGGCGGGCGCGGCGCTCGGCTTGGAGACGGTACCGGTGGTCACGCCGCCACCTCCTTGTCGGTCTTGATGGCGCCGCCCGCGGCGAGTTCCTCGCCGACCTTCTGCTGCTGGCGGCGGAGGCCGTAACGGCGGACGAGTTCGTAGGAGACCACCACGGCGATCACGATGATGCCCTGCATGATCTTCGTGATCTCCTTCGGGTAGCCCTCGGTGTCGAGCGTCGAGGACGCCTTCTCGAGGAACGCGAAGAGGAGCGCGGCGAAGAGGATGCCGACCGGGTGGTTGCGGCCGAGCAGCGCGATGGTGATGGCGGTGAAGCCGACGCCGACCGGGAAGTCGAGGCTGTACGTGTGGGTCTCGCCGAGCAGCGTCGGCATGCCGGACAGACCGGCCAGGCCACCGGAGATCAGCATCGAGGTGAGGATCATCTTCTTGGCGTCGACGCCGCTGGCCCGGGCGGCGGACTCGCTGGCGCCGGTGGCGCGCAGGTCGAAGCCGAAGCGGGTGCGGTTGATGACGAACCAGTAGACGACACCGAGCGCGAGCGCGACGAAGGTGAAGCCGTAGATGACGCCGTTGCCCTCGCCCATGTCGATGCCCGGGAACCAGCCGGACTCGGCGATGTCACCGGTGGTGAGGTTGTTGGAGCCGGGCGGCTGGAAGCCGAAGTTCTTCGGCAGGATCAGCCAGGCGACCAGGGCCGTGGTGATGGCGTTCAGCATGATCGTCGAGACGACCTCGGACACCCCGCGGGTGGTCTTCAGGATGCCGGCGATACCGGCCCAGAAGGCACCGGTGGCGGCGGCGACCAGCACGATCAGCAGGATGTGCAGCGGGCCGGGCAGCTCGACCGAGGCGCCGACCAGGGCCGACACCATGGCGGCCAGGCGGTACTGGCCGTCGACGCCGATGTTGAAGAGGTTCATGCGGAAGCCGACGGCCACCGCCAGCGCCGCCAGGTAGTAGATCCCGGTCTGGTTGATGATCAGGACCTGGATGTCGGAGAACCCGGCATTGTCGATCATGATCTGGATCGGCTCGATCGGGTCGAGACCCGTGGCGAGCAGCACCAGAACGGTGAGGACGAACGCGGAGACCAGCGCGAGGACCGGACCGGCCGCCCCGATGATCAGCTTGTCCTTGTCGAATTTCTTCATCGGGCGTCACCGTCTTCGGGCTGCTCGGTGGCGGACTCTTCGGCGCCTTCGAGGTGGCCGGTGGCCGCGCCGGTCATGGCGGAGCCGAGCTGCTCGGGCGTGATGGTGGCGGGGTCGGCGTCCGCGACGAGCTTGCCGCGGTACATGACCTTCAGCGTGTCGGACAGGCCGATCAGCTCGTCGAGGTCGGCGGAGATCAGCAGCACCGCGAGACCCTCGCGGCGGGCGTCCCTGATCGCGTCCCAGATCTGCGCCTGCGCGCCGACGTCCACACCGCGGGTGGGGTGGGCGGCGATCAGGAACTTGGGGGCGTGGCTCATCTCGCGGCCGACGATCAGCTTCTGCTGGTTGCCGCCGGAGAGCGAGGCCGCGGTGACCTCGATGCCCGGGGTGCGCACGTCGTACTCGCGCACGATCCGCTCGGTGTCCTTGCGGGCCGCCTTGAGGTCGAGCACACCGCGCTTGGAGTTCGGCGCCTCGGTGACGTGACCGAGGATGCGGTTCTCCCAGAGCGGGGCCTCCAGGAGCAGGCCGTGGCGGTGCCGGTCCTCGGGGATGTAGCCGATGCCGCCCTCGCGGCGCTTGCGCACCGAGATGCCGGAGATGTCCTGGCCGTCGAGCGAGATGACGCCCGCGTCGGGGCTGTTCATGCCCATCAGGGCCTCGATGAGCTCGGTCTGTCCGTTGCCCTCGACGCCCGCGATGCCCAGGATCTCGCCCTTGTGGATGGTGAGCGAGACGTCGTCGAGCAGCCTGCGGCCGGTGACCGGCTCCTCGTGCACCGTCACCGCGGCGGCCGGGTCGGCCGGGGCGGCGGTGGTGAGCGGGGCGGCCGCGGCGGCGCCCGCCTCGGTCAGCGTCAGGCCCTTGACCTGGAGCATCGGCACGTCGGTGACGGTCGACTCACGGGTCTCGGGGGACGGCAGCTCGGTGCCGACCATCAGCTCGGCGAGCTGCTTGGTGGTGGCGGTCCTCGGGTCGGCGGTGCCGACGGTGGTGCCGCGCCGGATGACGGTGATGTCGTCGGCGACCTTCAGGACCTCGCCCAGCTTGTGCGAGATGAAGATGACGGTCAGGCCCTCGGACTTGAGCTCGCGCAGGTTGTCGAAGAGCGCGTCGACCTCCTGCGGGACGAGGACGGCGGTCGGCTCGTCGAGGATGAGGATCTTGGCGCCGCGGTAGAGGACCTTGAGGATCTCCACGCGCTGCCGGTCGGCGACACCGAGGTCCTCGACCAGCGCGTCGGGGCGGACCCCGAGGCCGTAGGCGTCGGAGATCTCCTTGATCTTCTTCCGTGCCTTGGCACCGATGCCGTAGAGCTTCTCGCCGCCGAGGACGACGTTCTCCAGGACGGTGAGGTTGTCGGCGAGCATGAAGTGCTGGTGCACCATGCCGATGCCGCGGGCGATGGCGTCGCCGGGACTGGCGAAGGTGACCTGCTCGCCGTCGATGGCGATGGTGCCCTCGTCCGGCTTCTGCATGCCGTAGAGGATCTTCATCAGGGTCGACTTGCCGGCACCGTTCTCACCGATCAGGGCATGCACGGTGCCCTTGCGAACGGTGATCGCGATGTCCTTGTTGGCGACGACGCCGGGGAAGCGCTTGGTGATGCCGTGGAGTTCTACGGCAGGGGGGCTGGACGCGTTGATGGCGCACTCTCCTTGGCCGAAAGGAGTGGGAGCGGAGGGGCAGGGCGGGAGCGAAGCTATCGTGCCGCTGGGACATCTACACGCGTAGCACTGCCGTGAATGGAAAACCCGTACGGGAAACGGGCGGAGGCCCGGACCCCGTGCGGGGAAGTCCCCTCGTGAGGGGTAAGGAAAACCGGGGCCCGGTTCCGGTGAACGTGTCACCGGGACCGGGCCCGCGGGGGCAGGTCGTGACCTGGTGCCGTTACGGCGTGGTCTTGACGGTGATCTTGCCGTCGACGATGTCCTTCTTCGCCTTGTCCACCGCGGCGACCATCTCGGTCATGCTGGAGTAGGCCGGGTTGGACGTGGCCAGGCCGACGCCGTCGGTGGCGAGACCGTAGCGGATCTCACCGGTCTGCGGCTTGCCGTCCTTGACCGACTTGATCAGGTTGAAGACCGAGTCGGAGACATCCTTGGTGACCGAGGTCAGGATGTGGTCCTTGTAGGCCGCCAGACCCTTCTGGTTGTACTGGTCGGAGTCCACGCCGATGGCCCACTTGCCGGCCTTGGCGGTGGCCTCGATCGCACCGGAGCCCGCGAGACCGGCGGCCGCGTAGATCACGTCGGCGCCCTTGTCGAGCTGGCCCTGGGCGGCCGCCTTGCCGAGGTCGGGCTTGGCGAAACCGTCGAAGTTCGGCGGCTGGGTCAGGTACTGGGTCAGCACCTCGGCCTTCGGGTTGGTGTCCTTGACACCCTGGGTGAAGCCCGCCTCGAACTTCTTGATGAGCGGGACCTCGACGCCACCGATGAAGCCGACCTTGCCGGTCTTGGACGCCTTGGCGGCGGCGACGCCGGCCAGGTAGGAGCCCTGCTCCTCGTTGAACACCAGGTTGGCGATGTTCGGGCCGGTCTTCGAGGTGTCGTCGATCAGACCGAAGGTGGTCTTCGGGAACTGCTTGGCGACCTTCTCGATGGCCGGGGCGTAGGCGAAGCCGACACCGATGACCGGGTTGTTGCCGGAGCGGGCCAGCGCGGTGAGGCGCTGCACCTTGTCCGCGTCGCTCTCGCCCTCCGAGGGCTCGGCCTCGGCACCCTTGACGTCGAGGTCTTCTTCGGCCTTCTTCAGACCCGCGTAGGCGGCGTCGTTGAAGGACTGGTCGCCGCGGCCGCCGATGTCGTACGCGATGGCGGCCTTGGTGGCCTTGGAGTCGGACGAGGAGCCCGAGTCGGAGGAGGACTTGCCACAGGCGGTGGCCGACAGCGCGAGCGCCGCGGAGGCGATGCCCACGGTGGTGATCCTGGTGATCCGGCGCAAGAGGAGGGTCCCTTCAAGACTGACCGAAAGCGCCTCTTCCGGCGCTGGTTTCGCGGCGATCGTAACGCGCGTAGATGTCAGTTAAAGACCCGTTCATGAGTCGTTATCGGATCGACGCGAACCAGCCAGGGCGGCCACCCGTGGCTTCCGGACCGATACCGCCCGTCATACCCGCAGGTGCGGGGCCCGGCCGCGGACTTCGCCGCGACGCGCCGGAGACTGCGCCGGACGGATGACGCCGGGCCCTGCCCGCCGCCCCCGGTTCCCGGGCGGGTCGAACCCGCCCGGGAACGTCCGGAAATCAGCTCTTGACAGACGCGGGGTCGGCGTCGATGAGCGCGGCGGCGGTGAACAGCTCCACCCCGGCCGCGATCGCCCGCTCGTCCACGTCGAAGTCACCGGCGTGCAGGTCGCGGACGCGGGTGTCGCCGGGGGTGCGGACCCCGAGCCGGGCCATCGCGCCGGGCACGTGCTCCAGGTACCAGGAGAAGTCCTCGCCGCCGAGGGACTGCTCGGTGCCCTCGACCGCGTACGGACCGCGCCGGGCGGTCATCGCGTCCCGCAGCAGTTCGGTGACGACCGGGTCGTTGACGACCGGCGGCACCCCGCGGACGTAGTCGACGGTGGACTTGGCCCGGTGCAGGGTGGCGATCTCGTCGATGGCGGCGTGCACCAGGTCCGGGGCCTCGTGCCAGGTCGGCAGGTCCAGGCAGCGGACGGTGCCGGACAGCTCGGCGCGCTGCGGGATCACGTTGGGCGCGTGCCCGGACTCGATCCGGCCCCAGGTGACGGAGAGGCCGGAGCGGGCGTCCACCCGGCGGGCGAGGACGGCGGGCACGTCGGTGGCGATCCGGGCGGCGGCGGTCACCAGGTCGGTGGTGAGGTGCGGGCGGGCGGTGTGGCCGCCGGGCCCGTCGAGGGTGATCTCCAGGCGGTCGCAGGCCGAGGTGATGGGACCGGCCCGCAGGCCGATCTTGCCGACGTCGACCCGGGGGTCGCAGTGCACCGCGATGATCCGGCCGACCCCGTCAAGGACGCCCGCCGCGACGGCGTCGGCGGCGCCGCCGGGCAGCACTTCCTCGGCGGGCTGGAACAGCAGCCGGACCGGGGCGGGCAGCCGCCCCTGCCGGGCCAGCTCGGCCATGACCAGACCGGCCCCGAGCACGGTGGTGGTGTGCACGTCGTGGCCGCAGGCGTGGGCGCGGTGCGGCTCGGTGGAGCGGTAGGCGACGGTCTTGGTGTCGGGGATGGGCAGCGCGTCGAGATCGGCGCGGATCGCCAGCATGGGCCGCCGGCCGTCCCAGGTCCCGATGTCGCAGATGAGCCCCGTGCCTCCGGGCAGTACCTTCGGGCGCAGCCCGGCCGCCTCCAGGCGGGCCTTGACCGCTGCGGTGGTTCGGAACTCCTGGTTGCCGAGCTCGGGGTACATGTGCAAGTCCCTGCGGAACGCGATCAGTTCGGCGCGCAGGGGTTCGGACAGCGTTCCGGGCAGCGCTGCGGGCGCCGCCCCGGGGCCGGGCTCACGGGACTTCAACTGGTTCACCTTTTGAAGGGTAGGCCCCCAGTGAGATCAACTGCCCGTTGATCACGAAAAGTTCAGCCCGATAGGGGAAAGAAATCTTGTTCCCTGGGCATGGCGGTCACCCTCTGTGGGTATGTCTACCCGAATTCGAGCCTTTCGGTCTGGGTGGCGGTGCCCGCGACCCCGGCCAGGAAGCCCTGGGCGCGCGGCGAGGCGTTCTCCCGCAGCCACTCGGGGGCGATCTCCACCACGGCGACCTTCACCCCGGTGCCCGCGAGGGCCAGCGGCAGGGTGTGCACGACGGTGGAGGGGAAGCTGACGATGGACCGGCCGACCGGGCCGCGCCGGGCGATCAGCTCAAGGGGGAGGTCGGGCCGTACCACCTCAAGGCCGGTCTCGACGGCGATCCGGTGCAGCTTCTCGGCGCTCTCGCGGCGGTGCGCGAAGTAGCGGGTGGCGCCGTGGGTGGCCGCCAGGGCGGCGACGACCTTCAGGTACTCCTCCGGGTCCACCACCCCGGTCTCCACCAGGGAGGTGCCGACCAGGTCGGCGCCGCGGGTGATCCGGGGCGGGCCGAAGCGGGCCCGGGTCCAGGCGAAGTCGTTGGCGGTGACGGTGACGCCGGGCGGCGGCTCGACCGGCAGCGAGGTGAAGATCTCCACGCTGCGGTTGCGGCCGGGGGCCAGCTTGCGCCGGGCGACCTTGGTGACCGGGGCGAGCGCCAGCTCGCGCGGGCCGCGCCCGCTGCCGCGCCGGTGCCAGCGCACCAGCCGTTCGCCGCGGGCGAGTTGGGAGGCGAACTCCATGGTGGCGGTGCCGTCGTCGACGACGGTGACGCGGCGCGGGCCGAACAGGCCGAGGAGCAGCTGCACGTACCGCGAGAAGGGGTCGCCGACGATGACCCGGTCGGCGGCCCGCAGCGGCCGGGCGAGCTCGCGCAGGGTGGCGACGACGGCGCCCCTGCCCTGCCGGGCCTCCTGCCACTTCACGGTGACGCCCTCGTCCCTGGCGAGCTGGGCCATCCGGCGCAGCTGTCCCCGGGACATCGGGTCGGTGGGCGAGAGCACGACGACGGTGAGGTCGGCGTGCGCGAGGGCGGGCCTGGCGGAGCCGGCCCGGGGGTCGGTGCCCCAGTCGTCGGCCCAGTCGTCGGCCTCGGCCGGGGCCGGTTCAGTGCTGTCGGCGGCCGGGCCCTCGGCGAGGGCCGGGACCGGGGCGGCCCCGGCTCCCCCGAGGGGGGCCGGGGCGGCGGGGCTGGCGGTCGAGTCGGCGGCGCCGGACGCTATGGCCGTACCGGCCGTCGCCCGGTCCATGCCGGGTTCGACGGCGTGACGGGCCGTCGACGCGGGCGCGGCGCCGGTGGCGCCTCTGCGGTCCGGCTGGCCGGGCACGCCCGGAAGGACCGCCGTGGCGTGGGCCCATTCCAGGACGTTCAGCAGCTGGACCGGGCTCTCGACGAACGCCAGCTGGCCGGTCATGCGGAGACGAGGCCCTGGACGCGGCGGAGCTTCTTCATCGGGCCGAGCTCCGACTCGTAGACCTTCTTGACGCCGTCGCCGAGCGCGGTCTCGATGGTGCGGATGTCACGGACCAGACGCTGCAGGCCCTGCGGCTCGACCGAGGCGGCCTGGTCGGAGCCCCACATGGCGCGGTCGAGGGTGATGTGACGCTCGACGAAGGTGGCGCCGAGGGCGACCGCGGCCAGCGTGGTCTGCAGGCCGGTCTCGTGGCCGGAGTAGCCGATCGGGACGTTCGGGTACTCCTCCTGCAGCGTCTGGATGACGCGCAGGTTCAGCTCCTCGGCCTTCGCCGGGTAGGTGGAGGTGGCGTGGCAGAGCAGGATGTTGTCGCTGCCCAGGACCTCGACCGCGTGGCGGATCTGCTTCGGGGTCGACATGCCGGTGGAGAGGATCACCGTACGGCCGGTGGCGCGCAGCGCGACGAGCAGCTCGTCGTCGGTGAGCGAGGCGGAGGCGACCTTGTGGGCCGGGAGGTCGAACTTCTCCAGGAAGGCGACGGCCTCGGTGTCCCACGGGGAGGCGAACCAGTCGATGCCGCGCTTCTTGCAGTGCTCGTCGATGGCGCGGTAGTCGTCCTCGTCGAACTCCACGCGGTGGCGGTAGTCGATGTAGGTCATCCGGCCCCACGGGGTGTCCCGCTCGATGTCCCACTGGTCGCGCGGGGTGCAGATCTCCGGGGTGCGCTTCTGGAACTTGACGGCGTCACAGCCCGCCTCGGCGGCCACGTCGATGAGCGCGAAGGCGTTGTTCAGGTCGCCGTTGTGGTTGATGCCGATCTCACCGGTGATGTAGACGGGCCGGCCCGGACCGGCGGTCTTGCTGCCGAAGGTGCGAAGGCGGTTGCTCATGATGGTGGTTCCTTATGCGTTGGGGGTGTGGGGCTCAGGGATGTGGAGCTCGGGTCCGAGGAGCCAGGCGGCGATCTCGCGGATCGCTCCGGAGCCGCCGGGTGTGACGGTGACCGCGCGGGCGGCGGCCCGTACGGAGTCGTGGGCGCTGCCCACCGCGACGGGCCAGCCGACGAGGTGGAAGCAGGGCAGGTCGTTGACGTCGTTGCCGGCGTAGAGCACCCGCTGCGGGTCGATGCCCTGCTCGTCGCACCACTGCTTGAGGGCGAGGTCCTTGCGGTCCACGCCGTGCAGCACGGGGATCCGGAGCTTGCGGGCGCGGGCGGCGACGACCGGGTTCTGCTCGGTCGACAGGATCAGCAGCGGGACCCCGGCCTTGCGCATGGCGGCGATGCCGAGGCCGTCGCCGCGGTGCACGGAGACGAACTCGCGGCCCTCGGAGTCGATGTGGACGCGGTCGTCGGTCTGGGTGCCGTCGAAGTCGATGACGACGGCGTCGACGTCGGTGAGGCCCGGCGTGGCCGGGGTGTCGAGCAGCGGCGCCAGGGCCCGGGAGCGGGCCAGGTCGTGCGGGTCGTCGATCTCCAGGACCCGGGCCGGGTCGGTGACGACGAGCGCGGTACGGCCGAAGAAGCGGTGCTGGTGGGTGCGGAAGCCGTCGGCGGCCATCGCGTAGACGGAGCCGGTCTCCAGGTACTCCGCCTCGCGGTCCTGGCGGCGCGGCCGGTGCGCCTTGTCGTGGTTGACGCCGACGGCGCCGTCCTCCGTCCGCTTCCACAGGAAGCCGTGGCTGGGGGCCGCGGTGAACGCGGTGTCGGCCTCGCCCGAGGTGACCTTGGCGGCGGTCTCGGCGACCTCCTCGGGGGTGAGGAAGGGGCTGGTGCACTGGACGAGGAGGACCACGTCGACGGTGCGGCCGTGGGCGGCCTCGAAGCTGTCCACGGCGTGCAGCACGGCGGACTCGCTGGTGGCGGTGTCACCGGAGATCGCGGCCGGGCGCTGGACGGCCTCGGCGCCGAAGGCGCGGGCGGCGTCGGCGATGGCCGGGTCGTCGGTGGACACCACGACGTCGGTGACGCCGGTGGCGCCGAGGCAGGCCCGGACGGCGCGGCCGACCAGCGGGATCCCGGCGACCGGGGCCAGGTTCTTGGCCGGGACGCCCTTGGAGCCGCCGCGTGCGGGGATGACGGCGAGCACGGTGGGGGTGGACATCACAGTTCTCCGAGACGGCGGATGACGGGGGCCACGCGCTGGACGCCGTGGCGGTAGGCGCCGCGCGCCGCCTCGCGGACGATCCGGCGCACCCCGCTCTCGCGGGGCTCCGGCGCGGTGACGTCGAGACGGTGGCGGGCGAGGACCGTCGGCAGGTATCCGCCGGCGGTCTCGGCCGTGTAGAACGGGGCGACCGGCGGCAGTTCCGGTCCTTCGAGCAGTTCGGCGACCCGGTCGCGGGCGGCGTCGAAGGCCCGCTCGTAGGCGCCTCCGGCGGCGACGCCCTGGCGGGCCAGCCACTCCTCGTCGGGGGTCGGCACGACGCCCTTGTCGAGGGCGTCGAAGGAGGTCAGCAGCCCGGAGCCGATGAAGTGGTGGTTGCCGAGCGCCTCCCGGACCCCCATGTCGGTGAGGATCGCGGTCGGGACGCGGCGGTGCAGCGACTCCAGGGCGGCCGTGGACGACACGGTGACGAGCAGGTCGGTGCGGTCCAGGACCTCGCCCATGTGCCCGTACACGAGCCGGAAGTTCGGCGGCACCGGGAGGTCCCGCACCAGCTTCTGGTACGGGAACTCCTCCAGGTGCGTGGTGTGCTCGCCGGGCCGCGAGCGCAGCTTGAGGAGCACCTCGCGGTCCGGGCGCAGCCGGGCGTGCTCGACCAGCCGGCGCAGCACGTACGCCCGCTCGGCCTTGCTGACCGGCACGGACGGCTGGGCGGCGAAGACCAGGGTGTCCCGGCCGGCCTCGGGGGCGTGCGGGGCGCCGCCGAGGAACGGCAGCGCGGCCTCGACGACGGAGCCCGGGTCGGCGCCCACGCCCTCGTACACGGCGCGGAACCGCTCGGCGTCGTGCCGGGAGTTGGCGAGCACGACGTCGGCGCCGTGGCGCAGCAGCAGGCCGTCGGCGAGCTTCTCGTAGACGACGCCGACGTAGCCGGTGACGAGCACCGGGCGGCGGTCGAGACCGAGGTCGGCGAGGCCCTGGAGCATGGCGCGGACGGTGCCGCCGACCAGGGCGAGCACGATGACGTCGTAGCCCTCGCCGCGGGCGGCGGCGTCGCGTACCTCGCGGAGGAACTCCGTTCCCGTCACTTCGCGCGGGGCGGTGTCGGACACCGCGGTCTCGGCGAGCTGGCGGGTGGTGGGGGTGGCGCGGCCCCGCAGAACGAATCCGGTGGGATTGTTCGGCGCTGTGTTCTGCGCCGCGTTCCGCGCTGCGGCGGGGGAAATTCTGCGTGCGGTGAGCGCGCCCCATTTCCACCGGGTGTCGGAGTCGGCGAGAACGGCGACGCGCACCGCTCGATCGGTACGTGATGGCACGTCCAGGACGTTAGAAGTGCTCGGGGATTCGTAGCCCAACTGGGCCACAACAAAGGGTTAACAGCACCATGACGCACGACGGGAAACGGACAGAAAGGCGACGGGAGGCGGGGTGGTTAAGGGGCTCGCCGCTTCGTGTTCACCGAGCATCCTCCTACCGGTCAGGGCGAAGGCCGGGCGGGCGCCTAGCGTCGATCGCGTGGTCAAGCTCTCCGTCGTCGTGCCGTTCTTCAACGTGCAGACATATGCCCCCGACGCCCTTCGAAGCCTGCGCGCGAACGCCCGCGAGGACTTCGAGTTCCTGCTGGTCGACGACTGCTCGACCGACGGGACCCCGGAGCTCCTGGAACGCGCCGAGCGCGAGCTCCCGGGCGCGCGGCTGCTCCGGCACACCCGTAACGAGGGTCTCGCGACGGCCCGCAACACCGGCCTCGACGAGGCCCGCGGCACGTACGTGACCTTCCTGGACGGCGACGACTGGCTCGCCCCCGGGCACTACGAGCGGCTTGTCGCCACCATGGACGAGCTGGGCTGCGACTTCCTGCGCACCGACCACGTCCGGGTCACCGGCCGAAACCGCTCGGTGCGGCGGGTGCCGGTGGGGCGCCGGATGGAGCTGCTCGCGCCGCGCGACGCGATCCTGCCGTCCGACCGGGGCACCTCGGTGGACTACCCGTACGCGTGGGCCGGGATGTACCACCGGCGGCTGCTCGACCGGGGGCTGCTGCACTTCAC
Source organism: Streptomyces sp. NPDC090025 (assembly GCF_044748125.1). Taxonomy (NCBI): domain Bacteria; kingdom Bacillati; phylum Actinomycetota; class Actinomycetes; order Kitasatosporales; family Streptomycetaceae; genus Streptomyces; species Streptomyces sp. NPDC090025. The sequence continues at coordinate 734,472 of NZ_JBIVFL010000001.1, read as the reverse complement.
CCACGGGCTGCGCACGGCCGAGGACCGGCCGTGGATCTGGCGGCTCCACCGTGAGGCGGAATCCTTCGCGGTCAGCGGTGAACTCGGCGTCTTCTACCGGCGCGGAGTGAGCACTTCGCTCACCCAGATCGGCGACGTACGGCAGCTCGATTTCATTCGCGCATTCGATCAGGTCATCGAAGAGACGAAGAACGATCCCGACGCGGACCGGCTGCTTCCGAAAGCCGTCCGCACCTATTGCGCCGTGATTGCCCATCACATCGGGAACATGGCCAAATTCGAACCCGAGGTCGGGCGGAAATTGCGCGCGATGAGTTCCGGCGCGCTGCGGCGGATGCCGCAGGACGTGCTCGCCGAGGCCCTGACGGCGATGGGCGAGGACCGCGCGGGCCCGCTGCGCCGGCTGAAGCGCCGCCGCCCCGCCCCCGCCCCGGTCGCCCTGGAGACGAACGCCGCATGAACAGCGCCACCCCGGCCGCCCCGACCGCCCCGGTCCGCGGCACCACCCAGATCTTCTACGCGTCCACCCTGTACGGCGCCGCCACCCTGGCCGCCGCCCTGGACAGCGGCTGCTTCCGCGCCGCCGACCGGCGGGTGCTGCTCGTCTCCACCAACTCGGCCGTGCCGGAGACCACCACCCCGCTGGACCGGATGCCCGGCTTCGAGCGGCTGCGCGGCCGCTTCGACGAGGTCCTGGACTGGAACGACACCATCGAGCCGCTGCACCCCGGCGGCTGGAACCCGCGCGCCGACGACCTGCCGCTGCTCCAGCGGCATCTGCGGCGGCTCTGGGGCCTCGGCACCGACCGGATCGAGCTGGTCGTCGAGTCCCTCCAGGTCGCGCCCGCGCTGACGATCGCCCTGCTGTTCCCCGAGGCGTCGATCGACGTGTACGCGGACGGGCTGATGAGCTACGGGCCGACCCGCAACAAGATCGACCCGCTGGTCGGCGAGCGGGTCCGCCGCCTGCTCCACCTGGACCTGGTGCCGGGGCTCGACCCGCTGCTGCTCGCCGAGTTCGGGGCGGTCGCCGAGATCGTGCCGACCGAGGCGTTCACCAAGGTCGTCGAGGAGCTGTCGGGGCCGGTCGCCGCCGGGACCGACGGCGCCCCGGGCCCCGCCCTGCTGCTCGGCCAGTACCTGGCGGCGCTGTCCCTGCTCACCGCGGAGGAGGAGGGCGAGCTGCATCTGCGCATGGTGCGCGGCGCCGTCGCCCGCGGCCACCGCACCCTGGTGTTCAAGCCGCACCCGACCGCGCCGGACGCCTGGTCGAAGGCGCTGGCCGAGGAGGCGCGCGGGCTGGGCGCCGAGCTGACCGTCGAGGACCGCCCGGTGCTCGCCGAGGTCCTCTACCGCGAGCTGCGGCCCGCGCTCGTGGTCGGCTGCTTCTCGACCGCGCTGTTCACGGCGAGCGCCTTCTACGGCATCGAGACGGCGAAGGTCGGCACCCGGCCGCTGCTCGCCCGGCTCTCGCCGTACCAGAACAGCAACCGGGTGCCGGTGACCCTGGTGGACACCCTGGTGCCCGACCTGGAGGAGCCGGGGCAGCCCGCGCTCGACGGCGCCGGGCTCGCGGGCCTGGTGTCCGCGGTGGGCTTCGCGATGCAGCCGCGGATCCGCGCCGACCTGCGGGAGGCGGCGGTACGCCATCTGTCGGGCCCGCTGGCGGCCGGCACCCGGCACCACTTCACCCGCCGCCGGCTGACCTCGCTCGGCCTGCCGGGCGGCCTCCCGGTCCCCCGCCACCCGGGCCTGCGCCGACTGGCCCGCCGCGCCCTGAAGCTGAAGCGGCGGGCTCTGGGCGGCAAGTAGCCGTCCCGTCCGGCAGCGCGGGCGGCGGCTCAGGCGCGGGTGACCGGCTCCTGGATCTCGGTCACCCAGCCCGCCGGGTCCTGCGGGCACTCCAGGTAGAGCTCCCTGGCGTACCCGGCGGACCGGTAGCCGTTGGTGTCGATCCAGGCGGCCAGGGCCTGCGCGGTCGGCAGGATGTCGTCCATCGAACCGCGATGGACGATGGTGGCGGCCTCCTCGATCGCGGGCAGCACGCGCACCTCGACGCCCTCGGCGACCGTGCCCTCGGGGACGGTCATCCCGGCGTGCACGACGATCGAACCGTCGCCCTTGCCCGCGTCCTCGTAGTAGGCGATCCCCGGGCCGAAGCCGGTGACCCCGGCCGCCGCCAGACGGTCGCACAGCTCGTCGTACAGCGGCCCGATGACGGGGGTGATGGCCTCCGGCTCGAAACCGGCGGCGACGGCGCTCAGCTCCGCGATCCGGACGGCGGGGATCTTCTTGGCGACGACGTCGTGAGTGGACATGTGTCCCTCTTCCTCGATGGCTCGGAGCCGCGCACCGACCTGGGCGAGCCGGGTCCGCGCCTCGTCCAGGGCCGTCTCCAGCTCGGCCCTGCGCAGGCGCAGCATTCCGCGCAGCTCCGCCGCGTCGACCCGCTCGTCGAGGATCGCCCCCACCTGTTCGAGGGTGAAGCCGAGGTCCTTGAGCGCGATGACACGGTTGAGCCGGGCGAGCTGGTCCGCCGAGTAGAAGCGGTAGCCGCTGTACGGGTCGACGTGGGCCGGGCGCAGCAGTCCGACGGCGTCGTAGTGACGCAGCATCCGGACCGACACCCGCCCGTGCCGGGCGAAGTCTCCGATGGTGAACATGACGCCCCCTACGCAACGGCCTCACACGGTGTCAGGGTCAAGCGGCCGCGACGTCAGGCGGCGCTGCTGAGGGAGAGCTTCACCGCGAAGCCGAGGAACAGGGCGCCGGCCGCCGAGGTCGCGCCCGCCGAGAGCCGCTTGCGGCGGCGGAAGGCGGCGGCGAGGCGGGTGCCGCCGAATATCAGGGTGGTCAGGTAGAGGAAGCTGCCGATCTGCAGCAAGGTGCCGAGGACCAGGAAGGACAGCGCCGGGTAGGCGTAGGCCGGGTCGACGAACTGCACGAAGAAGGAGATCAGGAAGAGGATCGCCTTCGGGTTGAACAGGCTGATGACCAGCGCCCTGCGGTACGGCCGCTCCACCGGCTCCGCCGCCTCGGCGGCCGTCGTGCCGGTGTCGCCTTCGCCGTCGGCCCGGCCGCGCTCGCGCCACATCGCGTGGGCGGCGCGCAGCATCCCGTACGCCATCCACGTCAGATAGCCCGCGCCCGCGTACTTGACGATGGTGAAGAGCAGCGGCGTGGTCTGGAGCAGCGAGGCCGCGCCGAGCGCGGCCAGCGTCATGAGGACGGTGTCGCCGGTGAACACCCCGGCGGCGGCCTTGTATCCGGTCCTGGTGCCCTTGCGGGCGGCGACGGACAGCACGTAGAGCGAGTTCGGCCCCGGCAGAAGGATGATGAGGACGAGCCCGGCGAGATAGGTCGGCAGATCGATGACACCCAGCATGAACGGAGTGTCGCACGGCGGTACGACACTCCGTCCAGGTGTTCCGTATCCCGGAAGATCACCGCCGTACGGGCCTGCGGGCGGCGCCGGTCAGAGGGCGTCGGTGGGGGTGTAGGTGCCCCAGACCTCGCGGAGCGCGTCGCAGACCTCGCCGACCGTGGCGCGGGCCTTCAGCGCCCGCTTCATCGGGTGGAGGACGTTGTCGGTGCCCCGGGCGGCGTCCTGGAGTTCGGCGAGCGCCGCGTCGACCTCCGCCTGGTCGCGCCCGGACCGGAGCTCGGCCAGCCGGGCGGCCTGCTGGGCCTCGATCGCCGGGTCGACCCGCAGCGGCTCGTACGGCTCCTCCACGTCGACGGTGAACCGGTTGACGCCGACGACGACCCGCTCCCCCGCGTCGGTCTCCTGCGCGATCCGATAGGCGTTGCGCTCGATCTCGCCCTTCTGGAAGCCCCGCTCGATGGCGTGGACGGCGCCGCCGAGATCCGCCACCCGGGCCATCAGCGCCACCGCCGCCTCCTCGATGTCGTCGGTCATCCGCTCCACGACATAGGAGCCCGCGAACGGGTCGACCGTCGCCGTCACGTCCGTCTCGAAGGCGAGGACCTGCTGGGTGCGCAGCGCGAGCCGGGCCGACTTGTCCGTGGGCAGCGCGATCGCCTCGTCGAAGGAGTTGGTGTGCAGCGACTGCGTCCCGCCGAACACCGCCGCGAGCCCCTGGACGGCGACCCGCACCAGGTTCACCTCCGGCTGCTGCGCCGTCAGCTGCACCCCCGCCGTCTGCGTGTGGAACCGCAGCATCCACGACTTCGGGTCCTTCGCCCCGAACTCCTCGCGCATCACCCGCGCCCAGATCCGCCGGGCCGCCCGGAACTTCGCCACCTCCTCCAGCAGCGTCGTACGGGCCACGAAGAAGAACGACAGGCGTGGCGCGAAATCGTCCACGTCCATGCCCGCCGCCACCGCCGTCCGCACGTACGCGATGCCGTCCGCGAGCGTGAACGCGATCTCCTGCACGGGCGAGGCGCCCGCCTCCGCCATGTGATAGCCGGAGATCGAGATCGTGTTCCAGCGCGGGAGCTCCGTCCGGCAGTACCGGAAGATGTCCGCGATCAGCCGGAGCGACGGCTGCGGCGGGAAGATGTACGTGCCGCGGGCGATGTACTCCTTCAGGACGTCGTTCTGGATCGTGCCCGTCAGCCGGTCGGCGGCGACCCCCTGCTCCTCCCCCACCAGCTGGTACATCAACAGCAGCAGCGCGGCCGGGGCGTTGATCGTCATCGACGTCGACACCTTGTCCAGCGGGATCCCGTCGAACAGCACCCGCATGTCCTCGACCGAGTCGACCGCCACCCCGACCTTGCCCACCTCGCCGTGCGCGATCGGGGCGTCCGAGTCGTGCCCCATCTGCGTGGGCAGGTCGAACGCCACCGAGAGACCGGTCGTCCCGTTCGCGATCAGCTGCTTGTAGCGGGCGTTCGACTCCACCGCCGTCCCGAACCCCGCGTACTGCCGCATCGTCCACGGCCGTCCGGTGTACATCGACGGATAGACCCCCCGGGTGTACGGGTACCCGCCCGGCTCGCCGAGCCGCTCCGCCGGATCCCACCCCGCCAACACCTCGGGCCCGTACACCGGTTCGATGGGCAGTCCCGACTCCGACTCGCGTGCCATGCGCTGTGCCTCCCGTGACGACGGTGACTGGTGACGACTGTGGGGACGGTGAAGACCCGAGTTCCCAGCATGCCCGTCTCGATTCGGTCACGTGCGCAACCGGGCGCGGCCGGGAATCATCCCTCAGTACACACATTCACTTTTCGGGGGGCTCCGATGAAGCGTTCGTCCGTCATACGCAGAGCAGTTCTGGCCGCCGCGGCCGTGGCACTGGCCGCCGGCTGCACGCCCGGCGGGGATTCCGGTTCCGGTTCCGGCAAGGGCACCGTCAGCCAGGCGCCCGGCACCGCCACCGCCGCGCCCTCGGCGAGCGGATCGACGGACGACGGCAAGCCGTCCTCGCCCGCCACCTCGGCGAGCCCTTCGGACTCCGCGTCGGACCCGGCCTCCGCGTCGCCGAGCAGCACGCCGCCGAAGGCCAAGGCCCTGATGGACGACGGCGACGAGAACGAGCAGGTGCGCGAGCTCCAGGCCCGGCTGCGCCAGGTCGGCTACTTCGACCGGGCGCCCACCGGTTTCTACGGCACCATGACGGCCGGCGCGGTGAAGGCGTTCCAGAAGAAGCGCGAGCTGCCGCAGACCGGCGTGGTCGACGAGACCACCTGGCAGCGCCTGCTGTCCATGACCCACAAGCCGACCGTCGCCGAGCTGCGCCCGGCCACCACCAACCAGCTGGACACCCCGGACCCGCGCTGCATGACCGGCCGGGTGCTCTGCATCAGCAAGGAGAGCCGCACGCTCGCCTGGATGATCGACGGCAAGGTCGTCACGTCGTTCGACGTGCGCTTCGGCTCCGAGAACACCCCGACCCGCGAGGGCGTGTTCAAGGTGGAGTGGAAGGCCAAGAAGTGGACGTCGACGATCTACCACACTCCGATGCCGTACTCGATGTTCTTCAGCCGCGGCCAGGCCGTGCACTACTCGGCGGACTTCGCGGCCCGCGGCTACGCCGGTGCCTCGCACGGCTGCGTCAACGTCCGGGACAAGGCCAAGCTGGCGGACCTGTTCGAGCAGGTGAAGGTCGGCGACAAGGTCGTCGTGCACTGGTGACCCGCTGACAGCCGAGGGGCTGAGAGGCCGAGGGGCCGAGGGGCTGAGGAGAAGGGGCGCGGGTGGGACCGGGGGAACGTGTCCCACCCGCGCCGGTGCGCCGAGCCGAAGGTACGGGGGGAACCCCGGCTCATTGCGCTCGCCGATGACCAGTCGGCTCACTCAGTACTGCGCCGGGGGGTCGAAAAGTGTCACACCCCCGTCGCCGCCATGAACGCGAGCGGTCCGCGCCGTGCCCCTGACGGGGCCGCGGGCCATGGCGGGGCCGGGTCTCAGGCCCGGCTGCCGACCGGCTTTCCGGGGTGCTTCCGGTCGCCGCCCTGGTCACGACCCGGGCCACGGTCCCGGTCCCGGCCCCTGTCACGGTCCCGGTCGCGGTCCTTGTCCCGGTCCTTGTCCCGGTCACGATCCCGGTCGCGGTCTCTTTCCCCTGTGTCGTCGCCCGCTTCGCCGCCCTGACCGCCCTTGCCGCCGTCGGAGCGCGCGGGCGCGGACCCGCCGCCGCCCTGGCCACCGGTACCGGTACCGGACAGGATCCGGTCGCAGTAACGCTTGACGGTCTCGCCGCCGCGCAGGGCGCCGGTGAGCCGCTGCCTGCCGGTGTCGGCGAGCTTGCCCGCGCGGAACTCCCGGCAGGCCCGGACGAGCCTGCCCCGGTCCTTGTCCCGGTCCTTGTCCCGGTCGAGCTGCGGGTCCGGGTCGCCGGACAGCCCGCGGTCGGTGCCGCCGGTGCGTCCGCCGGGCGTCGCCGCGCCGCCGGTGCCCGGTGTCGGGACGGCCGGGGAACCGGTCGTGCCGGGGGTACGGGGAGTCCCGTACGGGTCCGGGGTGCCGGTGCCGCCATGGGTGCCGGGCGCGGCCGTACCGCCGTCGGTGGCGCTGTCCGTACCGCCGGTGCCACCGGTGCCGCCGGTCGGGACGACCGGGACGGCGCTGCCGGTGCCGCCGCTGGGGCCGCCGGAGAAGCCGGGCGGCACGCTGTCGACGGCCACCGCCGAGTGCTCGGGGCGCGGTTCGGCGGTCAGCGGCAGCACGCCGGTGCCCGCGGCCACGGCGACGCCGCCGACCGCGACGGCGGCGAACGCGGCGGCCAGCCCGTACCGCAGCGGACGTCCCCACCGGCTCCCGTCCGCGGCCTGACCGAGCCGGACGGCGCCGAGGTCGGCCGCGGTGCCGTGGCCCGCGCAGCCGGACGGCACCACGGGGGTGCCGCGCTCCGCGACGGCCTTGCGGAAGGCGGCGAGCGCGGCGGCCTCGCCCGGGAGTTCGTCGCCGGGGCGGCTGCCGGTGCGGCCGGAGCCGGTGCCGGCGGCGGAGCGGGCGCCCGGGGTGCGGGCGGTGTCGAGGGCGCGGGCGAGGCGGGTGGCCTCGGCGCGGTCGGCGGCGTCGACGGGGTCGACCGGCTCGCCGCGCAGCAGCCGCTCCGCGGCCTCCTGGTCGAGCCACTGGTACCGCTCGTCGGCCATCACATGTCCTTCTGCGTCCGCGCGCGCGATTGCGTCACACCGCGGGGGCCGTCGGCCCCCGGCCTGGGACCGCGCTGCGGAGGGACGCCGTCCAGCGGGGCGGCGGTGTCGTCGGCCGGGTCGGCCGGGTCTCCGGCGGGCGCCGCGCCGAGCAGTTCGGCGAGTTTCTTGAGGCCGCGGTGGGCGGCGGTACGGACGGCGCCGGGGCGCTTGCCGAGGGTGTCGGCCGCGCTCTTGGCGTCCAGGCCGACGACCACGCGCAGCACGACGGCCTCGGCCTGGTCCTGCGGGAGTTGTGCGATGAGGTGCATGGTGCGGCCGGTGGCCAGGGCTTCCAGGGCCTCGTCCGCGGTGTCGGACTCGGCGGGTCGGTCGGTGAGTTCGGTCTCGTCGCCGCCGAAGACGGGGCGGCGGCCGCGCATCCTGATGTGGTCCAGGGCGCGGTTGCGGGCGATCCGGGCGGCCCAGCCGCGGAACCGGTCGGCGTCACCGCTGAACCGGTCGAGGTCCCGGGCTATCTGGAGCCAGCTCTCGGAAGCGACGTCCTCCGCGTCGGCCTCGCCGACGAGGGTGCGTATGTAGCCGAGGAGCCGCGGCTGCACCGCGCGGTACACGGTGCGGAAGGCGTCCTCGTCGCCGTCCTGCGCGGCGAGCACTGCGGCCGTCAGCTCCGCCTCGTCCCCCAGCACTCCCCACACCTGTTCGTCTGTCCGTCGTCACGCTCATCGCGGCTGGTCGGCACCGCCACGCCGCCCGAGGCGCGCAGCCAGAACGCTACGTCCTTTTCGGGCGCGCCGTCCACGCGGGTCCGATTCTTTGTACAACTCGCAACTTCATGCCGAACGATGCCGAACGATGCCGAACGGGGGTCACGACGCGGGTCACACAGGGGTGCGTCCGGGTGTGACACAAAACGCATCCTCGGCGCTGTTAGGAGTACGGGGCCGTGCTGCGGCTCCGCGGACGACGACCGGGGGCCTCTCCTGTGGGGGGTGGCGGCCCTCGGTCGTCTTCCTTTTCCGGGTCATTCCAAGGGCTCCTTCCGGGGCTTTTCAGGGCGCTTCCTACGGGGGCGCCCCTTTTGCGCCCTACCACCGAGACAGGACTGTCAACCGACCGTTGACACCTTTGGACTGTCAACCTAGGGTTGCACTCATGACGAATCCACTCGGCATGAGCCACCCCGTCCGGCTCGACGACCTGATCGACGCGATCAAGAAGTCCCGCCCGGACGACGCACTGGACCAGCTGTCCGACGCGGTCATCGCCGCGGATCACCTCGGTGAGGTGGCGGACCACCTCATCGGTCACTTCGTGGACCAGGCCAGGCGGGCCGGCGCCTCCTGGACCGACATCGGCAAGAGCATGGGGGTCACCCGGCAGGCCGCCCAGAAGCGCTTCGTCCCCAAGGACGACAAGGAGGCGGACGCGGCGAAGATGGACCCGAACGCGGGCTTCAGCCGCTTCACCCCGCGGGCCAGGAACGTCGTGGTCGCCGCCCAGAACGAGGCGATCGCCGCCCGCAACGACAAGACCGTGCCCACCCACCTCGCGCTCGGTCTGCTGGCCGAGCCGGACGGCCTCGCGGCCCGCTGGATCACCGGCACGGGCGTGACGGCGGAGGCGTTCCGCGCCGCCGTCACGCCGGTCCTGCCCCCGGCCGCCGCCGAGGTGCCCGCGCTCATCCCGTACGACGCGGACGCCAAGAAGGTCCTGGAGCTCACCTTCCGGGAGGCGCTGCGGCTCGGCCACAACTACGTGGGCACCGAGCACATCCTGCTCGCGCTCATGGAGTTCGAGGACGGCAAGGGCCCGCTCGCCGGGCTCGGTCTGGACAAGACCGCCGCCGAGCGCGACCTCACGGCGGTCCTCGCCACCCTGACCGGCACCGGCACCGGTACGGAGACCGGTACGGAGGGGCAGTCGGCCGGGGCCTGACGGCTCAGGCGGTGCGCGCCCTGCGCGAGACGACCGCGCGCAGGACGCGGCCGCCCTCGGTCGACAGCTCACGGGCCCGGCGCAGTCCGGTCGGGCCGTGCGCGGCGGAGTCCAGGACGGCCTGCTGACGGCGGAGTTCACCCGCGTGCAGCGGGCCGTCCCCGGTCGCGTCCAGGTGGGCGTGCGCGCCGAGCGCGGCGGCCGAGCAGTCCAGGGCCCAGGCCCGCAGCGGTGCCTCGGTCCAGTCGGCGGGCGCCCCGGTCAGCATCCCGCGCACCAGCGCGGCCGGTGCCGCGGCGGCGCCGGGACCGGCCGTGCTCTCCAGCTCCACCTGGGCCTTGGCCATCGCGTCGCCCCAGGCCACGCCGTCGCCCCGGGCCACGGCGGCCCACACCGGCCGCAGCGCGTCGGCGCCGTCGGGCGCGAGCAGCGGCAGACAGCGGTCGAGGCAGGCGAGACCGGCCGCCGCCAGGGCGCGCGGGTCGGCGTCGCCGATCAGTTCCTGCAGGCTCGTGCTCGTCACGGACGTCATCGACGCTCCTCGCCACGGATGCGGACGCAGTACTTCCACTACTGCGCCGTCCGGCGCGTTTTCGTCACTGCGCGGCCGGAATCATGCCAGCGTCGTCACGCCGTGCATAGGGGGTGTCGTGCCGGTCAGGCCGGATCAGTGAGCGGCGTCCGGTGTCGTGGATCGCAAGGCGGAGGAGGGAGGCGACGCGGAGCGTCGGCGACCGACGACAACGCGGCGAGGCGCGGCACCGGACGCCGCGAGCCCGGCCTGGCCGGCACGACACCCCCTGAGGGGTGTCACGTACCGGACAGACCCGGACCCGCCCGGGGGGGCCTCGCGGCGCGCCCTCAGTCCCGCACCTTCGCCGCCAGCGCCCGGAACTCCGGCCAGCCGAGGCCCGGTTTCCCGGCGTCCCACAGCTTCTGCGACAAGGCCGTCAGCGGCATCCGGATGCCGTCCGCCACCTGCGCCTCCGTCTGCGCGTTCGCGAGGTCGCACCAGACGGCGAAGCTGCCGCCGAGGATCTGCGGGTCGTACCGCGCGGGCACCGGTCCCGTGCCGCGCACCACCAGCGGGGTCCACTGCTCGTAGATGCGGCGGCCGGTCGGGTAGGCGAAGTCGTTGGGCTGGCCGAGCACGTAGTAGAGGTACTCGTCGTTGTAGTTGACGAGTTTCCGGCCCGCGCTCAGGTACGAGACGGGGTCGCGCGCCCCGATCTCCTTGCCGGTCCAGTAGGCGACCTGGAGGTCCTGCGCCGCGCTGGTCACACCCCCGGTGTAGAAGCCGTCGTTCCAGGCCCGCAGCGCCTTGCCGGTCGGCCGGACCACCGCCGCGCGGTCGTTCAGCCAGCCGGTCGCCAGGTCCTTCACCCGGCCCGCCGCGCCGTACTTGGCGACCGCCGCGCGGGCCAGGCCCGGATAGGTCGCCTCGGGGTTCCGCGACATCAGCGCCACGTACTCGTCGCCGCCCAGGTGCCAGAAGGCGCCGGGGAACAGGCCGGTGTACTCGCGGAGCAGTTCGTCCACGATCTTCGCCGCGGCCGGGTCGGAGATGTCGACGGCGCCGCGCGGGGCCCGGCCGGTCGCGCTGACCAGCTGGAGCCCGGGGTGGGCGGCGATCACCGCGCCCAGGTGTCCGGGTGAGTCGATCTCGGGGACGACCGTGATGTGCAGGCTCTGCGCAAGCGCCACGATCCGGCGCACCTCGGCCTTGCTGAGGTGCCGCTCGGAGACGACCTCGGGGTGGCTGTCGGAGGCGATCCGGAAGCCCTGGTCGTCGGAGAAGTGCAGACCGAGCTGGTTGAGCTTCAGGTCGGCCATCTCGCGCAGCCGGGCCTCGATCCACCCGGCCGAGAAGTACTTCCGGGCGATGTCCACCATGAGCCCGCGCTGCGGCTTCGCGGGCGCGTCGGTGATCTCGCCCTCGGGTATCGCCCCGGTGGACCTGACGGACTGTTTCAGGGTGCGTGTGCCGTAGAACACCCCGGCCTGGCCGGGGCCGGTGATCCGGACCCCGCCGCCGCGCACGGTGAGGGTGTACGACTCGGGGCCGCCGTCGCCGCCGAGCGCCAGGCTCACATCGCCGGGCCGGGCCGCCGCCGTGCCCCGGTAGGGGATCCGCAGCTCGCCCGCGAGCAGTTTCGCCTCGTCGCCGAGCGCGCCCTCGTCGGCGGCGGCGACCACGACACCGCTGTCGGGTCCCGGTTTCCAGCCCGGGCCGCGCTCCGCCTTGTGCGCGCGGACCTCCGGGATCACCCGGGGCGCGGCGGACAGGGCGTAGCTCCTGCTGGGCGTGGGGGTGGGGGTGGGACTCGGGGGCGGCGGCCGGCTCGCCGCCGTGCTGGGCGCCCGGGTCGGGGCGGAGCTGCCGGAGGCGGTCGGCGAGCCGTCCGAAGGTCCGGCGGAACAGGCCGCCACGGTGGCCAGTGCCACCGCGGCCGCCATCAGTGCGGGGCCCCGGCGGGGCCCCCGTATGGAGTACCGCATCACCCGGAATCCTCCCCCACCTGGCGCGTCCCGGCATCCCGGAGGTGCGGGGATCCTGTGAACGCGGCACGGAACCGGCGTCCCTTCTGTCCATGGTTGCCCGGCAAACCCACTCGTCCAGGTGAAATTCGCGCATCCGTCGGACACTTCCCTCGTCCCGCCGATAACGTGGTGTCACCACCCACCCCATGCGCCCCGGAGTCCCCGCTGACCAGCGACACCCATGCCGCCCCCTGCCGGACCCTGGGCTCCCCCGCCATACCCGCCCAGCTGGGCACCGGGCGGCACGCCGACCCCGGTGGGCTGGTGCGGTTCAACGCGGCCCCGGCCGACGCCGCCGAGCTGCTGCTGCTCGGCTGCTGCGGCAGCCGCCGCTGGGCCGAACGGGTGGCGGCGCACCGCCCGTACCCGACCCTCGACGCGCTGCTCGCCGCCGCCGACGAGGCCGGTTACGACCTGAGCGGGCCCGATCTCGACGAGGCGCTGGCGCACGAGACCTCGGCCCTGCCGCACCCGGACGCGCCCCCGGCCGCCCGCACCGCGCTCGGCGCCGCCCTCGCCGCGTACGAGGCGAGCTTCGGGCACGCCTTCGTGATCAGCCTGGACGGCATCCCGGCGGGCGAGCGGCTCGACCAGGTGCTCGCGGGGATCCGCTCACGGCTCGGCAACGAGCGGGAGGAGGAGCGGGTGGTGGCCGCCGACGAGCTGCGCCAGCTGGCCCGTTCCCGGCTGACCCGCGCGGTCGCGGCGCGCTGAGCCCGGCCCACCGGGCGCGGCGCGGCGAGACCGCCCGTACCGCCGCCCGGACCGTCGCTCGTACGGACATCCGGACAACCCCCCACGATTCGCCCGGAATGTAGCTCTTCGTGACCGAACGATAGCCCGTCCGTGCCTGTTTGATCACACCTATGGACCCCGCGCGAGCGAACCGACAAGTCGTCGCTACGATGACCGGGGCCGGTGGACCGTACCCGGCCGGGCCAGACCGACAGAGAAGCCGGCCGGCCCTGATCCCCGCTCCCGGAGGGTTTTTCCGTGCCGGCTGGAACGCTGTACCGCGGCCGGGAAGGAATGTGGTCCTGGGTGGCTCATCGAGTCACCGGCGTCCTCATCTTCTTCTTCCTGTTCGTACACGTCCTTGACACCGCTCTCGTCCGCGTCTCCCCCGAGGCGTACGACGATGTCGTGGCGACGTACAAGACGCCGATCGTCGCACTCCTCGAGTACGGCCTGGTCGCCGCCATCCTCTTCCACGCGCTGAACGGTCTCCGTGTCATCGCCGTGGACTTCTGGTCCAAGGGCCCGCGCTACCAGAAGCAGATGCTCTGGACCGTCGTGGGCATCTGGGTCGTGCTCATGGCGGGCTCCCTGTACCCCGTCCTCGGCCACGCCGCACGTGAACTGTTCGGGAGCTGACTTCAGACATGTCTGCTGACACCACTTCCGCCATCGGTCCCGTCGAAGGCGCCGCCTACGACGTGGACAACCCGGCCCCGTACATCGAGGCCCCGCGCAAGCGCACCGGCAAGACCCCGCGGGCGACCCGCGGCAACTTCGAGATGGCCGCGTGGCTCTTCATGCGCCTCTCGGGTGTCGTCCTGGTCGTCCTGGTCCTCGGCCACCTGCTGATCCAGCTCTTCCTGGACGGCGGCGTCTCCAAGATCGGCTTCGCCTTCGTGGCCGGCCGCTGGGCGTCCCCGTTCTGGCAGGTCTGGGACCTGCTGATGCTGTGGCTGGCCATGCTGCACGGCGCCAACGGCCTCCGCACGGTCATCAACGACTACGCGGAGCGGGCGAACACGCGCCTGTGGCTCAAGGGCCTGCTGTACACCGCCACGGTGTTCACCATCCTTCTGGGCACGCTGGTGATCTTCACCTTCGACCCGAACATCCGCTAGGCACGGGGCTGAGGTAACCACGTCATGAAGTTCCACAAGTACGACACCGTCATCGTCGGCGCCGGTGGCGCGGGCATGCGCGCCGCCATCGAGTCGACGAAGCGCAGCCGCACCGCCGTGCTGACGAAGCTCTACCCCACCCGCTCCCACACGGGCGCCGCGCAGGGCGGCATGGCCGCCGCGCTGGCCAACGTGGAGGAGGACAACTGGGAGTGGCACACCTTCGACACGGTCAAGGGCGGTGACTACCTGGTCGACCAGGACGCCGCCGAGATCCTGGCGAAGGAGGCCATCGACGCCGTCCTCGACCTGGAGAAGATGGGCCTGCCGTTCAACCGGACCCCGGACGGCACCATCGACCAGCGCCGCTTCGGCGGCCACTCCCGCAACCACGGCGAGGCCCCGGTCCGCCGGTCCTGCTACGCCGCGGACCGCACCGGCCACATGATCCTCCAGACGCTGTACCAGAACTGCGTCAAGGAGGGCGTGGAGTTCTTCAACGAGTTCTACGTCCTGGACCAGCTCCTGGTCGAGGAGGACGGCGTCAAGAAGTCGGCCGGTGTGGTCGCGTACGAGCTCGCCACCGGCGAGATCCACGTGTTCCAGGCCAAGGCCGTCATCTACGCGTCCGGCGGCACCGGCAAGTTCTTCAAGGTGACCTCCAACGCCCACACCCTGACCGGTGACGGCCAGGCCGCGTGCTACCGCCGCGGGCTGCCCCTGGAGGACATGGAGTTCTTCCAGTTCCACCCGACGGGCATCTGGCGCATGGGCATCCTGCTCACGGAGGGCGCCCGCGGTGAGGGCGGCATCCTGCGCAACAAGGACGGCGAGCGCTTCATGGAGAAGTACGCGCCCGTCATGAAGGACCTCGCGTCCCGCGACGTCGTGTCCCGCTCCATCTACACGGAGATCCGCGAGGGCCGCGGCTGCGGTCCCGAGGGCGACCACGTCTACCTGGACCTGACGCACCTCCCGCCGGAGCAGCTGGACGCCAAGCTCCCGGACATCACCGAGTTCGCCCGTACGTACCTCGGCATCGAGCCCTACACGGACCCGATCCCGATCCAGCCCACCGCGCACTACGCCATGGGCGGCATCCCGACGAACGTCGAGGGTGAGGTCCTCTCGGACAACTCCACCGTCGTCCCGGGCCTGTACGCGGCCGGCGAGGTCGCCTGTGTCTCCGTGCACGGCGCCAACCGCCTCGGCACCAACTCGCTCCTCGACATCAACGTGTTCGGCCGTCGCGCCGGCATCGCGGCCGCCGAGTACTCCCACGGCGCCGACTACGTCGAGCTGCCGGAGAACCCGGAGTCGCTCGTCGTCGAGCAGATCGAGCGGCTGCGCAACTCCACCGGTCACGAGCGGGTCGCCGACATCCGCCGTGAGCTGCAGGAGACGATGGACGCCAACGTGATGGTGTTCCGCACCGAGCAGACCATCAAGACGGCCGTCGAGAAGATCGCCGAGCTGCGCGAGCGCTACAAGAACGTGTCCATCCAGGACAAGGGCAAGCGCTTCAACACCGACCTCCTTGAGGCCATGGAGCTGGGCAACCTGCTCGAACTGGCCGAGGTCATGGCCGTCTCGGCCCTGGCGCGCAAGGAGTCCCGCGGCGGTCATTACCGCGAGGACTACCCGAACCGCGACGACGTCAACTTCATGCGCCACACCATGGCGTACCGCGAGGTCGGCGAGGACGGCTCCGAGACCGTCCGTCTCGACTACAAGCCGGTCGTGACGACCCGCTACCAGCCGATGGAGCGTAAGTACTGATGGCTACCCCCGTTCTGGACAAGGTGGAGCAGGAATCCGCCGCGTCCCCGTACATCACGGTCACCCTCCGGATCCGCCGCTTCAACCCCGAGGTGTCGGACGCGTCGGTCTGGGAGGACTTCCAGATCGAGATCGATCCGAAGGAGCGCGTGCTCGACGCCCTCCACAAGATCAAGTGGGACCTCGACGGCACGCTGACCTTCCGGCGTTCCTGCGCCCACGGCATCTGCGGCTCGGACGCGATGCGGATCAACGGCAAGAACCGGCTGGCCTGCAAGACCCTGATCAAGGACATCAACCCCGAGAAGCCGATCACCGTCGAGGCCATCAAGGGCCTCACGGTGATGAAGGACCTCGTGGTCGACATGGAGCCGTTCTTCCAGGCGTACCGGGACGTCATGCCGTTCCTGGTCACCAAGGGCAACGAGCCGACGCGCGAGCGCCGGCAGTCCGCGGAGGACCGCGAGCGCTTCGACGACACCACCAAGTGCATCCTGTGCGCCGCGTGCACGTCGTCCTGCCCGGTGTTCTGGAACGACGGCCAGTACTTCGGTCCGGCCGCGATCGTGAACGCCCACCGCTTCATCTTCGACTCGCGTGACGAGGCGGGTGAGCAGCGCCTGGAGATCCTGAACGACAAGGACGGCGTGTGGCGCTGCCGCACGACGTTCAACTGCACGGACGCCTGCCCGCGTGGCATCGAGATCACGAAGGCGATCCAGGAGGTCAAGCGCGCGCTGATCACGCGTCGCTTCTGATCCTCGGGCCGCTGGAACACGCGAAGGGCCCCGTCTCCCCCACCGGGAGGCGGGGCCCTTCGCGTGTTCCGGCGACGGGTGCGTGTGCCAGGATCTGGGGCAGAGTTGCAGTGCCGCGAGGCCGGAACAGGACGGGGACACCGATGAGCGAGCCGAACCCATACAAGGCGGGCGACTCGGGCGGTTACGAGTGGGGCCCGGGGCAGCAGGGGCCCGGTACGCCGCCCGCGTACGGCTATCCGCAGACCCCGCCGCCCTACCAGCCGACCCTGCCTGCCGGAGTGCCGCTCCAGCCGCAGTACGCGCCGCCGGCGGCCCCGATGGGCATGGGCGGGGCGCCGCTGCTCAGCCTGGGCGACATCAGCGTGGTGGGCGACCAGATCATCACCCCGGCCGGGGCGATGCCGCTCAAGGGCGCGGTGTGGAACGCGATGGACATGTCGCGGACCGAGGAGAAGCTGCCGACAGTCGCGATCGTCCTCGCGGTCATCTTCTTCCTGTTCTGCCTGCTCGGCCTGCTGTTCCTGCTGATGAAGGAGAAGCAGACCACCGGCTTCATCCAGATCACGGTGACCAGCAACGGCCGGCACCACCAGACGATGATCCCGGCGACGGGTCCTGACACCTTCCACTGGGTGATGGGGCAGGTCAACTACGCGCGCTCGCTGAGCGTCTGAGGATCCCGCACCTCTCCTGAGACCCCTCAGGGTTCTGCCCTGGTTCCTCTCGGGGATCTTCTCGGGGTACGGGCTCGGGGTAACGCCCGGGTCGTCCCCGATGGTGCCGAGGGTCGGCGCGCCGCGAACCTTGATCCATGACGAACTCGTGGATCAAGACGGCACGTTGGACGGCGGCGGTGGCCGTGGCGGCGCTGGTGGTGGGGGCCGCGGGACCGGCGGGCGCGGTGACGCCCGACCCGCCCCGCACGGCCCTGGTGACGACGCCGAGACCGGACGCGGCACGGCTGGACGCGGCACGACCGGACGCGGGACGGCTGGACGCGACGGCGCTGCGCGGCGCCCTCGCCGGGCTGCCCGACGAGTTCACGCGGGGCGCCATGCTGCGGGTGAGCGGCCGGGACGGCCGGTGGAGCGGGACGGCCGGCGAGTGGCCCGGGTCGGTGGACGCCGAGTTCACCATCGGCAGCGTCACCAAGCTGTTCACCGGGGCGGTCACGCTGCAACTGGTCGGCGAGGGACGGCTGTCGCTCGACGACACGGTCCAGGAGCTGCTGCCGGGCCTGCTGCCGCCCTCGTTCGCCCCGATCACCGTGGGTCAGCTCCTCAGCCACACCAGCGGGCTGCCGAAACCCGTCTGCGCGCACCCGGGGACCCCGGTGGAGGTGGTCACCTCGGCCGTCTCCTGCGGGACGCCCGCACCGCCGGGGACCGTCTCCCAGTACAACGGCGTCAATTACTACCTGGCGGGCCTGGTCATCGAGAAGGTGACCGGGCGGTCGTACGGGACGGAGCTGCGCGACCGGATCCTGCGGCCGCTCGGGCTGCGGCACACCCGGCTCCCGGCCGACGCGCCCGCCTGGGCGGAGGGCGGGCTGGTGTCGAACGCCTCGGATCTGCGGCTCTTCCTCAGCACCCTGATACGCGGCGGGCTGCTGCGCCCGGCCGAGCGGCACCTGCTGTTCGAGAAGCCGCCGGTGCCCGGGGCGACCTTCAGCTACGCGGGGCTGATGGAGTACCGGCTCGCCGACGGGACCGTGCTGTGGGGGAAGACGGGCTCCTACGGGGGTCACGCCAGCGGCGTGTTCGCGACCCGGGGCCTGGAGCGGATCGCCGTGTACTCGACGCTGCCGACCGGTGTCGACGGCGGGCAGGAGCTGCGCCGGATCGAGCGGATGGCCGAGGCCGCGTTCCGCGGCATCCGAGGCGTCCGCGGCGTCCGCGGCGTCCGCGGCGTCCGAGGCGTCTGACGTCAGCCGTGCCAGGGCCCGGCCGCCGGATCCCGCTCGGCGACGAGCATGATCCGGCGGAGCAGGTCGTTGAGAGTGGCGCGTTCCCCGGCGGTGAGGACGGCGAGGAGCCGGGACTCCTCGTGGCCGAGGACGTCCATGGCGCCGAGCCAGTGGCGGCGGCCCTCCTCGGTGAACTCGACGACCACCCGGCGGCGGTCGACGGCTGAGGGGGTGCGGCGGAGGAAGCCGCGTTTCTCCAGGGCGTCGAGGCGGCCGGTGACGGAGGCCGGGGCGAGGTCGAGGTCCTCGGCGAGCTCGGAGGGGGCGGCGGTGCCGCCGCGGCCCGCGAGCTTGTGGAGGGTGTCGAACTCGTGGCGTTCGAGGTCGAAGTCGACGAGGGACCTCTCCCGCACCCGGCGCAGGTGCACGGAGAGCTTCTTCATCCGGGTGACCGCGCCCTCGACGGCCGGATCGAGCCCGGGCAGCACCGGGGCCCAGTGGGCGACGTGCTCGTCGGTCCAGTCACGGGCGGGCTCGGGGAGGCCGGGCTCGGGGGATGTGGGCTCGGGGGATGTGGGCTCGGAGGAGGCCATGGCGTGATCGTACGGCGGGGGCGGGCACCCCACCTCGCCGAAACCCGGGGCATCCCGGTGACCGACGCTTCGGCGAAGAGAGACGCTCACCCGCTCACCCGCGCGGGCCCCCCCCCCCCCCCCCGGGGGGGCCCCCCCCCCCGCGGGGGCGGGCCCCCCCCCGCCCGCCCCGGGGGGGGGGGGGGGGGGCCCCGGGGGGGCGGGGGGCCCCCCCCGCGGGGGGGCTAC
>NZ_JBIVFL010000001.1:626531-715290 GCF_044748125.1 Streptomyces sp. NPDC090025 | reverse complement strand
CGGCGGCCGCGCCCCCGCCCCCCGCGCCCTCCCCCCCCCCCCCCCCCCCCCCCCCCCCGCCCCCCCCCCCCCCCCCCCCCCCCCCCCCCCCCCCGCCCCGGCTCAGGGCAGGAAGTCGAGCAGCAGGCCGGTGGTCTCCTCGGGGCGCTCCAGGGCGGGCAGGTGGCCCGCCCAGTCGAGGTCGATCCACTGGTTGTCGGGGAAGAGACCGGCGAGGCGCTCGGCGATGACCCGGAAGTCGGGGACGTCGTGGCCGCCGGTGACGAGCAGCACGGGCACGTCGATCGCGGCGAGGTCCTGGTCCGTCACCTCGACCTCGCCTGCCCGGAACTCCTCGGGCGCGGCGAGCTGCAGCTCGAAGGCGCGGGCCTGCATGGCGCGGACCAGGGCGTGGGTCTCGGGGGTGGCGTCGGGGCCGAGCCAGAAGGTGGCGTTGAGGTCGGCGGCGGCCGGCACGTCACCGGCCTCCAGGAGGGCGTTCTCGCGGGTGAAGAACTCCCGCAGCTCGGGACCCGCCCGGTGGCCCGGGGCGGCCGCACAGAGCAGCGCGAGGGCGGTGGTGCGCCCGGGGTGGCGGACGGTGAACTCCAGGGCCACCTCGCCGCCGAAGGAGGAGCCGACGAGCGCGGCCCGCTCGATGCCGAGGTGGTCGAGCAGATCGCGTATGTCGTCGGCGTGGACGTGCGCCGCGTCGACCGGGCTCTCGCCGAAGCCGCGCAGGTCGCAGCGGACCACTCGGTGCCCGGCGGCCGCGAGGGCCTTGACCTGGCCGTCCCACATGCGGCGGTCGCAGACGCCGGAGTGCAGCAGGAGGAGGGTGGACGTGCCGTCGCCGGTCACATCGTGAGCAAGTGTCATGGTGCAGACCTTAAGCCGGGTCCGGAATCCGGTACCGGCCGCCCGGAGTGCGGCGCTCGGCCCCGCCGGGCGGCCGGGGCACGGGGCGGCGTCGCGGACCGCGCCGGTCCGACTAGGCTCAGCATCTGTGAAGGACGCCAAGGACGCCAAGGAAGAGAAGCGGGACGCCCCCACCAAGGCGCCCAAGAGCGAGCAGACCCGCGCGCTCATCCTGGAGACGGCCATGCGGCTCTTCCAGGAGCGCGGCTACGACAAGACCACCATGCGGGCGATCGCGCAGGAAGCCGGCGTGTCGGTCGGCAACGCCTACTACTACTTCGACTCGAAGGCGTCCCTGATCACCGGTTTCTACGACCGGATGTCGCACGAGCACGCCGCCCTGACCTACGAACGCCTCCAAGGCGTCAAGGACTTCGAGGACCGGCTCGAGATCGCCGTGATGACCTGGGTGGACTGCGCGCGCCCGTACCACCAGTTCGCGGGCCAGTTCTTCGGCACGGCGGCGGACCCGGGGAGCCCGCTCAGCCCGTTCTCCGACGAGTCGCACCCGGCGCGCGCGGAGGCCGTGCAGATCTTCCGGGACGTGCTCGAAGGCTCCCAGGTCGGCCCCAAGCTGGACCGGGAGCTCCGCGCCCTGCTGCCGGACCTGCTCTGGCTGTTCCTGATGGGTGTCGTCCTGTACTGGGTCTTCGACACCTCGGAGGACGCGGAGCGGACCCGGGCGTTCGCCCGGAAGGTGACGCCGATGGTCGCCCGCGCCGTCAGCCTGTCCCGCTTCAAGGTCGTCCGGCCGCTGGTGCGGGACGCCGTGGACGTGATGCAGGAGTTCGTCGTACCGAAGGTGCGCAACACCGTGGCCAAGTAGGCCCCTTGTCGTACCCGGCCTGATCCAAAAGGCACGGGCCTAGATCCAGCTCAGCTCCCACAGACGCCACACGCCGGTGCCGTCCGAGAGGTACTGCGAGCCGGCCACTTCCTCGTTCGACAGGACGTAGTCCTTCTTCTGCCACAGCGGCACCAGCGGCACGTCCTTGGCGACCTCGGCCTGGATCTCCTTGAAGTCGCCGGTCGCCCGCGCCCGGTCGCTGTACTGCTGCGTGGAGGCGATCAGCGAGTCGATGGTCGCGCTGGAGAAGTCGTTGTGCAGCGTGTTGTCCGTGCCGACGAGCGGCGCGGTGAAGCTGTCCGAGTCGGGGAAGTCGGGGAGCCAGCCGACCGTGTACGCGTCGAACTTGCCCTGCGCGTACTCCTTCTGGAACTCCGTCCAGATCACCGACTTGACGTCGACCTTGAACAGGCCGGTCGCCTCCAGCTGCTTCTTGAGCTCGGCGGCCTCGGCGGCGTACGTGGCGTCCTTGCGGTGGCCGAGCGTGAACCGCACCGGGGTGTCGATGTTCGCGGCCTTGAGCAGCTTCTTCGCCTTCGCCACGTCGGGCTCCGGGTAGACGTCGTAGAAGGCCGTGCTGTGGCCCACGAAGCCCTGCGGGATCAGCGAGTAGAGCGGCTCGACCGTGCTCTGGTAGGGGCCGGTGGTGATGGCCGGACGGTCGATGACGGCGGCGACGGCCTGCCGTACCGCCTTCTTCGCCATCGGCGTCCCGGCCCGCACGTTGAAGTTGAGGTTGCGGATCTCGGCGCTCGCCGCCTCGGTGATCTTCGTGCCGCTCCTGGTCTCCTCGTTCAGCGCGTTGAGGAAGGCGGGCGGCATCTGCCGGTGGGTGACGTCGACGTCCTTCTTCTTCCAGGCGTCGGCGAGCTCCTCGGACTCCTTGTAGTACTTGACCACGATCGGCTTGCCCGGCTTCGTGATCGCGCCCTTGTAGCGGGGGTTCGGCTCCAGGGTGGCGCTGACGCCCGGCTCGTACGCCGTGAGGACGTACGGCCCCGAGCCGTCGACCGCGTTGCCCTGGCGCAGTGCCTTCGCCGGGTACGTGGTGTGGTCGACGATCGAACCGGCGCCGGTCGCGAGCTTCAGCGGGAAGGTGGCGTCCCGGCCGCTGAGCTGGAAGGTGACTTTCTGGCCTTCCGCCACGACCTGCTTGAGGGTCGGGAACAGCGGCTGCGGACCGACGTCCGTCTTGATCGCCAGCATCCGCTCGAACGAGTAGCGGACGTCCTCGCCGGTGATCTTGCGCCCGTTGGCGAAGGTCAGGTCGTCACGGAGCGTGCACTCGTACGTCGTCAGCTTGGTGCCGACGAAGCGGCAGCTCTCGGCCGCGTCCGGGACCGGCGTGGTGAAGCCGGCCTTGAACGTGAGCAGTGACTGGAAGACATTGCTGTACATCGCCCAGGAACCGGCGTCATAGGCGCCGGCCGGATCCAGCGAGGTCACCTCGTCCGTGGTGCCGACGGCGATCGGGTCGGTCCGCACCTCGTCGGACGGCAGCAATTGCCATCCTCCGACGCCCGCGGCTACCAGAACCCCACAAGTGATCAGAATGCGCAGACGGACCGTCGACCGCATGAAACGTGCTTCCTTTGTGCGTTCCCACCCCTGTCGCCGGAGCTCCTGGCCCACAGCGATGGCGTCAGCCAATCACACCCATTTCACAAGCGGAAGAGTAAACCTTCACACCGCACGCATATGTCCAGGGATAAGGGATTTCAGGGACTGAGCGGTACGTATCCGGCGCAGCGCACAGCGTGACACCGAGGCTCAAACCGGGCTTTACAGCAGCTCTCACGCCTGCTTGGAGGCCAGCTCCACGACGGTGATGTCGGAGGGCGCGCCGACCCGGACCGGGGGTCCCCAGGCGCCCGCGCCGCGCGACACGTACAGCTGGGTGTCGCCGTAGCGTTCGAGCCCGGCGACGGTCGGGTTGGCCAGTTCGGCGAGGTAGTTGCCGGGCCACAGCTGGCCGCCGTGGGTGTGGCCGGAGAGCTGGAGGTCGACGCCGTGCCGGACGGCGTCGTCGATCA
The DNA here is from genome assembly GCF_044748125.1 of Streptomyces sp. NPDC090025. NCBI lineage: Bacteria > Bacillati > Actinomycetota > Actinomycetes > Kitasatosporales > Streptomycetaceae > Streptomyces > Streptomyces sp. NPDC090025. The sequence continues at coordinate 711,513 of NZ_JBIVFL010000001.1, read as the reverse complement.
CGATCGGCTGGTGCGCGAGCAGCACGGCGGTACGGGCCGGGTCGCGGTCCCCGAGTGCCTTGCCGAAGTCAGGGCCGTGGCCCTCGCTCTCGCCCGCGACGTCGTCGACCCCGGCGAGGTCGAAGCCCGCGCCGATCTCGACCCGGGCGTTGCGCAGCGGGCGCAGGCCGAGTTCGCGGACGTGGTCGACCCAGGCGTCGGCGCCGGAGAAGTACTCGTGGTTGCCGGTGACGAAGAAGGCGCCGTCCCTGGCGCGCAGCCGGGCCAGTGGTTCGGCGGCCGGGCCCAGGTTGGTCACCGTGCCGTCGACCAGGTCCCCGACGACCGCGATCAGGTCCGGCTGGGTCGCGTTGATCGTGTCCACGATCCGCTGGGTGTGGGCGCGGCCCAGGATCGGGCCCAGGTGGATGTCCGACACGACCGCGATGCGATAGCCGTGCGCGCCGCGCGGCAGCTTGGCCAGCGGCACGGTCACCCGCTTCACGCGCGGCCCGCGCAGCACCCCGTAGGTGCCGTACCCGACGGTGCCGAGCGCGGCCGCGGCGGCGGCGCCGGTGACGAGCCGGTTGACGAGGAGGCGGCGGCCGAGGTCGGGGCCGGTCGCGCCGACCGTGGGCGCGGGGGCCGGGGCCTCCTCGGGCGCCGGGGCCGGGGCCGTGGCCGGTTGCTCCGGTACGGCCACGGCCACGTTCTCCGCCACGGCTTCCGCCTCGGCCACGGCCTCCGCCTCGGGTGCGCGGCGCGCCAGCCGGCGGCGCAGCAGCGGGCGCAGCGGCTCGGTCACCACGAGCGCCAGGGTCAGGTACAGCAGCACCGCGAGCCACAGGAAGCCGGGCCAGGCGACGATCCGCTGGAGGGTGAAGGGCGCGTCCGCGCGTCCGGAGACCAGCGCCGCGACCGACAGGACCGGCAGGGCCACCACGACGGCCGTCCCGATCCGCCGGGCGGCACCGCGCGGCGCCGTGAGGTCGCGCACCAGGCGCACCCACACATACCGGTGCACCGCCGCGAGCAGGCCGAGCACCACCACCAGGACCAGCACGAACACGACCACGCCCACGAACCCCGCCTCCGAAACCCGCACCTGCCCCACCGCGGCGGCCAGCGTACCCAGCCGGGTACCCGGCCCCTCCGGCACACCGCCGGAGCGCCGGTTCGATACTGGCAGGGCACGCCTCCCCCTCCCGAAGGACACCCCATGAAGCTCAGCCGTCGCTCCTCCTGGTTCCTGCTCGCGTTCGGGGCCTGGTCCTGGGTGATCTGGGTGACCTTCGTGAAGAACCTCTGGAAGGACGGCAGCGGGCTCGCGTTCGACGACGCCGGGGACCCGACCGCGTACTTCTGGGTGCACCTGACGCTCGCCGTCACCTCCTTCCTGCTCGGCACGGCGGTCGGCGTGCTCGGCCTGCGGGGCGTCCGCGCCCACCGCACCGGCGCGGCGCGGCAGCGGTGAGCCACGCGTGGGGCGCGAGTGAGTCGAATCGGACACCCGGCGAGGGATCCGTACCGGGCTTTCCGCCGTCTTCGTACGCATGAAGACGTTCCCCCGCGCCGCCCGTACCCTCCCCGCCCCCCGTGCCGCCCGTCCCGAGGCCGCCCCCGGCTCGCACGAGGGACCGCGCGAGGGACTGCGGACGGGTGGCGCGGTGGCCGGGAATCGGGCCGCGGTGTCGGGGCGGGGCCGACGGGGAGGTACGTTCTCGGTCGTGTCCGCTTCGAAGATGACCGCGAAGGCCGCCCTGGCGGCGACCGCCGCCGCCGCGCTGCTGCCCCTGCTCGCCGCCGCCCCCGCGCACGCGGACGGCAAGGCGCCGAAGCCCCAGCCCCCGGCCCGGATGTCGAGCGTCGGCGGCACGCTGCTGTCGCAGCCCGGCACCCAGGTCAAGCTGCTGCCCGGGGCCCCGGTGCTGCCCAAGGAGCTGACCGCGCGGTCCTGGATGGTCGCCGACGCGGAGAGCGGGCAGGTGCTCGCCGCGCACAACGCGCACTGGCCGCTGGCCCCCGCCTCCACGCTCAAGATGCTGTTCGCGGACACCCTGCTGCCGAAGTTCCCCAAGACGCAGAACCACACCGTGCTGCCCAGCGACCTCGCGGGCATGGGGGCCGGATCCAGCCTGGTCGGCATCAAGGAGAAGCAGACCTACAGCGTCCACGACCTGTGGCTCGGCGTCTTCCTGCGCTCCGGCAACGACGCCGTCCACGTCCTGGCCGCCATGAACAACGGCATCGGCAACACGGTCAAGGACATGCAGGCGCACGCCGAGGAGCTGCAGGCCCTCGACACCCATGTGAAGTCCCCGGACGGCTACGACGCCCCGGGCCAGGTCTCCTCCGCGTACGACCTCACGCTCATCGCCCGCAGCGGCATGCAGAAGACGGACTTCCGCGAGTACGCGGCGACCGCCCGCGCCAAGTTCCCCGGCGAGCAGAAGCCCGGCAAGAAGCGCGAGACGTTCGAGATCCAGAACACCAACCGGCTGCTCACCGGTGACATCGGCGTCCCCGCCTACCAGGGCATCGCGGGCGTCAAGAACGGCAACACCACGCACGCCGGAGCCACCTTCACCGGCGTCGCCGAGCGCAACGGCCGGGTGCTGCTGGTCACCGTCATGAACCCGGACTCCAAGGAGGCGCACGCCGTCTACAAGGAGACCGCGCGGCTCCTCGACTGGGGGTTCGCCGCCTCCGGCAAGGTGACGCCGGTCGGCGAGCTGGTCCGGCCGAAGTCGCTGACCGACCCGGGCAGCGCGGCCGGCGGCTGGTCCGCCGACGGCAGCGCCCCGGCCCCCGGCAAGAACGCCCCGACCGGCACCCGGCAGGCCGCCGCGGCCGAGGAGAAGTCCGGCGGCGTCGGCACCGCGCTCGCCCTCGCGGGCGGCGCGCTGGTGCTGCTCGCCGGTGCCGCGTTCCTGGTCAACCGGCGCTGGCCGCTGGCGGGTTCGGGACGCCGCCGGTCGGCCGGGACGCCGGATCGGGCGACTTCGGAGCAGGGGGCGTCGGAGCAGGAGACGTCGGCGCAGGGCCCTGAGCGGGAGCAGGGTCAGTCCCCGGCTCCGTCGGGCGGGGCTCCGCTGGTTCCGTGACCTCGCCGCGGGCCGCCGGGCCCGTCGCCGTCCACGCCGCGCAGAACAGCAGCAGCTTCGCCGTGAAGTTGATCCAGAGCAGCAGGGCCACCGGCACGCCGAAGGCCCCGTACATCGACTTCGCGGCGACGCCCTTCATATAGCCGCCGAGCAGCAGCTTCAGGAGCTCGAAGCCGACCGCGCCGATCAGCGCCGCGACCAGCAGGTCGCGGCGCCGTGGTTCGACGCCGGGCAGCAGCGTCAGCACGTACGTCAGGATCAGGAAGTCCGCGACGACCGCCACGAGCAGCGCGGCGGCCTCCAGGAGCATCCCGCCCGCGCCCTTGTGGGCGATGCCGAGCCGGTCGGCGGTCCAGCCGACGGCGGTGGAGCCGAGCCAGGACGCGGCGAGCGAGCACAGCATCACCCCGCCGAGGCCGAGCAGCACGACCGTGTCCTTGCCCTTGCGGACGAACGGGTTGCCCTCGTCCACCCCGTCCAGGCCCCACACCGCGCGCAGGCACTCGCGCATCGAGCCGACCCAGCCGATGCCCATGAACAGCAGCACGCCACCGGCGACGAGCCCGATGGTGCCCGCGTTGTGGACGAGGCCGCCGATGTCGAGCTGGTCGGAGATGCCCGGCACCTGGTCGGTGATCTTCGCCTCGATCTTGTCGAGCTGCTCGGTCGAGAGCAACGCCGCGCCGATCGCCGCGGCGACCGTGATCAGCGGGAAGAGCGCGAGGAAGCTGAGGAAGGTGATGGCGGCGGCCAGTCTGCTCCAGTAGACCTCGTCGAGGCGTTCGTACGCGCGCCAGGCGTGGGTGCGCATCAGCCTGCTGATCCAGGGGCCGATGACGGGGAGTTTGGTCAGCCAGTCCATGACGTGCGCGCCTCTTCCTCGGCTTCCTCGGTGGCGGGGTCCGTCCCGGTCGGGTCCGTCCCGGTCGCGAAGACCAGGGTCCTGGTACCCCAGAATCGCAGACAGGTAGCGAGGACCATGCCCACGCCGAGTCCTGACACCGTGTCGGCGCGCGCGGAGGTGAGGCCGAGGCCGTAGTGGGAGGCGGCGAGGCAGAGGAGTTGTACGGCGGCTCCGGCGAGGTTCACGGCGAAGAAGACGGCGTACTCGCGCAACCCGACGGTACGGCGGCGGTAGGTGCCGAGCGCGTTGCCGAGGTACGCGACGGTGCAACCGGCGAGGAAGGACGCGGTCTTGGCGGCGACCGGGCCGAGATCGAGCGGGCCGCGCAGCCAGAGGAAGACCGCGAGGTCGGCGGCGTACGCGGCGAGCCCGACGACGGCGAAGCCGCCCACCTCCCGCAGCCGACCCCTGTCCCGGAGCACCGGTGGGCGGCTCACAGGTCGGCGACCGCCATGCCGTACATCGCCGCCCACACCAGGCCGATCACGGCCAGCGGCCGGTCGCGCAGCACCACGTCCTCGGGTTCGCCCGCCGTCCCCCGGTCGGCGAAGACGGCGTAGCGCAGCACCGCGAGCACGAAGGCGACGACGGACAGCTGGCGCCACGGGAGCAGCGCGCCGTGGGCGACGCCGCCGCTCTCCAGCGCCCACAGGCAGTAGCCGAGGACGGCGACCCCGGCCGCCAACTGCCAGACGAACCGCAGGTATCCGGTCGTGTACTGGGTGAGCAGCGCCCGGGTCGCGCCCTCCGCGTCCGCCATCCGCACGGCCTCGGAGTAGCGCTTGGCGGCGACCATGAACAGCGCGCCGAAGCCGGTGGTGATGAGGAACCAGCGGGACAGCGGGATGCCGAGCGCGATCCCGCCGATCATCGCGCGCATCAGGAAGCCGGTGGTGACGACGGCGAGGTCGACGACCAGGACGTGCTTGAGGCGGACGCAGTAGGCGAGTTGCATCGCCAGGTAGGCGGCGAGCAGCAGCGCCGTCATCGGGTTGCAGAGCAGGGCGGCGGCGAGGGCCGCGCCGGTGCCGAGGGCGGCGCCGGTGGCGTACGCGAGGGGTACGGGGACCAGGCCGGCGGCGACCGGGCGGTGCCGTTTCACCGGGTGGGCGCGGTCGGCCTCGGCGTCGCGGGCGTCGTTGACCAGGTAGACGGCGGACGCGGCGGCCGTGAACAGGGCGAAGACCAGGCCGAGCCGGGCCGCGTTGGGCCAGGAGCCGAGCTGTCCCGCGGCCACCGGAGCGGCGACGACCAGGCCGTTCTTGACCCATTGGCGGGGCCGCGCGGTCCGCACCAGGCCGCGGACCAGGGCGAGCGGTCCGCGCCGCCCGGCGGCGGACGCGGACGCGGACGCGGGTACGGGTGCGGGTGCGGGTGCGGGTGTGTCGACGAGGATCGCCGTCACGGTGGTCGGTTCAGTCACGGCGGCCTCCGGGTGCCGCGCGCAGCCAGCCCCGGCCCGCGGCCGCCGTGGCGGCGCCGAGCAGCGCGCCCGCGGCGACGTCGGTCGGGTAGTGGACGCCGACGACGAGCCGGGAGAGGCACATCGCGGTGGCGGCCGGGACGGTGAGGTGGCGGGCCGGTGGGTGCAGCGCGGTGAAGGCGACGGCCGCGGCGACGGCGGTGCCCGCGTGGGCGCTGGGGAAGGAGTGCGGGCCCTCGGTGCGGACCAGCGGCACGTACCGGTCGGCCGCCGGGCGGGGGCGCCGTACCACCCGCTTCACGGCCATGGTGGCGAGGTGCGCGGCCCCGACGAGCGCCGTGCCGCGCAGCCAGCCGGTCCGCCGGGCCCGGTCGAGGGCGGCGCCGGTGAGCCCGGCGGCGATCCACAGGGCGCCGTGCTCGCCGCCGTACGAGAGCCCCTTGGCGACCGCGGCCACCCCGGGCCGCCGCCCGGTGGCGCGCACGACGCCGAGGATCCGCCGGTCGGCCCCGGCGGCCCAGGCCCCGGGAGCCCACAAGCCGGATGAGCCGGATGAGCCGGATGAGCCGGGCGTCCGCGCCTCGGCCGTCCACGAGGACCGTCGCACCATGCCCGTACGCCTCCTGCTCCTGCCGCCGCCGTTTCGCGTCCCGCCGTCAACCAGGGGTGACTCTGACGGGCGGAGGTGCCCTACGGGTCGGGTCGCTTTCCTGACACTCGTTTAATCACCCATTTCGACGAACCACCCGGCAATGCGACATAAGCGACACTCCCGGCTATACGGTCACTCCATGGCAGCCGAGACCGACATCGACGACGCCGACACGGCCCCCGACATCGGCACCGACGTCGACACCGACATCGCCGACATCGACATCGACACGCTCACCGGCTGGGGCCGCACCGCGCCCACCCACGCGCGGGTGATCAGGCCCCGGACGTACGAGGAGGCCGCCGCGGCCGTGCTCGCCTGCGGGGCGCGCGGGTCGATCGCCCGGGGGCTCGGCCGGGCCTACGGCGACGCCGCGCAGAACGCGGGCGGCTCCGTGCTCGACATGACCGGCCTCGCCCGGATCCGGGCCGTCGACGCCGAGGCGGGCCTGGTGGTCTGCGACGCGGGCGTCAGCCTGCACCACCTGATGGAGGTGCTGCTGCCGCTCGGCTGGTTCGTGCCGGTCACCCCCGGCACCCGGTACGTGACCGTCGGCGGGGCCGTCGGCGCCGACATCCACGGCAAGAACCACCATGTCTCCGGCTCCTTCGCCCGCCATGTCGTCGCGCTCGACCTGCTCACCGCCGACGGCCGGGTCCGTACGGTGGCCCCCGGCACCCCGCTGTTCGACGCGACCGCCGGCGGCATGGGTCTGACCGGCGTGATCCTCTCCGTCACGCTGCGGCTGCTGCCGGTCGAGACCTCGCTGATGAGCGTCGACACCGAACGGGCCACCGACCTCGACGACCTGATGGCCCGGCTGACCGCGAACGACGACCGCTACCGCTACTCGGTCGCCTGGATCGACCTGCTCGCCCGCGGCTCCGCCACCGGCCGCGCGGTCCTGACCCGCGGCGACCACGCCCCGTACGACGCGCTCCCGGTCCGCGCCCGGCGGGCCCGCCGCGAACCGCTCGCCTTCCGTCCTGGACGGCTGCCCGCCGCCCCCGCGTACGTCCCCGAGGGGCTGCTGGGCCGCGCGAGCGTCGGACTCTTCAACGAGCTCTGGTACCGCAAGGCCCCCCGTCACTCGACCGGGCGGCTGCAACGGCTCTCGTCGTTCTTCCACCCGCTCGACGGGGTGCCGCACTGGAACCGGGTGTACGGGCGCGGCGGCTTCGTCCAGTACCAGTTCGTCGTCGGCCACGGGCAGGAGGAGACGCTGCGCCGGGTGGTCCGGCGGATCGCCACCCGCGGCTGTCCGTCGTTCCTCGCGGTCCTGAAGCGGTTCGGCGCGGCCGACCCGGGCTGGCTGTCGTTCCCGATGCCCGGCTGGACCCTCGCCCTCGACATCCCGGCCTCGCTCAGCGGCCTCGGCGCGTTCCTCGACGAGCTCGACGAGGAGGTCGTCGCCGCCGGGGGCCGGGTCTACCTGGCCAAGGACTCCCGGCTGCGGCCCGAACTGCTCGCCGCGATGTATCCGCGGCTCACCGACTTCCGCGAGCTGCGGGCGGCCCTCGACCCGCGCGGCGTCTTCGTCTCCGACCTGGCCCGCCGCCTCGCCCTCTGATCCCCGTGATCCCCCCTGATCCCCCGATCTTGTCCCCTGCCGTCCCCCGCCGTCCCCCACGGTCCCGTCCCGTCCCCTCACCTTCCCGCCCCTCCCCCACGTCCCTTGGAGGCTGAACGTCATGAAGGACGCCTTCGGCGCACCCCAGTCCCTGCTCGTTCTCGGCGGCACCTCCGAGATCGGGCTGGCCACCGCCCGCCGGCTCATCGCCCGCCGCACCCGCACGGTGTGGCTGGCCGGCCGCCCGTCCCCCGCCCTGACCGCCGCCGCCGACTCGCTGCGGGCGCTCGGCGCGGCCGTGCACACCGTCCCCTTCGACGCCCTGGACACCGAGTCCCACGAGGAGCGCCTGGGCAAGATCTTCACCGAGGGCGACATCGACCTGGTGCTGCTCGCCTTCGGGGTCCTCGGCGACCAGGTCCGCGACGAGTCCGACCCCGGCGCGGCGGTCCGGGTCGCGCAGACCAACTACACCGGCGCCGTCTCGGCGGGCCTGGTGTGCGCCCAGGCGCTCCAGGCGCAGGGGCACGGCTCGCTGGTGGTGCTCTCGTCGGTGGCGGGCGAGCGGGCCCGGCGGGCCAATTTCATCTACGGCTCGTCGAAGGCCGGGCTCGACGCGTTCGCGCAGGGTCTCGGCGACGCGATGCACGGCACCGGGGTGCACGTGATGGTGGTCAGGCCGGGCTTCGTCCGGACCCGGATGACGGAGGGCCTGGCGGAGGCGCCGCTCGCGACCACGCCGGAGGCCGTGGCGACGGCGATCGAGCTGGGCCTGCGGCGGCGCTCGGAGACGGTGTGGGTGCCGGGGGCGCTGCGGATGGTGATGTCGGCGCTGCGGCACGTGCCGCGGCCGGTCTTCCGCCGCCTGCCGGTGTAGCGGCGGCGCGGAGCGACCGGGGCCGGGTACGGTCCGGGTCAGCCCGCGGTGGCGGGCGCCGGGGCGTCGAGCGGGCTGCCGCTCTGCGCGGGCACGGCCGCGATCGGGCGGCCGCTGCCGAACTCGTAGTCGTACAGCTTGCGCCACACGCCGTCGGCACCCTGCTCGTACAGCGCGAAGGAACCGCAGGTCCAGTCGGCCCGGTAGCCGGAGAGCTCGGCGAAGGCCCGGTCCATCGCCTCCTCGGCGATGCCGTGGGCGACGGTGACGTGCGGGTGGTACGGGAACTGCAGCTCGCGCGGCACCGGTCCGGCGGCGTCGCGGATCCGCTGCTGGAGGGCGTCGCAGCCGGCGGCGCCCGTGACGAGCTTCACGAAGACGACCGGGGAGAGCGGCCGGAAGGTGCCGGTGCCGTCGAGGCGCATCTCGAAGGGCTCGCTGACCTCGGCGATCGCGGCGAGGTGCGCCTCGATCTCCGGCAGCCGCGCCTCGTCGACCTCAGTGGGCGGGAGCAGGGTGACGTGGGTCGGGATGCCGTGCGCGGCGGGATCCCCGAAGCCCGCGCGCCGCTCCTGGAGCAGGCTGCCATGAGGCTCCGGGACCGCGATCGAAACGCCGAGCGTTACGGTCCCCACGTCGTTCTCCTCCATCGTTCGGCTGTCCGTCGTCCGGGTCTGTCGTGCGGGTGGTGCAGCGCCAGTGTGCGGCCTGCACCACCCTTTCTGCCAGGGCCCTAGGACTCCGTGACGCTCCGTACCGGCCAGGGCCCGCGGCTGCGGCCCGTCAGTGCTTCGCGGGCAGGAACCCGATCCGCTCGTACGCCTGCGCCAGCGTCTCGGCCGCCACCGCGCGCGCCTTCTCGGCGCCCTTGGCGAGGATCGAGTCCAGCGTCTCCGGGTCGTCCAGGTATTCCTGGGTGCGGGTCCGGAACGGCGTGACGAAGTCCACCATGACCTCGGCCAGGTCGGTCTTCAGCGCGCCGTACATCTTGCCGTCGTACGCCACCTCCAGGTCCGCGACCGTCCTGTCGGTGAGAACGGACATGATGGTCAGGAGGTTCGACACACCCGCCTTGTGCTCCGGGTCGAAGCGGATCACGGTGTCGGTGTCGGTGACCGCGCTCTTGACCTTCTTGGCGGTGGTCTTCGGGTCGTCGAGCAGGTTGATCAGGCCCTTGGGGGTGGACGCCGACTTGCTCATCTTGATCGACGGGTCCTGCAGGTCGTAGATCTTGGCCGTCTCCTTGAGGATGTACGGCGCCGGGATCGTGAAGGTCTCGCCGAACCGGCCGTTGAACCGCTCCGCGAGGTCGCGGGTCAGTTCGATGTGCTGGCGCTGGTCCTCGCCGACCGGGACCTGGTGGGCCTGGTAGAGGAGGATGTCGGCGACCTGGAGGATCGGGTACGTGAAGAGACCGACCGTGGCGCGGTCGGCGCCCTGCTTCGCGGACTTGTCCTTGAACTGCGTCATCCGGGACGCCTCGCCGAAGCCGGTGAGGCAGTTCATCACCCAGCCGAGCTGGGCGTGCTCGGGCACGTGGCTCTGCACGAAGAGGGTGCAGCGGTCCGGGTCGAGACCGGCGGCGAGCAGCTGGGCGGCGGCGAGCCGGGTGTTCGCGCGCAGGTCGGCGGGGTCCTGCGGGACCGTGATCGCGTGCAGGTCGACGACCATGTAGAAGGCGTCGTGGGACTCCTGCAGCGCGACCCACTGGCGCACGGCGCCGAGGTAGTTGCCGAGGTGGAACGAGCCTGCGGTGGGCTGGATACCGGAGAGCACCCGGGGTCGGTCAGAGGCCATGCTCATCATTCTCTCAGGTGTGCGCCCTGGTTCCGGACGGGCCCGTGCGACCTGTGGGACGCGGGGTTCGCGGGGGCCGGGGGCGGCGCGGGCCGCGCCGGAGCCCGGGTCAGCGGCGGGGCGCGGCGGCGTGGACGGTGACCGGGGCGGCGGGCAGCGGCCGGTGCACCTCGCGCTCGCGCTCCTGGACGCCCCTGGGTGGTCAGCCGCCCTCGCGGCGTCGGCGGTGGCGCCAGGCCAGGTCGAGACTGGCGTTCTCCTCGCTGCGGAAGCCCGGGCGGGCCGGGGCGAGCCGGTCCGCGGCCGCCAGGCAGCGGTCGTCCTCGTGGAGGGCGAGGGCATGGACGGCGGCGAGCTGGACCCGGCGTTCCGGGTCGTCGAGGAGGGCCGCCAGCGGGTCGGTCAGGGCGGGGCCGCCGGACCTGGCGCCGCCGACGCTGCGGCAGGCCGAGGCTCGTACGTCCGCGTCGGGGTCGCGCAGCAGGGTCCGGAGGGCCGTCCGGGCCCCGTCGGACAGCTGGGTGGACTCCGCGGGGGTGCCGAGTCCGATGGCCACCGCGCGCCGGACGGCGGCGTCGGGGTGGCCGACGTGCGCCAGGAGGGCCGCCTCGGCGCGCGGCCCGGCGTACGAGTGGAGGCCGTCGAGGACCTCGGCGAGGACGGCGGCGTCGGTCTCCTCGGCCGCCCAGTCCGTGAGGGCGGCCACGGCGAGGACGCAGAACTCCTCGTCGTGGGTCTCCCCGAAGAGCTCCAGGAGCCGCATCAGTTCGGCGCCGAACAGCCGCCGTGCCGGGTCCGCGTCGCCGCGCAGGGTCCGGGCCGCCGCCCATGCCTCCGGGCGCCGGTCGGTCGACAGCTGGATCGCGGACCGTCCCCACGCCGGGTGGTCCTTGTCGTGGGCCAGGGCGCGCCCGACGAGTTCGTCGCACGGGGTGCGGATGCCGAGCCGTTCCTCCAGCTCGGTGAGGATCGCCGCGTGTCCGTCCCGGACGGTCAGGCCGCCGAGGGTGAACTCGTCGACCGTGCTGTACTCGTCGTCCTCGACCCGGGTACGGACCGGCTCGTCCGGCGAGCCGGTGCGGCGGCGCAGTCCGGCCGCGGTCCCCGTCTCGTACCACCCGGCCGCGAGCGCGCGCAGCTCCGCGAGCTCGGCCGCCGGGTACCGGTCCCGGATCCCGGCGGCCAGCAGCGCCCCGACCAGCGCGGGCGAACCCGAGTCGACCGCCTCGCGCAGCGGGATCAGTTCGTCCGGCGCGCACCGGCCTGCCTCCGCCCCGCGCATGAGCAGCAGCTCGGCGATGCCCCCGTGGTGCGCCCGGACGGCGGCGGCGTACGCGGCCGCCCGCTCGTCGTCGTCCCAGCCGTGGCCGGACGCGTCCTCCTCCTCCAGGAGCACCGTCACCCGGAACAGGTCCCCGGCCCGCGCGGCGGCGACCAGCGGAGTCTCCCCCGCCCGCGCGCCCACGTTCCCGCCCTCATCCGTATCCATGCGATCCATGTGTTCCCTCCCCGGCGGCCCAGTCTAGGGAGCGCCGCCGGGGCGGGGACGGGGGCTGGGGCGGGGACGGGGGCTGGGGCGGGGACGGGGGCTGGGGCGGGGACGGGGGCTGGGGCGGGGACGGGGGCTGGGGCGGGGACGGGGGCGGAGTCCGCTCCGGCTTCCGCTCCGGCTACACCGGCAGGCCCGGCGCCGGGAACGCGGCCATCAGTTCCGCGACCTCCGCGCGGATCACGGCGAGGGCGGCCTCGTCGCCCTTGCCCGCCGCCGCGACCCCGCGGTCGATCCAGTCGGCGACCCGCGGCATGTGGGAGACGTCCAGGCCGCGCGAGGTGAGCGACGGGGTGCCGATGCGGACGCCGGAGGGGTCGAAGGGCTTGCGGGGGTCGTAGGGGACGGTGTTGTAGTTGACGACGATCCCGGCCCGGTCGAGGGCCTTCGCGGCGATCTTGCCGGGGACCTCCTTCGGGGTGAGGTCCATCAGGATCAGGTGGTTGTCGGTGCCGCCGGAGACGAGGTCGAAGCCGCGGGCGAGGAGCGCTTCGGCGAGTGCCTTGGCGTTGGCGACGACCGCGTGGGCGTAGTCCCGGAAGTCCGGGCGGGCCGCCTCGCGCAGGGCGACGGCGATGGCGGCGGTGGTCTGGTTGTGCGGGCCGCCCTGGAGGCCGGGGAAGACGGCCTTGTCGATCGCCTTGGCGTGCTCCTCGCGGCACATCAGCATGGCGCCGCGCGGGCCGCGCAGGGTCTTGTGGGTGGTGGTGGAGACGACGTCGACGTGCGGCACCGGGGAGGGGTGGGCGCCGCCCGCGATCAGGCCCGCGATGTGGGCGACATCGGCGACGAGCACCGCGCCCGCCTCGCGGGCGATCTCCGCGAAGGCCGCGAAGTCGATGGTCCTGGGCAGCGCGGTGCCACCGCAGAAGATCACCTTGGGCCGTTCGGCCAGGGCCAGCTCACGGACCTGGTCGAAGTCGATGAGCCCGGTGTCCGCGCGGACGCCGTACTGCACGCCCCGGAACCAGCTGCCGGTCGCCGACACGCCCCAGCCGTGCGTGAGGTGGCCGCCCATCGGCAGCGCCATGCCCATCACGGTGTCGCCGGGGCGGGCGAAGGCGAGGTAGACGGCGAGGTTGGCCGGGGAGCCGGAGTAGGGCTGGACGTTGGCGTGGTCGGCGCCGAAGAGGGCCTTGGCGCGCTCGATCGCCAGCGTCTCGACCTGGTCGATGTTCTGCTGGCCCTCGTAGTAGCGGCGGCCGGGGTAGCCCTCGCTGTACTTGTTCTGCAGCACGGTCCCGGACGCTTCGAGGACGGCCGCGGAGACGTAGTTCTCGCTGGGGATGAGCCGCAGGGTGTCGGCCTGGAGCCGCTCCTCGGCGCCGACGAGCGCGGCGAGCTCGGGGTCGGCGGCGGCGAGCGCGGGATGCCGCGGCTCGGGAGCGTACGAGGGGGTGGCGGGCGGGTTCATGGCGTGTGCTCCTGGGGGCAGGAGGCCCCGCTGGTGGCGCCCGGTCGGCGCCCACGGGACCTGTGCGGTCTCCGTGATGCCCAGGCGGGCGGCACCTCGTACGGTCTGCCCGCACGGCTCCCCCGGGGTCGCTTCCCCGTTCGCCAGTCGCCGCGCGTGGGGCCAGCGTAGCGGGCGCGCCGTGAAGAGAGGTTTCCGCGTCCGGCATGCGAGCGACGATAAGAAAAGGGAGCCACACCCCTCCCCAGCCGCAGGACGAACGGAGATCCCGTGTCGAGGACCGTGTCGAAGACGCAAGACGAGATCGCTGCCGCGGACGCGCACAGCGCCCACAACTACCATCCGCTGCCGGTGGTGGTCGCCTCCGCCGAAGGGGCGTGGATGACCGACGTCGAGGGGCGCCGCTTCCTCGACATGCTCGCCGGGTACTCCGCGCTCAATTTCGGCCATGGCAACCCCCGCCTCCTGGACGCCGCCCGCGCCCAGCTCGACCGGGTGACGCTGACCTCGCGGGCCTTCCACCACGACCGGTTCGGCGACTTCTGCACCCAGCTCGCCGAGTTGTGCGGCAAGGACGCGGTGCTGCCGATGAACACCGGCGCGGAGGCCGTGGAGACGGCCGTGAAGACCGCCCGCAAGTGGGGGTACGAGGTGAAGGGCGTGCCGGACGGGCACGCGAAGATCGTGGTGGCCGGGAACAACTTCCACGGCCGCACGACGACGATCGTCTCGTTCTCCACCGACCATGACGCCCGTGACCACTTCGGCCCGTACACGCCGGGCTTCGAGATCGTCCCGTACGGCGATCTGACCGCCCTGGAGGCGGCCGTCACCGAGAACACGGTGGCGGTGCTGCTCGAACCCATCCAGGGCGAGGCGGGCGTCCTGGTGCCGCCGGCCGGCTATCTGCCGGGGGTGCGCGAGCTGACCGCCCGGCGGAACGTGCTGCTCATGGCCGACGAGATCCAGTCGGGTCTCGGCCGGACCGGGAGGACCTTCGCGTGCGAGCACGAGGGCGTGGTGCCGGACGTCTACATCCTCGGCAAGGCGCTGGGCGGCGGTGTGGTGCCGGTGTCGGCGGTGGTCGCGGACCGCGAGGTCCTCGGCGTGTTCCGGCCGGGCGAGCACGGCTCGACCTTCGGCGGCAACCCGCTGGCCTGCGCGGTGGCCCTGGAGGTGATCGCGATGCTGCGGACCGGCGAGTACCAGGCCCGGGCCGCCGAGCTGGGCGAGCACCTGCACGCGGAGCTGGGCCTGCTGGTCGGCGGCGGCGCGGTGGACGCGGTGCGCGGGCGCGGCCTGTGGGCGGGCGTGGACATCACGCCGACGAAGGGCACCGGCCGGGAGATCTCCGAGAAGCTGATGGCCCGGGGCGTCCTGGTGAAGGACACCCACGGCTCGACGATCCGGATCGCGCCGCCGCTGGTGATCTCGAAGGAGGACCTGGACTGGGGTCTTGAGCAGCTGCGCGGGGTGCTGGCGGAGTAGCGGGGTGCTCGCGGAGTAGCGGACGGGGTGGGGGCGGGGCCGCGCGGGCCCCGCCCCCGGAGCCCCAACCTCCCCCATTGACACGACAGTTGGTCTAGGCCAATGTTGCGGCCATGCCGAGACCCCGTCTGCGCCGCGCCCTGCGCTGCGCGTTCGCCGCACTCGTTCCGCTCGCGCTGCTCGGCGCGATGTCCGGCTCCGCACAGGCCGCCCCCAGGGCCGCCTGGCCGGAGCCCGTACCGGTCGTGTCGCACATCGACACCAGCGACCCGGTCGTGTTCATCACCCTCGACGACGGCTGGAACCACGACCCCGCCGCCGCCCGGCTGCTGCTCGACCGCCGGGTGCCCGCCTCCCTCTTCCTGCTGCCCGGGGCGTACTCGTACGACTCCGGCTACTTCCACACCCTCCTCGACCACGGCCGCTCCCGGATCGAGAACCACACCGTCAACCACCCCGACCTGACCGGTCTCGACGCCGCCGGACAGAAGACCGAGGCGTGCGGGGCGCGGGACGCGCAGCTGAAGGAGTTCGGCGACGGGCCGCGGCTGCTGCGCCCGCCGTACGGCACGTACGACGCGAACACCCGTACCGTCGCCCGCGCCTGCGGCGCGAAGGCCCTCGTCACCTGGACGTACGACCTGACCACCTGGGGCGGCTGGACCCCGCAGGCACCGCGGCTGAAGGCGGGGGACATCATCCTGCTGCACTTCAACGACACCGTGGAGCAGGACCTGCGCCGGGCCCTCGACCTGGCCGAGGCGGCCGGACTCACGCCCGCGCCGCTGCGCGAGTACGTACCGGAGTAGCCCCCGGCACCGCGGTCGGCCCGGTCGGCCCGGTCGGTCAGCGGATGAGGTGCGGCACGAACCGCGCGTACTCGTCCGTGACCGGGCCCGCCGACTCCCTGATCCCGAGCCCCGCCGCCTCGTCCCCGACGGTCCACGCGCCGAGCACCACCCGGTTGCCGTCGAAGTCGGGCAGCGGGGCCAACTCCTGGTAGCAGCAAGGCTCTTCTGAGGGCAGCGGGGTGACGCCCGGCGGGTGCAGCAGGACGCCCGCGCCCTCCCGGCCGAGCAGCGGCTTGGTCACATGGCCGGGACCGTCCGGCGCGGCCAGCTCGCGCGGCCCGTCGAGATAGGCGGCCAGCAGGTTCGGGTGGCCCGGGTACAGCTCCCACAGGATCGCGAGCAGCGCCTTGTTGGAGAGCAGCATCTTCCAGGCCGGTTCGATCCACAGGGTCGAGCCGGTGCCGCCGCCGTTGTCGAGGGTGTCGAGGACGTGCGGGCCGAACCGGTCCGTGGTCAGCCACTCCCACGGATAGAGCTTGAAGCAGGCGCGGATGAACCGCAGCCGGTCGTCCACGAACCGCCCGGTGATCCGGTCCCAGCCGATCCGCTCGACCGACAGCGCCTCCGTCGCGAGCCCGGCCTGCTGCGCGGTCTCGCGCAGGTACGCGACCGTCATCAGGTCCTCGCCCAGCTCGTCGCCGTCCGAGTGCGCGAAGTGCACGGGCGCGCCCGGCGGCAGCAGCCGCGCCTGCCGCTTCCAGGCGTCGACGAGCCGCTCGTGCAGCGAGTTCCACTGGTCGGCGCCGGGGAAGCGGTCCTCCATCCAGAACCACTGCGGGCTCGCCGCCTCCACCAGGGAGGTGGGGGTGTCGGCGTTGTACTCCAGCATCTTCGCCGGGCCCGTGCCGTCGTAGCGCAGGTCGAACCGCCCGTACACGGTGGGGAGTTCGGCCCGGCGCCGCCACGATTCGGCGACCCGGCGGGCGATCCGCGGGTCGGTGATGCCGAGGTCGGCGAAGCGGTCCTGCTCGACGATGTGCGCGGCCGCCGCGAGGCACATCGCGTGCAGCTCCTCGACGACCTCCTCCAGGGCCTCCACCTCGGGCAGGCTGAAGGAGTAGTAGGCGCTCTCGTCCCAGTAGGGCCGCAGCTCGCCGTCCGGGTGCCGGGTCAGCGGATAGACCAGGCCCTGTTCCTCGACGATCCGCTGCCAGCCGGGGCGGGGCTCGATGGTGTGGCGCTCCACCTCGGGTCAGCCGCCGGAGGAGGAGTGGTGGCCGCCGAAGCCGCCGCTGTCGACGGCCGACTTGTCGAAGCTGCCGCCGCCGACCACACCGCTGCGCGAGGACCCGCCGTAGTAGTAGCGCCCGCTGCTGCCACCGCTCCCGCTGCTACTGCTGCCGTTGCCGCCGGAGCACTGGTAGTCGGGCAGTTCCTTGTACGTGACCGGGTCCACGCAGCGCCGGTCGGGCTCCGACGAGCAGGCGGTGAGCGTCGCCGCGAGGACACCCACTCCGCCGAGTACCACCGTCGTCGACCTCAGTCTGCGCATGTGCCCGTCCTCCCCCGGTCGCCCGGACGGCGAGCGCCGGGCCTGGTTGCGATCGCACAGTTTAGGCCCGGCCGAAACGCGTCGCCCAGCCCCGTCGCACTAGAGTCCCTTTCGTGCTTCTTGGGATGGTGTGCGCTCTCGGTTCGGCCGTCTGCTTCGGTGCCGCCTCGGTGTTCCAGGCGCTCGGCGCCCGGTCCGCCGAGCCCGGCTCCGGCAGCGGCGTCGATGTGACCCTGCTGTGGCGGGCGCTGCGGCAGTGGCGGTACCTGGCCGGGCTCGGCATGGACGGGGTGGGCTTCGTGCTCCAGGTCGTGGCGCTGCGGACACTGCCGATCTACGCGGTGGGCGCCTCGCTCGCGGCGAGCCTCGCCGTGACGGCGGTGATCGCCTCGCGGCTGCTCGGGGTGCGGCTCAAGCGGGTCGAGTGGAGCGCGGTGGGCGTGGTCTGCGTGGGCCTCGCGCTGCTGGCGCTCGCCTCCGGCAAGGAGGGCCACGAGGGCGGCGACCCGGTCCTGGAGTGGGGGCTGCTCGCCGCCGCCTTCGCCGTCCTCGCGATCGGCGCGGTGGCGGGGAGGCTGCCGGAGCGCCCGCGCGCGCTGGTGCTCGGCCTCGCGGGCGGCCTCGGCTTCGGGGTGGTGGAGATCGCGGTCCGGCTGATCGACTCCTTCGACCTCGGCACCCTCACCCAGCCCGCGCTGTACGCCCTCCTGGTGGGCGGCGGCTCGGCCTTCCTGCTCTACACCTCGGCGCTCGGCCGGGGTTCGGTCACCACCGCGACCGCCGGTCTGGTGCTCGGCGAGACGATCGGCCCGGCGCTCGTCGGCGTCGTCTGGCTCGGCGACCGGACCCGCCCGGGCCTGGGCTGGCTCGCGATCCTCGGCTTCGCGATCGCCGTGGCGGGCTCGCTGACCCTGGCCCGGTTCGGCGAACCACCGGAGGAGCAGACGGAGCAGCGAGCGGAGCAGCCTGCGGCGTAGACGTACGCGGGGCGGCCCCCGGTGTCCCTGGACACCGCGGGCCGCCCGCACCGGTACGCGCGGGCGCGGATCAGCCGCGGTCCTTGACGATCCAGGAGCTCGTCATGTCGTTGAACCACGCCCAGTTGCCGCTCATGATCCGGTCGGTGCCCCGGGGAACGGTGAGCTGGCCGCCGCCGAAGTAGCAGTGCTGGTAGAGCGTGACCTCCCAGGTCGAACTCGTGCGCACGCGCGAGATCGAGTCGTTGAGCGGCTCGCCGTTGGCGTCCCAGGTGTACGGGGCCAGGCAGTCCTCGTCCCACCAGATGCCCTGGGTGGGGTTGCCGTCGCCGTGCTCGTAGATGCACATGCCCCAGCTCTTGCAGCTCTCGGCCTGCGCGGTGCCGGTGGCGGCCACGGTGCCGGCCACGGCCAGACCGG
This sequence comes from Streptomyces sp. NPDC090025, assembly GCF_044748125.1. Classification (NCBI taxonomy): domain Bacteria; kingdom Bacillati; phylum Actinomycetota; class Actinomycetes; order Kitasatosporales; family Streptomycetaceae; genus Streptomyces; species Streptomyces sp. NPDC090025. The sequence continues at coordinate 693,016 of NZ_JBIVFL010000001.1, read as the reverse complement.
CCGCCGCGAGGAAGGTGGCGACGCGGCGGCCGAGGACCGACGGGCGACGGCTCGGCTTCTGGTCGTCGTTCATGGTCACGAGTTCTCCATTTCACAGATGGTGTCACCGAGACGAACGGGCCGCACTTTAAGAAGAGTTCATGACTTCTTAAGAGAACTCCGGTTCCCTGGAGCGGCTTTGCGTGCATGGGCGAGCTGAATGCCGTTCTGCGCGCGCACCTTGTCCAGCTCCGCGCGGTCGGCGGTCACGATGCCCTTCTGGTACGCGGTCTCGACCGCGAGCCAGACACCGGCGAGGTTGGTCTCCTGCTTGCAGCCGACGTCCGCGACGGCGAGCTCGACGTACTGGGCCTTCTTCGCGGGGTCGCGCATGGCGGGGTTGTCGTTGGGCTGCCAGGGGTTGTCGAAGCGGTAGCCGTGCCGCGCCATGCACCCGCTCCACGACGCGAACGCCTTCACCACCGCCGGATGCCGCTCGGCCCAGTACGCGGCCCGCGCCTGCGCCTTGGCCAGCATGTCGGGGTCGCGCGGGGACGGCGCCCCGTCGGACAGCCGCCGCTCCGCCTCGGCGGCGCAGCCGCCCTTGGGCACCGGGCGGCCGTTCACCGTCGCCCGGGTGCCGGCGAGCGCGGCCTCCCGCAGCTCCTGGGACACCGCGCCCGCCCCGCCCGCCGCCGACCCGGAGGGCCGCGGCCGGCCGGGAGAACGGTTCCCGACGTAGCCGGTGGCCGCCGCCTCCACCGGGTCGAGCAGCCCGTAGCGGCGCTCGTGCCGCGGCTTGTCGGCGGCGGGCGGTGCGGTCGGGGCGTTCTCGGGGTCCGTCGCCACCGTCAGCTCCAGACCGAGCCCCTTGAGGCAGCTTCCCGCGAGGGCCTGGAACCCTTTCCGAAGGATCCGCTGCTCCGCCGGATCCGGCTGGTAGGCGTCCAGCGGGAGCGTCATCCCCGCGTACGACGTCACCGGGGTGACCGGCCCGACGACGGGGTCCGGCAGCGGGGGCGGAGTGCTCCGGGGCCGCGGTGCCGAAGCCGAAGCACCGGAGGCTCCCGCCCCGGCGGTGGCGGCGTCCGGCCCCGTCGCGCACGCGCCGCAGACGGCGAGCACACCCAGCGCGCCGAGAGCCGCCATCGTTCTGCCCGGTCTCATGAACCCCTCCAGGTGAGTGTCCGGTGACGCCCATGTGAACTCCCGGGGCAGGCGATCGGGTTCAACCGGGATACCCGGCTCGGTGAGCGAGCACGGCGACGGGTCCCTACGGCAGCACCCGGCACAGCGCTTCCAGCGCGCCCGACCAGGCGCTGTCCGGCGGGGTGCCGTAGCCGACCACCAGGGCGTCGCGGGTGCGTGGGGTGTCGGGGTGCCGGAAGCGGTTGATGCCGAGCAGGGCCAGGCCCTGGAAGGCGGCCGACCGCAGCACCGACTCCTCGGTGCCCTCGGGGAGTTCGAGCACGGCGTGCAGTCCGGCCGCGATGCCGCTGATCCGGGTGGTGGGCGAGCGTTCGGCGACGGCGGCCACCAGCTGGTCCCGGCGCCGCCGGTAGCGCAGCCGCATCGCCCGGACGTGCCGGTCGTACGCGCCGGAGGCGAGGAACTCGGCGAAGGTCAGCTGGTCGGTGGCGCTGGACACCCAGTCGACCTTGCCCTTCGCCGCCACCACCTCGTCCACCAGGTCCTCGGGCAGCACCATCCAGGCGAGCCGAAGCCCGGGCGCCAGCGACTTCGACGCGGTGCCGAGGTAGACCACCCGCTCCGGGTCGAGCCCCTGAAGAGCGCCCACGGGCTGCCGGTCGTACCGGAACTCCCCGTCGTAGTCGTCCTCCAGGATCAGCCCGCCCCCGGCCCGCGCCCAGTCGACGGCCGCCGCCCGCCGGTCCGGCTGGAGCGCGCCGCCGGTCGGGAACTGGTGGGCCGGGGTCATCAGGACCGCGCCGACATCGGCGTACCCGATGCCGCCCAACTCCTCGGTGCGGGTGCCGTGTTCGCCGGTGGGCAGGGCGGGCATCCGGATCCCGGCCCGGCGGATCAGGTCCCAGTGGATGTCGAGCCCGTACGACTCGACGGCCACCTCCGCGACCCCGCGCGCCTTGAGCACCTGCCCCATCAGCATCAGCCCGTGGACGAACCCCGAGCACAGCACGATGCGTTCGGGCGCGGCGTGCACCCCGCGGGCCCGGGCCAGGTACTCGGCGAGCACCGTGCGCATCTCCGTACGGCCCTGCGGGTCGCCGTAGCCGAACGCCTCGTGCGGGGCGTTGGTGAGCGCCTTGCGGGCCGCCTTGAGCCAGTCGGCGCGCGGGAAGGAGGCCAGGTCGGGGGTGCCGGGGCGCAGGTTGTACGTGGGTTTCCCGGGGCGCGGGCGGGGCGGGGCGGCGGGGCCTTCGGGCCGGACCCGGCGCGGTGCGGGCCGGGGCGCGGAGCGCCGGGCGACCCGGGTGCCGGAGCCCTGCCGGGCGGTCAGCCAGCCCTCGGCGACCAGCTCGGCGTAGGCGTCGGCGACGGTGTTGCGGGCCACCCCCAGGTCGGCGGCGAGCTGCCGCGAGGACGGCAGCCGGGTCCCGGCGGTCAGCCGCCCGCCGCGCACGGCCTCGCGCAGCGCGTTCATCAGCCCGTCGCGCAGGCCGGGCCCGCGCAGCTCCAGGTGCAGGTCGGCCCCGAAAGTGGCCCAGTCATCCGCCATGGGAATGGACCATACCCGGGCACCACCCCGCCCGTACGGTGGTGACCATGACGACCACCACGCAGACCGCCCAGACCGCTCAGACCGCCCAGCAGCCCGGCTACGCCCCCGAGCACCCGGCCCGGCAGCCCTTCCCCGAGCTGCACCCGGCCTTCTACAAGGCCATGGTCGGCCTGGAGATCGCCGCCGCGAAGAACATCGACCCGACCCTCTACGAGCTGGTCAAGCTGCGCGCCTCGCAGATCAACAACTGCGCCTTCTGCCTGGACATGCACACCAAGGACGCCCTGGCGGCGGGCGAGAGCGCGCAGCGGATCATCCAGCTGTCGGCGTGGCGCGAGTCGCGGCACTTCTACACCGAGCGGGAGGCGGCGGCCCTCGCCCTGACCGAGGCGGTCACCGTCCTGACCGACGGCTTCGTGCCGGACGAGGTGTACGCGGAGGCCGCCGCGCACTTCGAGGACACCGAGCTGGCGCACCTCATCGGCGCGATCGTGACGATCAACGCCTGGAACCGGATCGCCGTCACCACCCGCATGGTCCCGGGCCACTACACGCCGACCGCGTCCAAGCGATGAGCGAAGCCGTGAACGGGCCCGTGAGCGGAGCCGGAGCCGTGGACGCGCTGCGCGCGCTGCACCTGGACCGGCCCGCCGACCGGCCCCTCGTGCTGCCGGGGCCGTGGGACGCGGTCTCGGCGCGGGTCTTCGAGAAGGCCGGGTTCCCGGCCCTGGCCACGCCCAGCGCGGGGATCGCCGCCGTGCTCGGGTACGAGGACGGCGAGACCCCGGCGGACGAGATGTTCGCGGCGGTGGCCCGGATCGTCCGCGCGGTCGGGGTGCCGGTCACCGCCGACGTGGAGGACGGCTACGGCCTTCCGGCCGGGGAGCTGGTGGACCGGGTCCTGGCGACCGGCGCCGTCGGCGTCAACCTGGAGGACACCGACCGGGACGGCCACCGGCTGCGCACCCCCGAGGAGCAGGCCGACCGGCTCGCGGCCGTCCGCGCCGCCGCCGGACCCGCGCTCTTCGTGAACGCCCGGATCGACACGTACCTCCACGGCGGCGGTGTCGCGGACGCCGCCGACCGGGCCCGCCACTACCGCGCGGCGGGCGCCGACTGCGTCTACCCGATCAAGGCCCCGGCCACCGACCTCCCCCGCCTCCGCGAGGCGGGCGGCCCGGGCCCGCTGAACGTCCTGTCCCACCCCGGCGACCCCGGCTTCGCCGCCCTCGGCACGCTCGGCGCCACCCGGATCACCTTCGGCCCGGGGCTGCTGCTCCGCGCGGCGACCGGCCTCGGCGAGCTGGCCGCGGGCCTGGCGGCGGAGGCGACGGCGGACGCGGAGCGGCCGGAGGTCTAGAAGAGGCCGCCGAGCGCCTCGCCGACGGCGACACCGGAGGCGAGGACGCCGGTCACCGAGGCGGCGTCGGTGAGGGCCTGCCGCAGCCGGGCCGCGCGGCCCGGGGTGGCGGCGCCCTCGCTCTCGATCTCCTCCTCGGTACCGGCGAGTTCGGTGTCGAGCGCGACGGTCCGCTCGCTCGGCACCACGCCGCCGAGGTCGGCACGGAGCCTGCGGACGGCCAGCAGCAGCTCCTCCTGCTCGGGCTCGCGGGCGGGCCCGGCCTCGCCGACGGTCGTGGTGACGCGGTTGTGGTCGCCGATCGTGACCGTGCCCTTGGTGTTGGTGACGGTGATGCCGTCGCGGTACCGGCCCTGGGACTGCTGCTCAGCCATCCTGCTCCCCTGTCTCGCGTTCGCCGACGCGATGGTCGATTCGGCTGTCGATTCGGCTGTCGACGCGGTTGCGGTCGCCGATCGTGACGGTCCCGTGGGTGTTGGAGATGTACGTCGCGCCGTCGCCGAGCCGGGCGATCGGCACGCTCTCGCGCTCCAGATCGGCGGTCTCGTACCCCGATTCCCGCAGGGCCGCGATCACCCCGTTCACCACCCGCTCCCGCACGCTGCGCAGATACCGGTCGATGTCGCTCTTCTGGAAGAGGGACGCGTCGTCGTCGGCGCCCAGTTCCCGTACCGAGCGGTGCGGCCCGTCGGGCAGGTCGTCGGCGTGCCCCGCGGTCAGCAGCCGCCAGAACAGCGACAGGCTCCGCGCGAGCGTGGCGAACGCCTCCTGGGTCACGTCCGGGAGCTCACCGGCGGCCGAGACGAGCCGGGCGACCGGCGTGGGCCGCCGCGTCCGGTGCGCGAGCCGGGCCGCCTCCTGGAACCGCCGGGACACCGGCCGCAGCACGTACGGGGTCACGTCCACCGCGAGCAGGCCGCCCTGGGTGTGCACCCGGACGAACACCGTGGTGACGGCCACCTGATGCATGCCGGACACCCGGACGGACAGATAGTGCCGGCGGGCCTCGCCGCCCTCCTCGACCGCCTGCGCCCGCTCCCGCTCGAACTCCTCGGGGCCGTACGCTGCCTGGTCGCGGTGCAGCAGCGCCTCGACGGGGAGGAAGACGACCTCCTCGACCTCCAGATCGCGCAACCGGTCCCGTACGCCCTCCTGGCTCAGCGGGTCCACCGCCGCCGCGGGCACCCGCAACGCCTCCACCAGCGCCACCACATGGCGCAGGACGGTGGAGTTGCCGAGCGGCTCGGGCCCCGGGCCGCCGTCGCCCCGCCCGGCCGCGGCGGGGCGCAACTCGATGGAGAGGGAGAGGGGTTCGTACGGTTCGCCGAAGCCGCAGAACGGATTCCCCGGGCCGTACAGCACCAGCCGGCCCTGCTGCTCCCGCCGGATCCGCTCGGCCACCCGCCGGAACCGGGGACTGATGTCGAGCCAGGGGGGCGACGGGTGGCGGGCGGCGAACGCCACGGCGGACAGCTCACCGGCGAGGATCCTGGCGATCTGGGCGCGGCGCAGCGCCACGACCACGGCCAGCAGGACGGGCCCGAGGAACGAGACCCAGGCTTCGAGCGGGGAGACGTACAGCGAGTACGGGTCGTCGTACCCCGATCCGGTCCCGAACTCGTACCCGAAGAGCTGGCCGCCGACCGGCACCAGGACGGCGAGCCACGCCCTGACCCCCGAGTCGTCGTCCTCGGTCGCCAGGGGGAGCAGCGCCAGCAACCCGGAGAAGAACGCGACCCGACCCCACCAGAGCAGCACGAAGGCCGGGAGGGTGCGGCGCAGGAAGGTGCCCGGCCCCTGGCGCCGCAGCCGCCGGGCGAGGCCGATGGCCAGCAGCGGCGCCGCGAGCATCAGGGCCAGGCCGTCGCTCATCAGCCAGACGTAGAGCCACAGCAGCACCACGGTGGCGGCCCAGCCGAGTTCGACGCGGCGGGCGCGCAGCGCGTGGGCGAGCACGAGCGAGGTGTCGACGCCCGGCGCGGGCGCCGCGATCCGCTCCGTGTGCACATAGAGCTCGTCGATCACGGCGTCGCGGAAGACGCCGTCGACGTAGGTGCCGACGCAGAGCAGCCGGGTGGCCTCACTGAGGTCGGGCCGCTCCCGCGGCGACGACGCGAACGACGGTGCCAATGGTCCCCCGATGCATTGGGCGGGACCGACAGCATAGAGCGCGGGTGCGGACACGGCGGTGCCCCCGGCCGATCCGGCCGGGGGCACCGTCAGTTCCGCTGCGGCGGGCTCAGCGGCGGGGCTCAGATGAGGCCGAGCTCGCGGACCGCGTCGCGCTCCTCCGACAGCTCCTGGACGGAGGCGTCGATGCGGGCGCGGGAGAAGTCGTTGATCTCCAGGCCCTGGACGATCTCGTACGTGCCGTCCTTGCAGGTGACCGGGAAGGAGGAGATCAGGCCCTCCGGGACGCCGTAGGAGCCGTCGGACGGGATGCCCATGGAGGCCCAGTCGCCCTCGGCGGTGCCGTTGACCCAGGTGTGGACGTGGTCGATGGCGGCGTTCGCGGCCGAGGCGGCGGAGGACGCGCCACGGGCCTCGATGATCGCGGCGCCACGCTTGGCGACGGTCGGGATGAAGGTGTCGGCCAGCCACGCCTCGTCGTTGACGACCTCGGCGGCGTTCTTGCCCGCGATCTCCGCGTGGAAGATGTCCGGGTACTGGGTCGCCGAGTGGTTGCCCCAGATGGTGAGGCGCTTGATGTCCTCGACCGAGACGCCGGTCTTCTGGGCCAGCTGCGTCAGCGCGCGGTTGTGGTCCAGGCGGGTCATCGCGGTGAAGCGCTCGGCCGGGACGTCGGGCGCGGACTGCTGCGCGATGAGGGCGTTGGTGTTGGCCGGGTTGCCGACGACGAGGACCTTGATGTCGTCCGCGGCGTGGTCGTTGATGGCCTTGCCCTGCGGCTTGAAGATGCCGCCGTTCGCGGAGAGCAGGTCGCCGCGCTCCATACCGGCGGTGCGCGGGCGGGCGCCCACGAGCAGCGCCACGTTGGCGCCCGCGAAGCCCTGGTTCGGGTCGTCGAAGATGTCGATGCCCTTGAGCAGCGGGAACGCGCAGTCGTCGAGCTCCATGGCGGTGCCCTCGGCGGCCTTCACGCCCTGCGGGATCTCGAGGAGGCGAAGCTTGACCGGCACGTCCGCGCCGAGCAGGTGGCCCGAGGCGATGCGGAAGAGCAGCGCGTAGCCGATCTGGCCGGCCGCGCCGGTGACGGTGACATTCACGGGAGTGCGGGTCATGGCGATCTCCGTAAGACAGCTGGCGGTGGGGTTCCCTTGCCCTGAGGCTGGACGTCTCCCCTGATCGATCGATGTCTCGACGTGAAGAGATATCCAGCGGTCAGGCTATCGGACCCGGGCCGCCCCGCACCCCCACCCCCTTGTGGTCCGCCTCACTAGCGCCCGAGTCAGGAGAGATGGCGGAACGGTCACCTCCGTCACCTCCGTGCCACAACGGGCCGGTGGGCCTTGAGTCCGGTTGGCACGTACATGACTCTTGATCACAGCGGCGCCCGTCCTCCCACGGGGGAGAGGACGGGCGCCGCGTTCACCGTTCCGGGCGACCGTACGCTCAGGTGACCGTCAGATGGAGGACGTCCTCCAGGAACGGGATCCGCAGCCACGGGTCCGGCGCCACCATCAGGGCCAGCAGCACGATGAGCCCGCCCATCACGCCGTACGTGATCATGTCGGTGAACCGCGAGCGCACCGCCAGCATGCCCACCGACGGCAGGGTCCTGCGCAGCACCGCCCCGACCAGCAGCGCCACCCCGACCAGCAGGGTGCCCACCCGGAACGCCTGCGCGAAGAGATCCGTCCCCACGATCAGCAGGCCGAGCCCGGCCAGACCGAGGACCAGGAGCAGCGGCCACTGCCGTGCGGGCGCGGGCGCGTCACCCGGGGCCGCCCGGCCGCCGCCCTCGGGGCGCGCGGTCGTGGTGGTGAGCTGGGCCCGGGGGTGCCGGCGCGGGGCCTTGGGGGCCTCGACGCCATCGTGACCGTCGCCGTCGCCCCCCTCGGCGGTTGGGGCAGGGGCGGCGCCCTCGCCCGTACCGGTGACCGTACTCGTATCGGCGTCCGTGCCCGTGTCCGTGTCCGTGTCCGTGTCCGTACGGACGACCGCGGCCGCCTCCGCGTCCGCGTCCGCCTCCGGTTCCGCCGCCGGGGCCACCGGCTCCTCGGCGGAGGACACGGTCAGCGGACCCCGGCCGCGCGCTCGGCGGCCTCGACGACGTTGACCAGGAGCTGGGCGCGGGTCATCGGGCCCACCCCGCCCGGGTTCGGGGAGATCCAGCCGGCCACCTCGGCGACGCCCGGGTGCACATCGCCGACGATCTTGCCCTCGTCGTTGCGCGAGACGCCGACGTCGAGCACGGCCGCGCCCGGCTTCACGTCCTCGGGCCGCACCAGGTGCGGCACCCCGGCCGCCGCCACGATGATGTCCGCGCGCCGCAGATGCGCGGCGAGGTCCTTCGTACCCGTGTGGCACTGGGTCACGGTGGCGTTCTCGGAACGGCGGGAGAGCAGCAGCGGCATCGGGCGGCCGATGGTCACCCCGCGGCCGATCACCACGACCTCGGCGCCCTTGATCTCGACCCCGTGCCGACGCAGCAGCGTGATCACGCCGTTGGGGGTGCAGGGCAGCGGCGCGGGCTCGTTGAGCACGAGCCGCCCGAGGTTCATCGGGTGCAGGCCGTCGGCGTCCTTGTCCGGGTCCATCAGCTCCAGGACCCGGTTCTCGTCGATGCCCTTGGGCAGCGGCAGCTGCACGATGTAACCCGTGCACTCCGGGTCCTCGTTGAGCTCGCGCACGACCGCCTCGATCTCCTCCTGCGAGGCCGTGGCGGGCAGTTGACGCTGGATCGAGGAGATGCCGACCTGTGCGCAGTCGCGGTGCTTGCCCGCGACGTACTTCTGGCTCGCGGGGTCGTCGCCGACGAGGACGGTGCCGAGACCGGGCGTCACGCCCCGCTCCTTCAGGACCGCCACCCGGGCGGTCAGATCGGCTTTGATCGCGGCGGCGGTGGCCTTGCCATCGAGAATCTGGGCGCTCATGGCGCCATCCTCCCGGAAGACCCCCGCCGGTTTCCAATTCCGGCCGCGCCGGGCGGCGGTCGCGGAGGCCGGAACGAGGGCCGAACCGAAGGCCGGAACGGAGGCCGGAACGGAGGCGGAGGTTGCACTTGCACAACCGCACGCGCTATCGACTGGACAACGGGTCGACATTTTGACCACGATGATCGGTGCAGTGCCGCAAGCAGTGCCGGGGGGCAAATCCGCTCATTCTCCGTGACATGTCATGACGCCTCTCATGGGGTCGTGACAGGCGGGATGACTTTCCTCCGCGCAGGGCAAGCGTCGTCCCCGCACACAGACCATACGGAGGAACCTCTCGATGAGCTTCGGCGACCCGAACAACCCCTACGGGCAGCAGCAGGGCCAGCAGCCCGGCTACGGCCACCCCCAGGCCCCGCAGGGCGTCCCGCCGCAGGGCGGCTACGGCTACCCGGCGGCCCCGCCGGTCTCGCCGTACGGCGGCCCCGGCTACCCGGGTGTGCCGACCGAGATGCCGGGCGGCCTGAAGGCGGCCCGCGTGATGCTCTTCGTCATCGGCGGTTTCCAGGTCATCGGCGCGATCTTCGCGGCCCTCGCGGCCGTCGGCGTCTCCGCCGCGAAGAACGACCCGGCCCTGAAGGACGACGTCCAGTTCCAGGAGATCGCCGACTGGGCGCCCGGTCTGGTCTGGGGCGTCGCCCTGGCCATCCTGGCCTGGGGTGTGCTCGCCATCGTCCTCGGTGCCAAGTTCGGCAGCGGCGGCAACGGCATCCGGGTCACCGCGATCGTCTTCGGCATCATCACCGCGGTGCTCGGCATCTACCCGTTCGTGGTGGTCGGCCTCGCGCACACCGTGATGGCGATCCTGGTCGTCGTGTTCGCGGCGAAGTCGGACGGCGCGGCCTGGTTCAACCGCCACCGCCAGCAGTTCTGATCCACCATGCCACCGCGCGCGACGCGGGCGGCACGCGAAGGGGCCGGGTTCCGACAGGGCGGTTTCTAGCGGTCGTTGCAACACACGGTTGTGTTGATCAGGCCGTGAGCAGTTTATGCAGGCGCTCGGCTGGGGTTTCCCAGTCGAGCGTTTTGCGTGGGCGGCCGTTGAGTTCGGCGGCGACGGAGGTCAGGTGTTCGGGTGTGTGGACGGACAGGTCGGTGCCCTTGGGGAAGTACTGCCGCAGCAGGCCGTTGGTGTTCTCGTTCGATCCGCGCTGCCAGGGGCTGGCCGGGTCGCAGAAGTAGACCGGGATGCCGGTGGCCAGGGTGAAAGCTCCGTGGGCGGCCATCTCGGAGCCCTGGTCCCAGGTCAGGGACCGCTTGAGGTGGGCGGGCAGGGTCCGGGCCGTGGTGACCAGTGCGTCCCGGACGTTCTCGGCGCCGTGGTCGCCGGGCAGGTGCAGGAGCATGACGTAGCGGGTGGCGCGTTCGACCAGCGTGCCGATGGCCGATCTTCCGTCCTTGCCGATGATGAGGTCGCCCTCCCAGTGGCCGGGGACGGCACGGTCCAAGGCTTCCGCGGGCCGCTCGCTGATCATGACCATGGGTGTGGTGAACCGCGGCTGGCGGGCAGCGGCCTGACGGTGGGGTCTGCGCCGGGCACGGCCGGAGCGCAGAGCCCGGGCGAGTTCGCGGCGCAGCTCGCCCCGGCCCTGGACGTAGAGGGCCTGGTAGACCGTCTCGTGGACCACGTGCATCTCCGGCCGCTCGGGAAAGGTGTCCCGCAGAGCCTGGCAGATCTGCTCCGGGCTCCACCGTATGGTCAGGCGGTCCTGGATGAAGTCCCGCAGCTCGGGATTCCGTGCGATCTTCCCCGGCTTCGGGCGGGGCCGGCGGGCCTCGGCGCGGGACTGAGCCGCGTGCGGCCGGTAGTGCCGCCGGCCGCGGGGATCGACCGTGCCGTTGCGGCGGATCTCCCGGCTGACGGTGGAGGGGCTGCGGCCCAGCTCGGCGGCGATCGCGCGGACCGTCGCCTTCTCCCGCAGCCGGTCGGCGATGTGGATACGGTCCGCCTCGCCCAGATACCGGGACGGCCCGGAAGGCGCCGCCACCGCGCCAAGCGGTGCCAGCGCCTTCCTCTGTGTGCCCGTGGGCTTACGCCCGTGAAGCCACTTCCTGCCCGTGCGGGCGGCTATGCCGACGATCCGGCACGCCTCCCGGTTGCTGTAGCCCTGCTGCATGAGCCGGGAGTATGCCTCCCGCTCCCGGCTCAGCTTTCTGGGCCCTTGAGGGGTCCGGTCCCGTCGGATCTCGAAGTCCATCGCCACCCCTGAACTGGGGTGTTGCAACGACGCCTAGAACCCAAGCAGGAACCCGGCCCCTTCGCCGTATCCGCTCAAGCGCTCGCTCGCTCAAGTACTCGCTCGCTCACGCGCTCACTGCCGCTTGAGCACCACGAACTGCCCGGCCTGCACGGCCACCTCGTACCGCGCCTCCGGGTGCAGCTGGGCAGCCAGGCCGACCGGGTCGGCGACCGGCTGGGACCAGCCCGAGCTCAGGTCGAGGGCGAGGTAGTCGGGGCTGACGCCGGGGGCGCCGCCGACCCAGTAGACCGTGTGGTCGGCGGTCAGGTGCGCCATCAGCGTCACGTTGGTCTCGACGCTGGTGCCCGCCGGGACCGCCGCCACCGCACGCCGGGCGTCGAGCGTCCGGGCGTCGACCGTGTACGTCGCGGGGCGGGTCAGCTCGCGCAGCGGCATGTCCAGGGCGTGCACGGCGGCGATCGCCGTGACCACCGGGATCGCCACCCGGCCGTACGCGGCGAGCCAGGGCCGCGGCGAGCTGCGCACCGCGCGGACCGCGTCGACCAGGGCCAGGAACACCACCGGCATGAGGATGGCGTTGTAGTGCCAGAACAAGCCCCAGTGGTTGGCGTCGTGGGACAGGAAACGCCAGGCCAGGGTCGGCAGGATGAGCAGCGTCAGCGGCGAGCGCAGGCACAGGAACCCGGCGACGCCGAGCACGAACAGCACCATCTCCCACTTCTCGCCGTGCTGGAACGCGCCGAGCACGGAGTCGAGGAAGGAGACCTCCGCCCCGTCGCCGCCCTTCTCGATCTTCGCCCAGTAGTCGTACTGGCCGACCCGGCTCGCGGCCGGGATGAGCACGAGCACGGTGAGCGCGAAGGCGGCGACGCCGAACCCGGCGACGGCCGCGCCGAGCCGCTTCTGTCCCTTGACGAACAGCACCGCGCCGACCATGGCGACGGTGAGCCCCATGTCCTCCTTGACCAGGACCAGCGGCAGCGCCCAGGCGACGGCGGCGGTCCAGCGGCCGAGCAGCAGGGCCCGGCAGGTCAGGGCGAGCAGCGGGACGGCGAAGGCGATCTCGTGGAAGTCGGACTTCACCGCCTCCTGAAGGCCCCAGGACAGCCCGTACGCGACGGTCAGCGCGATCCCGAGGGCCCGGCTGCCGAGCACCTGCTGCGCGGTGCGCCCGACCACGGCGGCGGACGCGGCGAACAGCGCGGCCTGCGCGAAGAGCAGGGCGAGCGGGGAGGACCACACCCAGTAGAGCGGCGCGAGGAGCGCCGTCACCGGGCTGAAGTGGTCGCCGAGTATGAGGAAGCCGGGGCCCTTGATGTCGACGATCGGGGCACGCAGCTCGGCGTACGCGCGGACCGCTTGCTCGAAGATCCCGAGGTCCCAGGAGGGCGAGCGGAAACGCTCGTACTGCACCCAGGAGTAGAGGAAGTAGAGCAGCCCGAAGACCCCGGCGAGCAGTGCGTACGGCAGCACGGGCGCGGCCGGGGCCGCGGACCCGGCACCGGCCGGGACTCCGGCCGGGCTGTTCTCGCCGTTCTCCCCGGCGGGCCCGGAGCTACCGGAACCGGCCCTGGGAACGGCGGGCTCCGCCGCGGAACCGTTCTGCACATCCAACACCGTGCCCCCAGGGACCTGCCGCCGACGAAAGAGCAACCCATTAGAACAGAGGTGGCCGGACCGGCGGAATCTTCGCAGGGCCCGCCCGATGCCTGGGCGTCGGGCGGGCCCGCGTCCGCTCACGCGGTCGCGGCTCAGTGGAAGAAGTGGCGCGTCCCCGTGAAGTACATCGTCACGCCGGCCGCCTTCGCCGCCTCCACGACCTGCTCGTCACGGACCGAACCGCCCGGCTGCACGACCGCCTTCACGCCCGCCGCCGTCAGGATCTCCAGGCCGTCCGGGAACGGGAAGAAGGCGTCCGACGCCGCGTACGCGCCGGTCGCGCGCTCCGTGCCGGCGCGCTCGACCGCGAGCTTCGCCGAGTCGACGCGGTTGACCTGGCCCATGCCCACGCCCACCGACGCGCCGTCCTTGGCGAGCAGGATCGCGTTGGACTTGACCGCGCGGCACGCCTTCCAGGCGAAGGACAGCTCGGCCAGCTCAGCGGCGGAGAGCGCGTCGCCGGTCGCGAGGGTCCAGTTCGCCGGGTCGTCGCCGTCCGCCTGCAGGCGGTCGGTGACCTGGAGCAGCGCGCCGCCGTCGATCGGCTTGACCTCGACCGGGTTGGCCGGGGCGCCCTCGGCGCGCAGCACGCGGATGTTCTTCTTCTTCGCCAGCACTTCGACCGCGCCGTCCTCGTAGCCGGGGGCCACGATGACCTCGGTGAAGATCTCGGCGACCTGCTCGGCCATCGCGACCGACACCGGGCGGTTGACGGCGATGACGCCGCCGAACGCCGACAGCGGGTCGCACGCGTGCGCCTTGCGGTGCGCCTCGGCGACGTCCGCGCCGATCGCGATGCCGCACGGGTTGGCGTGCTTGATGATCGCGACGCACGGCTCGTCGTGGTCGTACGCGGCCCGGCGCGCGGCGTCGGTGTCCGTGTAGTTGTTGTACGACATCTCCTTGCCGTGCAGCTGCTCGGCCTCGGCGAGGCCGCCCGTGCCGTCGACGTACAGCGCGGCACCCTGGTGCGGGTTCTCGCCGTAGCGCAGCACGTTGCTCCGCTCGTACGTGGCGCCGAGGAAGTCGGGGAAGCCGGAGGCGTCGGCGGCCGCGTAGTCGGCGGCGAACCAGGACGCCACGGCCACGTCGTACGCGGCGGTGTGCTGGAACGCCTCGGCGGCGAGCCGCTTGCGGGCGGTCAGGTCGAAGCCGCCCGCGCCGACCGCGGCGAGCACGTCCGCGTACCGCTCCGGGCTGGTGACGATCGCCACCGACGGGTGGTTCTTGGCCGCGGCGCGCACCATCGACGGGCCGCCGATGTCGATCTGCTCGACGCACTCGTCCGGCGTGGCGCCGGAGGCGACGGTCTCCCGGAACGGGTACAGGTTCACCACGACCAGGTCGAACGGCTCCACGCCGAGCTCGGCGAGCTGCGCGCGGTGCGACTCCAGGCGCAGGTCGGCGAGGATCCCGGCGTGCACGCGCGGGTGGAGGGTCTTGACCCGTCCGTCCAGGCACTCGGGGAAGCCGGTCAGCTCCTCGACCTTGGTGACCGGGACGCCGGCCGCGGCGATCCGCGACGCGGTGGAGCCGGTGGAGACCAGCTCGACGCCCGCCTCGTGCAGACCGCGGGCCAGCTCCTCCAGCCCCGTCTTGTCGTAGACGCTGACCAGCGCGCGGCGGATGGGCTTAACGGTGTCCGTGTTCACCGACATGAACCTTTCGTCCCTCAATGCTGTAGCCGTTGCGGGCGAGGCGCCCCACGACCTCGACGAGCAGCGAGCGCTCGACGTCCTTGATGCGCTCGTGGAGCGCGGCTTCATCGTCCTCGTCCCGTACCTCGACCACGCCCTGGGCGATGATCGGGCCGGTGTCGACGCCGTCGTCGACGAAGTGGACGGTGCACCCGGTGACCTTCGCGCCGTACGCGAGGGCGTCCCGCACCCCGTGGGCACCGGGAAAACTGGGCAGCAGTGCCGGGTGGGTGTTCACGACCCGGCCGCCGAAGCGGGCGAGGAACTCCTTGCCGACGATCTTCATGAACCCGGCGGACACGACGAGGTCCGGCTCGTACGCGGCGGTGGCCTCGGCGAGCGCCCGGTCCCACTCCTCGCGGGTGGCGTGGTCCTTGACCCGGCACACGAAGGTCGGCAGCCCGGCCCGCTCGGCCCGCTCCAGACCGACGATCCCGTCCCGGTCCGCGCCGACCGCGACGATCCGCGCGCCGTAGCCCTCGGGGTCGGCGGCGACGGCGTCGAGCAGGGCCTGGAGGTTCGTGCCGGAGCCGGAGACCAGGACGACGAGACGGGCGGCAGCCACTGGGGTCACTCTTTCCATGATGTTTGTGCGGTCGTACGAACGAATCGCGTCCCCCGATACGGGGAACCCTACGAAGGGCTCGACCGTCAGCAACGATACCGGCACTCCGGACGGCCCCCACGGGACGGGGGCGGGACCGGGCGGTAGCGTCAGGGTCCGACGGCCAGCACGCAGTAGTACGCAGCAGTCACCCAGCAGTACGGCAGAGGGCCGCGGCACCGCCGCACACGGCCGAAATCAGGGCACGACAGACAGAGGGAAGACGTCCAGCACATGCCGGATCGCCAGTCCAGCCAGTCCACGAACGACAACAACCCGTTCGCGCCGCCGCCGGAGGGGCGCCCGGACCAGCCGTGGCGGCCGCGCCGCCCGGAGGGCGGGCAGGAGGGCGGCCAGGAGGAGCGGCCCGAGGAGGGTTCGGGCGCGGGCCCGGGCTGGAGCAGCAGTCAGCCGGGCCGTTCCTCGGACGGTTTCGGCGGCCGCCCGGAGCGCCCCGCGAACGGCCAGGGCGGACAGGGCGGTCAGGGCGGCGGACCCGGCGGCGACCAGGGCCCCGGCGGCTCCGGTGGATCCGGCGGGCCCGGCCTGCGCTGGGACCCGACCGACCCGGCCCAGCGGCGCGCGCGGTACGCGGTGCTCTCCGGCATGTGGGCGTTCTTCTTCGCGTTCGTCTTCCAGGAGCTGGCGCTGCTGCTCGGCGCGCTCGGCCTGTACTGGGCGATCAGCGCGCTGCGCACCCGGACGAAGACCCCGGAGGGTCCGCCGTCCCCGCAGCAGAACGCCGCCCGGGCGAGCGCGAACCGCGCCAAGCAGACCGCGGCGATCAGCGGTCTCGTGGCGTCCTCGCTCGCCCTGATGGTGATCGGGAGCGTCTTCCTGACGCACCTGGTCTACCGCGATTTCTACGAGTGCCGGGACGACGCCCTGACCAAGCAGAGCCAGCTGGCCTGCAACGACCTGCTGCCGAAGCCGCTCAGGGACACCCTGGGCGTGCGCGAGTAGCGGTCCCCCCGAGGGATCACTCGCGGGGTCGGTCGCCGGTCGCGGGGCGCGGTTCCCGGGGCTCCCGGGGCTCCCGGGGTTCCCGGGGTTCCCGGGGTTCCCGGGGTTCCCACGCCGCCGGGAGAACGCCGTACCCCTCGTCGGCCTGGTCCTGGGCCTCAAGGGCGTCGAGCCGGGCCAGGGACCCGGCCGTGTCCGGTTCCGCGGTGACCTGGTCGGCGGGGACAGCCCCGGCATCCGTCTCGGCGTCCGCCGCGACCTCGGCCTCGGCTTCGGCTTCGGCCCCGGCCTCGGCCTCGGCCTCGGCGTCACCCTCGCCGAGCGGGGCCGGGACCGGCGAAGGGGCCGGCGGCGGTACGGAGAGCGGGAGCGGCGGCGGTACGGGGAACGGCGCGGCGACCGGCCTCGGCGGCAGCGCCGCCCGGCGCACCGCGCGGCGGCCCCAGGCCCGTACCGCGAGCGCGGTCGGCAGCCCCAGCGCCACGCACCACAGGACCGCCGCCGCGCCCGCCTGCCACCACACCGGGCCGAACGCCGCGAGCCGCCCGGGGCCCAGCGGCCCGCCCGCGAACCCCGCGAGCAGCGCGACCGGCGCGCCGACCGCCCAGGCGGCGCCGAGCGCGGTGAGCGCCGTCTCCTGCGTGGTCCAGGACCGCGCCACCCGGCCCACCCGGCGGCCGAGCACAAGCGCCGCCACCGCCGGGACGACGGCCGCCGTCCAGTGCGTCCAGCTGCCCGGGCCCTGGCCGGGGAGCGCGGCGAGCAGTGGGAAGTCCGGCAGCGCCGGGGCGCCGCCGGTGAAGCCGAGCGGGGTGACCAGGGCGCCCGCACCGAGGGCGAAGCCGGGGCCGAGGCCGTACGCCACGCCCCAGACGACGGCGTTCGGCAGCAGCGCGAGCACGAGCAGCGCGACCGCCACCCGACCGGACCACTCCCCCGCGAGTCCGTCGTACGAGGACTGCGCGTCGCCCACGTGCCAGAGCAGTGAGGCCGCGGCGAGCAGCGCGCCGCCCGCGCCGAGGCCGAGCAGTCCGAGCCCGGCGGCGCGCAGGGCGGTCGCGATCCGCTCCTCGCCGGGCAGCGGCCTGCCCCGGGCGGTCCAGAGGCCCGCGCAGGCCGCCGCGACGACGCTGAACGTCGTCCAGACGGCCGTACGGACCAGGTCCGCGGGCAGCCAGCCGGACTGCGAGTAGGCCACCGCACCGGTCGCGACCAGCAGATATCCGCCGACGACCGCCGCCAGAGCGGGCACCGGCGCGGGTCCGGCGTGGCCGTCGTCCGGGTCGAGGGTGTCCCGGGCGGCCCGGTGCACCAGCCACAGCGGCAGCACGGTGAGCAGCATCGGGGTGACGCCGAGCGGGGCGGGGACGCCGGAGAGGGTGTCGGTGCGGACGAGGTCGGCGCCGTGGGCGAGCAGCCACAGCCCCGCGGCGGTGTGGAGGGCGCCGCCGGGACCGCTGTCGGGGAAGGGGGAAGCGATCCAGGCGGCGGTCACGAGGACGGCGAGCGCGCCGAGGCCGAGGCCCGCGGCGACGCCGCCCCGCGCGAAGGCGGTGGCCAGGGCGGCGGAGGCGCGGCCCTGGACCGGGGCGTCGAGCGCCGTGGGCGGGCGCTGCTCGGTCACGTGCGTCACGGGGCCCATGCTGCCAGCGACACGCGGTTTGTCCGCGTAACAGGCGAATGGTCGCTGTGTCGCTCAAGATACGTTTATGTACTTTTCGGCCCAGAGCCGCGCTGTGGGAGGTCGACGCCGATGAGTCCGACGAGCCCCTCCGTCGCGTTGCCGTCCCCCAAGGAACGGCGGCGGTTGCGCGAGGCACTCTCGCTCACCGAGGAACAGGTGGCGGAGACCTTGGGCGTCACCCGCGCCACCGTCCGTTCCTGGGAGACCGGTCGCAGTTCCCCCAGGGGACGCAAGCGTGAGGCGTACGCGAAGCTGCTCGGCGTCCATGAGGACCCGGCCCCGCCCCGTACCGAGCCCCCGCCCCGTACCGAACCTCGTACCGAAGCCCGTACCCAGCCTCGTACCGAATCGGCGCGTACCGAGCCTTCGCGGACGGACAAGCCCGCCCGGCCCGCCGCCGCCGGGGGCACCCGCCCCCGCCCGGCCGCGAAGGGGACCGCGCGCCCCCCGAAGGCCCCGGCCCCGGGCCCGAGCCCGGCACCGGCACCGGCGGCGGCCGCGCCGAAGCCGGTGCGCAAGGCCCGCCCGAAGGCCGCCGAGCCGCGGCCGGTCCGGGCCGTGGCGGCGCCGGTCGCCCAGGCTCCGGCCGAGGCGCCCGCCCCCGCTCCTGCCTCCGCCCCCGCTTCCGCCGCCGTGGCGGAACCCGGGCCGACGCCCGAGGAAGCGTTCGACGCGCTGTACGACCATGCCGCGCCCGGCCTGGTCCACCAGACGTATCTGCTCACCGGGCGGCGGCGGCTCTCCCGCGAGTCCGTCGAGCACGCCTTCCACCTGGCCTGGGACCACTGGCCCGAGGTCGCGACCGACGCCGACCCGGTCGGCTGGGTGCGGGCGGCGGCCTACGAGTACGCGCTCTCGCCCTGGCACCGGTTCCGGCGCAGGCACCGGCATCCGGACTCGGCCCCGACCGAGGCGTCCCGGCGGGCGCTGCTCGGGGCGCTGCTCGACCTCCCGGCGCCGTACCGCCGTACCGTCCTGCTCTACGACGGCCTCGGGCTCGACCTGCCGGAGACGGCCGCCGAGACCGAGGCGAGCACCCCGGCCGCCGGGAACCGGCTGCTGCACGCCCGGACGGTGATCGGGAAGCGGATCCCGGAGCTCGCCGAACCCGAGGCACTGCAGGAACGACTCGGCGCGCTCGTCGCGGAGGCGCCGACGGCGACCCTGCCCGCCGCCCGCAAGGTGCGGACCGGCAGCGAGCACCGGTCCCGGCTGCTGACCCGGGCGGTGGTCGGGGTGAGCGCGGCGCTGATCGGCGTCACGGCGTTCACCGCGGCGACCGCGCCGGACCGCTACATCCCGGTGAACGCGCCGGGCGAGGTCGTCGAAGGGGTGCCGGTGCGCGGCGGGCCGCAGAAGCTCGGCCCGGAGGACAAGGAGCTGCGCGACAAGCTGCGCACGGCCCCGAACCCGGGTCCGGAGCGGCTGGTCCCGGCCGTCGAGTAGGCCGAGGGAGTGGCGAAGGGGCCCTGCCCCACCCGGGATTCCGGGTGGGGCAGGGCCCCTTCAGCGTGCCGCTTCGCGGATTCAGCCCGCGAGGATGGCGCGCGCCAGCTTGGCGGTCTCGGTCGGCGTCTTGCCGACCTTGACACCGGCGGCCTCAAGGGCCTCCTTCTTCGCCTGGGCGGTGCCGGAGGAGCCGGAGACGATGGCGCCGGCGTGGCCCATGGTCTTGCCCTCGGGCGCGGTGAAGCCCGCGACGTAGCCGACGACCGGCTTGGTGACGTTCTTCGCGATGAAGTCCGCCGCACGCTCCTCGGCGTCGCCGCCGATCTCGCCGATCATGACGATCAGGTCGGTGTCGGGGTCGGCCTCGAACGCCGCGAGGGCGTCGATGTGGGTGGTGCCGATGACCGGGTCGCCACCGATGCCGACGGCGGACGAGAAGCCGATGTCACGGAGCTCGTACATCATCTGGTACGTCAGCGTGCCGGACTTCGAGACCAGGCCGATGCGGCCCGGCTTCGTGATGTCGCCCGGGATGATGCCGGCGTTGGACTGGCCCGGGGTGATGAGACCGGGGCAGTTCGGGCCGATGATGCGGGTCTTGTTGCCCTTCGACTGCGCGTACGCCCAGAAGGCGGCGGAGTCGTGGACGGCGATGCCCTCGGTGATGACGACGGCGAGCGGGATCTCGGCGTCGATCGCCTCGACCACGGCGGCCTTGGCGAAGGCCGGCGGGACGAAGAGGACGGAGACGTCGGCGCCCGTCTTCTCCATCGCCTCGGCGACGGTGCCGAAGACCGGGACCTCGGTGCCGTCGAAGTCGACGGTCGTGCCGGCCTTGCGCGGGTTCACGCCACCGACGATGTTGGTGCCGTCACCCAGCATGAGCTTGGTGTGCTTCATGCCCGTGGCACCGGTCATGCCCTGGACGATGACCTTGCTGTCCTTGGTCAGGAAGATAGCCATGGTGTTCTGACCTCGTCCCTTACTTCGCAGCCGCGAGCTCGGCGGCCTTGTCGGCCGCGCCGTCCATGGTGTCCACGCGCTGCACGAGCGGGTGGTTCGCGTCCGACAGGATCTTGCGACCCAGCTCCGCGTTGTTGCCGTCGAGGCGCACGACCAGCGGCTTGGTGACCTCTTCGCCCTTCGAGGCGAGGAGCGCCAGGGCCTGGACGATGCCGTTGGCGACCTCGTCGCAGGCGGTGATGCCACCGAAGACGTTGACGAACACGGACTTGACGTCCGGGTCGCCCAGGATGATCTCCAGGCCGTTCGCCATGACCTCGGCGGAGGCGCCACCACCGATGTCGAGGAAGTTGGCCGGCTTCACGCCGCCGTGGTTCTCACCGGCGTACGCGACGACGTCCAGGGTCGACATGACCAGGCCGGCGCCGTTGCCGATGATGCCGACCTCGCCGTCCAGCTTGACGTAGTTGAGGCCCTTGGCCTTGGCAGCAGCCTCGAGCGGGTTGGCTGCGTCCTTGTCCTCGAGGGCCTCGTGCTCCGGCTGGCGGAAGTCGGCGTTGGCGTCCAGGGACACCTTGCCGTCCAGGGCCAGGATGCGGCCGTCCTTGGTCTTGACCAGCGGGTTGACCTCGACGAGGAGCGCGTCCTCGGCGACGAAGGTCTGCCACAGGGTCACCATGGCCTCGGCGACGCCCTCGGCCACGTCGGCCGGGAACTTCGCCAGGGCCACGATCTCGCGGGCCTTCTCGATGTCGACGCCGTCGACGGCGTTGACCGGGACCTTCGCGAGGGCCTCGGGGGTCTTCTCCGCGACCTCCTCGATGTCCATGCCGCCCTGCACCGACGCCATGGCGAGGAAGGTGCGGTTGGTGCGGTCGAGGAGGTACGAGACGTAGTACTCGGCCTCGATCTCGGGGGACAGCTCGGCGATCATCACCTTGTGGACCGTGTGGCCCTTGATGTCCATGCCGAGGATGTCCGTGGCGCGGGCGACGGCCTCATCGGCGTTCGCCGCCAGCTTGACGCCGCCGGCCTTGCCTCGGCCGCCGACCTTCACCTGCGCCTTGACGACCGACTTGCCGCCAAGACGCTCGGTGGCCTCGCGCGCCGCCTCAGGCGTGTCGATGACTTCACCGGCCAGCACCGGTACACCGTGCTTGGCGAAGAGGTCCCTCGCCTGGTACTCGAACAGGTCCACGCGCGTCCGTCCCTTTTCTGATGATCGCGGTTCGTTGTCTGCGTGGGCGTGCCGCGGAGGGCAACGTGACTGCGCTGTCACAAGGGAGGCGTACACGGTGTCCGTGGACGCGGCATGTCCGTCTCGCAGGTTATCCCCGTGGGACCTAGGTCCCTAAATCGCAGATCACAACCGAGCGGTGATACGGGTCACAGACCGTAGGCGGCGCGGGGCGGTCCGGAGCGGTCGCGGCGGGCGCCCGGGCCCGGCCGGACCCGGTTTACGGCAGGCGGGGCCCGGGGAGCGGGGTGCTCACGGCGCGCCGGGCGGCGGGGTGAGGGGTGACCAGCCGGTGGTGTGACATCAGCCTCAGTCTCCCCTCCGGCACCCGTCCGGGTGGGTACCGGCGGCCGCCCGGCGACGGATTCCGCACCCGGGATCCCGCACGAGGGATCCCGCACGAGGGATCCCGCACGAGGGTCCGCACCCGGGCCCTTGGACCTTCCTCGCTCGCCGCCCCTCCCCCTCAGCCCTCGGGTATCGGGAGCGGGCGCTTCTCCAGAGCGGCGGCCATCACCTCGGGGAACAGGTCGGGGGTGCAGGCGAAGGCGGGGGCGCCGAGCGCGGCGAGGGCGGCGGCGTGGTCCCGGTCGTAGGCGGGCGCGCCCTCGTCGGAGAGCGCGAGCAGCGAGACGAACTGCACGCCGGACGCCTTCATCGCGGCGACCCGCTTCAGCATCTCGTCGCGGATGCCGCCCTCGTACAGGTCGCTGATGAGGACGACGACGGTGTCGGCGGGGCGGGTGATCCGCGACTGGCAGTAGGCGAGCGCCCGGTTGATGTCGGTGCCGCCGCCGAGCTGGGTGCCGAAGAGGACGTCGACGGGGTCGTCGAGCTGGTCGGTGAGGTCGACGACGGCGGTGTCGAAGACGACCAGCCGGGTGGCGAGGGACCGCATGGAGGCGAGGACGGCGCCGAACACGGAGGCGTAGACGACGGAGGCGGCCATCGAGCCGGACTGGTCGATGCAGAGCACCACCTCCTTCTTGACCGACTGGGCGGCCCGGCCGTAGCCGATCAGCCGCTCGGGGACGATCGTGCGGTGCTCGGGCAGGTAGTGGGCGAGGTTGGCGCGGATGGTGCGGTCCCAGTCGATGTCCCGGTGGCGCGGGCGGCTGATCCGGGCCGAGCGGTCGAGGGCGCCGGTGAGGGTGGTCCTGGTGCGGGCGGCGAGCCGCTTCTCCAGTTGCTCGACGACCGTGCGGACGACGGCCCGCGCGGTCTCCTTGGTGGTCTCCGGCATCGCCTTGTTGAGCGAGAGCAGGGTGCCGACCAGGTGGACGTCGGGCTCGACGGCGGTCAGCATCTCGGGCTCCAGGAGGAGGGTGGCGAGGCCGAGCCGGTCGATGGCGTCGCGCTGCATGACCTGGACCACGGAGCTGGGGAAGTACGTGCGGATGTCGCCGAGCCAGCGGGCGACGGAGGGCGCCGAGCCGCCGAGCCCGGCCGAGCGGTCCCGTCCGGTGCGGCGGTCGGCGCTGCCCGGGCCGCCGTAGAGCGCGGCGAGCGCGGCGTCCATGGCGGCGTCGGTGCCGGACAGGGCGCGGCCGGTGCCGTCGGCCTCGCCGCCGCCGAGGACCAGCCGCCAGCGGCGCAGCCGCTCGTCGTCGGGCCCGGGCCCGGCCGGGGGAACGGATTCGGGGGCGGGGGTGCTCATGCGGGGACCTCCGGGCCGAGGATGAGGTGGAGCAGCGGCAGGACCTCGTCGGCCCGCTGTTCGTCGAGGACGGTGGCGAAGCCGGGGACGGTGGCGGTGGCGACGGCCGGGCCGCCGGTCGCGGGGCCGCGCGCGACCAGCTCGCCGAGGGTCCTGCGGACGCCGGGCTCGTATCCGGCGAAGGTGCGGCGCAGCAGCGGCAGCACATCGGTGAAGGCGTCGGCGGGCACCCCGCCGAGCCAGGCGTCGACCAGGCCGAGCAGCCGCTCGTCGTGGACGAGCAGCAGTCCGCCGCCGGAGGCGCCGCCGACGAAGCCCTCGATCCATCCGGCGGCGTCGGCGGGCGGGGTCCCGGGCGACAGGGCGAGGCCCATCAGCCGGGCGGCCTCGTCCTCGGTGAGCCGCCCTTCGTCGAGCAGCAGCCGGGCGGCCCGGCCGCGCAGCACGCCGGGCACCCGCTCCCGGCCGGCGAGGCGGCGCAGCACCCCGGCCCAGCGCCCGGCGAGCGTGCCGTCGCCCGCCGAGGCGTTGCCGGGGCCGTCGGGGCCGACGGGGTTGCCGGTGGCGCCGGGTTCGTCCGTGGCGCCGGGGCGGGTGGTGAGCAAACCGATCGCGGTGTGGACGCCGTCGAGCCGTTCGCGCATCTCGGCGGCGGCGTCGGTGTCGAGGCCGGTGCAGGCGGGCGGCAGGCCGACGCAGACCCGCTCGGCGAGGCCGGTGGCGACCTCGGCGAGCGCGGTGGTGTCGGTGGCGCGGACGTCGCCGTAGCGCAGCGAGCGGGCGAGGGCGGGCAGTGCCTGGGCGAGGTGGGCGACGTCGGCGTCGAGCGCGGCCCGGTCGGCGAGCGCGGTGAGCACGGCGGGCAGGGCGGCGGTGAGCCCGGCGAGCAGGCACCGCTCGGCGAGCTCGGTGACGGCGGCGAGCTCACCGGCGGCGACGGCCCGTGCCTCGGCCCGCGCGGTGGCGGCGGACTCGACGGTGGTGCCCCAGACGCCCGCCTCGGCGACCTGGACGTGCAGCTCGGGCTCCCAGCGCAGCCGCCAGCTCTCCCGGAAGGTGCCGGTGGAGCCGCGGCCCGCGACCGGGGCGCCCCAGTCGACGCCGAGCAGCCGCAGCCGGTGCAGCAGTCTGCTGCGGGCGGCGTCGGTGTCCTTGCGCAGATCGAGGTCGAGCTCGCGCTCCGCCGCCTCGGGCTTGAGCCGCAGGGTGCGCTGGAGCCGTTCCAGATCGCGCTGGAGCGGTACGGCGGGGGCGGCGGCCGGGACCGTGCCGAGCACGTCGCCGACCACCAGCCGGTCGCGGACCAGGTCGAGCGGCACGTCGGAGCCGTCGCAGAACACCGCCCGGACGGCGTCGGTGGTCTCGCCGAGCCCGGGGAACGGCCGGCCGCGCAGCACCGCGAGGGTGTCGGCGAGCCGGACCGCCTCGATGACATGGGCGGAGGACACCGGCAGGTCCTCCGCTCTGAGCAGTCCCGCGACCTTCGTCATCCACCGCTCCACCGGCCGGTCCTGGGCGGTGAACAGGTGCCCGTACCAGCCGGGGGCGTCGATGCCCGCCCCGTAGCCCGAGCGGCGGGCGAGCCTGCGGTGGGTCCAGGGCACCCAGGTCAGCTCGGTCCGCACCTTCGGCAGCCCCTTGAGCAGGGCGCGGTCGGCGGTGACGGGGGTGGCGCGGAGCAGTGCGGGCACGTGCCAGGCGCCGCAGACGACGGCGATGTCGTCGCCGAACTCCTTGCGGGCGGTGCGGAGCTGGATCCGCATGTACGCCTCGCGGACCAGGTCGCGCGGATGGCCGCCGTGCCCGTACGCCTCGCGGAGCGCGCCCATCGCCTCGGCGAGCGCGGTGAAGGGGGCGAACGGGTCGGCGCTGCCGCGCAGTTCGACGACGTCCTCCCACCAGCGCTCGGCGTCGTCGTAGCCGGCGGTGCGGGCGAGTTCGGCGATCGGGTCGACGCGCAGGCCCTGGCCGGTGACCTCCTCGTCGCCGTCGCCCCAGGTGGGGTCGGAGGCGGCGAGGGTGTGGGCGGCGGGCAGGTCGATGAAGCGGACCTCGGCGCCGTGGGCGAGGGCCCAGCGGAGGGCGGCCCATTCGGGCGAGAACTCGGCCATCGGCCAGAACGCGGCCCGGCCCGGGTCGTCGACGGCGTGCGCGAGCAGGGCGACCGGCGGGCGCATGCCGGGGTCGGCGGCGAGCGCCACCAGGGCGTCGCCCTCGGGCGGTCCCTCGACGAGCACCGCCCTGGGCCGGGCGGTGTCGAGTGCGGCGAGCACGGCGCGGGCCGAGCCGGGTCCGTGGTGGCGCACACCGAGGACAAGGGGCCCGCGGTCGGCGGCGGGGGCGGTGGCGGTGGTCCGCGTCATGCGCTCACCTCGCGGCAGGCGCGGTAGAAGTCCTTCCATCCGTCTCTCTCCCGGACCACCGTCTCCAGGTACTCCTGCCAGATCACCTGGTCGGCGGCGGGGTCCCGGATCACCGCGCCGAGCAGTCCGGCGGCGACGTCGGCGGAGCGCAGCACGCCGTCGCCGAAGTGGGCGGCGAGGGCGAGGCCGCCGGTGACGACGGAGATCGCCTCGGCCGTCGACAGCGTCCCGGACGGCGACTTGAGCTTGGTGCGGCCGTCGGCGGTGATTCCGTCGCGCAGCTCGCGGAAGACGGTGACGACCCGGCGGATCTCCTCGACGCCCTCGGGCACGGCCGGCAGTTCGAGCGCGCGCCCGATCTGGTCGACCCGGCGGGCCACGATGTCGACCTCGGCCTCCGGGGTGGCGGGCAGCGGCAGGACGACGGTGTTGAACCGGCGGCGCAGGGCGCTGGACAGCTCGTTGACCCCCCGGTCGCGGTCGTTGGCGGTGGCGATCAGGTTGAAGCCGCCGACGGCCTGGACCTCCTCGCCGAGCTCGGGGATGGGCAGGGTCTTCTCGGACAGGACGGTGATGAGGGTGTCCTGCACGTCGGCGGGGATGCGGGTGAGCTCCTCGACCCGGGCGGTCATGCCCTGGGCCATGGCCCGCATGACCGGGCTGGGCACGAGTGCGGCGCGGCTGGGGCCGTTGGCGAGGAGCTGCGCGTAGTTCCAGCCGTAGCGGATGGCTTCCTCGGGGGTGCCCGCGGTGCCCTGCACGAGCAGGGTGGAGTCCCCGCTGACGGCGGCTGCCAGGTGTTCGGACACCCAGGTCTTGGCGGTGCCGGGGACGCCGAGCAGGAGCAGCGCGCGGTCGGTGGCGAGCGTGGTGACGGCGACCTCGACGATCCGGCGCGGCCCGACGTACTTGGGAGTGATCACCGTGCCGTCGGGGAGCGTGCCGCCGAGCAGATAGGTGGCGACGGCCCAGGGCGAGAGCCGCCAGCGGGCCGGGCGCGGCCGGTCGTCGGCGGCGGCGAGCGCGGCGAGTTCGCCCGCGAAGGCGTCCTCGGCGTGCGGCCGCAGCACCGGCTCCGCGGCGGGCGTCGTGACGGCCGTCGTAACGGGCTTCGCGACGGACTTCGTGGTGGTTTCGGGCAGGGCCATGGGTCCCCCTCCAGATCGTTCGACCTGCTGTGGGATCCACGGTGCACCATCCCACTGACAATCCGTCGGGCCCGGTGGAAACCGCAGGTCGCAGGGGTGGTGGTGGCGTTGTCAGTGGCGGCCCGTACGGTCGTTCGTATGACTGAGCAGGGGGTGCGCTGGACGTCGGATCAGGTGCTGGCACTGGCTCCTGACGACGCGTCGCGCAGAGCGGGAAGCAAGCTGGGTTCGGTGGGGCCGTGGTCCGGCACGGGCACGGACGGCGACGCCGTCTGGGGGCTGTGCAAGGGCAGCGGCCGCACGCCGTACCGCACGGCCGTGGACCTCACGGGCCCGGCGTACATGTGCAGTTGTCCGAGCCGGAAGTTCCCGTGCAAGCACGCGCTGGGACTGCTGCTGCTGTGGTCCGGCGGCGACGCCGGGGGCGCCGGGACGCCACCGGACTGGGCGGCCGGGTGGCTGGACGGCCGCCGGGCCCGGGCCGCCGCGCCGCCACCGGGCCCAGCCGGGAGCGGCCCGGCGGACCCGGCGGCGGCGCGCCGCAGGGCCGAGCGCCGGGCGGCCCGGATCACCCTGGGCGCCCAGGAGTTGGAGCAGCGGCTCGCGGATCTGCTGCGCGGCGGGCTCGCCGGCGCCGAGCGTGCGGGGTACGGGCAGTGGGAGGAGACCGCGGCCCGGATGGTCGACGCCCAGGCGCCGGGCCTGGCGGGCCGGGTCCGTGAGCTGGGCGCGATCCCGGGCTCCGGTCCCGGCTGGCCGGTGCGGCTCCTGGAGGAGTGCGCGCTGACCCATCTCCTGGACCGGGCCTGGCTGTCGGCGGACCGGCTGCCAGGGCCGCTGGCGGCAACCGTCCGCAGCCGGGTCGGTCTTTCGGCCGCGCCGGACGGGCCCACCGTGCGGGACGCCTGGCAGGTGCTCGCGCAGTACGAGACGTCGGACAGCCGACTCACCACCCGCCGCGTCTGGCTGCGCGGCGCGGCCACCGGGCGGACGGCGCTCCTGCTGTCCTTCGGCGCGGCGGGCCGGGCGCCCCAACTCGCCTTCCCGGTGGGCCTCGTCCTCGACGCGGAGCTGCGTCCGCACGCGGCGAGCGGTGGCCTTCGGGCCGAGCTCGTCGAGCAGTTCGGCCCGCCGGAGCCCGCGGGCCCGCCGCCCGCCGGCACCCCGGTCGGCCCGGCCCTCGCCACGTACGGGCGGGCGCTGCGCGAGGACCCCTGGCTCGACTCCTGGCCGGTGACGCTCGCCGAGGTGGTCCCGGCCCGCTCGGCCGACGGCTGGCAGCTCGCGGACGGCTCGCCCCGCACCGGGCCGTCCGACGGCGCCCCGGTCCGGGACGCGATACCGCTGACCCGCGCGGCCCAGCAACAACCGGGCCTGTGGCGGCTGGTCGCCCTGTCGGGCGGCGGGCCGCTGACCGTGTTCGGGGAGATCGGCCACCAGGGCTTCCTGCCGCTGGCGGCGTGGGGCCCGGAGGCGCCGGGAGAGACGGTGGCCCTGATGTGACGGCGGCGGCGCGGTGCCGGTGACCCGGTGTGCCGGTGGTCCCGCGACGCGGGGGCGGTGCCCCACCCCCGTACCCCGCCCGCGCCCCGTACCTCCGTCCTCCGTCCCCACAACCGCCCCGCCCCTCTCCCCTCTTATCCCTCTCTCCCTCTCCCTCTCCCCACCCCTCTCTCTGGAGGAGCCTATGGACGCCTGGGAACAGCTCGTCACCTCCGCGCTGCTCGGCACCGACCGCAAGCCGCCGCCCTCCGGTGGCGGCGAGGACGCCCCGGCCGCGCTGCTCGGCGCCGCCGCCACGCACACCCTGCGGCGGCGGGCGGGGCTGCGGCCGGGTACGGCCGGGGCGGTCGTGGAGGTCGCTCCGGTGGACGAGCGCGGGGCGCTGCCCGAGGGCGCGCGGCGGCGGCTCGGCCATCTGCTCGCGGGCCGGGCGGCGCCCGCACCGGCCGGGGGGCGGCGCGGCGCCGCGCCGGATCTCACCGAGCTGCTGCCGCAGTGGCTGGCCGCCGCCAACGAGCACGGCTATCGCGCACCGGCCGCCGCCCTGCCCGCGCTGCTCGACGCGGCCCGGGCCAGGACCGATCTGCGGTCGCAGGCACTGACGTTCGCCGGGCCGCGCGGCCTGTGGCTGGCCCGGCTCAACCCGGACTGGAAGTTCGCGCTGCGCGGTGCGGGCGGCGCGGGCGGGGCGCTGCCGGATCCGGCGGACGCGGTGGCGGTGCGGGCGCTGTGGGAGGAGGGCCTGTTCGCGGAGCGCGTCGCGCTGCTCGCGGCGGTACGGGCGCGGGACCCGGACCGGGGCCGGGAGCTGCTGGCGGCGTCCTGGGCCTCGGAGCGGGCCGAGGACCGGCTGATGTTCCTCGACTCGCTGCGGGCCGGACTCGCCCCCGCCGACGAGGAGTTCCTGGAGGCTGCGCTCGCCGACCGCAGCCGTAATGTCCGGGCCACCGCCGCCGAACTCCTCTCCGCGCTGCCCGCCTCGGCGCTCGCCTGCCGGATGGCGGAGCGGGCCGCGTCCTGCGTGTCCCTGGACCGTACGGCGGGCGCGGAGACACTGGTGGTGGAGGCGCCGCACGAGTGCGACGCGGGGATGCGCCGCGACGGGGTGTCGCCGACCCCGCCGACCGGTCGTGGGGAGCGCTCCTGGTGGCTGGGCCAGCTGGTCGAGGCGGCGCCGCTGGCCTTCTGGCCCGCCAGGTTCGGCGGGCGCGGACCGGCGGAGATCGTGGCCCTGCCGGTCACCGACGACTGGCGGCCCGAGCTGCACGCGGCCTGGTGCCGGGCGGCCGTCCGGCAGCGGGACGCGGACTGGTCGCGCGCGCTGCTGGGCGCGCCCTCGGCCCCGCAGGCCACCGGCCCCGGCACCGCCTCGCTCGCGGAGCGGGCCCAGCTCCTGTCGACGCTCCCGGCGGCGGAGCGGGCGGCCTGGGTGGCCTCGTTCATAGCGGCGCACGGCCTGTCGGAGGCGTTCCAACTGCTCGGCGTCTGCGCGGTGCCCTGGGCGGAGCCGCTGGGCGGTGCGGTGGTGGACGCCCTGGACATCGCGCGGGACGCGGGCAGTTATCCGTGGAGCTTCAGCGGGGTGATGGGGCTCGCCGAGCGCTGTCTGGCTCCGGCCGCCGCGCCCCAGCTCGCGGCCCTGACCACCCTCCCTGCGGAGCCGGAGGACGCCTCGCCCGGCGCCGCGGGCTACTGGTCGGAGGCGTTCCAGCGGCTGGTGTCGACCCTGGAGCTGCGGGCCGCGATGCACGCGGAACTGGCCGGGGCGGGCGGCTGAGCCGTACGGGCCGGGCGGCGGGCCGGTCCGTACGGGCCGGGCGGCGGGCGGAGGACCGACGCCGCCCCCGCCCCCGCGCCCGTGCCCGCGCCCGCGCCCCGGGGCGATCAGGTCACGGCTCAGGCCGCGACGCGCACGTTCGCGTTGACCCACTCCACGATCGACGCGGTCGTCGCGCCCGGCGTGAAGATCTCCGCGACGCCCTTCTCCTTCAGCGGCGCGATGTCCGCCTCCGGGATGATCCCGCCGCCGAACACCTTGATGTCCTCCGCGTCGCGGTCCTTCAGCAGCTCGATCACCTTCACGAACAGGGTGTTGTGGGCGCCGGAGAGGATCGAGAGGCCGATCGCGTCGGCGTCCTCCTGGATCGCGGTGTCCACGATCTGTTCGGGGGTCTGGTGCAGGCCCGTGTAGATGACCTCCATACCGGCGTCTCGCAGCGCCCGTGCGATCACCTTGGCCCCACGATCGTGGCCGTCGAGACCCGGCTTGGCCACCACCACGCGGATCGGACCGGTCACACCCATCACTGCCTCCACATGCGACCCCCGCGCTGCTGCCGGGGAGGTGAACGAACGTTATCGTCAGCATCCCGCACGTGCCCGTTTCGCGGTGGACAGCGAGGGGGAAATCACACGTGGGGCGTTTTCGCCCCGCTGAGGAGCCGCCACGGGGTCGCCGTACACCCGCGCCGCCAGCCGCACGGCACGGAGGTGCGGCGAGCCGCCGTACCGGGCCGGACGGAGGTCGGCGATGGAGCTCTTCCCCACCGCACACGCCGACCGGATGAAGGCGACCGCCCTCGAGCTGGCCGTCCTCGCCGGACATCTGGTCCTCTACCCCTCGGGCCTGATCGGCGAACGTCGTCCCGGCACCCCGCCCGCCGGTCCCCCGGGGGCTCCCGCCGGGCCCGCCCGGCCCGTCGTGCTGCTGCACGGCTTCGTCGACAACCGTTCGGTGTTCGTCCTGCTGCGCCGCGCCCTCGCCCGGCACGGCCGTGCGCACCTCGCGTCGCTCAACTACTCCCCGCTCACCACCGACCTGCGGGTCGCCGCCGAGCTGCTCGGCCGCCGGGTGGAGGAGCTGCTCGCCCGCACCGGCGGGACCGAGGTGGATCTGGTGGGCCACAGCCTGGGCGGCCTCATCGGCCGCCACTACGTCCAGCGGCTCGGCGGCGACGCCCGGGTGCGCACCCTCGTCATGCTGGGCACCCCGCACTCCGGCACCGCCTTCGCGCCCTTCGCGCTCGCCGACGCGCATCCGCTGGTGCGGCAGATGCGGCCGGGCTCGGCGGTGCTGCGCGATCTCGCGGGGCCGACACCGGGCTGCCGCACCCGCTTCGTGAGTTTCTGGAGCGACCTGGACCAGGTGATGGTCCCGGTGGAGACGGCCCGGCTCGACCACCCCGACCTGCTCACGCACAACGTGCGGGTCAGCGGCATCGGGCATCTCGCGCTGCCGGTGCATCCGGCGGTCGCGTCGGGCATCCTCCAGGCCCTGGACGAGGACGGCGGGGTGACCGGCCTCCGGGGCGGCACGGCCGGGGCGGCCTCGGTGGCCTGACGGACCGCCAGCAGGTTGCCGTTCTTCGAACGTTCTTCGAACACAGGGCCAAGGCTCTCTCCGTAACCCGCCGAAAGACGGCCGATTGCCCCTTTCCCGACGGCTCGAAACCCCGCGAAGATTGTCCGGCGCGCGTACTGCCGGGTACAGTCACGCCACTGCTTGACCCCCTGCCAGACCCCCTGCTGCCGAGGCGAGAGAGAAGTTGGTGAACGACCAGCACCCCCACGCCGGGTACGTCACGGACGCCACCCAGACCACAGGCAGCTTCGCCGTCGACCCCCTGTTCGGCGGGTACACCGCCGGTTACGAGACCGGGGCGTACGACATGGCCTACGGCGCCGGTCACGACGCGGGTCAGAGCGGCTACGACGCGTACGCGGGCCACCAGACGGACGGCACGCTCTACGCGCAGCAGCAGACGCAGGGCAGCCAGCAGGGCTACGCGGCCTACGCCGAGCAGAGCGGCCAGTGGGACACCGGCTCCTACGCCTCCTACACCGCCACCGGCCAGTGGGACGCGACCGCCTGGAACGAGGCGCAGCAGACCGGCCAGTACGAGGCGGCCGCGTTCGCCCAGTACGACGCCACCGCGCAGTGGACGACCCCCGGCCACGAGACCGGCGCCTACGACGCCACCGCCTGGAACCAGACCGCCCCGGCCCAGACCACGACGGCGCCCGACCCGGTCGTCCCGCACCAGTACACCCCGTCGCAGGACTACGCCGAGCAGACCGGATACGCCGGACACTCCGAGCACTCCGGCTACCAGGACCAGGCGTACACCGACGCCACCACGTCGTACGACACCGGCTACGACAGCACCGGCTACGTCGAGACAGCCGCGTACGGCGACTCGACGTACGACGACACGGCCACGTACGACGAGACCGTCCCGTACAACGAGACATCGACCTACGACGAGACCGCGACCTACGAGGTCTACCCGGGTCACCCGGAGCACCAGGGGTCCGCGGCCGACGAGGAGCCGGAGCACGGCGCCGCCGCGCCCGACGCGTTCCACGACGCCGAGACCATGGTGGCCCTGGAGATCGACCCCGCCGACCTGGCTCCCGGACAGACCTCCGAGCAGGCCGCCCGCCCGGTGCGCCGCGCCGCAGGCGGGAACCGCGGCCGGCGCCGTACCCCCGCGAAGCGCTCCGCGCTGCTCACCGTCGCCGTCCCCTCGGCCTGTGTGATGGGCGTGGCCGGGATCGCGGCCGCCTCCGTCGGCGGGCTCACCGACAGCGCGTCCGACCAGAAGGACGACACGACCTCGCTCGCGGCCGCCGACCCGGCCTCGGTCAAGCCGGTCGCCGCGAACAGCAAGCTGGACACCCAGCTCGCCGCGCTCAGCGCCGACGCCCGCGACTTCGGCGAGCGCGCGAGCCGCACCCAGGAGCGCATCGACCTGAAGCTCCGCCAGGACGCGGAGAGGAAGAAGCGCGAGGAGGAGGCGGCCCGCAAGGAGGCGCTGCGTCCGAAGTACCTGCTCCCGGTGAAGCTGCACCAGCTCAGCGCCCGGTTCGGGCAGGCCGGGGTCAACTGGATGTCGCTGCACACCGGCATCGACTTCCCGGTGCAGTACGGCACGCCCGTGATGTCCGCGACCGACGGCACCGTACGCACCCAGTGGAACAGCGCCTACGGCAACATGGCGATCGTGACCGATCCGAACGGCACGGAGACCTGGTACTGCCACCTCAGCAGCACCAAGATCCGCTCCGGCAAGGTCAAGGCCGGCGAGGTCATCGCGTACTCCGGCAACTCCGGCAACTCCACAGGGCCGCACCTCCACTTCGAGGTCCGGCCGGGCGGCGGCGCGGCGATCGACCCGCTGCCGTGGCTGCGCTCGCACGGTCTCGACCCGACGAGCTGACCACCTGTACACGCACGAGGGCCCCCGCCGATCACCGGCGGGGGCCCTTCGTCGTACCTGTCGTACGTACGGCCGCTACAGCTTCTCGACCGGCGCGTACCGCAGCAGCAGTCGCTTCGGCTTCTCGTCGCCGAAGTCGATGGTCGCCTGCGCGTCGCCGCCGACGCCGGTGACGGCCATGACCGTGCCGAGGCCGAACTGGTCGTGGGTGACCCGGTCGCCGACGTTGAGCGTGATCACCGGCTTGTCGCTGGTGCGGCGGGTGGCGAAGCCCGAGGGGCCGGAGCGGGAGCGCGAGGAGGACAGCGAGGAGGTGATCCCCGAGGTCGGACCGGCGGGCTTGGCCATCGGTCCGGTGCGCTTCCAGTCCAGGTACGCGGCCGGGATCTCCTCCAGGAAGCGCGAGGCCGGGTTGTACGAGGGCTGGCCCCAGGCGCTGCGCATCGCGGAGCGGGTCAGGTACAGCCGCTCGCGGGCGCGGGTGATGCCCACGTACGCCAGGCGGCGCTCCTCCTCCAGCTCCTTGGTCTGGCCGAGGGCCCGCATGTGCGGGAAGACGCCGTCCTCCATGCCGGTGAGGAAGACCACCGGGAACTCCAGGCCCTTGGCGGTGTGCAGGGTCATCAGGGTGATGACGCCCGCGCCCTCCTCGTCCTCGTCGGGGATCTGGTCGGAGTCGGCGACGAGCGCGACCTGCTCAAGGAACTCGGCGAGGGTGCCGCCCTCCTCGCCGCGCTCCTGCTCGAACTCCAGGGCCACGGCGGCGAGTTCCTGAAGGTTCTCGATCCGGGTCTCGTCCTGCGGGTCGGTGGACGCCTGCAGCTCGGCGAGGTACCCGGTCCGTTCGAGCACGGCCTCCAGGACCACGGCGGGTCCGGCGCCGGAGTCGACGATCGTGCGCAGCTCCTCCATGAGGGCGTTGAAGCGCTTCACGGCGTTGGCGGAGCGGGCCGCCATGCCGTACGCCTCGTCGACCCGGCGCAGCGCCTGCGGGAAGGTGATCCTCTCGCGGAGCGAGAGGGCGTCGATCATCGCCTCGGCGCGGTCGCCGATGCCGCGCTTGGGCACGTTGAGGATGCGGCGCAGCGGCACGGTGTCCTCGGGGTTGGCGAGGACGCGCAGGTAGGCGAGGACGTCGCGGACCTCCTTGCGCTCGTAGAAGCGCACGCCGCCGACGACCTTGTAGGGCAGGCCGACGCGGATGAAGATCTCTTCGAAGACACGGGACTGGGCGTTGGTCCGGTAGAAGACGGCGATGTCACCGGCCTTCGCGTCGCGCGCGTCGGTGAGCCGGTCGATCTCGTCGGCGACGAACTGTGCCTCGTCGTGCTCGGTGTCGGCGACGTAGCCGGTGATCTGCGCTCCGGCGCCCGCGTTGGTCCAGAGGTTCTTGGGGCGGCGGGACTCGTTGCGCTCGATGACCGCGTTGGCGGCGGACAGGATCGTCTGGGTGGAGCGGTAGTTCTGCTCCAGGAGGATCGTGGTCGCGTCCGGGTAGTCCTCCTCGAACTGGAGGATGTTGCGGATGGTCGCGCCGCGGAAGGCGTAGATCGACTGGTCGGCGTCGCCGACGACGCACAGCTCGGCCGGGCCGAGGTCCTCGTAGCCGGTGCCGACGAGCTCGCGGACGAGGGTGTACTGGGCGTGGTTGGTGTCCTGGTACTCGTCGACGAGGACGTGCCGGAAGCGGCGGCGGTAGTGCTCGGCGACGTCGGGGAACGCCTGGAGCAGGTGGACCGTCGTCATGATGATGTCGTCGAAGTCCAGGGCGTTGGCCTCGCGCAGCCGCGCCTGGTACATCCGGTACGCCTCGGCGAGCGTCTTCTCGAAGCCTCCCCCAGAGCCTTCGGCCTGGGAGGTACCCCCAGCCGCCTGGTCGGCGAAGGTCTCCTCGTCGATGAGCTCGTTCTTCAGGTTGGAGATCTTGGCGCTGAAGGACTTCGGCGGGAACTTCTTCGGGTCGAGGTCCAGGTCGCGGCAGACCAGCGCCATCAGGCGCTTGGAGTCGGCGGCGTCGTAGATCGAGAACGAGGAGGTGAAGCCGAGCCGCTTCGACTCGCGGCGCAGGATGCGGACGCACGCGCTGTGGAAGGTCATGACCCACATGGCGTTGGCGCGCGGGCCGACCAGCTGCTCGACGCGCTCCTTCATCTCACCCGCGGCCTTGTTGGTGAAGGTGATGGCGAGTATCTGGCCGGGGTGGACGTGGCGGCTGCCGAGGAGGTGGGCGATCCGGTGGGTGAGCACCCGGGTCTTGCCCGATCCGGCACCGGCGACGATGAGCAGCGGGGTGTCGGTGTGGACGACGGCGGCGGCCTGCTGCTCGTTGAGCCCGTCGAGGAGGGCGGCCGGGTCGACGACCGGGCGGTGGGCGCCGTCCCGGTAGTAGCCGTCGCGGTCGGCCGGAGGCGCGTCGAACTGCCCGCCGAACAGGTCGTGCGGGACGTCCTCGCCGGGTGGGGCGCCGTGCTCCTCGTCATCGGCCGAGTGCGGGGGCTCCTCCGGGGCGTGGTTCTGGAGGCTCGCCAGGAAGCTGTCGTCAAAGAGGCTGTTGCTCATCGCTTCACGAGTCTAGGACGCCGGACCGACAGCGCGCTGCCGTCCCCGGAAGTGACTCCCACGTGAGCGGAGGCGACTCGGGGCTCGGGAACGCATCGGGACCGGAAGCTCACGGAGGGCGACCATCCGCTTCAGGTCACGAAAATGTATCGGACATAAGGTCCACCAGCCTTCCCACCCGTCCCACGGCTCGCTAGCGTGCACGCCCAGGCAGCCCGTCCCCGCGACGGCGCACCGCGCCGTGACGGGCCGCCCACGCCGGACCCGGCTCCTCCCCCACGTCTTCCGGAGCTGTCGCGCGTCGGCGTCCACGGAAGGAGATGCCGGTCTTGGCGTCCCATCGCAAGCCGCGCAGCGCCCGCCCCCACGCCCCCGCCGTCGGTGTCACGACGGCCGCCCTCGCGTCCGTCACGCTGCTGTCCGGGCAGACCGCGCAGGCGGTGCCCGCGCAGCCCGCGAAGCCGACGGTCGAGGAGGTGCAGCGGAAGGTCGACCGGCTGTACCGCGAGGCCGGCACCGCCACCCAGGAGTACGACCGGGCCAAGGAGGCCGCCGACGGGCAGCGCCGCGAGGTGGACCGGATGCTGGACGACGTGGCCCGCCGTACCGAGGAGATCAACGCCTCGCGCCGGGCGCTCGGCTCGTACGCCGCCGCGCAGTACCGGACCGGCGCGGTCGGCCCGACCGCCACGCTGATCTTCGCGGACAGCCCGCAGGACTACTTCGACCAGACCCATCTGATGGACCGGCTCTCGCAGCGGCAGCAGAAGGCGGTACGGGAGTACGAGTCCCGGCGCGCGGCGGCGGCGAAGCAGCGGGCGGAGGCGGCCCGGAAGCTGACCGCGCTGACCGCGTCGCAGCACCGGCTGCGAGACAGCAGGCAGACCGTGCAGCGCAAGCTCGCGGAGGCCCGGACGCTGCTCGCGGAGCTGACGGCCGAGGAGAAGGCGCGGCTCGCACAGCTGGAGCGCGAGCGGCAGGCCGAGGCGCGGCGCAAGGCGGAGGAGCGGGCGAGGGCCGAGGCCGCGGCGAAGGCGGCGGCCGAGAAGGCGGCCCGCGAGCGCCGCGCCCAGCAGCCGCCGACCACCACGACGCCGCCGCCGTCCACCGGGGGCGGCTCGTCGTACGCGGCGAAGGCGGCGGACGCGCTCGCCTTCGCCCGGTCGCAGATCGGCAAGCCGTACGTGTGGGGCGCCACCGGACCCAGCTCGTACGACTGCTCCGGCCTGACCCAGGCCGCCTGGCGCGCGGCGGGCGTGGACCTGCCCCGTACCACCTGGGACCAGGTGAAGACCGGCAAGCGGGTCGCGACGGCGGATCTGCTCCCGGGCGACCTGGTCTTCTTCTACGACGACATCAGCCATGTCGGCATGTACATCGGCGGCGGCAGGATGATCCACGCCCCGAAGCCGGGCGCGTACGTCCGCGAGGAGTCCATCTCCTACATGCCGATCTACGGCAGCGTCCGCCCGGCCTGACCGGCCTGACTGTCCTGACCGGCCTGACCGGCCGGCCGGGCGCGGGTCAGACCCAGAGCGTGGCGATGAAGATGTTCACCATGGTCAGGCCGCCGACCGCGGCGAACAGGGGCTTCTCGACCTTCTCGTCGTCGCGCTTGACGTAGACGAGGCCGAGGATGACGACCAGGACGGCGAGCTTGATGCCGATCTTGACGTTGTTCACGGACCAGTCGTTGGCCTGGCTGAGGCCGACCAGGGCGAGGCCGGTGACCAGCATGGTCAGGGCGCCGTGCAGCATCGCCGGGGTGAAGCGGGCCGTACCCGCGCCCATCGCCTTCATCTGGGTGAGGAAGCCGCCGAGCAGGGCGGCGATCCCGATGATGTGCAGGGCGACGAAGACATGAAGGAGTACGTCCATGCCCCGGAGCCTAACCGGGGCCATAGCACCGGCCGGGGGCCGGGGCCCGGTTGTCCGGCGCATCGGTCAGGCGGTGCCGTGAGCGCCGTTCACGGGTCCACAGGGGCGAAAGAGAGCGGTCGGATTCGTTCATCGTGCGCCAATAGCGGTCAACGCCGGGTCGACGCGCCGGGCCAGGTTTAGCGTCCTCCACCAGGTGACCGGCTCCCCATCACCGCCATTGCTCCGGCGGTTGTCGGTTGCCCCCGCCGAAAGAAAACCGGCGGCGGCCCGTCTCCCCTGTGCGGGCCGTCGCCGGTCCCCGGCGGGCAGCGTCCCCCACAGGGAGAGGATGTGACCCGCCCTCGTGGCAGCGCACCGCAAGCCCAGGCAGTCCCCCCTCGGTGGCCAGGCGGCCCGCACCGCCGCCACCCTGGCCCTCGCCTCGGCGGCCACCGCCACCGTCTTCGAGGGCTCCGGGCACGCCGCGCCCCGCCCCACCCCCGCGCAGGTCAGGACCCAGGTCGACCGGCTGTACGAAGAGGCCGAGGTCGCGACCGAGAAGTACAACGGCGCCAAGGAACGCGCCGACCAGGCGCGGGCCGCCTTCGACGGACTGCGCGACGAGGCCGCCCGCAGGACCGAGCGGCTCAACCGCTCCCGCGAGGCCCTCGGTGCCGTCGCCGCCGCGCAGTACCGCTCCGGCGGGCTCGACCCGGCGATCCAGCTGGCCCTCACCTCCGACCCGGACCAGTACCTGGAGCGGGCCGCGCTCGCCGAGAAGGCGGGCGACCGGCAGGCCGCGGCCATCGCGGGGGTACGGCGTGAGCTCGCCGTCGTCGGACAGCTGCGGGCCCGGTCGGCGGACCGGCTGGACGAGCTGCGGACCCAGGAGGCCGAACTGCGGCGGCAGAAGGCCGCCGTGCGGAGCAAGCTCGACGCCGCCAGGACCCTGCTCGCCCGGCTCACCGCCGAGGAACGGGCCCGCTACGAGGCGGCCGTGGCCGCCGGCGGCCATGACACGGCCACCGCCGCGGGCGGCTCGGGCGCCTCCGGCCCGGCGAGCGGGGCCCCGGCCGACCGGGCCGACCGGGCGGGCGCCGACCGGGGCCCGATCAGCGCGCCGACCGGACGGGCCGCCGAGGCGATCTCCTTCGCCCGCGCACAGCTCGGCAAGCCGTACGTGTGGGGCGCGACCGGGCCGTCCGCCTACGACTGCTCAGGACTCACCCAGGCCGCCTGGCGGGCGGCCGGGGTGACGCTGCCGCGCACCACCTACACCCAGATCAACGCGGGCCGCCGGGTGTCCCGCGCCGAACTCGCCCCCGGCGACCTGGTCTTCTTCTACTCCGGCATCAGCCACGTCGGGCTCTACATCGGCGGCGGCCAGATGATCCACGCGCCGCGCCCCGGCGCCCCGGTCCGGGTCGCCCCGATCGACGAGATGCCGTTCGCGGGCGCGACCCGGGTGGGCTGACGGCCCCGGGGCCGTGGGTTCCGGGCTCCCGGCGGGTCAGACCAGGCGGCGGGCCGTCGCCCAGCGGGTCAGCTCGTGCCGGTTGGACAGCTGGAGCTTGCGCAGCACCGCCGAGACGTGCGACTCGACCGTCTTCACCGAGATGAAGAGCTGCTTGGCGATCTCCTTGTACGCGTACCCCCGGGCGATCAGCCGCAGCACCTCGCGCTCCCGCTGGGTCAGCCGGTCCAGGTCCTCGTCGACCGGCGGCGCGTCCGTCGACGCGAAGGCGTCCAGGACGAACCCGGCGAGCCGCGGCGAGAACACCGCGTCGCCCTCCTGGATCCGGAAGATCGAGGCGACCAGGTCGGTGCCGGTGATCGTCTTGGTGACATAGCCGCGGGCACCGCCCCGGATCACCCCGATGACGTCCTCGGCGGCGTCCGACACCGAAAGGGCCAGGAAGCGGACCGGGTCCTCGGCCGCCGCCATCAGGCTCGCGCAGCGGCGCAGCACCTCGGCCCCGCCGCCGCCCGGCAGATGGACGTCGAGGAGGACCACCTCGGGGCGGGTCGCGGTGATCACGGTGACCGCCTGGTCCACGTCGGCGGCCTCACCGACCACCTCGACGCCGGTCACGTCGGTACGGCCGATCTCGGCCTGCACCCCGGTGCGGAACATCCGGTGGTCGTCGACGAGCACGACCCGCACCCGGCGCCCCGGGCCACCCGCCGCCCCGCCCCCGGTGCCGCCCCCGGTCCCGGCCACAGCACCGGTCTCCGCCCCGGTCTCGGTCTCGTCGCTCATCCGTCCGCCCTCTCCATCTCCAGCTCCACTTCGGTACCCCCGCCGGGCACGGATCTCAGCCGCGCCGATCCGCCGTTGCGCTGCATCCGGCCGATGATCGATTCTCGTACGCCCATCCGGTCGTCCGGCACCGCGTCCAGGTCGAAGCCGGGGCCGCGGTCGCGCACCGAGACGAAGACCGTCCGGCCCTCCACCTCCGCGTAGACCTGCACCGCCCCGCCCTGGCCACCGTACTTGGCGGCGTTGACCATCGCCTCGCGCGCGGCCTGCATCTGCGCGCCCAGTCGCTCGTCGAGCGGGCAGTCGCCGACGACCACCACCTCCAGCGGCACGCCGTGCTTGTCCTCGACCTCGGCGGCGGCCCGCTTGACCGCCTCCGCGACGGTGCCCGGCTCCTCCTCCTCGTCCTTGCCGGTGCCCTCCGGCTTGTACAGCCAGTTGCGCAGCTCGCGCTCCTGGGCGCGGGCCAGCCTGCGGACCTCGCCGGGGTCCTCCGCGTTGCGCTGGATCAGGGTGAGGGTGTGCAGCACGGAGTCGTGGACATGGGCGGCGACCTCGGCCCGCTCCTGGGCGCGGATGCGGAGCGTCCGCTCCTCGCTGAGGTCCTGCGACATGCGCACCAGCCAGGGTCCGGCGAGCAGCGCGATGCCGGTGAGCACGGCGACGGCGGCGGTCAGCGCGGTGCCGAGCTCGGTGACCGAGCCGCGGACCACCATGAACACGGCGAGGCCGGTGCCGACCAGGCCGACGCCGACGAGGCCGCGGACGAGTTGGAAGACCCGGCGGCGGCGGCCGGGGTCGGTCCAGCTGGCCCGGCGGGCGTTGTCGGCCTGGCGCCAGACCAGGACGACGCCGACGCCGATGAGCAGCGAGGGCCAGATGTAGCGGCCGGCCTGCCGGTCGACGTTCAGATTCCCCACGAAGGCGGAGACACCGGCGGCCAGGGCGATGAGCGCGAAGATCTGTCCCTTGTCGGGCTTGCGCAGGCGTCTGCGGCCGTCCGCGGTGGTCTCGAAGACGGGGCGCGGGGTGGCCCGGCCGCCGACGCCGAGCGGGACGACGATCCAGAACACCGCGTAGAGCAGGGCGCCGAGGCCGTCCGCCAGCATCAGGCCGACGAAGAAGGCCCGCACCCAGATCACCGGCAGGCCGAGGTGCCCGGCCAGGCCGCGCGCGACCCCACCGAGCCACCGCCCGTCGGCGCTGCGGTAGAGCTTGCGCACGGGGGGTTCGTCGAGGTCGGTGACACGAGCGGCTGCGGACATGTACCGATCGTCACACGTTCGGCCGCCGCCGGGCATCAGGGTCCGCCCGGATATCGACCCTGGGACGGTCTCGGGGTCGGGGCCGGGTGGAAGATCAGGGTCGGGCCAGGGTCGATCCCGGTGCCGCCGGGCGTCACGGGCCGTCACCATGGAGCCATGACGAGTTCCACGCCTTCGCACCACGAGGCCCCGCCGACGGCGGAGGTCCCACCGGCCCCGCCCGCTCCGCAGCTGCGGAGATCGCGCGGGCAGAAGGTCGTGGCCGGGGTGTGCGGGGGTCTGGGCCGGCACTTCGACCTCGACCCGGTGATCTTCCGGGTCGCGCTCGCGGTCCTCGCGGTGACCGGCGGCGTCGGGCTGCTGTTCTACGGCTTCGCGTGGCTGCTGATCCCGCTCGCGGACGAGGAGGAGAGCGAGGGCCGCCGGCTGCTGACCGGCCGGGTGTCCGGCGCCTCGCTGTCGGCGGTGCTGATGGCCCTGGTGGGCTGCGGCATCTTCCTTTCGATGCTGCGCAACGGCTCGACGCTGGCCTTCGCCCTGGTCCTGACGGTCGCGGTGAGCGGCGCCGCGGTCTGGTCGCAGCGGCGGCCGGCGGTCGCGCAGACCGCCGAGGACGGCGGCCGGATAGACCCGGCCGCCGCGCTCGCGGTCTCCGACGCGCCGCCGGAGACCAAGGCTCCGCCGCTGGTGGAGTTCCCGTCCTGGTGGCGGGACCCGATCGTCAAGGACGGCTCGACCGGCAAGGTGGCCATCGGCTATCTCTGGGGCCCGCACGGGATCGTCGACCGGGACGGCCTGGTCAACGGTGCGGTGCCGACCCCGGGCGGCCAGTGGGGTCCGCCGGTCCCGCCCGGAGCCCGGCCGAAGCCCTCGGTCAGGAGCGGGGCGGAGCCGCTGTCCATCGGCGGGCTCGTCTTCCTGCTCGCCCTGATGGCCGGCGGTCTGGGCACCGGCCTGACCTGGCACTCCCACCCGCTGGGCACCAGCCTGCAGATCGGCCTCGCGGCGGCGCTCGGCGTGATCGGTCTCGGGCTGCTCATCAGCAGCTTCCTGGGCCGCACCGGCTTCGGCACGCTGTGTCTGTTCGTGCTGACGGCGGGCCTGCTCACGGTGGCCTCGGTGCTGCCCAAGCAGATCTCCACCGTGTGGGCACGGGAGACCTGGCGACCGGCGGCGGCCGCCTCGGTGCAGTCGCGGTACGAGCTGGGGACGGGTGTCGGCACACTCGACCTGTCCGGTCTGAAGGTCCCCGCGGGCACCCGGGTGTCGACCTCGGTGGAGGTCGGCGCGGGCAAGGTGAAGGTGATCGTGCCGCGGAACGCGACGGTGACGCTGCGCGCCCAGGTGGGTCTCGGGGATCTGAGCCTGCCGCCGAACCAGGCCGCGCCGCTGCCCAGGAGCACCCCGAGCGCCCCGCCCGCGCCCGAGGCGCGCGCCAGCCGGGACGCCCGGGACGCCCAGGACACACCGGCCGCACCGGCCGCCCAGACGGCCCCGGCCGCGCCCACCGCGCCCGAGCCGCCCGCCACGCCCGGCGTGCGGCACGACGACATCGACATCGAGCCGGATCTCGACGAGACCCGGACGCTGCTCCCGCCGCCGGGCGTCGCCCCGGGCGGCACCGTCGACCTCTTCCTCGAGGTCGGCCTCGGACAGGTGGAGGTCACCCGTGCTGCTTCATGAGTTCCGCCCCGGGCGGCTGATCCTCGGCCTTGCCGCGCTGACCCTGTCGGCGCTGTTCCTCGGCGACGCGGCGGGCGTCTGGTCCGTCCCCTGGTACGTGGTGATGCCGGTGCTGTCCGGCGGCTGCGCGCTGGCCGCGCTGGCGTCCTGGACCGCCTACCGGATACGGCGGCGGGCGGCGAGGAGCGCGTCGAGCGACAGCACCGGCGTCCCGGCCAGCAGCAGCGGCAGCCAGGCCATCAGATAGGCGAGGTCGTTGCCGAGGTAGTACGGGTTCACCTGCCAGCTGACGGTCAGCCAGAGGCTCAGCGAGATCAGCGCCCCGCCCAGGGCGGCCACCCGGCCGAAGAGCCCGAAGAGGGTGCCGAGGCCGACGGCGAGTTCGCCGAGCGCGATGGCGTAGCCGAAGCCGACCGGGCTCTTCAGGGCGAGGTCGACGAGGGCGGGGACGGCCGAGGTGTCCCGGACGCCGCGCATGGTCTCGCCGATCGAGCCGAGGCCGCTGTCGGCCATGAAGGCGGCGTCGGTGAGCTTGTCGAGGCCCGCGTAGATGAAGGTGATGCCGAGGAAGATCCGCAGCGGGACCAGGGCGTAGCGGGTGGCGAGGGCCTTCCAGGCGCCGGGCCCGCCAAGTCCGCCGGGCCCGCCCAGCCCGCCGGGCCCGCCAAGCCCGCCGGAGCCGCCGCCCGGTGTCGTCTCGTCCGTGGGTCCCGTCGCCGTCATCTCCGGCCGCCTCTCGTCCCGC
The DNA here is from genome assembly GCF_044748125.1 of Streptomyces sp. NPDC090025. Taxonomy (NCBI): domain Bacteria; kingdom Bacillati; phylum Actinomycetota; class Actinomycetes; order Kitasatosporales; family Streptomycetaceae; genus Streptomyces; species Streptomyces sp. NPDC090025. The sequence goes on along the minus strand of NZ_JBIVFL010000001.1, from coordinate 649,140 downwards.
TGCCCGTTCGCTGTCGGTCCGGCGGGCCCTTCCGGGAATCCGTCAGGGTGTCCGTCCCGCTGCCCGTCCGGGTCCGTTCTACCTTCAACAGTCCCCCAGGAACGATTCTCCTCGGATTTCTGTGCGGGGTCATTCCCTGGGCCCGGGGTTTCCGGTGACCGAAGGGGGCCGCGGGCCCCGGGGGCCCGGGTCGGGGTGGTCAGTCGAGGACGTCGACGGTGACCCGGTTGGTCTCCACCCCGGCGGCGGTCACCACCCACACCTCGACCCGGCCGGGCTCCACATCGACCGGGAGCGGCACGGTGAGGGCCGTGTCGGTGGGGTTGGCGAAGCCGCCCGGCACCGGCACCAGCGGGACATGGGCGTGCACCGGGCCGATCCGGACCACCAGCCGGGTCAGCGGATCGGGCGCGGCGGCGCCCGCCGGGACGAAGCCGGTGCCCCGGATCTCGATGTCGTCGCCGGTGCGGATGGGCGCGTCGAGGTCGCCCGCCTCGCGGGCCCGGACCACCGAGAAGATCTTGGGGCGGCCGCCCTCGGCGCATTTCCCGGAGAGGTAGCAGGTGACCGAGACGGCGAACAGCAGCACCAGCGCCCAGGGCAGTTCGGGCAGCCGGTCCGGGGCGCGGCCGAGCCGCACCGCGGCGACCACCAGCACGGCGGTCGACACCAGGACGTACTGCAGGTCGGTCAGGGCGGCCCGCCCGTCGTCGTCGCAGAGCAGATCGGCGGCCCTGGGCCGGTCGGCGCGGACCTTCTGCAGCCGGCGGCCCGCCACCCGCAGCGCCACGATCAGCCGCGCGGTGACCGCCGTCCACCCGGCCAGGGCCAGCACCACGAGCAGTCCGGCGCCGCGCCGCAGCCCGAGGTCGACGTGCGGCGCCCCGGCGGCGAGCAGCAGCGAGAGCTGGAGGACGGCGAAGACGGCGAGCAGCAGCCAGCAGGCGGCGACGGTACGGGAGGTGGAGACCCGGTTGTCCTCGCCGAGCAGCGGCGCGAGGACCCCGCCGCGCGCCCGGTGCAGCCCGGCGGCGCCGGTCAGCGCGGCGGCGAGCACCGCGGCCGCGCCCAGGGCGGCGGTGCGGGTGCCGGTCCAGCCGGTGCCGAGGGCGGTGAGCGCCTGCCCGAGGAGCAGCGCGAGCACCGCGCCCCAGGCGGCGGCGACCGTGCGGCGGCGCACCCGGCCGGAGCGGCCGGGGCCCGCGTCCCGGCCCCGGGCGCTCACCGTGCGGGCGGACTGGGCGAGCGCGTCGGAGACCCACTGCCGGGAGGCGACCGGCGAGTGGGCCAGGGCGGCGGGCACCCCGTGCCCGGCGGCGAGTTCGTCGCGGCGGGCGAGGAAGGCGGCGACGGCACGCCGGTGGCCGGAGCGTTCGCAGTGCGGGCAGCCGCCGCCGTCCGGGTCGCCGCACACTCTCGCCTCTTGCACCGCCACGGCGCCGCCCACTTCCCCACTCGTCCGACCGGCACCGTCGGCCCGACCCAGCACAACGGTCAGCCAACTCGCCCATGGTTCCAGGGAATTGTGCCGCACCCAATGCCCCGGGAGAGGCGACACCACCCCCGGTGCGGGAGTGATTGAAGAGTCATCACATTGACGGAAAGGAGTCTTCTACGACAGGAGTTCGGGTTCCGTGCGGCTGATCCGCCGCCACAGCGGCTGATAGTTGATCCACGCGACCAGATCGCTGCCGAGCTGCTCCCGGGTGGCGACGGCGTCCCGGTGGTCGATCAGCACCGGCTTGCCCGCCGCCCGTGCCGCCAGCTGCACCTGGGCGCAGCGCTCCATCGCGATGAACCACCAGGCCGCCGCGTCCACCGACGAACCGACCGTGAGCAGCCCGTGGTTGCGCAGCACGATCCCCTTGAAGCCGCTGAGCGCGACCGCGATCCGGCGGCCCTCCTCGGGGTCGACGGTGACCCCGGTGTAGGCGTCGTAGAGGGCGTGGTCCTGGTAGAAGGCGCACGCCTCCTGGGTGATCGGGTCGATCAGCTCGCCGAGCGCGGCGAGCGCCCGCCCGTGCGTGGAGTGGGTGTGCGCCACCGCCACCACGTCCGGCCTGGCCCGGTGCACCTGGGCGTGCACGGTGAAGGCGGCCTGATTGACGTGCTGCCCGCCGTGCACGACCTGGCCGTCCCCGTTGACCAGGATCAGGTCGCTCGCCGTGAGGTCGGCGAACGGGGCACCGAAGGGGTTCACCCAGTAGCAGTCGGGATGCTCCGGGTCGCGCGCGCTGAGATGCCCGGACACGCCCTCCTCGTAACCGAGCCGCCCGAAGATCCGCAGCGCGGCGGCGAGCCGTTGCTTGCGGTGCAGGCGCTCCTCGGCGGCCGTCGCGTGGACGGGCGGCATGGCGAAGTGGAGCTGGTCCACGGGGACGGGGGCCGGGCCGGGCGCCGGTATCTCGGTCATGCGCCGGAAGGTAACGCCCGTACCCGCAAGTCACCAGAGCCCGTACGGACAACGTACGAACTCGGCGTCCGCAGTCGGCGTACAGACCCGGCGTCCGAACTCGGCGTACGAATTCGGCGTACGGAGTCGGCGTACGCGCGAAGCCGCCGCCCCCTGCTCGGGGACGACGGCTTCAGGCGCGCTCAGGCACGTACGGCGGGAGGGGTCACTCCCACTCGATGGTGCCCGGGGGCTTGCTGGTCACGTCGAGGACGACCCGGTTGACGTCCGCCACCTCGTTGGTGATGCGGGTCGAGATGCGGGCGAGCACCTCGTACGGCAGGCGCGACCAGTCGGCGGTCATGGCGTCCTCGGAGGACACCGGGCGCAGCACGATCGGGTGGCCGTAGGTGCGGCCGTCGCCCTGGACGCCGACCGAGCGGACGTCGGCGAGCAGCACGACCGGGCACTGCCAGATCTCGCGGTCGAGACCGGCGGAGGTCAGCTCCTCGCGGGCGATGGCGTCGGCCTCGCGCAGCAGGTCCAGGCGCTCCTTGGTGACCTCGCCGACGATGCGGATGCCGAGGCCGGGGCCGGGGAACGGCTGGCGCTGGACGATCTCCTCCGGCAGGCCGAGCTCCTGGCCGACCATCCGGACCTCGTCCTTGAACAGCTGGCGCAGCGGCTCGACGAGCTCGAACTCGATGTCGTCGGGGAGGCCGCCCACGTTGTGGTGGGACTTGATGTTGGCGGTGCCGGTGCCGCCGCCGGACTCGACGATGTCCGGGTAGAGGGTGCCCTGCACGAGGAACGCGACCTCGGGGCCCTCCTCCTGGAGGATCTCCAGCTGCGCCTGCTCGAAGACCCGGATGAACTCCCGGCCGATGATCTTGCGCTTGGTCTCCGGGTCGGAGACGCCGGCCAGCGCGGTCAGGAAGCGCTCCTGGGCGTCGACGACGACCAGGTTGGCGCCGGTGGCGGCCACGAAGTCCTTCTCGACCTGCTCGGTCTCACCCTTGCGCATCAGACCGTGGTCGACGTAGACGCAGGTGAGCTGCGAGCCGATGGCCTTCTGCACCAGGGCGGCGGCCACGGCGGAGTCGACGCCGCCGGACAGACCGCAGATCGCGCGCTTGCCGCCGACCTGGGCGCGGATCGCGGCGACCTGCTCCTCGATGACGTTGCCGGTGGTCCAGTCGGGCTTGATGCCGGCGCCGCGGTAGAGGAAGTGCTCCAGGATCTGCTGGCCGTGCGTGGAGTGCAGCACCTCGGGGTGGTACTGGACGCCGTAGAGCTTCTTCTCGTCGTTCTCGAAGGCGGCGACCGGCACCACGTCGGTGGACGCGGTCACGGTGAAGCCCTCGGGGGCGGCGGAGCAGGCGTCGCCGTGCGACATCCACACCGACTGCTCGACCGGGGTGCCCTCGAAGAGGGTCGAGCCGGCCTTGGAGACGTGCAGCGGGGTACGGCCGTACTCGCGGGAGCCGGTGTTGTCGACGGTGCCGCCGAGCGTGGTCGCCATCAGCTGGAAGCCGTAGCACATGCCGAAGACCGGGACCCCGGCCTCGAACAGCGCGCGGTCCAGGCGCGGGGCGCCTTCGGCGTACACGGAGGACGGACCGCCGGAGAGGATGATCGCCTTGGGGTTCTTGGCCAGCATCTCGGCCACCGGCATGGTGGACGGGACGATCTCGCTGTAGACCCGCGCCTCACGGACGCGACGGGCGATGAGCTGGGCGTACTGGGCGCCGAAGTCGACGACCAGGACGACGTCGGGCGCGGCAGCGGGGGGCGCTGAGGACACTACGGCGGCCTTCCGGCGGGGGTGGGAGAGGTTCTCTATTTGTCGATTCTACCGGCGCGCGGGATTCGGCTTTCGTCGCACCATCCGAATCGGGGCGGCCCCGGGGTGGTCTTCGTCTCACCATCCGAACCCGGGTTGCCCCCGCTCCGTCACCGAGGGCCATACTGTCTGCCATGCGCAAGCTCACGAACCACGTCTTTACCTATGGCGCCGGCCGGTCCGGACGCCACAGGTCGTGCTGCTGCAGCAACTGACAACGACTTCCCAGGCGCCCCGGTCCGAAAGGCCCGGGGCGTTCTGTGTTTCGGGTCCTCTCGCTCCGGCCCCGTGCCCACCACCACGACGAGCACAAGGAGCCCCACCCATGAGCGTCACCACGAGCACCAAGACCCTCACCGAGCAGACCGGCGCCCGCACCGACGAGGCGGCCAGCCTGATCGGCGACGCCCGCGAGCGGATCGACGCGCTCGACGACCGGATCATCGGTCTGATCCAGGAACGGATGGCCGTCTCGGCCGTCATCCAGGAGGCCCGGATCACCTCCGGCGGCCGCCGGGTGAACCTGGCCCGCGAGATGGAGGTCCTGGCGCACTACCGCGACGCGCTCGGCAAGCCGGGCACCTCGCTCGCGATGACCATGCTGGAGCTGTGCCGCGGCCGGGTCTGAGCCACCCTGCGGCAGCGCCCCCGGGGCGACGCGGGACCGGTCCCCGTACGCCCCCGCACCCGAGTTCGGGCCGCCTCTCACCCGTACGGCGCGTGACCGGGTCCGCCGCGGCTTCGTTGGTCGTGATGTCCGTGCCAGCCAGGGGCGGGCCCGAACAAGACCACGCGTGGCTTCGCTGGGGCGTGTGACGTACCTCTGAGGTGCGTCGTGGGACCTCGCCCCAGCGCGCGTGACCGGACGGCAGGGGACAGCAGCCCGGTCACCCAGAAAAGGCGGTCGGTCCCGGGGACGCCCGGGACCGACCGCGACTCGGCCGATACGAACCGAACCGAAGCGTCCCGCACCGTCCCGCTCCCCGCGACACCCCTCCGCCTTCTTTCCCGACGCGGCGCCCCACCCCCCGGCGCCGCCCCCACGGCACCGCCGCAGCCCTGACGCCGGTGCCCTCCAGGGGCCCCGTGCGCGCGACCGGAATCGCGCCGCGGGGCCCCTGTGCCATGTCCGGCCCGGGCGCCACCGATCACCCGCCCCACATGTGACGCGCGTCACATAAAGATTCCGTGAGCGGGCTACAACCAATGCCCCAGGTCACCGGTCATCTAGTCAGCAACACCGGGAGACCGGAAGGGCGCTGCACTCGGAGGGGGGTGCAGCGCCCTTTCCGCTGTCCCGGGCCGCCCGCCCGGAGTACCGGAATCCCGGCCGGAGTACCGGAATCCCGGCCGGGACGGCACCCGCTCCTACTCCGCGGGCTTCGCCGCCTTCGGCGGCAGCGCGGGCATCCCGAGGAACGGCAGCTTCAGCGCGCCGAACGCCTCCGCCGGGACGGCGGGCGACTTCGGCTCGACGGCGGCGATCCGCACGTACGCGGCACCCGGCCGGGGCCGCGGGTCGGCGTCGCCCTTGTTGGGCCAGAAGGACATCGCGCGCTCGGCCTGCGCCGTGATCGTCAGCGACGGGTTGACGCCGAGGTTGGCGGAGACGGCCGCGCCGTCGACCACCGAGATGCCCGGGTGCCCGTGCAGCCGGTGGTACGGGTCGATGACACCGGACTCCGCGTCCGCGCCGATCGGACAGCCGCCCAGGAAGTGCGCGGTGAGCGGGGTGCCCATCAGTTCGCCGATGTTGGACCCGGCGAAGCCGTTGATCTCCTCGGCCATCAGGCTCGCGGCCCTGGTCGCCGCCTCGATCTGGGTCGGGTTCGGCGCGCCGTGCCCCTGCCGGGCGGTGAGCAGGCCCTTCCCGAGGCCGCCGGGCCTGCGGTAGGTGGTGAGCGAGTTGTCCAGGGACTGCATGACGAGGCCGATGATGGTCCGCTCCGACCAGCGCCGGTTGGACAGCGAGCGGACGGCCAGGGCGGGGTGCCTGACGACCTCCCCGAGCCAGCGGCGCACCCGGTGCGCGCCGTAAGGCACCTGGAGGACGGTGAGGGCGCCCATGGAGTTGGAGCCCTTGCCGTACCGCACCGGCTCGATGTGGGTGTTCTCGTCCGGGTGGATGGACGAGGTGATGGCGACGCCCTTGGTGAAGTCCGCGCGCGCGTGGCCGTGCCGCTTGCGGTAGCGCCGGTCGGTGGTCTGGGAGCCGACCAGGCCCTCGGAGTTGGTCCGGGTCAGCTCGCCGAGCCGCCCCGAGATGTGCGGCAGCAGACCGCTGTCCTTCATCCGGTGCAGCAGCGTCTGGGTGCCGTACGTGCCGGCCGCGACGACCACCCGGCGGGCGGTGAAGGTGCGGCCCGCGCCCTTCTTGCGGTTGTCGGTGGGCAGGGTGCGCACCGCGAAGCCGCCGCGCGAGTTCTCGGTCACGGCGACGACGGTGGTCATCGGGTGGACGGTCGCCCCGGCCCGCTCGGCGAGGTGGAGGTAGTTCTCGTTGAGGGTGTTCTTGGCGCCGTGGCGGCAGCCGGTCATGCACTCGCCGCACTCGGTGCAGGCCCGGCGGGACGGGCCCGCGCCGCCGAAGTACGGGTCGGGGACCTCGCCGCCCGGCCTGGCCCGTGCCGTCTCGGAGCCGTCGGAGTCCTGCCCGTCGCCGAAGAACACGCCGACCGGCGCCAGGTGGAAGGTGTCGCCGATGCCCATGGCCTGGGCGGTGGCCTTCAGGTGCACATCGGACGGCGTCATCGTCGGATTGACCCGGACGCCGAGCATCCGCTTGGCCTGGTCGTAGTACGGGGCGAGTTCCGCGCGCCAGTCGGTGATGTCCTTCCACTGCGGGTCGTCGAAGAACGGCGCCAGCGGCTCGTACAGGGTGTTGGCGTAGTTGAGCGAGCCGCCGCCGACCCCGGCGCCCGCGAGGACCATGACGTTGCCGAGCAGATGGATGCGCTGGATGCCGTAGAGGCCGAGCGTCGGGGCCCACAGGAAGTTCTTCAGGTCCCAGGAGTTCTTCGGCAGGGTCGCCCGGGTGAAGCGGCGCCCGGCCTCCAGGACGCCGACCCGGTAGCCCTTCTCGGTGAGCCGGAGCGCGGTGACCGAGCCGCCGAAGCCGGAGCCGATCACGACCACGTCGTAGTCGTACGCGGTGTCGTCGTACGCGCTGTCGTCGCCCTCCGGGCCGTCCTCGGCCTGATTCTGGGCAGGGGGTACCGCGGTCATGGCTCTCCTCGTACGGAACGGGACCGGAACGGGCCGACAGGGACGGCGAATCGGATACGGATGCGGGCGCGGGCGCGGGTCAGCGCAGCCGCAGGGCCTTCATCACCTTCAGTGACGTGGTCATGAACGCGGCGTACTTCGCGTCGTCCATGCCGAGCGACGGGGCCAGCGGGATCAGCCGCTGCTGGGCGACGGTCTGCGCCTCGGTGAACTTGAGGATGCCCTCGGAGCCGTGCCGGCGGCCGAGGCCGGAGTCCTTCATGCCGCCCATCGGGGCGCGCACGCTGCCGTACGCGGGCGCGTACCCCTCGTTGATGTTGACGGTGCCGGTGCGCAGCCGGGCGGCGACCGCGTGGCCGCGGCGCGAGTCGGTGGTCCAGACGGAGGAGTTGAGGCCGTACGCGGTGGCGTTGGCGCGCTCGACGACCTCGTCCTCGTCCGTGAACCGGTAGATCGACACGACCGGGCCGAAGGTCTCCTCGGCGCAGACCGCCATCGGCGCCTCGACGCCGTCGAGGATGGTCGGCTCGTAGAACAGCGGGCCGATGTCGGGGCGGGCGACACCGCCCGCGACGAGCGTGGCGCCCTTGGCGACGGCCTCGTCGACGTGCCGGGTGACGGTCTCCAGCTGCCGCTCGCCGACCAGGGAGCCCATGTCCGCGCCGTACGCGAGGGAGCTGCCGAGCCGCATGGCGCGGGTGCGGGCGGCGAAGCGGGCGACGAAGTCGTCGGCGATCGACTCGTGCACGTACAGCCGCTCGATGGAGATGCAGAGCTGGCCCGCGGAGGAGAAGCAGGCGCGGACGGCGCCCGCGGCGGCCTTCTCGATGTCGGCGTCCTTGAGCACCAGCATGGCGTTCTTGCCACCGAGCTCCAGGCTGACGCCGACGAGCCGGGCGGCGGCGCCCTGGGCGACCTCGCGGCCGGTACGGGTCGAGCCGGTGAAGGAGACGTAGTCGGCGTGCCGGACCACCTCGGGGCCGACCACCGGGCCGTCGCCGAGCACGATCTGGAACACCTCGGCCGGCATCCCGGCCTCGATCAGCAGGTCACGGGCCCACAGCGCGGTGAGCGCGGTCTCGGTGTCCGGCTTCATCACCACCGCGTTGCCGGCCACGAAGGCGGGCAGGGCGTCGCCGACCGACAGCTCCAGGGGGTAGTTCCAGGGCGCGATCTGGCCGACGACCCCGCGCGGCTGGCGCAGCTCGGTGACCTTGGTGAGGGTGGGCACCACGCCGGTGTGCCGCCGGGGCCGCAGATAGGCGTCGGCCTTGCGGCCGTAGTGCCGGGCGGCGACGGCGACCGACTGGACCTCCTCGTGCGCGTGCAGCCGGGCCTTGCCGGTCTCCAGCTGGATGAGGTCGAGGATCTCGGCCTGCCGGTCGAGGATCAGGTCGTGGAAGCGGAGCATGACGGCGCCGCGGGCCCGGACCGGGGTCGCGGCCCAGGCGCCCTGGGCGGCGTGGGCGCGGCGGAACGCCTCGGCGACGTCGTCCGGGGTGGACTCGGGCAGGTCGGCCAGCTTCGCCCCGGTGAAGGGGGTGTGGTTCGCGGTACGGCCGGAGCCCACGAGCCCGCGGGTGAGCCGCGCGACCAGGTCGGGCGTGACCACGTCGGCGGCGGTGCGCGCCCCGGCGGGGGCGGCCGCGACGGGGTTGGTGCCGCGCCCTGGCGCCTCGGCGACCAGGGTGGCCCGGACCTGGTCGGCCGGGCCGGCCTCGGCGGTCTGGGCGGTGGTGGGGGCCTGCGCGTCGGCTGCCTGCGAGTCCGTCATGAGCCCGAGCGTAGGCCGCAATCCCGGCTTTGGGTACCCACCAGTAACGCGTTTTCACCGGGCGCGCACAACCGCGCCAGCGATCGCTGGCACATCCGCCCTGATCAGGGGCTCACGGCCTCCCCCGGGGCCTTGAAGTACTTCTTCATGATGTCGAACTGCTCGCGGGTGCGGTCCCAGGTCGTCTCGGGCGAGGCCATGTACAGGGCGTACTCGACGCCGTCGTCGCCGTAGTACACCTGGTCGATCGCGTGGCGCGGTCCCGGGAACGTCTGCTTCTCGATCCAGGTGAACTCCCAGATGGCGGAATTGACCTGGTCGCGGAAGGTGTTCTGGGTCAGCCGGACCCGCTTGTACTCCATCCGCCTGGCCACGATCTTCTCCAGATCGAGCAGGTGCATGTACGGGTTCTCGAAGTCGGGCGACTTGTCGACGCTGATCCGGATGCGGTGGCGGCCGTTGTCCGGCGTGTAGTCGATCTGGTCGCCGTCCATCTGGCGCTTCCAGCCGTCCGGGACGACCAGGCTGAAGCCCTCCGGGTCCTGGACCCGGTGCCAGCCCGCCGGGACGCCGCCCTTGGCGGGCGACTTGGTCGCCCCGTCGGTGACGGTCGGCCCCGGCTTGCCCTCGCCGCCCTGGTCGCCGCCCTTGTCGCCGAACTGGGTCATGGCGACGAACACGGCGCCGCCCGCGAGCAGTCCGGCGAGGACGGCGGCGATCAGCGCGGGGCGCCAGCGGCCCCGAGGGCGGGGCCCGCCGGTGCCGACGGTGGTGCCGGTCGTGCCGGTGGTTCCGGTGGTACCGGTGCCGACCGTGCCGCCGCCGTGGCCGGAACCGTTCGCCGGACCGCCCGGCGACGGGACGGGAGCGGCTGGAGTGGCCGAGGTGCCGGTGGTGCCCGGGGTGGCGGAAGCGGTCGGGGTGGCGGGAGTGGCCTGCTCTCCCACCGTTACGGAGGGGGCGGACGCGGCGGCCGGGGTGCCAGGGACTTGGGTGCCCGTCCCGGACCGGACCCGCGCGGTCGGGTCCTCGGTCAGCTCCTCGTACGGCACCGGCAGCGGGGTGGTCGTCCCGGGCGCGGCGGCGGCGAGGTCCTCGGGGCGCATCCGCTGGGTCGGCACGTACGCCTGTGCCGCCTGCGGGGCGCGCCCCTCCATGGCGTCGAGCAGCATCCGCTCGGCCTCGTCGGCGCGCGGCCGCTGCTCCGGGTCCTTGCGCAGCAGCGCGACGATGACCGGGGCGAGCGCCCCGGCCTTCTCCGGGTACGGCGGTTCCTCGGTCACCACGGCCTGCATGGTGGCGATCGGCGAGCTGCGGCGGAACGGCGAGCCACCCTCCACCGCCGCGTAGAGCGTGGCGCCGAGCGACCACAGATCGGACGCGGAGCCCGGGTCGCCGCCGCGCACCCGTTCGGGCGCCAGATAGTCGATGGAGCCGACGAGTTCACCCGTACGAGTGATGGAGGAGTCGCCTTCGATCGCGGCGATGCCGAAGTCGGTGATGAGCACCCGGCCGTCGCGCGCGAGCAGCACATTGCCCGGCTTCACATCGCGGTGCAGCACCCCGGCGGCGTGCGCGGCGCGCAGCGCGCCGAGCACGTGCAGGCCGATCCGGGCGGCCTCGCGCGGCTCGACGGTGCCGGACTCCTTGGTCGCGTCGGCGAGCGAGGGGCCGTCCACGTACTGCATGACGATCCACGGGCGGTCGTCGTGCTCCAGGACGTCGTGCACGGTGACCACGCCGGGGTGGCTGATCCGGGCCGCCGCCCGGGCCTCCTTCTGTGTCCTGGCGTGCAGCACGAGCCGGTCGGCCTCGGCCACGAACCGGCCCGCCGTCAACTCCTTGACGGCCACGACCCGGTGCAGCACCTCGTCGTGGGCGCGCCAGACCTTGCCCATGCCGCCGCGGCCGATGGACTCGCCCAGCCGGTAGCGACCGGCGAGCAGCAGCCCGGTTCCGGTGCTCTCAGAATGTTCCACGTGCCCCCGCTCGGTCGCTTCCGAGGAAAGATTACGGAGGGGGGTACGGCGGACGGAACCTCGGGGCTCGCTTTGCCGACAAGCTGTAACCAGCAACGGTTTTCGGCCAACCGCGACCGGACCCGGGCGCCGCCCGGACATCGCCTGGACAGCGCCCGGACGCCACCCGGTGGGACGGGCGGCGCCGCAGGTCAGCGGGTCGCCCGGTAGACCTTCACCGCCTGGTCGTAGATCTCGGACACCTTGTCACGTCGCTCATCAGGTCCGATGACCTGGACGACGTGGTAGCGGCCGCGGTCGATCAGCGCCAGGTTCCGCACGAACACCTCACGCCCGGTGCTGTCCGGCCAGGTGAACTGCCCGACCGCCATGGCCTGCTGGCCGATGTCGATCCGGCGGAGCCCGGAGGCACCGGCCCAGGAGGAGTCCCGCCACGGCTGGAGCTCGCGCTCCTTGTTGTTCTGGTACGCGAGCGGGTCGGCGCCCGACGCCCGCACCGAGTCCCGGCCGGGCACCACGATCAGCGTGAAGTCACCGTTGGTGAAGCGCACTTGCCCGGCGTCGTTGATCGGGCTGCGCCGCCAGCCGCGCGCGAGGCCGACCTGGAACCCCTCCGGGTCCTTGTGCAGCTGGTAGCCCTCGGCCAGGGCGGGCGTCGACGGATCCCCGGTGGGCCGCGCGGTGGTGGCCGTCGGACCCGGGGTCGGCTTCGTGCCGGTGCCGGTGGACGGGCCGCCGGTCGTGGGCGGCTGCCCGGACGGCGTGGCCGGGACGCCGGAGGCCGAAGGGGCCTTGCCCGTGCCGCCCTTGCCCGTACCGCCGTCACCCGCGCCCTGCCGGGGCATGAAGAAGGCCGCGTAGACGATGGCGGCGGCGAGCAGCACCAGGACCAGGACCAGCAGGGTGCGGCCGAGGTTGCGCGGGGAGCCCGAGGGGCGCCCGGGCGCGCGCGGGGCGCGTGAGGCGCGCTGCGGGATCTCGTCGTAGCCCTGCCCGTCGGCGTACTCGGCGTACTCGGCGTACTCGGTCTGGTTCGCGTAGGCCGGCCGGGGCTCCGGCGCGGCGCGCTCGGGCGCGGGCGCGGCGGGTTCCGTCGGGGTGTACGCGGGCGCGTAGGCCACCCGGGGACCCGACCCGGCCGGCTCGTCCGCGTACAGGGCGGACGACACGTACTCGGGACCGCCCGCCGCGCCCCGCCCCTCGCGCCCCTTGGCATGCCTGCGTCGGCTGCCCGCGCCGCCGCGCCAGCGGCGCACCAGCTCGCCCCGGCGGCGCACGATGGGCAGCCGGGTGGCATCGGGCGACGGCAGCGGGACGACGCCGGTCCCGGCGTCCGGCTCGGGCGCGGACCGTACGAGCGACCGCAGCCAGCCGCTCAGTTCCTCGACGTCCAGGCGCTCGGTGGGGTCCTGACGGAGCAGCGACTCCACCACCGGGCGCAGCGGGCCGCTCTCCTCGGCGAAGGCGGGCGGCTCGGCGCAGACCAGCTGGACCAGCTCGGCGACGTTGTCCTCGGGGTACGGGGCGTGGCCCTGGACGGCCCGGTAGAGCAGCGCGCCGAGCGCCCACAGGTCGGTGGCGGGGCCGATCGGCGGGGCCAGCCGCCAGTGCTCGTGCACCGGGCCCGCCTGCTCGGGCGCCCAGCGCTCGGTGACCGCGCCGACCACGGCCATCCGGGTCTGCCGGGCGCGTTCGGCGGCGAGCCGGGTGACCGGGCCGCGGTAGCTGTCGGCGGCGGGCGCGGGCATCGGCTCGGCCACCGGGTCGGGCGCGGCGGCCCGGTATCCGGCGGGGAGCGCGGGCAGCACCGGGCCGCCCCCGCCGGGGCCGCCACCGGCCGGACCGCCGTCGCGGGAGGCGTGCGGGCCGTCGCTCCAGTTGCCGATCAGGTACGCGCGGGGCGGCCGGGTCCCGCCCTCGTCGTCGGGGCCGTCGGGGTGGTGGGGGCCGTCGGGGCCCTCCGGTCCGTAGCGGTCGTAGGCGTCGTACGTGTCGTCGTCATCGCCGTCGTCGGCCCCGTCGTCGGCGGGCCGTGCCCACCACTGCGGCTCGGGCGGGACCGGCGGCCCGGCCGGGGGCCCGGACTGCGGTCCGGACTGCGGTCCGGCGGGGCGCTGGGCCGGGAGCGAGCCGGTGTCGCCGATCGCGGCGGCTGCCCGGGCGCCCGCCCGGTACGCGGCGATCGCCCCGGCCCGCGCGCGCGGGTCGGCGGCGGGCGGCGCGACCGGCCCGGCCTGCGCCGGGGGCACGGCGGGCGGTTCCGGCCGGGCGCCGCGGGCGGGACCGTAGGGAGTGCCGCCGTGCGGCCCGTACCCGGTGGCGGCGGGCGCGTCACCTTCGCCACCGTCGGGGTGGGTGTCGGGGTGGGTGTCGAGATAGGTCTCGTCGGGGTACGCGTCACCGTCCTGGCCGCGCTCGTCGACGTAGGTCTCGTCGGGGTACGTCTGGTCGGGGTACGGCTCGGGCGAACGGGCGGGCGGCAGCACGGTGTCGTGGTACGGGTACGGGGCGGGGGCCTGGGCCGGAATCGGCGCGGGCACGGCGGCGGTGTCCGGGAACGCGCCGTACGGGGCGCCGCCGGTGGCGTAGCGGCCGAGCTCGGGCGGGCCGGACTCCCCGCGCCCGTACGGGCGGGCGTCGGCGTCCGTGTCGGCGTCGTCCTCGTACCCCTCGGCGCCGTACGCCTCGTCCTCGTGCGTCTCGGTGCCGTCGGTGTCGTCGGTGTCGTAGGTGTCGTAGGTTTCCGCCTCGTACACCTCGGCCTCGGCCTCGGCTGCCGGGAACTCCTCGGCGGCGCGCGGCCGGTAGGGGAAGGCGTCGTCCTCGTCGGGGTCGGGCACCGGGGCGTAGCCGCACAGGGCCTCCTCGGCGGCGCCCGCGGCCAGGCCGGTGAGGACCACGCGGCCGTCGTCGCAGACCAGGACGGTGCGGGCGGTGACGTTGCGATGGGTCCAGCCGTGCGCGTGCAGCGCGCGCAGCGCGGTGAGCAGGTCGGCGCCGATCTCGGCGGCCCGGAACGGGCTGAGCGGGCCCTCGGCGAGGAGTTCGGAGAGCGGGGTCGCGGGGACGAACTCGCTCACTATCCACAGCGAGCCGCCCTCGGCGAACACGTCGAAGACCTGGTCGAGGCGCGGGTGGTCGGGGATCCGGGCGGCGGCCTGGGCGGCCTCGACGGCGCGCCGGACGGTCGGCTCGGCCGGGCGGCGGGTGGCCCGGCCCTGCTCGGTGTAGGGCTGTCCGTCGAGCAGTTCGGCGTCGACGACCTCGGGCAGCGGCACCTGACGGATGCGCACTTCCTGGCCGCTGTAGGTGTCGAAGGCGCGCGTCTCCGCGAGTTCGTGCGGATACGCGTGCGTGTCCGGTGGCGGCAGCGGCAGACGGTAGCGGTCCGCGAGCACCCTTCCGGCGTAGTCGTCCACGACGCCTCCCCACGCGCCTGCCGTCCCCCGAGCCCCACCCGCACGGTCTCGGGCGGGGCCTCTCACGATACGTGCGCCGGTCAGTCCGTGGGGCTGAACGTGGCGAACGCCGTCTCCCGCAGCGTCTTGCAGTCCGCCGCGTCCCACTTGTCGGCGGCGCAGCTGATCATGATCGAGTAGCCGCGGTCGGCGTCCACCTTGAAGCCCCGGTTGAGCACCCGGATCCGCTGCCCGTACTGGGTGCGCTCGAACTCCCAGTCGGCGACGGTCGGGTAGCCCTTGTAGGACACCGGACCTATGCCGATGTGCTTGTACCCGTTGCTGCTCGCCGCGACTCCTGCCATCGCGGCCCGCCACGCGGCCGCCGCGTCGTCGCGCGGGCTGTCGTTGAAGTCGACCTGCACGCGCGGGAAGGAGCCCTTGGCGGCGTTGAATATCCCGCCGGAGTTGTCCCCCGCTATGTCGGTCATCCGGAACGCGGCGGGCATGGCCATGGAGAAGTGGAAGCGGTCGTTGGTCACCAGGACGTAGCCGGGCGGCAGCGCGGCGCCCGCGCCGCCGGTGTCGCCGGTGTCGCCGGTGCCGGAGCCGCCGTTCTGGGCGGTGCCGGGCGTGCCGGAGGGGGTGCTGCCGCTCTGGCCGCCGTTGCTGGCGGCCGGCTTGCCGCCGCTGCCCTGCTGGGTCGGGTCGCTCGGCGAGGTGTCGGTGTTCTTGCCGCCCGCGCCGCCGGAGGCCCCGGCGGACGCGGTGGTGCCGCCGTTCGCGGCGCCCGCCCGCTGGTCGCCGTCGTCCTTGTTGCCGCCGAGGGCGACGTACAGGATCGTGCCGAGCAGGGCCAGCACCACGACCCCGGCGATGATCACCAGGGTGCGGCGCGGGACGACGTCGGTGAGCGACGCCTTCGCCGACCCGGGCCGGTCGGGGGCGCCCGCTCCGGCGCCGGGTCCTGCGGCGTGGCCGGTGGTGCCCCGGGCGGGGCGCGGCGGCTCGGTGCGGGCCGCTCCGGCGGCGTTGCGCACGGACTTGAGGGCGCCGCGCATCCGGTCGGCCGCGGCCTCGGCGGGCTTCGGCCCGGCACCGGCCGTGGGCTCGCCCGGTGGCAGCGGGGGCAGCGGGACGACCCGGGTCTCCTCGGGCGAGGGCTGCGGCGGGGCCTCGGGCGCGTCGAGCACGGCGCGCAGCAGTGCCCGGGCGCCCGCGTCGTCGAGCCGCTGCGCCGGGTCCTTGGCGAGCAGGCCGTAGATGACCTTCTCCAGCTCCGGGCCCGCGTTCTTCGGCGGGTCGACGGGCTCGGTCATCACCGCGGTGAGGGTGGCGATCGCGGAACCCTTGTCGTACGGCGGGCTGCCCTCCACGGCCGCGTAGAGCAGTCCGCCGAGCGACCAGAGGTCGGCGGCGGGGCCGGGCTTGTGGCCGCGGGCGCGCTCCGGCGAGATGTACGAGGGGGCGCCGACGAGCATGCCGGTGGAGGTGATCGAGGGGTCGCCCTCGACCTGCGCGATGCCGAAGTCGGTGAGGACGGCCCGGCCGTCCTCGGCGATCAGCACGTTGGAGGGCTTCACATCGCGGTGCAGGATGCCCTCGCGGTGCGCGGAGCGGAGCACGTCGAGGATGGCGAGGCCGACCTCGGCGGCGCGGCGCGGGCTGAGGGTGCCGTCCTCGCGGACGGCGTCGGCGAGCGACTTGCCCTCGATGAGCTCCATGACGATCCACGGGCGGTCGTCCTCGTCGACCACGTCGTAGACGGTCACGGCGCCGTTGTTGCGGATCCGGGCGATGGCCTTGGCCTCGCGCAGGGTCCGGGTGATCAGGCGGCGCTTCTCGTCGTCGTCGATGCTGCTGGGGAAGCGGAGCTCCTTGACGGCGACGGTCCTGCCGAGGGTCTCGTCGACCGCGCGCCACACCGTGCCCATGCCGCCGCGGCCGAGCATCACACCGAGCCGGTAGCGCCCGGCGAGCAGCCTGCCCTCGGCCGACGCCGCGTCACCGGGGCGGCCGGTGCCGCCGGTTGCGGTGCTGCCGGTTCCGGTGCCGGCCGCGGTGTCCGCCCCGAACCCGGCGACCGGCTCGGCCCCGTCGGTCGACCCGGTCGAGCCGGACGAGCCGGACGAGCCGGATGACTCGGAGCTCCCGGACTTCTTGGACAGGGTGACGGGCGCGCCCGCGCCCGGCTTCGCACCCGGCCGCCGGTCCGACGGCTTCGTGTCCGACGGCTTCGCGTCCGATGGCTCCCCGGCCGAAGTCCGCGCGCCGGACGCCTTCGCACCCGACGCCTTCGCGTCCGCCCCGGCCTGGGGCTTCGCGTCCTTCGGCGCCGCGTCCACCGGCTCCGCCGCGGCCTTGCCCGCGCCCGAAGCGGCACCCGGAGCGGCGCCCGACGTACCGTCCGCCACGGCGTCCGACACGGCGTCACCACCCTTGGGCGACCGCTCGTCCGGCTCCGCCGAGCGCGCGGTCGGGACCGCGCCTCGGTCGCCGTCGGTGGCCGCGCCCGAGGCGGCGTCCCGCCGGGGGTCGCGCCCTGTGTTCCGCGACTGCTCCGCCTCCGACATGCGTCCCCTCTGCGATCCCTGAATCACGCCCGCGCCCGGCGCTCCCGCGCGATGCGGCAACCCGCCCTGGAAGAGAGCTCATTGTCCCTCACTCCGGGACCGCTGCCTCCCCCGGGTCCGAACTCCGAGAACGTCCGGCACCCCCGGGACGTGCCCTGAACGGGTCAGATCGGCACGATGTCCGGCGCTCCGAGGCGCGCGGCGTCCGCCGTCAGGTCGTCCGGCTGGCGCTGCGACTCGCGCTCCGCCTCGACTCTCTTCTCGTAGTGCTCGACCTCCTTGTCGATCTGCCGGGCGTCCCAGCCGAGCACCGGCGCCATGAGTTCGGCGCACTCGCGGGCGCTGCGGGTGCCCCGGTCGAAGGTCTCGATGGAGATCCGGGTGCGCCGGGTGAGCACGTCGTCGAGGTGGCGGGCGCCCTCGTGGGAGGCGGCGTAGACGATCTCGGCCCGCAGATAGTCCTCGGCGGCGGGCAGCGGCCTGCCGAGCGCCGGGTCGGCGGCGATCAGGTCGAGGATCTCCTCCGTCAGGGAGCCGTACCGGTTGAGGAGATGCTCGACGCGGGCCACGTGCAGGCCGGTGCGCGCGGCGATGCCCGCGCGGGCGTTCCACAGCGCCCGGTACCCCTCGGCGCCGAGCAGCGGGGTGTCCTCGGTGACACAGGCGGCGACCCGCTTGTCGAGGCCGTGCACGGCCTCGTCGACGGCGTCCTCGGCCATCACCCGGTAGGTGGTGTACTTGCCGCCCGCGACGACCACCAGGCCGGGGACCGGGTGGGCGACGGTGTGCTCGCGGGACAGCTTGCTGGTGGCGTCGGACTCACCGGCGAGCAGCGGGCGCAGGCCCGCGTAGACGCCCTGGACGTCGTCGCGGCCGAGCGGGGTGGCCAGGACGCTGTTGACGTGCTCCAGGAGGTAGTCGATGTCGGCGCTGGAGGCGGCCGGATGGGCCTTGTCGAGGTCCCATTCGGTGTCGGTGGTGCCGACGATCCAGTGCCTGCCCCAGGGGATGACGAACAGCACGGACTTCTCGGTGCGCAGGATCAGTCCGGTGCTGGAGTGGATCCGGTCCTTGGGCACCACCAGGTGGATGCCCTTGGAGGCGCGGACGTGGAACTGGCCGCGCTCGCCGATCAGAGCCTGGGTGTCGTCGGTCCACACCCCGGTGGCGTTGACGATCTGACGGGCCCTGATCTCGTACTCCCCGCCGGTCTCGACGTCCCGCACCCGGGCGCCGACCACCCGCTCGCCCTCCCGCAGGAAGCCGACGACCCGGGCCCGGCTGGCGACCTTCGCGCCGTAACTGGCTGCGGTGCGCACCAGGGTGGCGACGAAGCGGGCGTCGTCCATCTGGGCGTCGTAGTACTGCAGGGCGCCGACCAGAGCGTCCTTGCGCAGGCAGGGCGCGACCCGCAGGGCGTGGCGGCGGCTGAGGTGGCGGTGCACCGGGAGGCCGCGGCCGTGTCCCGAGGACACCGACATCGCGTCGTACAGCGCGACGCCCGAGCCCGCGTACAGCCGCTCCCAGCCCTTGTGCTGGAGCGGATAGAGGAACGGGACGGGCTTCACCAGGTGCGGCGCGAGCCGTTCGAGGAGCAGGCCGCGCTCCTTGAGGGCCTCACGGACCAGGGCGAAGTCGAGCATCTCCAGATAGCGCAGGCCGCCGTGGATCAGCTTGCTCGACCGGCTGGAGGTGCCGGAGGCCCAGTCGCGGGCCTCGACGAGGCCGGTGGCGAGGCCGCGGGTGACGGCGTCGAGCGCGGTGCCCGCGCCCACCACCCCGGCGCCCACGACCAGCACGTCCAGCTCGCCCTCGGCCATCGCCGCCAGCGCCTCGGCGCGCTCTGCGGGTCCCAGTGTCGCTGTCCTCACGGTTGGTGCCTCCCGTCGTCCCCCGGCCCGGCTCTCGCAGTCGATTCTGTCCCGCCCCCGCGAGTTCAGCCACCGCCACCACCCACCCTGTGGATAACACTCGGCGACCTCCGGGCCCGCAATGCCGCATATCGGTCATATTTACTCTTAGTCTGACATTGCGTTCGCTTCCTTGGTCCACAGGGGTTGCGAGCCGCGTCCCCTCCGGCTACTGGGAAGGACGGCCCACCTCCATGCCCGCTGATCTCGCCGTCATCGGCCTCGGCCACCACGGACTCCCGCTCGCCCAGGCAGCCACCGCGGCCGGCATCGCCACCATCGGATACGACACCGACCCCCGCCCGGTCGCCGAACTCGCCGCGGGCCGGCCCCCCGTCGACGGCTCCCTCACCGCGCCCGAGATCCGGCGGCTGCTCGCCGCGGGCTTCAAGGCCGCCGACCGCCCGGCCGATCTCGGCCGGGTCCGCACCGCCGTCATCTGCGCCCCCACCCCGCCCGGACCCGACGGCGGCTTCGACCTCACCGCCGTCACCGACGCCGCCCGCGCCCTCGCCGCCCGGCTGCGGCCGCACACCACCGTGATCCTGGAGTCCCCGGTGCCGCCCGGCACCACCGAGGGCCCGCTGCGCGCGCTCCTCGAAGGCGGCTCGGGGCTGCGCGCCGGACGCGACTTCCACCTCGCCTACTCCCCCGGCCGGCTCGACCCCGGCAGCCGGATCCACGGCGACGCCCGCGGCCTCGCCGCCACCCCCAAGGTGATCGGCGGCCTCACCCCCGCCTGCACCGAATCCGCCGCCGCCTTCTACGGCCGCCTCACCGACAAGGTGGTCAGGGCCCGCGGACCGCGCGAGGCGGAGACCGTCAAGCTCCTGGAGACCAACTTCCGGCACGTCAACATCGCCTTGGTCAACGAGATGGCGGTGCTCTGCCACGACCTCGGAGTCGACCTCTGGGACGTCATCCGCTGCGCCGAGACCAAGCCCTTCGGCTTCCAGGCGTTCCGCCCCGGCCCCGGCGTCGGCGGCCACGGCGTCCCCGTCGACACCCTCGCGGGCCACCGCCCGCTGCGCCTGGTCGAACTGGCCGGGCAGGTCAACCAGCGGATGCCGCAGTACGTCGTGCAGCGCTGCGCCACCCTCCTCAACGAGCACGGCAAGTCCGCCCGCGGCGCCCGGATCCTGCTGCTCGGCGTCACCTACAAGCCCGACCTGGCCGACCGCCAGGGCTCCCCCGCCGACGAGATCGCCCGCCGCCTGATGGAGCTGGGCGCGGCCGTCAGCTACCACGACCCGTACGTCCCCGACTGGCGCGTCCGCGAGCTGCCCGTCCCGCGCGCCGACTCGCTGTACGAGGCCGCCGCCCACGCCGACCTCACGATCCTGCTCCAGCACCACCGCACCTACGACCTTCAGGGGCTCTCGGTGAAGGCCCAGCTCCTCCTCGACACCCGCGGCGCCACCCCGACGGGCGCGGCCCACCGGCTCTAGGGGGTGTCCGAAGTAAACCCCCTGTGAGGATGTCGTGGACGCCTGCTAGCCTCCAGGCCGCTTCATCGCTCCATCACGCTTCCCATGGGGGGAACTTCTTCATGTCTCAGCCCGTCCCGCCGCCCGGCAACCCGTTCGCCCAGGGCGCCGAGCCCGCTCAGCCGACCGCTCCGCAGGCCGCACCGCAGACCGGCAACCCCTTCGCCCAGGGCGCCGAGCCCCTGCCGCAGCCGCCGTTCGCCCCGGCCGCGCCCGCCCGGTCGAACATGGGCCTCGGCCTGGTGGCCGCGCTCGTCGCCGCGCTCGTCGCGGGCGGCGCCTACGGCGGGATCGCCGGTGCCATCGAGCGCGAGATCGGCTGGGCCGCCGTCGGCGTCGGCTTCCTCGTCGGCTTCGCCGCGGGCAAGGCCGGCGGCCGCAACCCGGTCCTGCCGGTGGTCAGCGCCGTGCTCTCGCTCGGCGCGGTCTACCTCGGCCAGCTGCTCGCCGTCGCGATCCTCGTCGGCAAGCAGCTGAACATCTCGGTCGGCACGATCCTCACCGACCACCTCGACGCCGTGCAGGCTCTGTGGAAGGAAGATCTCGACCCGCTGACCTTCCTGTTCTTCGCGCTGGCCGCGTTCGCCGCGTTCAGCGGCTCGAAGAAGGCCGCCGAGTAGGAGGGCGCCGAGTAGGAGGGCGCCCCCGCCCATGGGAAAGGGCCCCGCACCTCGAAGGTGCGGGGCCCTTTCCCGTACGACATCCCTTACGACATCCCGTACGACATGCCCGCCGCGAAACCGGCGGGACCGGCGTCAGCGCTTGTGCTGCGCGTCCGCGACGGTGACCTCGACGCGCTGGAACTCCTTGAGCTCGCTGTAGCCCGTGGTGGCCATCGCGCGGCGCAGGGCGCCGAAGAAGTTCATCGAGCCGTCCGGGATGTGCGACGGGCCCGCGAGGATCTCCTCGGTGGTGCCGACGATGCCCAGGTCGACCAGCTTGCCGCGCGGCACGTCCTCGTGGACGGCCTCCATGCCCCAGTGGTGACCGCGGCCGGGCGCGTCCGTGGCGCGGGCCAGCGGGGAGCCCATCATGACCGCGTCGGCGCCGCAGGCGATCGCCTTCGGCAGGTCGCCGGACCAGCCCACGCCGCCGTCGGCGATGACGTGCACGTAACGGCCGCCGGACTCGTCCATGTAGTCGCGCCGGGCCGCGGCCACGTCGGCCACCGCGGTCGCCATCGGGACCTGAATGCCGAGCACGTTGCGGGTGGTGTGCGCGGCACCGCCGCCGAAGCCCACCAGGACACCCGCCGCGCCGGTGCGCATCAGGTGCAGGGCCGCGGTGTACGTGGCACAGCCGCCGACGATGACCGGGACGTCCAGCTCGTAGATGAACTGCTTCAGGTTCAGCGGCTCGGCCGCGCCGGAGACGTGCTCGGCGGAGACGGTGGTGCCGCGGATCACGAAGATGTCCACGCCCGCGTCGACGACGGCCTTCGAGAACTGCGCGGTGCGCTGCGGGGAGAGCGCGGCGGCGGTGACCACACCCGAGTCGCGCACCTCCTTGATGCGCTGCCCGATCAGCTCCTCCTTGATCGGCGCCGCGTAGATCTCCTGCAGACGGCGGGTCGCGGTGGCCTCGTCCAGCTCGGCGATCTCGTCGAGCAGCGGCTGCGGGTCCTCGTACCGGGTCCACAGGCCCTCGAGGTTCAGCACGCCGAGGCCGCCGAGCTCACCGATGCGGATCGCGGTCTGCGGCGAGACCACCGAGTCCATGGGAGCGGCCAGGAAGGGGAGCTCGAAGCGGTAGGCGTCGATCTGCCAGGCGATCGAGACCTCCTTCGGGTCCCGGGTGCGCCGGCTCGGGACGACGGCGATGTCGTCGAACGCGTACGCCCTGCGGCCGCGCTTGCCGCGCCCGATCTCGATCTCAGTCACGTTGTGTGGCCTTTCCCTCTGTGTCTGCGCCTACCAGTATCCCCGACACACGGGCGGGGGGGGGGGGGGGGGGGGCGGCGCCGGGCCCCCCCCCCCCCCCGGCCGCGGGGCGACCCGCCGCCGCGGCCCCCCGCCCCGCCCGCGCGAC